>JBHJHM010000101.1:0-65538 GCA_050330865.1 Leptolyngbyaceae cyanobacterium
AGGGACTATCAAAGGCTAAACCCATTGATGCATAAGGATTACACGCTCTTCAACCCCTTTAGGGGTTTGAGTCAGTGAGCCCTGACACTTTCAGTGCAGGGCGGTGTTTAGCGGTTTCCCGGCCAAGTGCAAGATCTGAGAGTCTCACATCAAGGTTTTACGTCGAAGCCTGGATTTCCCTGCTAGTCATATTTCTCTGCTGGAACGGTCCAGCTTCAGGATCAATCCCAAAATCTCGATAAAATTTTGGCAATGGAAATTCACCGATGAGCTTATCTTGATGAATTTCTCCCTGTCTGGGACCATCATGGTTGCCATGACCGCAGCCTTTTGCAGCTCCGATGGAGGAAAGCTTAGAAAATTTGAAGTAGTCTTTTTGGCGAATGTGCCGACCCAGAATATTTACCATACTGTCTTCTGTAAGGTAGGTTGATTGGGAGCGATCGCTGAGCCACATGACAGGTTCAGCGGGCACCGTGATCGAAGCGTCCGCAGCTTTGGTAGGCCATTGGCTCAATCGCTCAATAATCTCTGGGTCGATGGATTTAAGCTTTTGTACCAGCGAGCCTGCCTTGAAAATACGACAAGACCCACACGATTGATCGAATCCCTTGATCTGATAGGCCGCTTCGTATTTAATCGCGTATTCAGGTGTAATTCTGAGATTAACGTGCAGTCCTTTTTTGACTAGATAGCCGTCAATTCCTCGGCTGAATCGGCTTCTCCAGATCAGACTTTTTGCCAAAGTCACGTTGATATAATCATCCGCATCCATGGGCATAATCAGCGCTGGATTGAGCACATGATAGGCATACAAAATACCCATAACGTACTTTAGGCCTTTATCAACTCGCACCGGATTAGTATTCGGCGGAAATACAGGAATATGGTCAACGTTCAGGAAGGTGACTTTATCCCCAAAGTGGTTAGACCAATCAGGAATGCGGTGACAAGCGATGACGACACGGGTATTTTTCCAGGTTTGGCTGGTTAGCGATCGCACAGTTTCGCGAAGTGCAGTTTCGATGCATTGATAGTCCGTGACCTTATCATCTTTGGGATTCCGGACTGGGATTACAAAGACAAAGGAATTACGCTGGTGTCTCATCATCGACTTTTGCTTTTATGAATAGCTGGGAAATCCATTGAATACCTCGGCGTCTTGGTGCGCCCTACACGGGAGTCCGCTGTTGGGTAGGCTGTTTGTGTTGCCAAGCTCCATTACGAACGGTTTGAACACTGGTATCGTAGGCGCTGCGGTTGTTCAGCAGTTCCAACAAACGACCAATTCTCATTTCAATCCGCAGCGTGTCGCGATCGCCCTCCATGGGGCGGAACAGAGCAGTGATGAGTTTTGTGGGGTGTTTCAGCAGTTCGCGTAGCACCGATAGCGCTTGAAAGTACCAGGTTTGGCGGCTACCAGCAGGTTTAGACTTGCCCGCGATCGTCCACCAGAAAGAAATCTGACTCTCGCTACCGCGTTCCTGTAAGGCAAATCGATAGGGATCAAACCCCAGCGTGGCCTTGCCACCATTTCTAGCCAGGCGACGTAGATAAGCCCAGTGCAAACGTTCCGGTTGCAGGTGATGCTGTAGCGTCATGCGGGGTTCGTACCAGAGTCGCCAACCCGCTAGCACAAGCGCAAAGGACAGTTCTGTATCTTCACCCCGATTCAGCGCTTTGCCTTTGCAGCCCACTAGCAAAGAGTTAAACCCTTCATCGACCAGCTTTTCCCAGGCCGTTTTCCGAATGGTGAGTCCCGCCCCAATCAACCGTCCTCGCGACCAGGTAATGTCTCCCCCTTTCTCAGGACCTTGGGTGCCTACGGCATAGCTGCTGGGGCTGAGGTCAAACCACCAGGGTTTTGTCCCCTCAAAGGCCGGAATGTTGTGCCCCCCACAGGCTCCCACCTCAGGATGCTGACTCATCACTTCAGCCGCAGTTTGAACCCAGTGCGGACAAACCCAGTTGTCATCGTCAATGAAACTGAGGATTTCATATTTGGCCTCTGCTAGCGCTCGATACCGGGCATTGATCAGTCCTAGCTTTGGCTCATGAATAACTCTCAAAGGAGCCGGGGCATTTTCAGGCCAGTGCGATCGCGCGACCTGTGCCGTTGTGTCTGTGGAGGCGTTATCGATAATCACGACCTCCCATGGAATAGGCGGTGATACTTGCTGGGCGGCTAGATGCCGGATCGTTGTGGGGAGCTCTGCAGCGCTGTTATGGCAGCAGATAATGACGCTAATGCCTAGAGACATGCTTATTTTTTCACCTCAGAGCAGCATCTACACATAGGGCAAAGGTTGCGGTCGTTTCCAATTTTTTAAGGCCCGCAGCACCAGCTTCCAGCGGGCCAAAGAATATGGATCATCCGCTAAGAGAATCAGCGAATGCTTAAGCCCCGTAAGAAAGTAGCCTTGTGACATGGCGGTTCGCGCCCAGTGCTGTCTACTTTCAGTTGGCGACAAAACGGGTTGGCTTTTGAGTAAATCTTCAGGAGGAGAACCCAGGCCACGGTCAGCCCAGGCTTGTCGCACAATTGTCTGCACCTTCTCAAGTTGAATCAATCGTTTCTGGTCCGTTGTTCGCTTGCAGTGCAGGCGGTATTTGATGAGCACTTCCGGGAGATTCGCGAGTTTACCCACCTCAGAGAGACGGATAAATAAATCAAAATCTTCGGCAGGCTCAAGGTCACGGTTATATCCCCCAATCTTTTCAAGGGCCGTCCGGAAAAACATGGCGCTGGGGTGATTAATAACACCGCCTTTACCATTTAAGAAAGCCTGCAGAATTTCTTCGTGGTGGAGAGGCTGACCTTTGATGCCAATCGGCAACCCACCCGGATCAATTCTCAAAATTTCGGAACCGACAACGGCACAGTCGGGATTGTGCGTCAGAAATTTCAGCTGAGCGGCAAACCGATGTGGCATCGAAATATCGTCTGAATCCATGCGGGCGATAAACTCTCCCCTGGCTTTCTCAAGCCCTTCATTCAGCAATAGGGTGAGTCCACCATGTTCACGTAAGAACAAGCGAATTCTGGGATCCTTTCCTGCATACAGCCGCAATCGCTCCCGCGACCCATCAGTCGACCCATCATCAAAGATGAGCAGTTCGAAATTCTTGAAGCTCTGCTGCAGGATGCTTTCAACGGCTGCGTTGAGATACTGCAGCGAGTTGTAAACGGGCATGATGACGGAAATCAGGGGATTGGAGTTAACCATGGGTAGGTTGGGAATGATTAGCGGAGTCGGGGGAGTGGGCTTCGTCGTGAGCCCTGCGGCTGGAGCCCTTCGGCTGGGCTCACCGTCGAAGCCTCAGGCCGAAAGCTCAGCCGAACGAGAGTGGGAGAGTGCAGGAGTGGTCTTGCTAAATACTTGTGCTGCTTGGGCTAAGGCTTGCTGAGGTGACCAGCGCAGGGCTTGCAGATACACGTGAATCTTGCTGAATAGCTGGGTGCGCCGATTTAGTACGCTGGCCCAGGCGAGGAACTTTTGGCCAATGAGCAGGCGTAGAGCTTGCTGAGTTACTGGGGATTTGGGGCGGCTGTAGCCTTTGTAGATGCGGCTGAGTTGACGATTGAGTTGTTTCGCAAGCTGGGGTTCGGGGAAGCGATCGCGCTTGGCAGCTTTCCCGGCTGACCAGAAGCGGTGTAGAGGTTCAATTTCGGTCGTTGATAGCGTTCTACCTATGAGCGGTTCAAGATTCCGGGCTACGCTTTGAAATACCAGGGCGTTTTGCTGCGATCGCTTGTTTGCCGAAATGCTGCCATTGTGGAACCGCTGCTGTAGCAGAGCTTCTGGCAGTATCGCTAGTTTGCCAACCGAGGTCAGGCGGCACCACAGCTCATAATCCTGACTGTAGCGATAGGCTTCGTTATAGCCGCCTAACTCAATTACAGGCTGTCGCCGGAACATGACCTGGCTGTGTCCGCCTAGGTGATTGTGAAAAAGGAGATGCCAGCCTAGCAAGTCCGCGGAACAGGCACGGTCACTAACAGTACCAAACGTTCCATCGGGTCGAATAGGCTGAATTTCACAGGAGAGCAAAACGGTTTCAGCCTCTGCTTCGAGCCACGCCACTTGTTTCTCAAAACGGGTCGGTAGCGAAATATCGTCTGCATCTTGACGCGCGATATAGTCGCCTTGAGCCAAACTCAGCCCCTTATTCAGGGATTTTGTCAACCCCAAATTTTGCTCATTACGGAACAGACGAATACGGCGATCGCGACTTGCATACTCACTCAAAATAGAACCACTATCATCCGATGAGCAGTCATCAATAATGATGAATTCAAAGTCAGTAAAGCTCTGCTGCAAGATGCTATCTATAGATTCTCTTAAGTAATTAGGAGAACCATTGTAGACAGACATGATAACGCTAATTTCAGGATTTGAATGAACCATTCTATATCACTCGTAGAACCATGAAAGAAGATTTCAAATCAAAGTGCTAAAAGGTATAATTAAAAGCCTCAATATCCCTGGAGTAACGTTTTTTAACCAGCTCTTTCAGATCATCATTGTAGTATTCTATATATTTTGCTCTTCTGCTTTTATTTGCATGCGGAAGCGTGATATCAGGAATGTTCAGCTGCTCGAATATTCTATTGAAATCTTCATTCAGGCTTTCAAATTTGCCAGTAAAGTCAGTAAAAATAGAGTCGTTTTTATTGGTTAAGAAGCTGAATTGGGATCGGAAGTGAGGATTGGCATCTTCATCTGGAATTTGTGAAACTGCTTGTGCAAACTCATCAAATGACATTCCGGCTCTAAACGTGCCGTATTTTACAAGCCCTCTGTGCACACCATCTATAAATAATTTTTCTTGCCTTCCTGTATATTGTTTATTTTCTCTCACTTTGTCCCTGTAACAAGATACTAATCGATCCCAGGGATTTCTAACAAACGCGATCTTTTTGTAGTTTTTAAATTTTTCAACTTCACTTACATGGATGCATGGAAAATCGATCTGATGAATAGATTTAGCACCACTTTCGACAGGTGATAAATCCAAGCCAATCGCCATGCCAAAAGCTTTTTTTAAGCTCGTGCAAGCAACTTTAGGAATAGGTATATAAATCGTCCTAAATTCAGTCAAAACAATAGCACTTCCATCAATATCGCTTCTTCTGTTGTGACATCTAGGCATTCCATTTAGTTGCAGAAGGAGGCTTGAAAAATAATTCCAATTCATTTTTTACCTGTCGAAAAATTCTTAGGACTATCGATTTGTCTCAGGCTTTTTAGTCAAAGACTAAACCTTGTATGCGTATCTATCAAGCCTAGAAATCATATTCAAATAGGCTGATATCTTTTGCATATCTTTCTCTGAAAACATCTAAAAGCTCATCGGTGTAATAGCTTCTATATTTTGCATGGCCAGTCTGATTAGATAGAGGAAGTTGGATGTCTGGTCTTTGCAATCTACGGAAGATTTCATGAAAATCTTGATCAAGATTCTCAAACTTCCCAATAAAGTCAGATATCCATTTACCATCTTTATCAGTCAGAAAAGTATGCTGAGATCTAAAATGCTGTTCCGCCTCATTATCAGGAATGCTCGCAACTGCCCTTAAAAACTCTTCAAAAGACATATTTGCTCTGAAGATTTCGTATTTCAAAAAACCTTTATGAACTCCATTTTTGAAAGAATTTGTCTTCCCCGAAAAGTTCTTGTCAGACTTGATCTTTTCTGAATAACAGGAAACCAATCTGTCCCAGGGATTTCGAACAAAACAAAACTTAAAGTAATCATCATACTGATGAAGCGTACCTGCTTCGACGATTGGAAAGTCTGCTCTATGAATATCAGCTCCATTGAGTGGTATCTCAATATCGAGTAAATCCGCGATAACTCTTTTGATACTAGAGCAAGCAACCTTAGGGATGGGTATATAGAGTGCCTTGAGAGGATCTATCCTAAGTATCTCGTCATGATATTTATTAGAGGTTTTTTCCCCTTTAGATCTGGCGAAACCGGAGATTTTTCGAATCAATTTGCTCATCTTTCCCTTGATCTCAAAACAATAGCCTTATTGATGAAAACCCAGAAATGGCAATCTCCTAAAAGTTACTTCTTCCTTGGAGGCAGACTGGGCACCTTCTTGAGCTGCTAAGTAGATGCTTATGAGCCGAAACCAGGTGGAGAAGGCGTTACTGCGGGATCTGTCACAGGACAGCGGCTCCCAACACACGTGATAGGTACCCTCAGCTGGAACGCGCACCATCGGCGATACCCAGTGGGAGAGACCCAGCTTCTTCAACAGTTTGATCTTGCGACCCCGACGCGGCTTTAGCTTCTCTTTGCTGTCAGCAAAGCCACCATCTTCAACGTTGTAGGTGCCTAGAAGGGCATTGTAGGCAAGATCCATGGCGTTTCTAACATCCGCAGCACGAAAGCGGGTAACCGCTGAGGCTTTGGCTAGCAGATCGATCGCGTCATAGTCCAAGCAGGTCTGACCGATAGCAGCGCCTTCGCTAAACAGTCCGTGGGACTGCTGCAGGCTGAGACAAGAGTCAATAATACGCTCGACATGCTGAATGGGGCGTCCCCGGTACAGATAGAAGAAGGTGAAATGAAACGTTGCTGCCATGGCGTTGACTAAAGATACCTCGTGGGGACCTTGCCACAGGCCGGTAATGGAGCTTTGGTGGGCATCTAGCCAATCCAAAGCAGTGTCTACATGGGCGAGCAGGTCAGGGCGATCATGGCGCGCCGCATCATGACAAAGCTGACTCAGCAAAAACATGACCGGGTTGGAATCCATCCACGGGTCTTGCCAAGCCAGTGATTCAAAATAGGATGTGATACCAGCGGCGAGACGGCGATCGCGCTCCCAATCACGGATTGGCGGCGGGGGCGCCGATATGGCATCCAAAGCTTGCTGGCAAATGGTTGTGGTTTCCTCCTGGAAGTACGCCAAATCATGCCGTTCACTCAACGCATCCTGAATATCGAAGCGCGGATCAATAAACAAACCATCGGGTTTGACATTCGCCATCAGGTAGGCGATCGCAGCCTCTTTTTGGGCCGGTTTCAATGCTCCCAAGCCACCGACAAACTCCAATCCCAAAATGGTGTAAGAGGTTGCCATTAGCGTTGCTGGCTGTTCCGGAGTAAACTGAAAGCCGCCCGTGGAGGCATCCCATAAACTACCAAAGTAGGGAACCGCCTGTTCTCGAATCGTGTCAAGGCTATATGCTTTTGGGAGTACCGTTGGTTTCATAGAATAAGTTGCCCTAGATATCTGCAGTTAGGGCACGCAGCTGCGTCCCGCACAAAATGCCATGCACGCTCAAGCAAATCTTTGGATGTCGGATCGGGAGCGTTGCTTCAAGGCTTCAAATAGAGTCAGGCACTGTTTTCTAAGCTGACTAGAGGGTTGCACTGCTTCGGATTGCGAGCGACGGATCAAGGGATTAATCTGGTCATAATTGAGGTCAGTCTCCACAAACTTTTCAAGGACCGGTAACGCTTCACCGCTAAACATCAACTCGTCATGAACGAAGAACCAATTTTCTGGGTTAGAAAATTGATATAGCAGCCGTCGATAGTTACGGTACCAAAGCCTTAAGCCCCAACTTTCATCCAGCGGTAGTGGGGGATCATAAATTTCTCTAGCGTTCCGCAGCATACTATCAACCGTTCGGAAGGGAGCGCGAAAAGCTACTAAAAAGCAAGTGTTTTGAGGTAGAAAGGGCTGCCAAAAGGGCAGTGTCACGCTGAAGCGAGGATCTTTGAGGCACAGAGGAGAATGTGAAGTGATACTTCTCATCTCATTGATTAGCTTATTTGACAAAGAAATGTCGGGAACATGTCGGGGTGCAGCTAGCATCAAACACCGCTTGTCTCGGTAGATTCGAGGTCGGAAATATCGGGATATGCGATCGAGCGGGAATTGAGCTTTACGGTAAATGATTTTGCGGATGATTTGATTATTTAAGCGATTAATCTTATGACACTCGTAGTACCCATAGGGGTTAGAAACAGTTGGCGACATGATGTCTTCGCCGAAGTATGCTTCTGTCTCTCGAAACGTCGCTGTAAGCATACTGGTGCCACTTCTTACGGAGCCGAGTATGATGACGTTCTTCATGAGCTTAGTCTCGATTTTTAGAAGCAAAAACAGCTAGTTTTGATGAGGAGCTACGCATTGGGGACAGAAATTTTATGGTTATGTGGAGATGTCAAAAGACGCTATTAGGAGCATGACAGGCATTCATCAGCATAATCAAGCCATGCGCTAGCATAGCCTCCATACTTTAGACTTAGATACTTGATCTCGTCATAGTAAATACGGGCAAGCTCAAGACGTACTTCATCTGGGATGTCACCCGTATTACCAAATGAGTAAACTTTTCTAGTATCAATTTTTTGGATAAACTCACTTGAAGCTTCAACCGACAGAAACTCGCAAACCCTGAAAAGCAAATCAGCTGGACATTCCTTAACCTCTTCGAAAAATCCTATAAAAAATTGCTCTTCTGGATAATATGACTGCCAGATTTCGAGAACCCTTTTATAGTTGCCTCTCATCCTAGAGTAATTATTTGTGCAGCGGTTTATTAGGGTCTTGACGGGTATCGAGTCTACTGTTTTACCATCCATCTTGATATGACTGAAGGTATATGACCAAGCTCTTTCAATAGGGTTTCTCAGCATAAAAATCAGCTTCGTTCCTGGCATAATAGTATGAATATGAGAAACAAAACTCTTATCAAGCGCAGTATAGTCTGGCGTTATTTCGCCTTTCACCTTTCCCTTTCCCGGCTCAAATAGTGATGCGTACCATTCGTCATTTTGCCTCCCCAAAAAATATCGAAGGTTCCATTTAAGCATCGCTAAATCCTTGTCTCTCATAGCAGAATTTATCTGCTCCCAAAATATTTTTTGCCAGTACTTGCTTTTGAATTTGTCTATAGGATTCTGCATATAATCATCTTGCCTGTAATTGAAATAGTGCAGTTCCTTGATAGGCGGAAGCCACAAATCTGGATGTTTTTTAAGATTTGCATATAGCCATGTAGTACCAGCCTTTTGAGCACCTATACCTAAAAAATCAGGAAACATATTAACCTTTCTCTCCACACATCCACTGCAAAATGATTTTGGCCAAAATAAGCGGCAGCTTGATCAACAAATCTGTTCTAGTACTGCTTTATTGTCTCCGGAAAGGTTACGCTGAAGTCAGCTTAATCTAATTTCTGAGTTCTTGTTTTCTAGAATCGCGATAAATACAGATTCCAGGAATACCAGCCTGAACGGACAGCATATTATTGATTTTCCACATTTCCTCAGTCGCGAGAGAAAAGCTGTTGTGAAAACGGCCTGGATTGTCAAAAATGTTAATTCGCAAGATGTCTTCCTTCAACTAGCTTGTCCCAGCTCATGCTGGATTTGGTGATACTTCCACAGCTCGCCGCGCTGGTCTAAAAGCTCCTGATAGCTGCCCTGCTCCACAATGCGGCCTCGTTCTAGCACCACGACCTTGTCAGCCCCGACGATTGTGGATAGGCGATGCGCGATCGCAATTACGGTGCGCCCTTGAGTGAGTCGATCGAGCGATTCCTGAATCAAACGCTCAGTAGCAGAATCCAGGGCACTCGTAGCTTCGTCCAGGATAAGAATTTCGGGACTCCGAAGTAGCGCACGAGCGATCGCAATACGCTGTCGCTGCCCGCCCGACAACCGCACACCCCGGTTCCCTAATTGAGTGTCAAACCCATCAGGAAGTTCCTGAATAAAGTCCAGCGCATTGGCTAGCTGGGCCGCTTCTTTAATCGCACCGTCGTCTACCTTATCGAGTCCGTAGGCAATATTTTCCTTAGCAGACGTATTGAAGATGAACGTATCTTGGCTGACAATCGCCATCTTCCGCCGCAGGGTATCGATAGCAAACTCACGCAGATCAACGCCATCAATCAGAACCCTGCCTTGGGTGGGGTCATAGAAACGGGGAATGAGGTCAGCCAGTGTGGTTTTGCCTGCACCAGATGCGCCCACCAATGCCGTGGTTTCGCCTCGATTAATCGATAGGGTGACATCATGCAGCACTGGCTCGTCAGGCTTGTAGCCAAAATCAACGGAGACGAAATCAATCGACCGCTTCAGGCTTGTGAACGATAGCTTGCCATCTTTGAAATAGGGTTTATCATCGCGGCTGAGCAGTTCACTAACGCTATCCAAAGCACCTTGTAGACTGTTGAATTTGGTCATAGCCGCATTCAAGCGCGAGACGAGGGGTAACGTCCGCGATAGGGTCAGCAGAAACGTAATTAATCCAGCCGTCTGCAATTGTCCCCCTGCGACCAAAAAAGTGGAGGCCACCACCACCATGACGATCAGCGCCGAGCTAGACACGCCCTGAGTCAGTGGCTGCACGATCATTGAAAGTTTGGCAACTTTGAGCGAAGCAGTCACTACTTCTTGAACAAACTGACGGTACCGCTGACGCTCAAAGTCATGGGTGGCCGAAGCGTGAACGGTGCGAATGCCGTTGATGAATTCCAGCGCATTGGAGGTAAACCGCTTGTTAGCAGCAGGGACTTCAAAACTGGCCTCGCGCACACGGCGGTTGATGTTAGCAATCCCTACCGATAACAGGCTAAACATCATCACCGAAGCAGTTGTTAACTGCCACGACAGGAGAAACATCATTACAACAAAAACCAGCAGCGTCGACCCTTGGGCAATAAAAATGGATATGACGCCAAAGGCTTGCTGAATCTGGTTCACCTCACCTCGGAGGGTGTTCATGATCTCGCCCGGACGAACGGTTGAGTAGTAGCTGAGATTGAAGCTCTGAAGCTGCTCAAAAATCTGTCGGCGGAGGCGATCAACTAGATACAGGGTGGTCAGCCGCGAGAAAAGGGTCCCCAAGTACATGAGGATCGACCGCAGCCAAATGGCTAGCAAAATAACGATCGCAAGCCGCAGAATCCGTTCCTGTGTCGGCGCTTGGGATGCTAAAACCCAAATATCAAACCACTCGATACCTGTTTCGATGGAGGCACCATCAGGATTTGCGAGTCCCTGTAGAAATACCCCCGTAAGACTGACGACAATACCAGCCGCGATCGCCGCCAGGAAGGAAAAGGCGATCGCGGCAATCGCGAGCCAAGGACGATGCTTAAGCTCTCGTAGAATCAAACGATTCTCTTGCCAAAAACGAGTCGCTTTCAGTAGGTTACGGGCGACAGTGGGCAGTTTAAAGGACATACTGGATGGCTTCAATTACTCGTCTTTTCCGTAGATAGGTTGAAAGTCAGGGAGCTAGACAGGGGAAGAGAGAAATCAGGTACTGGGTTCGATGACAGGTTGCCATCGGCCACAACCGCTACATCATCAGGCACAAACTGAAGACGGCAGAGCATCGGCTTGGGTGTAGGTTTTGTACCAAGACACAAATTGTTCGATACCGGCCTCAATCGAGGTACTGGGGGAAAAGCCAACATCCTGGCTCAGCTCACTGACGTCTGCATAGGTTTCTATGACATCGCCTGGCTGCATCGGTTTCATGATCAGCTGAGCCTTTCTGCCCATGGCTGATTCAATCACTTCAATGAACCGTAGAAGCTCAACGGGCTGGTTGTTGCCAATGTTGTAGATCTTGTAAGTCGCCTTACTGGCCGTTTGAGGTTGGGATTCCAAGCTCTGGGGAGGCGCCTGCATAACCCGCGTAATGCCCTCAACCACGTCATCAATGTAGGTGAAATCGCGCCGCATCTGGCCGTTGTTGTAAACCTCGATCGGGCGGTTATGGGCGATCGCCTCTACAAATTTGAAATACGCCATGTCGGGCCTGCCCCAGGGACCATACACGGTAAAAAACCGCAGTCCGGTCGTGGGAACTTGATATAGGTGACTATACGCATGAGCCATAAGCTCGTTCGCTTTTTTGGTAGCCGCATACAAAGACACAGGATGATCGACAAAGTCAGACGTGGCAAAAGGAACCTTGCGATTGGCACCATAAACCGAGCTAGAAGAAGCAAAGACAAGGTGTTTGGGTGAAAAATGGCGGCAGCCTTCCAGGATGTTGAGAAAGCCAGTTAGGTTGCTTTCGCTGTAGGCAAACGGATTTTCGAGCGAATAGCGAACGCCCGCTTGAGCCGCTAAATGAACGACATAATCGAATTGATGCGCCTCGAAGAGCGCTAGGATGCTATCGCGATCGCACACATCCATCGGCGTAAAGTAACAGTTTCGATGCGGTTGAATACTGTCCAAGCGTGCTTTCTTGAGGCGGACATCATAATAGGTATTAAGGTTGTCCACTCCGTAAACGACAGCTCCCTCACGGAGTAAGTGCTGTGCTAAGGCGTGACCAATAAAGCCAGCCATTCCAGTAATCAAAATCTTCATAGGGTCAGAGAATTAAAGACGTTACTGACCACCCTGAAAAAGGCGTAATAGGTGAATAGTTTTTGAATTCGGAATACTCGCTACTCTGCGTGAACGTCAGGGGCAAACGAGGGTGTGAGGCTGGCAACTCAGAGCGTCGCAGCGCCACTGTGGGAAATGCTGCCAACCCAGGTGCTCGTAATATTAGGACTGAGCACAGCTGATGGGGAGGGTCTGGGATGCTAGCCTTAGCCATGTCGGCTAGGGTCTCGTATCGTCTGATGTCTAGCGCATGGCCAAATGGCTCGGCGTCTTGTTCTGAAAGAGCTAGCAGCGGCTATACCAAAATTCATCTGACATTCTAAGGCTGTCGGATAGCTGCCACCGATAACGCATCCTCAATCGGTCGTTCGGTCGCAAGCCGTGCCATCTAGAATGTCGTCTTGTCCGGTAGCGCATCATACTGTAGACGTCTCAGCATCGCACCAGCAAACCGTTGACCTGTGCTCAAAATCTGGGTCGTTGGTCAGCTCGTCACAGCTCAATTGCTAAAGCGTATGGCGAACAACTGACGGAGTCGTCCCAGCTGATGACGACAGCAGTATCTACCGGCTAATCTATTTCGGGCTGGCAAAGGTTCGGTAAGGCCCTTTCTAGGCATGGCTATCCCCGCACAAATCGAAAGTCTTTGGCTCCGTTGAACCCAACCATACGGGACTGCCGTCGCGTAAACTCACCCACCGATGGATTGCCCGAGGGCTGAATAACGCCGTAAACCTGCTGCCAAAGCTCTTCAGGGGCAGGACGAATAGCATAGGCACGATCGCCGGTCTTTTGGACGTGGTACCAAGTTGTTTCTTGACAATCGTCACACCAAAAGGCTTCAAGCCATTCCCCCGTCAAGGGAACCGTGTTGTAGCTAGAGATAACAAGTAAGGCTTTCTTGCGATTTACACCCCGTTGTTGAAGCTGCCCAGCGCGATCGGCAAATAGAGGATATTTTCGACTTACGCTATCTAAATAGCATTCGTGAATCGGGCAATAAATAGCCCGCCGCTTTGAGCGCTTGCGATTTCGATCACACCGTCTCTGCACTCCGACCTCCAGTTGACTACACTCATCCCGTAGAAGGCTGCATCGGAAGGACTGAGATCACTAAGACCCTCGAAGCCCATTCCTGAAGATATGATAATGTTTAGAGTGGCCTATTTTCCACCACTGAGCTATCAAAAAATATCAACATCAAAGAAAATCTTCAGACCTGTAATCAGAGCTGATAAAATCTGATGTTAAGAGAAGAATTTGATACTTAAACACCTGAGAAACTCGCTTTTAGAAGCCCATAGATGCCGGGCAGCATTGCCTTAAAAACTCAAAGGTTTTGATATCTATAGAAGACTTCAAACCTTTAGGAAATGTTCCAAAACTCCATCGGTACTCTGGCATTTCTACAGGTACATTTATGGCTGTGTACCTTTAAGCATCCCCAGTTAATTGCTTCACTCTCATTCAAGGCGATCCGGAAA
This sequence comes from Leptolyngbyaceae cyanobacterium, assembly GCA_050330865.1. Taxonomy (GTDB): domain Bacteria; phylum Cyanobacteriota; class Cyanobacteriia; order Phormidesmidales; family Phormidesmidaceae; genus SIO1E4. The sequence continues at coordinate 13,875 of JBHJHM010000101.1, forward strand.
TTCCTTTTGCGAGGTAAATAATTGCGCGATCGCCATGAAGCTGTAGCGCAAGAAGCTAATGCTGCCTCTCGATCAATAGACCCTTTATGAGTGCTATACGAAGAACCTAAACATCTACACAAACGAGACTACAAAGCTGAGCAACTCGCTTGCAAGACTTTTTCTTCGGTAAAAGGTTTCTTAATAGTTGCCCCCTATCGCGTGAAGATAAATTCATCTTGATAGGTATCCCTTAATACTGACGAATTCGTCATAAGGTGTATTTCGCATGTGTAAAAGCGCTATCTTGCTCTCTCTAAATCCCTTTTCTGATACTGATACCAGTTCTCTAAATCACAGCTACAAAAAGATATAGCTTTAGCCATCTAGGCTAGGACACCGAGTAGTATTCGGTTGTTCAGCACATAGCCAGATGACTTCGCCGTCTTGTCCTCACAGACTTGGCGACGGCTATATCAATGTTGTCCACTCAAACTGCTAATCCGCTTCTCTGGCCGCAGCTGCCGTCGCTAACCGTCGTGAATGTTCGTTGCCGTAGGTTGCCTCTTGGCGAAGATAGTAAAAATGACCATCGGGTTCATTCGCCGGATTGACCGCGTTTGCCACAACCCCTAAAACCTGCTGGCGCGATTGGATCAGCGTCTCTTTAGCGACACGACCCTGAGCATAGTCCACCATCCCCGGACGGGCTACGAGCAGCATGCCATCGGCCATTTTGCCCAGAATCGACGCATCGGCGTAGCCCACCAACGCAGGTGCATCCACAATCACCATGTCATAGTGCTTCGACATGGCCTGCAGCAGCGATTCCATCCGTTTAGAATCCAGCAGCGCCAAGGGGTTAGGCGGTACGACCCCAGCTGTCAGCACATCCAAATTATCCATCACCGTTTGAATCGCTGATTTCACGGGTGCTTGCCCTGTGATGACGTGGCTCAGACCTGTCACATTCAGAACCCTTAGGGCGTGGTGCAGGCGGGGAAAGCGCATATCGGCATCGATGATGAGGGCGCGTCGGCCTACTTGTGCCAGGGCAGCCGCCAAGTTCACAGCGACTTCTGATTTACCCTCAGACGTTAGGGCACTGGTTACGACCACTGTCTTCAGCTCGGTATCAGACTGGAGAAACTTCAAATTGGCCTGGAGAATCTGGTACGCCTCTTGAGCGCCTGTGTAGCTAGGCTGATCGACCATCAGTCGCGGATAGGGAATCTCACCTGGCATCTCTTCTTCCCGTAAGCCGCTGCCCTTGATAATCGGAATAACCCCTAACAGGGTATAACCGTATAGCTCTTTGATTTCTTTGACAGACTTGACCGAGTTATCTAGCAGGTCTAACAGATAAGCCATGGCGATCGCTAACACGGTACCTGCCAAACCGCCTGCTGCTAGGTACAGCCTTCGATCCGACCGCATGGGATTGCGCGGCACCTCAGCTAAGGACACGACTTGAACATTCCCCACGGTTTGATTCTCGACAACGCGGATTTCCTGCAGTTGAGTCAGCAGCGTCTCGTAAGTTGTCTGAGCAGCCTGAAGCTCACGCTCTAGCTGACGCTGAATTTTTTCCAACCCGGGTAGGTTATCCAACTGCTGCAGATAGCCAGCGCGTGTCTCCTCTAACTGAGCTTGTCGATTCGCTAGACCAATCCGCTCCACTTCCAGGTTCGTGAGATTAGCAATGAGCGTTTGCCGCAGTTCGCCCAGCTGCAAGCGCCCGACATTAACTTCATCAATGGGGATCGTAAGTTCTTGCCCCAAAACTTCCCGAATGCGCTCTCTCAAAAGGGCTTCGGCTTCGGCTAGCTGGCGTTGTTTAATGACAACGTCAGGATGCTCGGCGGTGTAGCGCGATCGCAGATCGGCTAGCTCTGTCTGTACATCCTGTAGATTCCTCAGTGCCGACTGTACCCCTGCCGATTGATTCAGCGAACTGAGGGCGATCGCTTCGCGGACATTCACATTCAGCTGCCCTTGAAGTTCATCGAGCTGTGCCTCAATATCAGCTAGCTCTGCTTCCACCTGATTCATATCCCGATCCAGGTTAGCCAATACTGATACAGCTTCTGAGGCTTCTCTTTCTAGCAGAATGACGCTGTTGCGCTCTTTGAATGCCCGCAGTTTCGATTCCACCTCTTGCACTTCCGCTTCCGTATTCGGTAGCTGTTCTTCAATAAAGGCACGGGCCGACGCTGCTTCGGCCCGGTTGCTGGCAATATTCTGCTCGCGGTAGCTTTTAACGACCTGATTGACTACCGCCGCTGCTTCTTGAGGCTCCTCCGACTGAAAGCCAATTTCCAGTAGATCGGTCCCCGTTACAGGCTTAACATTGACCTTTTTGAGCAGTATTCCTGGATCCATGAGATTGCCGCTGTCGGTTCTCAAATCCAAAGCCTGAATGGTCGCTTCCATCACAGGCAGTGACTTTACCAATTCAGCCTGTGTCTCTAGGGGTTCGCGCGAAAGCCGTTCTACTTCGCCCAGATCTTCGTTCAGGCCTGTCAAAGCCGTGGCGCGATCGCGCTTGATCAAAACCTTGCTTTCAGCCCGATAAACATCTGTCTCCGACAGCGCTGCCACTACTGCCAGAGCCATGGTGGCGCTAAAGACAAAAAACGCAGGAATCCAGCGTCTTTTCAGCACCAGCCAATATTTCTGGAGGTCTAGCTCTTCTACATGTTCACTGTATCGCCGGGTTTCTTTTTCTGCCTGTTGAGCAACCATTAGCCTTTGCCACGATAGAAGCTAGGAGTCAAAATCTGGAACTCTGTTAATCTGCCTGATTCAGCACATCGGCACGTCTGTGCTTGGTTGGTATCTGGATGTTGGGTTTGGCCTAAAAGTTCCCATGACTGCCGTCGCCAGGAGGGGTCCGCCAGTGGTTAGACAGCTCTACCCGACGCTAATTCCCTCTACGGTTGATCGGCATAAAAACCGGACAAGCCGCTGAATTCAAGCAGTATAGAACTCACTGAATACCGGAGTGTATTTTCGTAGGATCCTCTTTTGGGAACAATGAAGTAGCCCTGCCATTCTTGAAGGGCATTAGCCTTAAGCTTGCAGATAAGGCGAAACTCCAGTTGCCAAATTGGATATGGTTTAGCTGCCGAGATTAATGGCTTTCATTAGGCGCCATTGGTCGCGGGCAGGAACGAGCGTATTGGCAGTCGTGAATCCGCTGGCAGCGACGGCGGGGAGCCCAATGCCGGGAAAGGTCGAGTCACCGCAGCATAGCAGTCCATCCAACGGAGTGGTGGGGCCAGGGAAGAGGGCTTTGCCCGCCGCGATCGCAGGACCATAGCTGCCTCGGTGACGTCGTAAAAAGCGCTCGTGAGTGAGGGGCGTGCCGACAAGAGAGACTTCGACGCGATCGCGAATATCGGGGATGACGCGCTCTAGGGCTTGCCACATCACCGCTGCTCGTTTGTCCTTGAGCTGCTGATAGGCGTCGCTGCGTCGGTCCAATCCCTGCCAGGGAGCGTAGGGCTCGTTCCCGGGGGTGTAAACGTGAATGGTGTCTTTACCAGGAGGCGCAAGGGATTTATCCAGACGCGATGGGATGGAAATCAGTACGACATTTTGGGGAGCGGTTATGCCTAACGTCCAATCGTTCACGACAATGTGATGACAGGCCAGCGTCTCGGGTAATCCCGTACCGTCAATCCCCAGATGCAGATGCATAAAGCTGTCACAGGCAGGCGTGGCCTGTCGCTGCTGTCGGAAGCTACGGGGCACGGCCTTTTCTGGCAATAGCTTGAGCGTATCCCACACCGAGGCGTTGGAGACTACAGCCCGCCGTGCCTGGAGCGTTTCACCATTTTGGAGGCGCACGCCCGTAGCGCGATCGCTAGACACCAGCACTTCGTCCACGTGAGCTCTGAGTCGTAGTTCACCGCCATACTTTTGCAGTCCGCGCACCAGCGCATTCACTAATGCTGCACTGCCGCCCACGGGATAATCCAGCTGAACGTTGGGGCGATACCAGTCGGCAAACATAAAGGCCATTTCAGCCGCACTGGTGCCGGTCGCGGGTAACCCTGACAGTAGAAAGCAGAGCAAATCTAGCCAGTTGCGAATAAACGGATCCGTCACAGCTCGATCCATCAAGCGGCTGAAGGGACCAGTGAGGTCTGGTATGCGGGTGACGTGGCTGAGCAGCGGCAAGGCAAAGGGAGCCACGGTCTGGAGAGCACCCCAGTCGAAGCGGAGGGCTGCAGGCGGGAGGGCGATCGCGGCTTGACCGTAGGGCTGCATTAGCGTTTGGAGATGGCGCCATTCGGCGATCGCGGCAGCGCCCCGCAGGTCGTTCAGGACATCGCAAAACTGCTCGGCCCCCACCTGTGTGTCGAACGTGCCTTCGGGAAGACAGCAGCCCCAGGTGTCATAGTTCAGCCACTCGGCATCTTCTTCAATGGCGTCCAGCACCTGCCGCAGGGGATTAGGCGAAGGACTGTAGGACAAGCCTGAATACAGCGAGGGACCGGAGTCAAACCGGAAGCTAGACCGCTCGAAGCCATGGGCAGCACCGCCTGGAATGGTGTGACTCTCGCACACAACAACGTCTAATCCATACCGTGCCAGCAGCGCTCCGCAGCTCAGCCCGCCGATGCCACTACCTATCACCACGACGTCTGTTTGCATATCGATCCGTTCACTGCGCCGTTTTCAGTGTTACGCAAATACAGTCTTCGCACCACAATCGGAGCTATTTCGCCCAGTCTGGCAATATCAGCTATCTCTGACATCTAAAAGCTGCACCCTGTATCCTTCCAAAGCCCATGGAACACAATGAGCTGCAAATCATACCTTTGCTAGCCATGTGATTCAGCATCCGAGTCTACTTCTCGCAGACTTTCCCAACTAGCCTGCGATTTATCTATGGGTGGGGGATAAGCTCGATCCTTTACCCAATGGATCGAAATATCAAGACCGGATTAAATTCTGAAGCGTGATCGCCTCCTCCGCACTTTTTCGTAGACGGGATCGGTTACTTTAAACGGAGTATGTCCGTAAAACTTACGGTACTTACAGTCAGGATGCCTACCAAATCTCATATCAATGACAAACCGCTGTTGCTAGAAACACATCCGGATCAGACTAGCGGCAGGCTGTTGTTACTAAAGATACGTCGTAGACTCCGCACTGACTACTATGCCTCAAGCCAACACCTCATTGGTCGAGTTCACTCAAGCAATCTACTCAGTTCAAGAAATCATCGCAGGGCAACCAGCACAGATTGGGCTCACCCTAAAACGAACCGGTAATCTCAACCAATTTGCCGAAGTTCAGATCCTTCCCACCGATGGGAGTGCTGAGCGCTGGAACGACTTCTTTCTCGACCATGAATACGTCCAGTTCAACCCTGGTGAAACGAGCAAAGCGGTCGTCATCAACATCAGTCCTGATTGGCAAGCCGAGGGAACGGAAGCGATCGCCTTCGAGCTAGTAGGTATGGCAGACACCGAAGTCGGTCTACAAAATACGACGACGCTAGAAATTGTTGATAGCAATATTCCCTATGTTGAGTTTGCGCAGGCCGTATATACCGTTGCCGAAACGGATATAACGGGAGTGCACCACCATCCTCAGCAGCTACAAATCACCCTGACGCGCTCTGGCGCCTTGGAACAGAGTGCCGACGTCGAGGTAGACATCGTGGGGGGGAGCGCGACCCTCGGCAGCGACTATAGTCCCTTTTATGGTCTGCCCCTAGAGGTGTTCTTTGATCCTGGGGAGCAGACCAAAACCGTCACCCTTGATGTTTTCCCCGACTGGGATTTGGAGGGAACTGAAACCATTGAGTTAGCTCTCAGCCCCCTGAATGGCACCCCAACGAATGTGCAAATCGGGTCTCAGGGCAACACAACTGTCAATATTCTGGATGATGAGGCAGCCTACATCGAATTCGCCAACGCTGAGTACCGCATGAGTGAAGGGGCGATCAACGAGATTGCCGTGACCCTGACTCGCAGCGGCTTGCTGGATCGAGATGTCTATGTAGACGTTAATTTAGCTGCGAGCACTGCAACCCCCGAGGCCGACTTTGCAACCCGCGGTCCCTACTACTTCGGCAATATCAATTTTCCCTTCCCGGTCCATTTTGCCCCTGGCGAAACGTCTCAAACCTTCGTAGTGGATGCCTTTCCCGATGGTGAAGCAGAAGGGCTTGAGACCATCACCTTTGAATTAGCCGCACCGCTATATGATGACGTCGCCATTGGAGCGCAAAACACGACGACCATCAATATTCTGGACGAAGAGACGCCCTCGGTAGAGTTTGCTCAAACTGCTTACGCAGCCAGTGAGAATGAACAAGTCAGTGGTTTCGAGATCACGCTGACGCGAACAGGGGCTCTCTACGAGGCTGCCGAAGTCAACCTGTTTGTGCAGGGAGGTTCGGCAATCTTAGACGACGACTATGTCTTAGAGCCCTGGGGGTTGAATCCTATCTTCTTTGCCCCTGGTGAAACGACGCAAACGGTCTTCATTGATATCCTGGATGACGCAACACCAGAGCTGATCGAAACGGCCATCTTCGCGCTGGAAGGCATCGGTACAACCACAACTGGCCCCAATCAGACCACAACGTTGTCGATTCAGGATAACGATGCTGGAACGATCGCCTTCGGCCAAACTGAATACATTGCCAACGAAGAGACGCTAGGGCAGTGGGGGCAAGCGGTTTTGACGCTGACTCGCAGCGGTAATTTAGAGGGCTTTAACCGGGTTGAACTGCAGCCGCTGGATGGATCGGCAAATCCTCAGTCGGCCTACTTGGGCTCCGATTTGCAGCTATTTAATCCGTTTATTGAGTTCCATCCCGGTGAAACGAGCAAATCAGTTGTCATAGACATCATTGCCGATCCGTATAACGAAGGTACGGAAGCGATCGCCTTTGAACTTCAGAGCGACGCTGCTGAAACGCTTATCGGTGAACAGAACCTTGCCACGCTCCAAATCCTCGATGCGGATAGTGCGTATGTCGAATTCTCAGAAGCCATCTATACGGTGATCGAAGGGGATACGACGACTGCAGAGCCATCACAAGTAGAAGTGACCCTAATGCGATCGGGCCTGCTGTCCGAGGGCGCCGCGGTCGAGATCTACTGGGGGGGCGGTACAGCTGAGGAAAGCCTCGACTATCAAGCGGCGGATGGCGTTTATTCCCCGGCCTCTCCCTACACGCCTGTTTATTTCGAGCCCTGGGAGCAGACCAAAACCATTACTTTGGACGTGCTGCCCGACTGGGAGTTTGAGGGGACTGAAACCATCAAACTGCAGCTTGAACCCCTCGGGAACACCGAGGTAGGCCCTCAGAAACAGTCAACTGTCAACATTCTGGATGCACAAGCCGCCTACGTCGAATTTGACCAGGCAGAGTACTGGATGAATGAAGAGAACGGACAGCTGCAAGTGAGGCTGAATCGTCACGGCAACCTGAACCATTATGCCGATGTCGACATCACCCTAACTGGCGGCACTGCAACACGGGGCATAGACTTCTTCGACTTTGACTTCCCCATTCCCCTATCGTTTGCGCCGGGTGAAACGTCCCAAACCTTTACCATCGATGTTCTCAACGATGCGATACCAGAAGGGTTGGAGACCCTTACGCTAGCAATGATAGAGCCGCGACCCGGTTACTTTGCAGATACCTATATCGAAGTCGGGGAACATGCCACCACGACCGTGACGATTCTTGATCGCGACGCGCCTGCAGTGTCGTTTGCCCAAACAACCTACACCACTAGTGAAGGCGATGCATCGGGGGTCATTGGGATTACCCTGACGCGAACCGGAGCCCTCTACGATACTGCTGAAGTTAATCTGTATGTCCAAGGGGGTTCAGCAATTTTGGACAACGACTACCTCCCTCAACCTGGGGGACTGAGCCCTATCGTCTTTAACCCCGGCGAAGAAACTAAAACTGTCTTCATTGAGGTCCTGGACGATGACTTGCCAGAACTTACCGAAACCGCTGTCTTGGCATTGGCAGGCGTAGGCAACACTGCCGTCGGCCCACAGGCTACGGCGACGCTTACGATTGAAGACGATGATGGGGCGATCGTGTCGTTTAGCCAGGCTGAATATGCTGTTAACGAAACCGCTGGACAAGCTGCTCTGACGCTGACCCGGAGCGGCAACTCGGACGACTTTGCCCAAATTGAGCTCATTGCCACAGACGGCTCGGCGACTCCGGGAACCGATTTCTTCGTGTCTGATCAGCTGGTAGAATTCCTGCCCGGCGAAACGAGTAAGACGATTTCAGTCGATATCACATCTGATTCTCTAGTTGAAGGAACGGAAGCGATCGCTTTCAGGCTATTCAGCCAGACAGGTACCATTATCGGCAGTCAGCCCACAGCCAACCTCGTCATTATTGACGCGAGTACTAACAGTGCCGATATCCTGATCGGCAGCGCAACGGATGACGTCATCAAGGGTAAGGGCGGTAATGATGACATCCAGGGATTAGCCGGTAACGATTTGTTGGATGGCAATGGCGGTAACGATTTCATTGATGGGGGTGATGGCGACGATACCCTCAAAGGTGGCGGCGGTGATGACACTATTCAGGGGGGCAGTGGCGATGACAGCATCAATGGTCACAAGGGTAATGATGACATTGAAGGAGGCGACGGTAACGATGCTCTTAATGGCGGACCCGGATTTGACCAGCTTCGAGGTGGACTCGGCAACGATGTTTACACCGTAGACAATATAGATGATGTAGTGGAAGAGCAGGCTGATAGTGGCACGGATCAGGTGTATGCCCACGTTTCTTGGCGTCTGGGCAAACACGTGGAAAACCTGACGCTTTATAGCTCAGCTTCCATTAACGCTACGGGCAACAGCAGCAACAATATCCTGAAGGGCAACAGAGGCGCGAATATACTGCAAGGGCTGGCTGGCAGTGACACCCTCAAGGGACGAAATGGTGAGGACACGCTCATTGGGGTCGATCAGGACAGCCTTACCCCAGGCTTGACTGAAATCGACACCCTGAATGGGGGGCAGAATGCGGATCTGTTTGTCTTAGGGAATGACGATAGCGTCTTTTACGATGATGGTGAGGCAGCTAGCCAAGGGCTAGGAGACTATGCCCTCATCACCGACTTTAAAGCGGCTCAACAAGATCGCATTCAACTCAAGGGCAGTGCAGCGGCATATCGGGTCGGTGCCTCACCTCTCGGCACGGAGGGACAGGCTATCTTCCACCGTGTTGCTGGCGAGGCCGATGAATTAATTGCTGTGGTCAAAGGAAATTCTGCCTTGGACCTCACCAGTGATATGTTCAGCTTTGTCAGCTAGCAATTAAGCTTTCTGTAGGTAAACCTTCTCGGATTCAGGGCGATTGCGAAACGGCTAAATTTTGAAGCTTGGCTCGTAATTTAACGGATTCGACTGTGCTACGAATGACATAATCAATGTCGCGGAGTCCCCAACTCTGTGACATCTGATCGCCTACAGGATTGCTCATGGAAAAACAGTCGCCAGCTTTTCAGCTCTCCGGACGAGCCTATTTGCTCATTGCCATCGTCATTTTTGGGGCTGCCAATGCAGTTACCCGCAAACTGACTGACCTCGGTGCAGACAATTTAGTCGATGGGCGCAATCCGATTTCCTTCTGCAATGTCCTGTTTGTCGGAAATCTTTGTGCCTTAATTCTGTTGGCGATTATCTACTACCGTCAGTGGCGTGGCCCCATACTCAGGCAAATTAACTGGAAGCAATGGCTAACGCTGACGCTGATTGCGGTGCTGAGTTCAGCTGTAGTTCCAACGCTGATTTTTACCGCGCTCTCGATCACGGCAGTCAACAATGTCATTTTGATTGGCCAAATCGATGCGCCTTTGGTATTGGCCCTATCGGTTTTATTGCTCGGCGATCGCGTCAACGCCTGGGTAATTGCCGGTGCCGTCCTTTCGTTTGTGGGCGTGGCGCTCACGGTTTTACTTCAGCCATCCGGCAGCGACATGGTTGCCATGGGGATGGGGCTCCAAATTGGGTTGGGAGAACTGTTGACCCTCATCGCTGCTGTGTTCAAGGCAATTTCTAACCTTATCAGTAAGGTGAGTCTGAAACAAATTCCTCTGGGTATTTTCAATGTCTACAGAATGTTTGTGGGGACACTATTCTTTTTCGTAACGGTCATCATCTTATTTGAGCCTGGCCACTTCATGGATGTTGCTTCGCCTTTCCTATGGCAATGGATGCTGTTTTACGCTGCTGTCATTGTGGTAGGTGGACAATTGGCTTGGTTCACAGGCCTGAAGCAAAGCACCGCTAGCGAAGTTTCCTTAGCTACTGCTTTCAACCCAATTGCAGGCGTTTTAGCAGCCTTTCTGATTTTGCGGGAAGCTCCCACTACAGCTCAATACATTGGCGGAGCTGTCATCCTCTGCGGCATTGCACTCAATCAAGTCGGTGTACAGCGTCTCAACACAACTGCTCCTGAGCAGCGACCAACGCCCAAAGAAATGAGTGAGAAAGTTGCATTCAAAGGTGTCTAAGTACAAAGGAATATGCCCGCAGGGTCGCTTTCTGATATCTTGCAAAAAAGCATAGTACATGGTGCAGCGTGGTTCCCATTCGCGACGAAAACCCAGTTCAGATTACGCCCTATCTGACCTATGGGCTGATTGCCCTCAATATCCTTGTTTTTCTCTACGAGCTCACGCTATCGCCCATGGAGCTCACAGCCTTTTTTCGGACATGGGCAGTGGTTCCACAGCAGTTGTCGGAAAGTTTTGTAACAGCTACGCCAACAACTTTCACCATTCATGAATGGTTTACCTTGATTTCTAGCCAGTTCATTCACGCAGGTTTTCTGCATTTGGCAGGCAACATGCTGTATCTGTGGATTTTTGGCAACAACGTTGAAGAGCAGCTTGGGCGTGTCCAATTTCTCCTGTTCTATCTAACCTGCGGAATGCTGGCAGCGTTAGCCCAGTGGTATTTCGGGATGTCATCGGATATCCCTTCGCTAGGAGCCAGCGGCGCGATCGCGGGTGTCATGGGAGCTTATATCTTCAAGTTTCCTGATGTTCGTATCCTCACAATCGTGCCGTTGGGTTTTCTATTTTTGCCCATCCGAATTCCGGCCCTTTTCTATCTGGGCATCTGGTTCCTACAGCAGGCCGCCTATGGCATCGCCAGCCTCAATGCTCCAGCCAATATTGGTATGGCTGAAGGGGGAATCGCCTACTGGGCCCATGCCGGAGGCTTTGTATTTGGAGCTATTTTAGGTCCAGTGCTAGGACTACTAGATAATTCGAAAGCTAAAGCCTGAGAGAATTTCCAGGAATAAAATAACCCCATTGCGGTGTACTGTGTCTGGCTCCAGTAGAGCCATGTCCGGAGGGCTGTAAGCGATAAATCCTTTCCTGGAAATCGCCTAAAATCACTGCCAGACAATCATTCCTTGCGCTCTAATTGCTAGCCACAACAATCTGTGACAAGCGTTCTAGAACTTTTGCCATTCAAGCAGCGTAAACACTGGTGTTGAGGGAGGTTTTGAGCAAGGTTTATAGGGTGTATTTGGACGCTAGCTGAACCTGCCCTCACCAGTGTGTAGGGTTAACCGACTGGGGTAGGACGTCCACCGACCGATTGCCGATCAATCACTTGGTCAATAAGCCCATATTCCATGGCTTCCTGTGGTGACATGAAGAAATCGCGCTCGGTATCATCCACGATTTTTTCCAGCGGCTGCCCTGTGTTTTCGGCTAGAGCTTTGTTTAACAAGTCCTTCAGATAAAGGATCTCCTTGGCCTGAATTTCAATATCGGTTGCTTGCCCCTGAGCGCCACCCAAAGGCTGGTGAATCATAATCCGAGAATTGGGCAGACTCATTCGCTTACCCTTCTTGCCAGCGGTCAAAAGGAAAGCTCCCATGCTGGCGGCTAGGCCGACACAGATAGTGCAAACGTCAGGACCGATATGGTTCATGGTGTCGTAAATTCCTAAACCCGCACTCACTGAACCTCCAGGCGAGTTGATGTAGAGGTAAATATCCTTTTCAGGATCCTCAGCTTCTAGGAAAAGCATCTGCGCCACGATAAGATTCGCAGAGTCGGCAGTGACTTCCTGACCTAGAAAGACAATGCGCTCTCGCAACAGACGAGAATAGATGTCGAAGGCGCGTTCACCGCGACCGGACTGTTCGATAACGGTTGGAATCATCAATACTTATTTCATCAACTGCTTCTATGATTCTACCGATTTGCACGGGAGCGCACAGGTTAAGATTACCGCCCTCCTCACAAATTATTGGTTTGAAGACGATTGGGGTATCAATCAATGAATAATCCTGTTTCCAGACAGTGTTTTGTTGCTGGAGCAAGTCGCGGCGTTGGATTTGAAGTGGTTAAGGGGCTACGCCAGCAAAACTATGAGGTTGCTGCTTTGATAAGAACTGCCGACACTCGGGAACAGCTTGAAGCTTTGGGAGCGCAGGTATTAATAGGAGATGCTTTGGAAAAGGAGGCGCTGATGCAGGCGGTGCGGTGTTTCGACGATCGCCCCTTCAGCTTGGTAACTACAATCGGGGGGAAAGGCATGACGCGCGATGAGCCCCGATCCGATTACTTGGGCAATCGCAACCTGATTGAGGCTGTGAAGTCGCTTCCCTGCCAGCGGTTTTTGCTCGTGTCGTCGATTGGTGTGGGGGATAGTGCGATCGCCCTGCCGCCGCCAGTTCTAGAAACACTACGGGCAGCGCTGCTAGCCAAAGCTAAAGCTGAAGAGCATCTGATGGGCAGCGGTCTGGCTTACACGATTGTGCGTCCAGGCGGTCTGCTTTCTGAATCCCCTAGCGGTGAGGGGCTATTGACGGAAGATGTTCGCGTGGCTGGGAGTATTACCCGCAGCGATGTAGCCGCCTTGGTAATTCAGTGCCTCCAGTCGGAGCGGGCAAGAAATCGAACGCTATCAGCAGTTGCCCGCGATCGTCTCCGGTCTGAGGAACAGGTCGAGCCATTTTGTCTTTAGGAACGAGAGCAGACTGTTTTGCAGTCGATTGATAGCAAAGGCAGGCAGCACTTACTCAAAAGCGATCGCATCTTTGGATGGGTGCGATCGCTTTATCGTTGCGCTTGGCTATTAGGATCGGTCGCAACAAAGCCTTCAAGCGGTGGAAGCCTTCTAAAGAGGCATTCTGTCAGCCCTCTGACTTTCATCCCATCACTAGGTGGGGGTGGGCCGTGGTGGCATTACTTCGTTAAACTTCTGCTTCAGCAGCTGCTTCAGCAGCAGCCACACAAAAGGCGTATCTTGAAGGAGATAGCGTTTCCATAGGCGGCGGGGTTCAGAGGCTAAACGATAAAGCCACTCCAGACCGAGATAGCTCAACATCTTGGGTGCCCGAGGCTTGTTCCCAGCCTCAAAGTCAATCGCAGCCCCTACCCCCATGAAGATATCAATGTTGGGTAGCTGATCACAATACTTCGCAATCCATTTCTCTTGCTTTGGCGAGCCCACGCCTACCACCAAGACATTTGCAGAAGATTGACGGATCATTTCCAGAATTTTTTGGCACTCTTCTTTATCTTTCTCAAATCCAAAGGAAGGAGAATGAGCCGCAACAATGATTTCACGACCCACTCGATCATTGATATTTTGCTGTGCTCGCTCTGGTACGTGGCTGGCTCCGCCCAGCACGAAGATCTTGATATCTTCGTTGTCACGATGATGCTCACAAAACATTGGAAATAAATCAGAGCCCGAGATTTTGGCCTTGATAGGGGTGCCTAAAAACTTGGCAGCATACATCAATATCTGACTGTCGCAAACCCTAAAATCAGCCTTCTGATAGGCTTTAACGAACTTCGGATCCTTCCTCAGTTTCATCAAATGGTCGACGTTAGGGGTAAAGACAACCCCTCTACGTAGTCGGTTCAGAAATTCTTCAGTTGAGAAGTTGTCGATAGCGACATCAAGGATGTTGACACGCTGGGATAGATGGGTCTTTTCAGATAGCTGCAGCTGTCTCGCTTTGGAAGCTAGAACAGCCTTACGCAAAGCCACATACTTCTGAGATACCATTCGTAAACTCACCTTTACGCTCAATCAGGTTCAACTAGAAACTTCGGTCAATAAGCTACGCACGGATACCTGTAACTACACGCTGCTAGCGCCCTTTTCAGAAAGAATCTACGGGTATACACTTACTGCCCTATAAAAAGCGTATTTACCAGTAGAACTAACTGACCACCTAAGTGGATAAACTCAGCGCAACCTTTGCAGTTATGTCAAGTATCGATATAGGTCTGCAGTTTAATCTGACTCATCAAATCAATTTCACTAAGATTACGACTTTTACTAGAGCACCCCTAACAGAATTAAAATCGAAAATGTTGAGATATATGTATAACTTACTGAAGTAGGATAGTCCAAGATGCCCTAAGTATGTCAAGGGATTGTGCCGATATTTGTACCAGTTTTTTCGCCACCTTTTTTGCTGTCATGATTGCTCGCCACACGGGCACGGACTGCTACGGGTCAAGATTAGGATTCCACATCAGATTAATTTATGGAATCTTCTCCTGGATGTAATCTTTTAGCCAATAGGTGCAAACTTTATTGCAATGTATCTACTCATGAATGTAAAGGCGCTATTTTGAGCTGTATGCGGGGCGGCACTATCCGGGCTATTTGTGATAACAGCTACCTTGCAAAATAGTTTTGGCTCGATACAGCTGCTCCATCAGAAGTAGCCGAGCCAGTTCGTGGGGAAACGTCATTGGCGATAGACTCAGGCGCTGCGCTGCGATCGCTTGAATCTGAGCACTCAGGCCCTCAGCACTCCCAATCACGAACACTAAGCTATTGGAGTCAGCCCGACTGAGAAAGTCAGCGAATTTTGTTGAGGAGAAGGATGCACCTTCTTCGGTTAAGGCAACAAGGCGATCTTGACCTTTCAGTATTGTCAGCATTTGCTGACCTTCTTTAGCTAGCGTGGAATCTTTGATTTCGATGACTTCAAGCTCTGGCAAGCGTTTGTGGTAAGTCTGAATTCCTTCGCGGATCCAGGCTTTTTTAACTTTGCCTACAGCAATGAGCCTGACTTTAGGAAAACCGGGCATAGGAAAGGATTCGCGATCGCTATCTCTACAGTAAGCGGCTACAGGGCAGGATTATTCTGTGATGATCGGAAAAATCCTTTCACCGCCGACGTAAAATCGCCAATGAACAATTTCTTGCTGCGACAGTAAAACGGGCTTACCTGAAACAAAGCAGTATGAAGACAGGTTTAATTCCCCATCTCAGCTAGGATGTCTTGGGCATGGGTGGCTGTTTTAACGGTTTCAAAGACCTTCGCTACAATGCCGTCGCTGCTGATGATGTAAGTTACGCGTTTGGCGTAACCACCGCCGTCGACGTCATAAGCTTTAGTGATGCTTCCTTCAGGGTCAGCTAGCAAAATGAAGGGGAGGTCGTATTTTTCTTTGAAGGCTTTGTGGGACGCGGCATCATCTGTACTGACGCCAAGGACAACAACATCTTTGTCTTGGTACGTTTCATAGCTGTCGCGAAAACTTTGAGCTTCCTTGGTACAGCCTGGGGTATCGTCTTTGGGATAGAAGTACAGCACCACTGTTTTCCCCTTGAAGCCGGACAGGGTCACTATCTGGCCGGTGTCGTCATGAGCCGTGAAATCAGGTGCAGTTGTACCTACCGAAAGAGCCACTGACGATAATCCTCGCTAATGTTGCTATGTCTAATTGCCGTCGCCCATCTTAGCGTGAAAGCTAAGTTAGTTTAGCGAAAGACCCTGCAATCGTATTAAGTTGCCATAGCTCAATTACCAAACAAGCAGCCAACTCCGCTGCTGCCAAACCATGATGAGACCGCTAATGCCCACAAACGCAAACACCATTTGGCGAAATTGATCATTGGTGATTCGTTCTAACACCCATTTGCCGATCCAATTAGCAGGAATGGCCCCTAATCCAATGACAAGTCCATAGCCAATATGGCTGGGTTCCAGAACCCCTAGGCTTGTGTAGCTGATGAGCTTGATAACATGCAAGAACGCCTTGTTAGAGGCTTTGGTAGCAATCATGGCCTCCTTTTCAAGGCCCTGAGCAAAATACAAAGGGTTCATAATGGGACCAGTACTGCCAATTAAGGCAGAACCAACAGCATTGAAAAAGGCTGCCGGTAAAAAGTACCAGGCTTTCATCACCAATGTCTGATTGAAGAATCTGAGCGATCGCCCCAGCCAATAGTTCAGGACCATTCCGATTAGCGCCAGGCCAATCAGCGTCTGTAGCCAGTCAGCTTCGACCCAAGTAAAAATGTAAGCCCCCAGAACGGCTCCGCCTAGACATCCTGGCAAGTACCAAGCCGTTACCCGCCAGTCAATTTTTTGCCAAAAGAAAAGACTGCGTTGGCTGTTGCCAATGAGTAAACCGGTCGTAATTACAGGCGCAACCGCTTGACTGCCTAACAAAACTGATAGCAGCGGAATGAGCACCAGTGGGCTACCGCCGCCAGCCAACATGCTAAAAAACCAGGCTACAAAACTAGTCCCTGCAATCAACAGGATTATGGAGGGGGTGGATAGCTCTATGGGTAAAAATGGCACAGTAAACCAGCATGCCCTGTCAAGGTTCTTGGAATCGACTTGTCGGGACTTAACACTCCTTAACTTAGATTAACATCTTGCTGTGAATCCCCGCGCGACGAGATACTGCTTGTCGCTACAGCGATTCACGATATTCCGTGAGGAGTTTGGGTAAATAGTCATACCCATCAACACCAATCTGCTTTAAGAAGGCTAGCCGATAGTTTGCCAGGGCCTGTTGAAATGTCTCAGGGCCGATCTGTCCGTAAAGAATACTGAGCGTACCTGCAGGCTGATGCCACTGATTGGAGTTGATTTGCCACAGCAGATACATGCCTAGTGCACCACAAAATACAGCCATCTCGGTGTTGTCTAGATTCATGTAGGCGATCGCGAGATAGCTATAGTTGACCCCTTGCAAAAAGACATCACCAATCGCCTGAGCAATCTGTAGCCCTGTTTCGAGAGCAGGAATAGCTGCATCGTAGCGCCGTAGCATTACCTGAGCCATGCCTAGACTATTGGCGCAAAGAGCTTGGCTGGGGCGATCTTGAACTTGCTCGGATAGGGTTAGTCCTTGTTCTAGATAGGTCAGCACCGATTCGACCTGTTCTGGTTCGAGAGCTTGCTCCTGAGCCCGACTGACTTCGCTGTAACCAAAACTAGCTAAGGCGTTGGCTTCTCCCAGTCGATCACCGGCTTGCCGTGCGGCAATTAGCGCCCGCTGACTGTGTGCGATCGCGGTTTCAAAGTCCTGCTGCATTACAGCAGTACGACTCAGGTGGTTGAGGTTGGCAATTTCACAGCGCTGATCATTGGCCTCACGGGCACTCGCCAATGCCCGTTCATGAAATTCTTGGGCTTGTTGATAGCGACCGAGCGCGCGTTGCGAATAGCCTAATAGCGTCAGGATGCGGGCTTTGGTCGCTGTGTTCGGGACCTGGCGTAGGGGCTGATCGAGATAGTCCAGCAAGGTGCGTAACGGCTCTCCTGATAGAGCTGTGAAGAGTCCACCGTACAGGGGAAAGTAATCTTGCTGGGCAAACTGACGCAAAACCTGGAGGATCATTTGAAAACAGCCTTCTGCTAATAAAGACTGCCCCAACTGATTAAGACGGTTGGAGAGTTGGCTCCAAACTACGGCAAAGGTAAGAAACGTAGCGATAGAGAGGCGTTTACCTGCCTTTGGATCGTAGGGTTGCTTGTCGAACCAAACAACGAGACCGAGCTGCAGGCGCTGCAGGGCAATGGCTAGTTCCAGCCAGGTCGCGACCCCCAGTGCTGAGGGAATTCCCTCGGCGGTGATAGCCTGATGCTCGGCCAAGTTAGTAAAGATGCTTTTGAGATGAGGAGTCTCAATCTGCTTAGCCCAGTAAGGCCAGGGACCTTGCGGGACTGCACTGCCAAAGCCGAGCGCTTGCTGCCCCTGATTGTAGACCCAACTAATCACGTGGGCCTCCAAGCGCTGCCAAGTCGCCAAGCCTTGGGTCAGGCCTGCGGCAATTTCGCGGAGTCCTGGCTGGGTTGTGGTAGAGGTTTCTAACTGGCGTAACTGTTGAGCTAGCGTTTGAATTTGTTCGCGGGTAAGACGATCAGGATGATTAGGGTCAAGCGACTGCAGCAGCGCCGTCAGCCGTTCTTGGTCAGTTGTGCGGATAAGTGCTGCGATCGCGCTAGATAAGACTGCAGTCCCCTGATTTTGCTGCTGCCATGCTTCCCACTCGCCCTGAATGGTTCGGAGCGCCCGCTGCTTACGCGTCGCTTTTGCCAGCTTGAGGTCATCTGTTTCTGTCTCCAAAGCAGCCTCGACAGCATTCACCCGTTCCTGCAAAGACTGCTCAAACAGCTCTCCTTCTCCCGGTTCAACGTCCGCCTGCAGCATCTTATAGACCTGCACCTTAGATCGAATCTTTCCCTTCAGCGTCATCGTGACAATGTTGTCGATGAGGTCGAAGTAACGTTCTGTCGGCATAGGCGAAGCATTGGATTCAGGCATGACAATCGATAAGGCTGGACTGGTTTTAATCCTAGCGAGAAGCGGGCAAGTGGGGGAGTGGAGGAGTAAGGGAGTAGACGGGGAGATGGGTAGGAGAGTGGAGGAGTAGAGAGCAGAGCCCCCCGGTCATGTAAAGACGCAACATGTCGCATCTCACCCCATCACCGTTCGACTGACGCTTACGACGAAGCCCCGTCATCCTCTTCCTCACCGTGACTTAGACCGCTGCCGCATGGCCTTGTTGATCTCCTTCCACCGACGTTTAGAGTTGACCTTAGCTTGGGCGTTTTGGCGTTGCTCCAGCCAGTGTTGTTCGCGGAGAAGTTTTTGATAGCTGGCAAGGCGTTTGGGGTCGAGATCGCCAGCAGCGATCGCGGCTTGTACAGCACAGCCAGGTTCTTGCTGATGTTGGCAGTCGCGAAACTTGCAGTCTTCAGCCAGGGTCTCGATGTCGCTGAAGGTTGCCTCAAGGCCGTCAGCCGTAGACCACAGCTGGAGTTCCCGCATACCGGGAGTGTCGATTAACAGGGCTCCCGATGGGAGAAGCAAGAGTTGACGGTGGGTGGTGGTGTGTCGTCCGCGACTATCGTCTTGGCGGACGGCTTGAGTGGCCTGCTGTTGGGTGCCCAGCAGGTAGTTTGTCAGCGTTGACTTACCGACGCCGGAGGAGCCGATGAGCGCAATGGTTTTGCCAGGCGTCAGATAGGGACTGAGCTGATCGAGTCCTGTGCCCAAGGTGACGCTGATGGGGTGGATAGGGGTGGCGATCGCCACCGACTCCACTGCCGACAATGTCTCGTCCAAAGTCGAGCAACAATCAGCTTTATTCAGCACGATGACAGGGTTCGCTCCACTGTCCCAGGCCATCACCAGGTAGCGCTCAATTCGTCGGAGGTTGAAATCGCCATCCAACCCAGACATAAGAAACACAGTATCGACGTTGGCAGCTACGACTTGACCTGCTGTTTTAGGACCCGCGGCCTTCCGTACAAATTGACTAGTGCGGGGCAGTACGTGATGAATCGTGGCAATAGTATCGGCACCATGATGCTGCAGGGCCACCCAATCCCCTACAGCCGGCAAGCTTTGCTCGTTTTCAGTTTGATAGCGAAAGTGTCCCGTCACCTCGGCGGCACTTTCGCCCAACTCGGTACAGACTCGATAAGTACCTCGATGCTCTAGTACAATGCGTCCCACCAGAAAACCTGCCTGGGCCAGTGGGGCAAAAGCAGAATCAAAGCTGCTGCCAGGGCACCAGCCAAATTTAGTTAAGTTCAATGATTTATCCTCAAAGGAAGCCTTTACGGGGCAAGGCTCCTAGAGGCTGCGGTAGGCCGCTCTTAGGAAAAGATTGCCTCTGACCTTGCCGATTCAACGGATGTAGTGCGTTCCATTACCGACTCCGACATAAGGCACCTCCCTGTGGTTTGTAGGCGACTATTTCCCAGAGTATAGCGGCTGAGTTCAAGATTGCTAAGGGCTAGGTCAAAGACATCAGTGTTATTGAGATGCTGTAGTAAAACTTCGCAGAATTCAACCTATAGCGGTATGCAGGCTAATCAAGTACAGCAGGTTCCTTAACTGCATAGCCTTGAGGCTTTAAAGTGTGCTTAACCAACTTGCATACCGCTATATTTGCCTAAGATTCGGGTAGCAACTTCAGATGCCCGCACTACAATGACGGCTGCGCTCTATATCCAATACAATGATTGATTTTCACTCGCTAGCCATTGAAGACGTCTGGGCCGCATTACCCGAGCAAGTTCGATCTAATCCATCCAGTATGGAGCGTCTACAGACAGCTAGTCCGAAGCTTGCGGTGGCTGCTTACACTGATTTCTTTTGGGAAGATAATCCAGACTCGCCTGGACGAAGACGGCGGAGTTTACCGACCGATCAGCTCCTGTCCTTGATGATGCGGCTTTATATTCACCAGGGAGGGACAGAAACTGATACGGAGCTGGCATTTTGGCAGAAGATATTTGGCGTTTAGGAGACTTCTGAGAAACAATTACCCGCAAAGTTTGAATGCGTAGGCTGGGTTAAATGAATTGCAGCCCAGCAAGATGAAAATGCTGGCAGTGCTGGGTTTCGTACCTCGACGGCAACCTACAGCAGTATATTCATTTCGAGAAATTACCTCAATCGCCAACGGTGCGTCAAGCCGGAAAGTGCCCGTAATTTGAAGACAGCTTGAAGCGAGGCGATCAGAGTAGATTTTAATTCTCCAGTAGAGGTAGAGTTGCCAATGTGCTGTAAATTCATCAACTATTTCTCCTATGTTGAAACCACTTTGGTTCTCTGGCTGGACGATCGCGGCGGTGTCTACAACGATCGCGACGGCAACCCAACCTGCCTCAGCGGCGACCCTATTCACAGCTGAACTGGATGGTTTGCAGGTTGTCTCCCCTGATTTCCCAGACGGCGTTCCCACAGACGCTAGCGGGTTCGCAACCTTCGAACTTAATGAGGAACAAACTGAACTGGCCTACTTTATTGATTTGGATGGTGTGAACCTGAAGCCAGAACAGAGCGATCACACTGACCTTAGCGATGTCACTAAGATCCACATTCATGTGGGTGAGTCTGGTAGTAATGGTCCTCATACCCTGAACATCTTTGGTTTACCCAGCGAAGATGACGCTGACCTCGTAGTTGACTTCGAGAACGTTACTTTGCAGGGAACCTGGGATGACGGCGATGCCATTAACCCTGAGACGGGCGAGCTCTTTGACCCGACTTTGGGGGGGACAACCAAGCAGCTTTCTAGCTTCGTTGATGAGCTCTTTGCCGATGGCCTCTACCTGCAGGTTCACACGGTTGAGTTTGACAGTCCTACGGTTCCTGGAGAACTGCGCGGACAAATTGAAGCGGCTTCTGTGCCCGAACCTTCAGCTGCAATAGGAATCTTCCTGCTGGCAGGGAGTCTCTTTTCATCTCGTCTGAGTGGGAAAAAGCGCTAGCACACGCTTGCCGACACTGACATTTTTGTCTCCAACTATTGCTTCAGAACAGCCGTAGTTGGAGACATTTGCACGACAAAGGGATTGGCTCTGCTAGTGCTTATCCATCCTTCGACTTATCGCTGAGCGTTTGCTGTAAGACATTGATTTGAGTCAGAGTCAAACCTGTCAGCTCACCAATTTGGCGAATATCCATACCCGCCTGCAGCATATTCAATGCTATTTCGGCTTTACCTTCGGCTTTACCTTCGGCTTTACCTTCAGCTTTACCTTCGGCTTTACCTATAGCTTTGCCACGAGCTTCAATATCCTGGTAAATAACGGATTCACGCATCTTGTCTGACCTCACGATGCTCTGTATGACCTCTTTCTCCAATACTAAGCCAGCTAGCACAGTGCTGGAGGCTATAACATTGTTGACTTGTTGAGTATTGGGAATCTTTCGAGCTTCCTGGGTGACAGTGGATAGGATATCGGCAGCATCTTCAGGACAAGTTAAGGGAGCAAAAGGCAGCAGACCTGGTGTTGACAAAAAGTTCTCTGTTGGCTGCTCCCAAATCCGCATTGTCGCAAAGCGGTGAGTCATTTCGCCTGCCGCAAAAGCGGTCTGTTGCACCAGAGGCGAGTTACTACGACGTAAATAGACGACAACCTGGTCAATTTGTTTGCTAGGAAAACGCCGATGAATTCTTAAGAAATAGTCGGCCATACGAAACGGAATTTCCGGTTCTGGTCTTGTTTGGAACTCACCATGAAAGACCCGTTTAGCAGACTGTAAGAGGACGACTGAGTCGGCGCGGATGGGCTCGAGAGAAAGTTCTGAAGATTCCAGCTGAGTCAACACCGTAGGCTTTCCCAAGAGCCAACTGGTGACATCAGTAGGAAAGGTTTCGATAAGAAACTTGCAAACATTGTCATACATTCCCGAATCTTATCTCTTAGCGGCAAAATAAATCTCCTTTTCGGATCTGCACCTTATCACTTCGGTAGAATAGCGAATGTAACGTGTGAGTCGAGCCGAGCCGGGTTAGTTATATGTCTCCAGCTGTCTTGATTGAAGGTTTGCAGAAGCGCTATGGCAGCGTTGAAGCGGTTAAGAATGTGTCTTTCACCATCGAGCCTAGTGAGATTTTTGGTTTACTGGGGCCGAATGGAGCTGGCAAGACGACAACGATTCGTTGCCTGTGTACTTTGAGTACCCCTGATGCTGGTAAGGTCGAAGTGAATGGCCTCTCGGTTCTAGAGAATCCTCGTCTCGCTCGGCAGTATCTTGGCTACATTGCTCAGGATGTGGCTCTGGACAAGATGCTGACCGGACGAGAATTGCTGCGACTGCAGGCAGATTTGTATCACATTCCCCCCAAGGTCAGTCGCGATCGCATCGAACAGATGATTACTTTACTGGGGCTGACGGATTGGGCCGACAAAAAGTCTGGCACCTATTCCGGCGGGCTCCAGAAACGGCTCGACCTGGCTCTGGGTCTGCTGCATCAGCCGGATGTGCTGGTGCTTGACGAACCGACCGTAGGCTTGGATATTGAAACGCGATCAGCCGTATGGCAGTTTTTGCGCCAATTGAAAGGAGCTGGAACCACAATTCTGATTACTAGCCACTATCTAGAGGAAGTAGATGCGCTAGCTGATCGCGTGGCCATTATTGATCAAGGCAAGGTGATTGCATCGGGAACCCCTAGCGAGTTGAAGGATCGCGTGGGGGGCGATCGCATTACTCTTCGCATTCGCGAATTTACCCCTGATGACGAAGCTGACAAAGCCAGGGGAATCCTTCAGCAACTTTCCTGCGTAGAAGAAGTCATTGTCAACAACGCCCAGGGCAATTCTCTGAATTTGGTAGTGACAGCCCAATCTGATGCACTGCTGACGGTTCAGCAAGCCTTGAAAGAGGCTAACCTGCCAACCTTCGGAATCTCCCAATCACGCCCCAGTTTGGATGATGTCTACTTAGCTGCGACTGGACGAACGCTAATGGATGCTGAAATGGCAGCAGCAGGTACTCGTGATCTCAAAGCGGAACGGAAACAGGCTATGAAAGGTTCCTAGCGCCACCCATTGACTCTACTATTCATCCACCCTTCTATCCATGACTACCCTTACTCCCAAACCAAAGCTTCCCATCGACAATCCTGATCTCCGCCAGTGGAAGACCCAGGTCAACAAAGCTGAGAGCGCTCGTCCACTGGGCCTGTTCTCAGGGGCTTTTCTACAAGAGACAGGCGCCATGACCCGGCGACTGTTCATTCAGCTTCAGCGTCGTCCATCCACTCTAATTGCAGGCGTGATTCAGCCTGTTATGTGGCTCCTCCTGTTTGGTGCCTTGTTTCAGAACGTGCCTCAGGGACTTTTCGGCGAAAGTCAGAACTACGGGCAATTCTTAGGCTCGGGCATCATCGTATTTACGGCTTTCGGTGGCGCCTTAAATGCAGGGCTGCCCGTCATGTTTGACCGCGAATTTGGGTTTCTGAATCGCTTTTTGGTTGCCCCGCTTGCCTCTCGCTACTCCATCGTGGTGGCTTCGGCTATTTTCATTGCCGCCATGAGTATGGTCCAAACCGCTGCCATCATTTGCTTGAGCGCTGCATTGGGTGCCGGGTTACCTGATTTAGCCGGATTAGGGCTAGTGGTGTTGATTGTGTCTGCTCTTGTGTTGGGTGTGACGGCCTTAAGCCTGGGGCTATCTTTTGCGTTGCCAGGTCATATCGAACTGATTGCTGTCATCTTTGTCACTAACCTACCCCTGCTATTTTCGAGTACCGCCTTGGTTCCTTTGTCCTTTATGCCCAAGTGGTTGCAGGTAGTCGCCAGTCTCAATCCCCTGACCTACGCGATCGAGCCCATTCGTTATATTTACCTCAACGAGAATTGGAGCTTGAGCAGCGTGGTTATGCAAGCCCCCTTTGCCGATGTAACTCTGGGCGCGGCGCTGACCGTTCTTATAGGATTTTGCTTAATTTCTTTGGCACTGATTCAGCCACTGCTGCGTCGTCGCATTGCCTAGTGTCCCATGCTGTGAAGCAGGCCCGAAGCTGGGGCGTTTCTTGCGGTCATGCTATTTGGCCTGTGTAGTTGAGCCTGTATGAAGATCGCTGCAGCAGGTGGCATATTGTCAGCGATCGCCGACGGAAATCTTTGCTAAAGTAGGGCGTGAATGCACCCCAATCTTGTGTTGTTGAGGGAACCGTTATGTCACTGAAAACCCCCGTTTCTTTGTTGTTGATTGGTACCTTGGCAAGTGCTGGGGCTGTCCTTACAGCTGACGTTGCCATGGCGCAGACCGCGTCAGAGGTTGACCCCCTCGAAGGTTTCGAGACTGATGACGATGGAGCCGACTTTTTTGGCGAGGGCTCTAGTCCTTTTGATGCAATTCATCGCGCGATTCTAACTCCATCTATGAGCGCTGGTGAGTTTCAGCAGCAGCAGCAAGAGTCAATCAGCACGGAAGCCGAGTCTTTCCGACTTCGTCAACAGGAAGCTCTCCGGCAGCAGCCAACATTGGAGGCCGATGAAGCCGGTGATGCGATCCTCAATGAGGACGACGGTCTCTAATTAGATCGCTACAGTTGCTAATGCGAAAGGGATATCTGCGCTTGTCAGGTATCTCTTTTGTTTGCTTAGAAAGCCTAAACTTCTCATTGCCAGTGATTGGAGCTTCCTATGCTGAGCTCTTATCCTAGCCCACATCCGATTTGGAAACTAGAGGTTTTTCTTTAGGCAAAAACCGGGGATCTGGATGTGGTCAGGGTATATTTACTTAGAAAATTAGTCGGTACGCGATCGCGATGACCCATCCAAGTGCAACTATTGAGCAACGGCTGCAAGAAATTGAAGCGCAGCTAGACGCTTTAGCAATTGAGAAAGAACAGCTACTGGAAGCGCAAACTAGTCAAGATAAGGAGCGCCTCAACCACTTATCAGAGAAAGTGAAAGCTGCTTGTGACGACGATGAGATGCTGCTTGGTAAAGTCCTAGCATTTATGGGGTATGAACCAACTTCCCGTAAGCGACATTTAGATCTGGAGCAGAGCGCCCAGCAACTGAGGAGAACTTAATAGAGGCAATCAGCACAAGGGAAAGTAACTCAATATTTTTGCGCACAGCCCTTCAGACAGCAGGCGAACTTTAGTTCCAGTTAAATCTCAGAGAGTTATTGGCTACTGCGGACGGGGTCAATGTTCGGAGAATTCTCTTCTGTGAGTACTTAAGAAACGCTGTTCCAGGCGATCGCTGTGACGGGCTGAGTAACGCATCCAATCTAGACGTAAATCTAATTTCTCGCGATCGCTGAGCGGCCAGTCTACATCTAGCATCCGCAGGCGTTGGGTCAGCGTATAAAGGCACAGGGCAGCGCTTACAGAAACATTGAGGCTCTCCATAAACCCCACCATCGGAATTGTGAGCTGTAAATCGGCTTGGGATTGAGCGTCTGTGGACAATCCATACCGTTCGCTGCCAAAGAGGATAGCGAGTTTTTGATCAAGCGGTAAGACCTCTGGTGGAAGGGCTTCTCCATGAGGGCTTGTTGCTACCAAGAGATAGCCTTGCGATCGCAACTTCTTTAGACAAGACTGCGTATTATCCTCAGTATCACTATCGTAATGATGCACGGTGACCCATTTCTTGGATCCCGAGGCTGCTCCACGACGGGCTTTGAATGTATTGAAATTTTCGACTACGTGGATGTCTTGAATCCCTAATCCTTCGCAAGTCCGCAGAATTGCGCTGGCATTATGAGCATTGTGGAAATCTTCAGCGACTACTGTGATGTAGCGTGTTCGCTGTGCCAAAACAGCGTCAATTCTGCTGCGGCGCTCGGCGGTCACAAAATCCTCCAGATACTTTGTCAGCGCCAGCTTCTGCTCGATACTCATGGTTCTGTAAATCAGAGCGAATTCATTGCAATCGAGCGCGCATCGATAACTTTTATGACGATGTACACTCCAGGGTGCCGGTAAATATAATAGAGATATACGGTCACTTCAGATTTATGGTTACTCAAAGCTTCTGAACTCCCACGTGGATTCGGAATTTAAAGAGTGATAAAAAATCTGAGGGTTTGTGCCTTTAGCTTCGTCAACCCGTTTGGGTGGAAGCTTGCTCTTGTAAACTGCGGATACCGCTAGCCTTAAGGCTATCAGCGCTCGGCTCTGTTCCTTTGGATGGTGGCGATCGCATTTCCCCTTGGGCTAGTCTGTGTAAACTTCATAAATCCCTATAGCGCCGAATTTTTGGAGGACATCGCTATCGCTAGACAACGATTTGACAACCGCCGTGTTCGTCCTGAGCAGCCAAATATTAACCATCGCATCAGAGCAGCTCAAGTCCTATTAATCGACCAGGAAAACACCAATCGTGGCTTAACCGATACTCGCGATGCGCTGAAGCTCGCGGAAGAAGCCGGTTTGGACTTGGTTGTCGTTTCAGAAGGGAAGGATTCGCCCGTCGCCAAAATTGTGGATTATGGCAAGCTTCAGTACCAGCAGAAGAAGCGCCAGAAGCAGAGTGCCCGTCCCACGATGAAAGAGGTAACACTGCGTCCCAATGTGGATGAGGCAGACTACGGTATTCGCATCAAGCGAGCAACTCAGTGGCTTGATAAGGGTAACCATGTGAAATTTCAGATTCGTCTGCGTGGACGGGAGCATCAGCATCGTGATCGCGCTCGTGAGCTGCTGGACCGCATCGTTAAAGACCTGCAAGAAGTTGCAAAGGTACAGTCCTTTGATCCAAAGGCTTTGATGGTTCAGCTAGTGCCAGCCTCGTAGTTTAAGAAAAAGCTGCGGTATTCTGCAGCTTCACATGCCGATTTACTAAACGAACCGGAGCGCTAAGAAAGCGTTCCGGTTCGCTTGTTTCTATCGATGCCACTCCGTGACTCCACCGGGTTTATCAATCAGCGCAATGCCCTGAGCCTGGAGCTCATCGCGAATGCGATCGCTTTCAGCATAATCTTTAGCCTGCCGAGCCGCCTGCCGCTGAGTTAACAGCGTTTCAATTGCTTCATCCGACAGCACGCTCTCGGCATTTGAGGCCTCCACAGGCTGTGCTTCCAGTCCCAAAATCTGTGCCAAGCAAACCAGTGTCTGCCACTGCTGACGCAGCATTTCGGCTTCAGTATCTGTCTGGCCTGTATGGGTTATCAGGTTGCCCGCCCGCCGTAGGTCTTTGGCTAGATCAAACAGCACAACCAATGCGCCGGATGTATTGAAATCGTCATCCATTGCAGTCTGAAATTGCTGCACCGAATGGCTGCTACGATCAATTCGCATGGCATTGGGTTGTCCAAAGTCTTGGTCTTCAGTATCCGGCCATCCCAACTTGGCGCCATAGTCGTAGCCAAACAAAAGCCCTTCTGCCAGCGTTTGCCAGCTGTTCTTCGCCGCAGCGATCGCCGCGTCGGTAAAATCCACCGGCTTGCGGTATTGCCCCTGTAATAGAAACAGCCGTACAGCCATGGGCTCTGGCCCATCAGGCGCATCTAACAGCTGGCGAATGGTAGTGAAGTTGCCCAAAGACTTCGACATTTTCTCACCGCCAACGTTCACCATGCCATTGTGCATCCAATAGCGGGAAAGCGGCTTGCCCGTCGCTGCTTCAGATTGGGCAATTTCATTTTCGTGATGCGGAAAAACCAGGTCACCGCCGCCCATGTGAATATCAATCGTGTCGCCCATGCGATCGCGAATCATAGCCGAGCATTCAATATGCCAGCCGGGTCTTCCCGGTCCCCAAGGTGACTGCCAGAAGGGCTCTCCTTCTTTCGCGGCCTTCCAAAGGGCAAAATCAAAGGGATCTTGCTTAAGCGTTGTTTCACCCACCCGACCGCTAGCCCCCGCCTGCATATCCTCCAGCTTGCGGCCCGATAACTTACCATAGCCGTCAAACTTTCGTACTGAGTAATACACATCCCCTTTAGCTGGGTATGCGTATCCTTTTTGTTCCAGGTCAGAAATCAGCTGCTGAATACCGTCTAGAGTCTGCGTAGCGTACGTATAGTCATCTGCCTCTAGCACGTTCAGTCGGGTCATATCCTCAAAGTAGGCGGCTGTGTAACGTTCGGCCACAGTCTGCATAGATGACTGTTCCGCTTTGGCACGATTCAAAATCTTGTCGTCAATATCAGTGAAGTTCTGTACATAGTCAACATCGTAGCCCCGCCACATCAAATACCGGCGTACCGTATCCCAAGTGATGTAGCACCGCGCATGGCCCAGATGACTGTAGTCATACACCGTAACGCCACAGCAATACATCTTAACCTTGCCTGGCTCCACCGTTTCCAGCGATTCTTTCTTGCGCGTCAGTGTGTTGTAAAGGACAAGGCTCATGGCATCAGAAAAGACGATTGCAACCCCACTGCTAGACATAAAAGCAGTGCTTCAGTCCATTCTACGATCGCACCGTACGTATCCCCTGTTTGTCCGCCCAACCGTCGATTCAACCAGGCTCCCAGGATAAACGCGATCGCACATCCTCCCAAGGTTACTCCAGATACCTCCAACCAGCATTCTGGTTGGAGTAAAACCGTAATTCCCCACAGTCCTACCAAGGCTATAAATCCCAACAGCCAATCGGTTGCTGGGTGAGCATGGGCTTTATGAAAAGCACCCTTGCCCTCTGGTTTGAGATAGGGATAGCGAGCGATCGCAACAACTTGGCCCCAGCGTCCCCAACCAGCCGCTGCCAAGAGGCCAAACCACCGCAGCGTCCCCAGATCCATCAGGGCCACTGTCTTAAGCCCGGTTACACCAATGGCTGCCATCACCCCAAATGCCCCAGTCCGACTATCTGCCATGACCGCCAAGCGCCGCGCCTTATCCGGCACAGCTAACCCATCCGCCGTATCCATCGCCCCATCCAAATGGAGACCCCCCGTCAACAGGATCCACACCGTCACTATTAATGCACTTCGCGTTCCCGCAGGCATCTCCCACAAACCTAACAGGCCATCTCCCATCGCTAGCAGTCCGCCCAGACTTAGACCCACTAACGGTGCATAGCGAGCAATCCCTGCAAAGTTCATCGGCCACCACTGGGGAATTGGAATACAGGTGTAAAACGTCATTGCCGCAATAGACTGAGCTATCCACCGCCATGGTAAATGCTGCCAGCGATTTTGATTTGAGGGAGGAATAGACATGGGGGAGTGGAGAAATAAGGGAAGTGTAGAAGTAGTCTTGCAGGAAAAGAAGACTTGCGAAGTCAGAATTCGGAATTCGGAATTCGGAATTTACCCCTCATCCGTCTCTCTGTCACTCATCCACCCCAACCCCCATCCCCCCATCCACTCTCCCATCCTGTCTGCCATCCAGGAATTTACAGAAATTTGTACAACCCAGATATTTATTCCGATTTCAGAAAACCGTCCTATTGCCGAGATCGATCCCCGCATAATCGACTATTGTGAGAATAAGGCTGCAGAACACCCCCGATGATTTCGGTGTTTGTCGCTAGAGTTTTGCATTTGTGGCAATCCTATGAGTTATAACCCTGCTGGCTCGGGTAACCTGCCCGCACCTTGCCTTGTAGACAATGGCATTGTGGTCAATAAGGCCGATATGCTGAGGCTCTTGAACGATTTAGGACAGGTGACCTATATGGACATCCAAGACGAGGATGTTCTAAGCCAAGGGACTGGGTATGTGATGGATGTTTTTGCTGAGCCTGGAGCCTCTACTCTGGTAGCAAACCAGAGTTTGTATCTTAATGTTCACAGCTTTGATTATCTAGAGCTCGAAAAGCTGCCTAACCGACCCGCTTGTTTCAAGCTCATGCAGGACAGTCGCTGTCTACGCTTGGTTCCTCTCACGAGCCCTATCCAGGAACAGGCTAATCGCAAGATGAACGTAGCTGCTTTGGAAGCCATTATGGTTGAAGCGCTTTCTTCCAATTGGGATGACTGCCTAGATGATGACGGGCTTCTTTCCTAGAGAGCGCGAGGGTTAGAAACGCTACGAGAGAGACTTTGAGAGATTTTGAGTATCGGCAGGAAGCTGGCTGCAGCCACACGCTGGCACGAGCTGGTCGCTTCCAAACGCCCCACGGAGTCGTAGAGACACCGCGTTTTATGCCTGTGGGCACGTTAGCGAACGTCAAAACTGTAACGCCTGAGCAACTGCGTGCAACGGGAGCTCAGATGGTGCTGGCGAATACATATCATCTGCATCTGCAGCCAGGGGAAGAACTGGTGGCCGATGCCGGCGGCGTTCACCGGTTTATGGGCTGGGATGGTCCGATGCTGACCGACTCAGGAGGTTTCCAGGTTTTTAGTCTAAGTGAAATGCGGACTATTTCAGAAGACGGGGTAAAGTTTCGATCGCCCAAAGATGGTCGCATTATTCATCTCACACCAGAGGAATCAATCCGGATTCAAAATCAGCTAGGGGCTGATGTCATCATGGCCTTCGATGAGTGTCCACCTTACCCTGCCAGCCGTGAAGCGGTGGAAGTGGCCACGGATCGTACTTATCGCTGGCTGAAGCGCTGTAAAGCAGCTCATCAGACCCCCCAGCAGGCACTGTTTGGTATTGTGCAGGGCGGGGTGTATCTGGACCTACGACAGCAAGCGGCAGCCGCACTGACAGAACTGGATTTGCCGGGATATGCCATTGGGGGAGTTAGTGTCGGTGAACCGCCCGAGCTAATTGAAAAAATTGTTCGCGCGACAACGCCCCTTCTCCCACTAGACAAGCCTCGTTATTTGATGGGTGTTGGTACCTATCGCGAAATGGCCCAGGCGATCGCGGCGGGGATGGATCTCTTCGACTGTGTGATCCCCACACGACTCGCCCGTCACGGGACGGCCTTAGTGCAGGGCGAACGATGGAACCTGAAGAACGCTCGTTTTCGCAAAGATCTAACGCCCTTGGACGATACCTGCCCCTGCTACACCTGCAGTACTTTTACCCGAGCGTATCTGTGCCATTTGCTCCACGCTCGTGAAATCCTGGTCTACACGCTGCTATCGATTCACAACATTACCGAACTGGTGCGGTTTACCCAGCGGATTCGGCAAGCCATTTTGAGCGATCGCTTTAAAGAAGAATTTGATATCTGGCTCTCCCCCAATCCGTAGGAGCCTCCCCTGTGGGCCATAAGGCTTTTTCATACAATCAAATGGCGAAATGGCACCTTCATCCGCCAGCAGCCGAGCCCGATCCACATTCACTGTGACGAGTTCACGCTGGGATCTGGCTGTGTCCAGTTCAGCTTATGAGTGCAATACAAGAACAAGCCTGTAACGAGGAGCAGGGCTGCCATGTTACAATTCATGGCAATTCTGAGAGCTGTGTTGAAGAGGTAAAATCATCGATGGAAGCTGTATTACTGCTAGCCAAATTGCCCGAGGCTTACTCACTCTTTGATCCCCTAGTGGATGTTCTTCCTGTGATTCCTGTTTTCTTCTTGCTGCTAGCGTTCGTCTGGCAAGCAGCCGTTGGATTCAGATAAGCCGAGTGCTGTTAAAGGTTGCCTACACCCTTAATCAGCGGGTTTTTGTGACTTAACTTCGCAAAACAAAAGCGGTAGCTCTTGAGGCTACCGCTTTTGTTTTTT
This sequence comes from Leptolyngbyaceae cyanobacterium, assembly GCA_050330865.1. Taxonomy (GTDB): domain Bacteria; phylum Cyanobacteriota; class Cyanobacteriia; order Phormidesmidales; family Phormidesmidaceae; genus SIO1E4. The sequence goes on from JBHJHM010000101.1 coordinate 45,973, forward strand.
GACGAGCACGGAGGGATTCGAACCCCCGACCCTCAGAACCGGAATCTGATGCTCTATCCAGCTGAGCTACGTGCCCCTAAATCAGCCAACATTGTAGCATTCGGATCGGCCCACCAAGCTAGCATTAGATAGTTTTCAGGATTACGCACCTCCATGACCGTCGAATCTACAACCGCCGCCAACCTCGATGAGGTCGCTGCTACCCTTACCGAAACCTCTGCAGAACAAGGACTGACTGCAGAACAGTACAAACGCAAGATGGAACGTCGCAAGGAAGTTCAGCAGCAGCGACTCGCAGAGCGCGCTCAGGAGAAAGGGTTAATCATTGTTCACACGGGGAACGGCAAGGGAAAAACCACCGCTGCCTTGGGGATGGTGCTGCGATCGCTAGGACACGGCTTCAAGGTCGCTATCATTCAGTTCATCAAAGGAGCTTGGGAACCGGCTGAAAAAGCTGTCTTTGAGCAATGGCCTGAGCAGCTTGAATTTCACGCTATGGGGGAGGGCTTTACCTGGGAGACGCAAAATCGCGATCGTGACACGATTAAAGCCCAAGCGGCCTGGAATCAAGCCCTCACTTACATCCAAAATCCTGCCTACCGCACCATCCTGCTAGACGAAGTCAACATTGCCCTCAAACACGGCTTTCTCTCAACCGAACAAGTTCTCGCAGGGCTAGCCACAAAGCCTCAGGACACTCACATCATCCTGACTGGCCGTGGAGCTCCACAAGCCCTTATAGACACCGCTGATTTAGTCACTGAGATGAAGCTCATCAAACATCCTTTCCGCGAACAGGGTGTTAGGGCTCAAGCAGGGATTGAGTTTTAACTTGAGTGAATCCCTGTGCCAAAGAACGCCGACAGCTCATATCCCTGGATTGGTTTTGCCAAGGGTTCGACGCTGGCGAGGCATAGCAGGAACACAAATAGAGTCTTTCGCATTTCCAGGGGCTTGAACGCGACTCTGTTAAAAACCCCTCATTAGCCCAAGATCGCTAACACAAATGCGTGTTTTTCGTCTCCTTCCAGGTTGATTCTGATCACGGTAACTGCTTTACACCGCCAACGATGTCTCGACCTTAACCGCACCTAGCGCACCGGAATACACCATGCCACGCCGGGTATCCAGCGTCAGAATCGTGCCGTCTCGAATCATTTCCGTGGCGTTCTTCACACCTACGATGACGGGGATGCCCAGCCGCAGGCCAATAATCGCGGCGTGACCAGTCAGACTATCATCCTCAGTCACAATGCCGCCTGCCTGGCGAATGGCGTCCACGAAGTCAGCACTGGTACGAGGGACTACTAAGATTTCGCCGGGATTAAAGTTGGCGACGTCAACCCCACTGTGCGCAACTCGGGCAGGGCCGCTTACCGATCCTTCACCGATACCAATACCGCGACCCATAACCGCTGTCACAATATCAACCTTGATGAGATCGGTTGACCCCGACACGCCCTGAAGCGTCCCGGCAGTCATCACAACGAGATCACCCTCGTGCAAAAATCGTTTCTCTTGAGCCACATTCATGGCTGCTTGAAAGGTTTGGCTAGCCGACGGCAAATCCAGCACAACGAGTGGACGTACGCCCCACACCAGCTGCAGTTGTCGGGAAACATCTACCTGAGGAGTCACAGCCAGGATTGGGGTTTCAGGCCTGAACTTGGATACATTGCGCGCGGTCGCTCCCGTCTTGGTGAGCGTCATAATCGCCGACGCTTTGAGCTGCGAAGCAATCCGGGCAACCGCTTGACTAATCGCATTGGGGATAGACCGCGGTGACCCAATCGGCACGACAACCTTAGAATCAATTTTTTCTTTTTCTGTTCGTAAGGCAATGCGAGCCATTGTGGCGACGGCTTCAACAGGATACTTGCCTACAGCCGTCTCGTTGGACAGCATAACGGCATCAGTACCGTCCAAAATCGCGTTAGCAACGTCCGACACTTCGGCACGCGTGGGGCGAGGGTTGCTGGCCATGCTGTCGAGCATCTGTGTTGCAGTAATGACGGGAATCCCCAGATGGTTCGATGTCTCAATCAGTCGCTTCTGCAAAATGGGCACCTCTTCAGCTGGCAGCTCCACGCCTAAATCGCCACGAGCCACCATGACACCGTCGGACAGAGACAAAATAGCGTCCATCTGCTCGATCGCTTCATGCTTCTCAATCTTCACAATGACGGGAATGCGCTTGCCCGCGTTGGCAATTAATTCTTTGATTTCTAGAACATCCTGAGGATTACGGACAAAGCTCAGCGCGACCCAATCGACCCCCTGGTTCAACCCAAACACCAAGTCTTTACGATCTTTGTCAGTCAGTGCCTTAATCGAAAGATAAACCCCTGGGAAGTTCACTCCCTTGTTGTTGGACAGAACGCCTCCGACGACAACGCGGCAGTAGAGTTCACCCGCCTCGGGATCAACCGACTCAACGACCATTTCCACACGGCCATCGTCCAATAGGATTGTTGACCCTGCTGGAACTTCGCGCGCCAAGGGTTCATAGGTGACAGAACTGATTGTTTGCGTACCTGGTACAAGATGACTGGTGAGGGTAAAGGCATCGCCTTTGTTGAGATGGATGGAGCCGTCTTCGAAGCGCCCTAGCCTGATTTTAGGACCTTGCAAATCTTGAAGAATACCGACAGGCTGGTTTAGCTCGAAGGAAATTTGCCTGATAAGTCTGATACTGCGCTGATGATCATCATGGGTGCCATGAGAAAAATTCAGCCGTAGCGTGGTGGCACCTGCTTCAATGATGGATCGAAGGACATCTGGATCCCGAGTAGCCGGTCCGATCGTAGCTACAATCTTCGTGCGTCGCAGAGCATTTCGCAGTTGCATAACCGTACTACTAAGGATGATAGAGACTGAACAGTGACCTCAAGCAGCCAATGCCAGAGAGAGAACCTTAAATAGCTCCTCTACTCATCTAAAGGCACCTGGGATAGTACCATGTTCGCACTTCGTTGAAGTCTTCAGTATGTCTTGAATAAATAAGAGGACCGTCACAAAACTTTATTGTCGCTGCTAAGTAACGTATACTACCGAAGACAGAATCGAAGGAGCCTTGCGTATGTCGGTGGCCGGTCAGCCTCTGACTGTTCTCAGGACTGTTCCATCAGATTATTTGAAAGCTGATGGTGGGTTGAGTCCAAACCTAATAATGTTGCTAGCGTCAGCGACATTAATCTTTACTTCTACTTTGGGCTATTTTCTTTGGGGATGGGTCGATTGGTGTGTGTTTTGCATGAATGTCCTTTCGCTGCATCTAGCAGGGACTGTCATCCATGACGCTTCTCATAATTCAGCCCATCGTAATCGCGTCGTGAATGCCATTCTGGGCCACGGGAGTGCGCTGATACTGGGCTTCTCCTATCCAGTTTTCACGCGTGTGCATTTACAACACCATGCTCACGTTAATGATCCGGAAAATGATCCGGACCATTTCGTTTCTACTGGTGGACCTTTGTGGCTCATTGCAGCCCGTTTCTTTTACCACGAGATTTATTTTTTTCGTCGTCGTCTCTGGCGCAAGTGGGAGCTGCTGGAGTGGTTCTTAGCTCGCTTTGCGGTTGCAGCGCTGGTTTTTACGGCCTGTCAGTTTGATTTCCTGGGATACATTTTTAACTTTTGGTTTTCCCCAGCTCTCGTTGTCGGCATTGCCTTGGGGCTCTTCTTCGATTATTTGCCCCATCGCCCCTTTGAAGAACGCGATCGCTGGAAAAACGCCCGCGTTTATCCCAGTGGCATCCTCAACCTACTCATCATGGGACAGAATTACCATCTTGTTCATCACCTGTGGCCCTCTATCCCTTGGTACCGCTACAAGCCAGCCTACGAGGTCATGAAACCCTTATTAGACAAGAAAGGGTCGCCACAATCCCTTGGCATCTTGCAGGGGGGTAGAGACTTCTTTGGCTTCTTATATGATCTTGTCCTCGGGATCCGTTTTCATTCCCACAAATCGACGAGTAAGCGGGATGAAGCAGCCGGAGTAGAAGAGTAGCAGGGTGGAAAGGTGAAAGGAGCAAAGATTAAGGGTAGTACTTAGATCTTGCATCCAGCTGGCCATGCCCAGACATCCGCGCCGAGTTGAAACCTCAGCGCTCACTGAGCCAAGTCCCTAAAGGGACTATCAAAGGCTAAACCCATTGATGCATAAGGATTACACGCTCTTCAACCCCTTTAGGGGTTTGAGTCAGTGAGCCCTGACCCTTTCAGTGCAGGGCGGTGTTTAGCGGTTTCCCGGTCAAGTGCAAAATCTGAGGTTTTGTTATCTCACCCTAGCCTACGCAAGCAATTACCTGAACCTAAAAGCGAAGCCAGCTAAAATCAGTCAGTTACTCAGATTTCATCAAATTTCCTTCCGAGTCGATAACAAAATGCGTGCGGTTGGATGAGACTCCTAAGTATCCTCCATAGCTAACAGAATCAGGATATACATCTATTGAGTCACTGCGCGATTTGAATACCGCCTTCTGTGAGTTGTAGACAATCAGTCGTTTTTCCTCGCTGATTAATACAGCGTCCGGCAACTCACCACAGATCCACTCAATTTTGTTATGTGGATCTTGGATAATACGTGTCACAGGCCCATATCGAAATTCAAATTGAGTTGACGTGTATGTTTGACCTTCAGAAATCTTACTGGTATGAATAGCGTTGCGACAAGGGGCGTTAATAGCACATCCAAAGTTGAGACACATAAAAAGACTAGTCTTTAAAGCAAGTATCAAGAGATGTAATGGTCGCATATAGTTATCAGCTAAAATTTCCTTGATTACCTGGAGACATCGATATCAAACCCATAACCTATAACTCCAATTCAGATGCATACATTCTCGGGAGGCTTTATCCAAACTACAGCAGAATGAAGGTCTCAAGAGTTTTTTGGGTCAACTAAGACGATGTTTGATCCTACAGTCTTTTCACCATTTGTAAACATGGGTTTTTGCCCCAAAGAGTCAAAAATTCTTCAAGCGGCTTAAATCCTACTGACTCATAAAATTTTCTAGTCTTTGCATAGTTAGGGTCTTGTTTAGAAGGGCCGAGTGTTTTGACTTGCAAATATTCGATTCCCAGTTTTTGTAGCTCCGCTTCAGCTGCCTCTACAAGCTGCTGTCCAATCCCTTGACGGTGAAACTTGGGATGTACCGCCATTACGTAAATCTCGGCTGCGAATTCATTGTGCTGCTTGAGCGTCAAGAATCCTGTAGTTTGTTTTTGGCTATATGCGAGCAGTGTCGGCAGGAGATCGATTTCCTGGATATAGTGAACAATTGCAGATTCGATGCCAAACCATTCAGGCAGAAGCCGCAAAATGGGTTCACACGAAAAGGCTTGATTCAACTGAGGCCCCACAATCTCAATCATTAATTTGTTTCACATATCGTTCGTTTTGAATCATAAATACAGGCAAATAATTAGGTGGTCACAACTTTCGTAGAGTGTGTCACCGCGTCGGCAGAGCCATGCCGAAGGCATTAGCGATCGCTTCACTCCTGCCCGACTCAACTGTTCTCGTACTTGAGCTGCACAGCATCGTTGATCCCTTCAAGCATTCTGAAGGGTGCACGTACTTCTGCTGTCGAGTACTAGAACCACAACCTACATATCCTCAAATTAATTGTGTTCACCTACGTATCCTTCTGATGCTTAGCGCATGGCCAAATGACTTGCCGCCTAGTCCTAACGAAGCTGGCGACGACTATATGTGGAATTGTTGACAGCAAGTCTACCACCGACTTGGTATTTAAACATGATTTTTGCAGGATAAATCTGACTTGCAAGCTACAGAGCTTTATTCTTAGTAAAAGAAAAAAATAGCGGTCTGAATTCAAGCAATAACATCGGGAACACGGCTCTTCAACCAAGGCTGAGTCTGGCTTTCAGCTCGCAGCCTCCAAATCTGAGTAAGATATTCCACTTTCAATTAATCGCCATTTTTATCTATAGAATCATACAAAAAACAATTCATCTAAATAAATCAATCACACTAAAGTGCCGTGAAAAAGCAATTAATATTTGATGAGTGTAAGCATTAAATATGTTTAGGAAGTATGATTTTTTCATGCAGACAAATTCCATTTTTATATTTATCTTGTTGATGTTTGAGGGGCTTATGAAAGCATCGAATACTTTTGTGAGCCCAGTTGTTATTTTGATTTTCAAGGAGTCACTCATGAAGAAACTGTTGTTTAATGGTTTGGCCGCAATCGCATTGACAACAACAACAATGATCGCGATCGCCCCGATTGCGGAAGCTGTCTTTACGACGGCTGTGGTTTCCGACGCTGGCCTGCTTCAGGGGGGACGCGATCACTATTTTGAAATCACGGTCGAAGGGGATCCCTTGCAGCGTGTGCGAGTCGAATGCATTACCTTCCATGAACTGGATGGTCTGGAAATCTTTGTGAATGGGGAAGCCGTCTCCCCTGATATTCACTATGGTTTTGAAGAGTTCACCCTCACCTTTGCCGATGAGGTTACGGATAGTGATGTGATTCGTATTGTGATGGAGAACTCCCGCGTCCGCGGCACGATCAATGCGAATATCGATGTACCCTATCGTGTCTACGGTACCTACGCGAGTCTTAACAACACCGAAGTTCCCCTCGGAACCGCTGTCGTTAGAACTCGCGGTGGCGGTAACAACTAATCAGCGCTAACAGCGCAGCGATCAAAACTGCACAACTGTATAACTGCAGTGCAGGGGTTGTTGTCCAGCATTTTTGCTGGACAACAACCTAAATTTCTAGAATTAACTATCACCTTGACGAAGATATCCAAAGCTATCTAGTTAATACCTGGAGAAACGAGTATTCCTGTGCAGATGTGCCGTATGACTGCAGATGTATAAGGTGTTATCTGGTAGATCTGACGTTAGTTATCGTTGTTCCCTCTATCTTTGAGGGGAAAGAGAATGTACTAAAAATCCTTCAATGGTTGAGTAAAAAGCAATTTTCAGCATTGAAAATATGAAGTATCTGCCTTAGGAAACTGGCGATAAAACGCAGCGATCGCCATGTATACTGCATAGGCAATAAACCCAAAGGCGATCGCGATTAGCCAAGCATCGCCACCTGGTTGTTTATCGAGCTGTGATAAGACTTCCCCCAGTCCCCCGGCAGCGTCGTCCTCAGCAAGGTAGGCTGATTTCGTTAAGTACAGGCCAATCAAAATGAAGCCTAGGCCTCGTGCAGCAATGCCTACTTTACCAATGAATTTGGCCGAGTACTGAGCAAACTTCGGCAAACTTGACCTAAATTCGCTGATGTAGCTGCCTGAGTAAGCGCCATACACATAAGACAAGCCGACCCCAATTACAAACAGACCAACGGCAAGAAAAAGCCAAGCGCCAATGGCGCGCTCGAACAGAAAGGCCGCGACAGCCTCGATAGTATCTTCGCGTTCTACCGTCAGCCCAAAAGCTAGTTTGCCTGCGGTATACGCTATGCCTAAATAGGTTAGACCGCTGGTGGCATAGCCACAACGCTGCACAGTTCGGAAAATGCCTGCCTTTTTCGGATGAGCTGGGTCTAAGCCAGCCTGGACTGAACGCCAAAGCACATAGCCCAATAGTCCAGCACCCAATAGACCTAAAATCACATTACCTACTGGATAGTTAGCGAGAGAAATCAAGACTTCTGCGCTGCCATGAGCAGACTCCAACGAACTGTCTTGGATGGCATTATTGAAGGCGAAAATCCCAATCAGCCCATAGAGAACCCCTTTAGCACCATATCCTAGGTGCATAAAATAGCGCAGCCAGCGATTTGCCAATATCCAGGCAAGATACCGCTGGGTCTGGCAGCGATATCGGCGCAGTGGACGGATTAGAAACACACTTCTCCTACAAGATTGACGAAAGGAAGATGCCAGCTTAAATCGTACGTGGATTAGACTGAACTGTCTGATGCAAACTATCGACTTCCTGAAGTGTATTTTCTGGATCACTCTGCTGCGATCGCTCAATATAATTCAGTTTGAATTCTTCTAATAGATCCGACAGCAGTGCCTGCAATTCTTCTGAATTAGCACTATCCTGCAGCTCTTTGCCCAGCGCCCGACGAAAATCATAGCTGAGCTGGTCCACCAGAATGCGCCCTTCTTCATCAGCATAAGAATCCGCCAGAACATCACAGGTCGCCTGGGACAGATAATCGGCAATATTATCCAAGGCTTCTCTGGGTAAGACATCAACGCCTGGGATTTGCAGCAACCCGTCGTAAATCTGGCTACCGGCAAGGGCTCGATGAAGGCTGTGGCGTAGCAACTCTTCCAAATCAGGCTTTACAGTCGGCATCACCCGCATGACGACGAGTTGCACAATGCGATCCGTAATTTGGTCAACCTTATCTGGATCACCGATGCTCGTACGACCCGGCTGTGAGCTGAAAGCAGAAAGCAGCGTTCCGTCTTTAACTGAGGCCTGAGTCTGGCTGATAAGTCGAACGATTAAGTATTTTGAGACGCGATCGGAAAGGTAAGCAGCGGGTTCACGCGTGGCTTGATTAATCAGTTTTTCGACATTGATTAGCCGAGTGCGATGCAGTCGAACGACGGCTGGTAAAATCCGCAACCACCGCCAAAAGGGTAATATCAACGGTAGTTCATACCAGCGTCTGGCGAGCGCATCGCTCCAATTAGTGCCTGGTTGGCTGCGGCTAATGATGAGCGTCCGCAGCAATAACTCGATACCAAAAAAGAAGATAAAGAACAGATCAAAACGCCAAAATTCATCGACGTATTGGCCTGTAGGCAAGACTTCACGAAAATAATTACGCTGCAAAAGAGGCTCGATTTCGTCTGTTAAGAAGCGGTCTGCCTGTTGCCAGCCAATCTGGTTCAGGTAGTCAGCCTGCCAAAAATCCTCAAAAGCTACCTGGGCGGATGGACTGCCTGTAAAGCCCTGAATTCTTCGCTTAAGGCGGGAAAAGTTAGCAACGCGGCCCGACGCGAGGAAAGGGTTTTCTTCGATTAAGGCGATGCTCTGGTTCTGTAGATCCTTGAGAATCGACTGGGTAGCTGGGCTAGTCAGCTCGGACTGAGCCACCTGCGATCGCAGCGTTGCAATATCCGCTAAGTAGCGTTGAGTTACCGGATGAGGCTCGATGCCCTTAATCGGATCGTAGAAACGCACAATATCAGGCAAATACCTTAAATACATCTGGCGCAGGGGAACATAGGTCAGATTGAATAGCACCAAGACCAAGTTCACTAGAATCAGAAGACAGACTCCTCGATTCCAGTACTGCTTCCAACGTTGCCAGCGAGCAGCAGTAGCAAATTGAGGTTGAGTCGGTGAGTGCTTTACCAAGAGCGTCAGCAAGGAATCAGAACAAACTGGGAAACGCAGCAGAATACCTGGAAGCGTCGCCTCAAGCTGTCTACCGAGTATAGAGAGCTTACTGGCAACAGACATCATCCTAGAGGCACATCATGAGTTCATGCAGCAGATTGTGTAAGTCCTAAACACTAACTTTCAGAAAGCAATTCACGCGTGACATCAATATCTTTGCCAATGCCCCAGGTTTCCTTGAGAATCGCGCGAAACGTTGTGGTCTGATACAGCATGGCTTCGCGAAGCTGTACCAGCAATTCTTGGGCGTCTTCAAGCGAGAGATTTTGAACCTTGCTTTCAAAGACCTGAAGCTCAAACTGCTGCTCAAGGGGAAGTTCTTGACGAATGTCCATGATGGCTCCTAGCAATAATCCAAACCAATTATTAAGGAATATAACAACTTCTTTCCAAATGAGTGATCTGCCGTAGGGAATAATCCTGCTTTGCGGTAGGGCGTTATGGTGTGGTGGGATGGAGACCCGCTATGGCAGGAAAACAAATTCAAGCTTTTTTCCAAAATCTCACGGCTCAGTTTTCGCCTCCTCCGGTAGCTGAGCCTGAAGAAACGCTGGCTGAAGTACCATCGGGTGTTCTCAAAGAGCTGAGGCAGCACATGGGGCAGTTACCCGTGCCCCAGCCATACACAATCGCGCTCCGGGATGCTTGTACAGAGGCGCTCAAGACCTGGCGTGCTGACCCTGAAACTAAGAATAATAGTCTGGTGGTACTGAGTCAGCCGATGGAGGCGATCGCGCCTATTCTCAAAGCCAGTTTCCAAGAGGATTTTCCAGACTGTGACATTCAGTTTTTCCTGAGCGGCTATCAGCGCCCTAATGACCCACTCACGATCATCGACCATCTCCGCCGCGAACTGGAGCCAGAGGAAACTACGACGGAAGAAGCTCCGTCGGCGCCTGCCACGGAAAAAGACATTGAAGAAACCAAACCAACCATCATGGTAGTGCCGGATTTGGAGCAGTGTTTTCTACGCTGTATTCAGGGCTGGGAAGGCATTGAGTATCTGCAGTCACTGGTTGCCCACGATACGGCTCGCTTTTGGGTATTTGGCTGTAACTTTTGGGCCTGGGCCTTTTTGGACAAGGTGTGTCAGACTAGCGCCTATTTAGAACAAACCTTCTTGCTGCCTGAATTGACGGGCAAAGATCTACGATCTTGGCTGGCGAAGCTAGTTGATACCCCTTTAGAAACTGACATTCCTGAATGCTCTGAACTGCGGGTCGAAGCCAACGATGATTATTGGCGTGCCCTAGCCAGCTCGGCAGGAGGGTTTAGGACAACCGCCGTCCATCTATGGCTGCGATCGCTACGCGTGCAAGCAACAGACTTGACGGAAGAAGGCGCATTGGCCGCTGAGGTGAATAAGATTAGGCTGATTCAGGCAAAACCAGAACGCCCCGAATTGATGACATTGGAGGTGGTTGACCGCTATTTGCTGCACTCGCTGTTGATTCACGGTGAAATGACGCGATCGCACTTGGCCCTGAGTTTAGGCGAAGCTGAACGTACCATTCGACCGCGCGTGCAAGTGCTACAGCGCGAGGGGATTATTCTTCAGCGAGGGCGACGACTGAGCATTCACCCCGCCCAATACCCCAAACTCCGTAGCGAGATGCAAAACAATAACTTTCTAACGGGCCAATCCTGATGATGAATTCTCTGTTGCTGGCGTTTGTTTTGGCCCAACCCTCACTGCCTGGAGAGCAAACTTTTCAGGATGTCTTCCGAGAAATTACTCTAGGTAGAACATTTCGGGTAATTTTAGCGATCGCGATCGCCTACGTCTCCTTTGTCATTATTCGCGTTATTGCAACGGCTACCTCCGAACGGGTACCGCGTCGCTTTCGCTTGTTAATCAAACAAGCCATTCCTGTTCTGAAAGCAGTTGTCTTAGTTTCAGCCGTTTCCTATATCGCAAATCTGCTCATTCACTTGACGGGGTCCAATTTGATTGCTCTGACGGGCACCGTTGCCGTAGCGTTGGGATTTGCTTTTAAGGACTATGTCAGCTCGATTATTGCCGGCATTGTCACGTTGTTTGAGGGACCGTTCCGGATGGGCGATCGCATCCAAATTGGTGATTACTATGGTGAAGTCGTCGATTATGGTTTACGCGGCCTGCGCCTGAGGACTCCCGATGACAACACGGTTACCATTCCTCACAACACCGCCTGGACGGATCCCATTTCCAATGCCAACAGCGGTCAGCTCGAAGCTCAAGTCGTTACTGACTTTTACTTCGCCCACGAAACCGATATCAATATTGCTGTTTCTTTGCTCTATCAAGCTGCTTACAGCAGTCGCTACACTCAGCTCAAGCTGCCGGTCGTGGTAATTGTTTTGGAAAAGCCATGGGCCACTCATCTTAAGCTCAAAGCTTACCCTATGGATGCTCGTGATGAGTTCGTTTACAAGACTGACCTCACCCTGCGGATCAAAAAAGCCTGCGCTCGTCGTAAGTTGCAGTATCCTCAGGTACCGGCTTTTGAGGAGGCCGAATCAGACGCATCGGCAAGTGATGCTTAATCGTCTGGCAAGTAGTCAGTATCCAGAGTCATGTCAGGAGTAAAGGGGGAATCTTCTGGAAAGGTTGTCAGGGGAATCCCGGTTTCTACCGCTGCTTTTTTCCGAGCTTGAGCGTAGCAATCCGCGAAGATGTTGGCAAAATAGGGTTTTAAGCTAGGACTATCGCGAAAGGACTTGGCAAGGCGATCGCGATGTTCCAAAAGTGTGAATCGCCAACTATTTGAGCAGAATTCAGACTGATAGCGATACTTCAGCAAATGCATGAGGATCACTTCTAAATTACTCTCCACTGCCCGCCTTTCGCTGCGCCCCATGTCCTCAAGTTCTTCTACTAAGTTAGCAACATCTACTGCTGCTAGATCGCCCTGCTTTAGCTGTCTTACCGTTTCGGTCAGCCAACCAAGATAGTCTTGGTCATACAGCGTCGAATTTGGAGGGGATGAATGAGTAGGTGAGGGGGCCGTCATCGTTTTCGTCTTTGCCTACAGCAGTAGAGACTAGCGTAACCCACTGAATTCAGCAGGATGCCTTGGGTAATACCAGTTCTCTGAATCACAGCTATAGCTTTAGCCATCTAGGCTAGGACACCGAGTAGCGTCAGGTGCTCAGCGCATGGCCAGATGGCTTCGCCGTCTTGTCCTGACGGACTTGGCAACGGCTATACCAAAAGGAATCAATCCACAGACAATTTTGTGGGTATTTTCTTTTTCCAAAGATCACCTAAGTACGTCTGGCGCTAGATGTTCTGCCAAGTGGGTAAAGGCTTTGATTGACATATTTGACTGTGACAACCAACCGCGCCAATCAATATGACTCAGCTAGAACTTGATGCTTCGACTGCAGTAAAGGTATCTTCCCGCCTCCGCAACCTCAACCGCATCCGTCGTCTGAGTCGATTGATGGACACCGCCTTCAAAATTCCCGGGACAAGCTTCAAAATAGGCCTCGATCCCATTATCGGCCTCGTCCCCGGAGCCGGTGACCTTATTACTACAGCAATCTCAGCCTACATCCTCATCTTGGCAGCCCGGTTTAGGTTGCCTAGAAGCGTCTTTGGACAAATGGTTTTCAACGTTTTGTTAGAAGCTGTTGTCGGCACCGTTCCGCTTTTGGGCGATGCTTTTGACGCTTTCTATAAGTCGAACGTCCGTAATTTAGCCCTATTGGAAAGTCATCTAAAGAAAGAGGACGTACTCAACCGTTAAATTCCAGGTATCTGCTTATTTTGAGCTACTAGGGTTGCTGTCTTTTGAACTCGCTTAGCTCGTGTCGCTGGCGTTTTGGCTAGCTTGATCCAGCGCAGCGTATTCCGGCGGCTAGATTTGGCAACGGCATCAAGCTGATGGTTTTTGCATGTTGAGTCGAGCCGGATTGACACCCGGATCGAACTGAGTGTGCTCATCGTAGTAAGCCTCGGACAGCTTAGCGCCAAATATGTCGGCACCTCGTAAGTCTGCACTGCAGAGATCAGCACCCGAAAACTGGCAGTTATACAGGTCAGCGCCGCAAAGAACCGCACCTTGCAAATTTGCACCAGCTAGTTGGCAGTCCATGAGGTTGGCTTTGGTCAGCGTGGCACCTCGTAAGTCGGCTCGGTGGAGCTGTGCTGATCTCAGGTCGGCCTGATGAAGATTGGCCTTGGTCAGCGTGGCATCACTCAGATTAGTCTGATAAAAATTCGTATGCTGACAGTTGGCGTTGGTTAAATCAGCCCCGATCAAATCGGCATCAATGAAGCTGGTATTGCTGAGATTTGCCGATTTTAGGTTGACAGCGCGCAGGTCGGCCTGCCTGAGTTCCGCCTCTGATAATTGGATATTTGAGAAATCTCGTTCGCCATCGGCATAGCGCTGGAGAATGCCTTCTGCATCAATACTCATCTTGGGATCCATAAGACTATCAGCAATCAGCGCTACCTATTATGCGATCAGGCTGCGCTACTCGACAATTAACAGAATAAAGGGCTGACACACATCCCTACTCAAAAGATACCAACAGTTTACGCAGCAATACTGTTAGCGCCTCGCGATCAGCTGCTTCTAAAGGCTCAAGGATACGATGCATATTGTCTACATGGGCGGCAACCGCTTGCTCGATCAGGTCAAACCCTTTGGGCGTGAGATGAATCAGCGTGCCGCGGCGATCGCTGGGATCCGGAATCCGCTCGACTAATTCCGCTTGCTCCAAGCGATCGACGCGATTGGTCATCGTGCCTGAAGAGACCATCATCGTATTAAACAGTTCCGTGGGCGAAAGCTGATAGGGCTTGCCCGAACGGCGTAGCGTTGCTAGCACGTCAAACTCTCCCTGCCGCAAGCCAAACTCCGAAAATATCGCTTGGATTGCCCGGTCTAAATGTTTAGATAGCCTAGCCATTCGTCCCACAATACCCATTGGCGATGCATCTAAATCAGGACGCTCACGTCGCCACTGCACCAAAATTCTGTCAACCGGGTCGGAAGCCATCTAAAAAGAATCTGCCCCAAATCTTATTGCTGGCAATCTTAACATTGAGATAAATCAAGGAATCTTAGCGCTAAGTATCTTGACGCCGAGATAATCGAGCCTTATTGTCTTGATGTAAAGTATCTTAGCTTTGAGATAAATCATGAAAGGGGCTCAATCTCGCTGGCTAGATATTCTGCGAACGGCTCTGGCTCCGATGTCTTGGGGCACGACCTATGCAGTTGCAACTGAATTTTTGCCGCCTAATCATCCGCTTCTGGTGGCAGCGCTGCGATCGCTCCCCATTGGTCTACTGCTTACAATTGGTCTCAGAAAACTGCCGCAAGGTGTCTGGTGGTGGCGCATTCTTATTCTGGGAAGCTTGAATATCGGGCTTTTCCAGGCACTGCTATTTGTGGCAGCTTACCGTCTTTCAGGGGGGGTTGCGGCAACGGCGGGGGCCATTCAGCCTTTGCTTGTAGTGCTGTTCGCGTGGCCCATGCTCAGCGAACAGCCATCCCGGCAGTCTGTCTTAGCGGCGATCGCTGGTTTTGTCGGCGTGGGGCTACTGGTTCTGGGTCCTAGCGCTCGTTTAGACAGTATTGGTATCGTAGCGGCGATCGCAGGCGCGGCCACCATGGGACTCGGCACTGTTCTGGTAAAGCGATGGCAGCCGCCGGTTTCCCTGATTGTTTTCACAGCCTGGCAGCTCACAGTCGGGGGGCTTCTGCTACTACCTATTGCTTTGATAACGGAAGGTCCCTTTGAGGAGCTGACGCGGACTAACCTTTGGGGCTTTATTTATCTGGGTCTGATTGGCACCGGACTCGCCTATGCTCTTTGGTTTCGCGGTATTAGACGACTCAAAGCATCCGCCGCTGCTTATCTCGGCCTCTTGAGCCCTGTTGTCGCTACTCTGATTGGCTATGCGTTTCTACAAGAAACATTTACCGCTATTCAGTTGATAGGCATCGCAGTTGTTCTGGCTAGCGTTCTCATCGGCCAAAAAGCGACCGCATCGGACTAGCCCTCACTCTCATGCCTGATTGGATTCGACTGTGTGAGTCCTGACTGACGTATAGCAGCACGCAGTTTCATCCAGCGCACACTGTTCTCTATTCCCTATTCCCTATACCCTAATCCCTATTCCCTATTCCCTATTCCCTATTCCCTATTCCCTATTCCCTGTTCCCTATTCCCTGTTCCCTAAGGAGAATAACTCGTGGAATTCATCAATCCACCCACACTCAATGATCCCAGCGATTACGGATTTACCAACATCGTTACGGTCCCGCCGGGAGCCACGCTGGCCTATATCGCTGGCCAGGGCTCGGGTACGACCGATGACGGCGGCTATCCCGAAAGTTTTTCGGAGCAGGTTGACCGGGCGTTCGCTAATCTGAGGACAGCGCTGACCGCCATCGGAGGATCCCCCGAAACCGTGGTTAAAATCACAGTGCTGTCAGTCGATCACACGGATGCAAAGCTGCGTGTGATTTCTGCGGCTCGTAAGGCTTTTTGGCCTGATAAGAAGCCTGCTAGTACCCTAATTCCAGTGCCGCGACTCGCGACGAGCGGAATGCTTTTCGAGATCGATGCGGTTGCCGTGGTTCCCAACGAGTAAGAGGCTTGAAAGATGTCATTACCTGGTGTTCTGATGCCTGGCGAGGGCGAGTCTGTTGTGATGGGGAACAGCAGCTGTACCTTCAAAGTGACCGGCGAAGATACGAACGGCCACTTCGGTATTTTTGAATTCACGCTGAACCCGGAAACACCGGCCTTTAATCCTCACATCCACAAGCAAATGGTCGAGATTTTCTATGTGCTAGAGGGTGAAGTCGAGCTATTTATTGATGGGGAAACAGTGGTGGCTCCATCTGGAACCTGTGCAACAGTGCCGCAAAATACCCCTCATGCGTTTGCGAATCCTGGTTCAGGATATGCCAAAATGCTGATCATGTTTTGCCCTGAGATTTCGCGCCGACAGTACTTCGAAGGCTTATCTGAACTCACGAAAGAGGGTCGCCAGCCAAGCCGCGAAGAAATTCAGGAGCTGGCTCGACAGTTCGACCAATATCCGGCCCCGTAGCTCTACTCATCGCTTCCCTCAATGAGCATTTTGCTTCGACGTCCGTACAGGCGCGATCCATCGCGTCTTGGGCTCACGACTCAACCTCCATCGTCCACTTATCGCTCAAAACCACGATGACTCCAGACCAGATTCTCGAACGCCTCAACTGGCGCTATGCAACAAAGAAATTTGATCCCAGCCGCAAAATCTCCGATGACGTCTGGCACGCTCTTGAACAGAGTTTGGTGCTCGCGCCGTCCTCGTTTGGCCAGCAGCCTTGGAAATTCTTTGTCATCCGCAATCCAGAGGTGCGTAAACAGCTCCAGGAACAAGCTTGGGGACAATCGCAGGTGGTAGATGCATCACATTTTGTGGTCCTAGCTATCAAAACCGGCATCAACAATGAGGATGTTGATCGCTATATTGATCGCGTAGCCGAGGTTCGCCAAACTCCAAAAGATTCGTTGGAAGGACTAGAAAACGCGATCAAGGGCTTTCTAAAAGATCATTCCTTCGCGCAGCAAATTAATGCTTGGGCCGCCAAGCAAGTCTACATTGCCCTGGGATTTTTCTTGTATAGCGCTGCGCTTCTAGATATTGATGCTTGCCCTATGGAGGGCTTCATGCCAGACAAGGTTGACGAGGTTCTCGGCCTCCCAGCGCAGGGATATTCTGCCGTTGTATTGTGTGCAGCAGGCTATCGCTCTGAGGAGGACAAGTTGGCTAGCGCAGCTAAAGTCCGCTACGAGACTGAAGCTGTGGTGCAGTATGTCGACTGATTGTACTTGAGCGTACTCAGGAATTTTAAGGGTGGCCCTTGAGCTACACACCACCGCTGAGCAGTCCCTGAGATCTGGTTCAGATGTCTTTGCAGGCTTGGACTAAAGCGTGGCTATCCCAGCATGGCAGCAGCCGTTGTGCTCCACTGGTTGAGTACAGGTCGCGATCAACAAAGCCAGCCTGCATATCGGCAAAGATTTGCATCTGCTGTTGATACGCAGGCGTCGTCTCACTGGGTGCAAAAACCAAAAGGAGGCGGTTTTCCCATAGATAATGACTCAGATCGAGACGCATGACGGCAGCTTCTGATTTGGGTAAGGCAGCAGTAGTGGCTTCCTGAACCTCGTTCTGAACCTTGCTTGGGGCAACTATTGAGGGAGGCGATTCTGTAACCGAGCAAGCGATCGCGATCGTTGGCACGAGGAGCACCAGCGGTAGAACGATACGAGCGATAAAGCTTGAATCTGCCGTCTTGGGTGGACCTTCGCTCCCGAACTTCCTTCTACTATGTGAGTTCGACGGCAGTTTTGGCTACGTTTAACTCCCATCCGCAGAATAAATCGCGGGCTCATTGGAAAAGTCTACTGAAAGTAGACTCAGAGGTTCAATGACTTATCTAACAAGGGTTTCAACTCATTTTGATGAGTTTCCCTGACTAGCCCGCAGTTGACTCGCGGGCGGATTGGCTATGAAACCCAGAGGATCGTCCGCAATCAATCAGGCGATTGTCTTCGCATAGAAAATCTGTCTCTGGCTAGAAGCGCACAAGAAAGGACGTAGAGCTAAAATTTCTATAGCAACTATTGCTTATATGTCGCGTCTGGATTAATCTACCGAAGGTGAGAATTTCCTTACTCCCTGTCGCCAGATTCTCCAAAAGATATATTTCTTCTGGATTAAGCAGAATGAGATTGCGGTTGAAACCTTCAGCTGTATTGAGTTGGCGATGGAGGGTTGGTTTAGACCGTACTCAGCTTGAAGTTCCTAGTCTGATAGGTTTGGAGCGAATGTCCGTTCGTGAAGGAGAACGATCGCCGATCAAACCTGCACCAAGTCAATTCACGTAGTGAATTTCTGTTAGCCTACCCTCCTAGAAACTCTGCTTTTAAGCATCTTAAGCGACTGCAAATCTCGCTCTCATTTCTCTGTGAACAGGACAGGACTCGATGGAAGAGCTATTAACGCCCATTCAAAACTTTGACGTACACAAAACCATACAGCTAGATCTAACCGTTGTGGCCAATATTATTGGCGGGGTCCTAATTGCCTCAGGCATATTTTTGTTGCCACGAGCAGTCAGGTTCATCACATCACAAGTACTGCCGTCACAGTCTAAAGATCTCTTCAACGAGATTTTTCTTCCCTTCGACAATTGGATTCGCCTTTCATTGCTGCTGATTGCAGGGGATATTGTTCTCTTGTTCTTACAAGATCAGTCATTATCCCTGGACATCGCTGAATTCATTGCTGGGCTTGCCCTGGCTGCCAACCTCATTTTCTTAGGCTTTAAAGTTTCGGCCAAGTTTTTCGACGACTATTTGCTCAAGCAGGCAATCGAGGGGGATGGCAAAGCCAATAGTGAGCTATTGCTGCTCTACAAGTACTTATCGAACGCTGCTCTGCTACTGGTTATTGTCTTTATCTTTGCCCAAACCCATCGGGTAAATGTGGTAGGCCTGTTGGCTAGCTTAGGCGTTGGGGGGATCGCGATCGCCCTAGCGGCGCAAAAGATTCTCGAACAGGCGCTCTGGAGTACGATGATATTCCTGGATCGCCCCTTCGTGATTGACGACTACATTCATCTCTCGGACGGTACGTTTGGGCGTGTGGAGTCCATTGGCTGGCGTTCTTCTCGGATTCGCTCATCGGGTAAGGGAACGCTGGTTGTCATACCTAACAGCATCCTGGCTCAAATGGCGATCGAGAACCTGACGGGAGCACAGAAGGTTATCTCACTCATTAACGTCAAATTCTATCGATTGATCCCCGACGAGGAACGGGCGTTGGTTCGTCAACTCATTCTTTCCAGCACTAGTGATATCTACGGCATCGATCATCGCTTAACAGAAGTCGAATTTCGTGATGCATCTGATAGCAATGGTGATTCAGGAATTGTATATGCTCAAATTCGCTTCTTTATTCTAGGAACGGGTGAAAACTCAATGGAAATTCGGGGGCAGTTTTTGGAAGCCGCTCGTCAGATTGTGATGAAGCAGCTCGTAACCGTCCCAGAAAACTAAAAGAAATCTTAGGGAAACGAGAAGACGAGATCCTCTAAGTTGAGAGCAAGAGCGAAGACATCGAAATTGATGGCTTAAAGGTACCGAAGGCAGACTCGGAGGCTCCTACGACCAGAATCCGTACGCTGGTGCTCATT
>JBHJHM010000102.1:0-17858 GCA_050330865.1 Leptolyngbyaceae cyanobacterium
GCCGTGAATGGGGTATTTCGTCCTATCGGTAGACGCGCTAAAGCAGCAGTTCGTCTCCGTAAAAGATGCCGCCAGCCTAGTATCGTGCCTAACTGCAAATTCTCCCAAGCGGTCATAACGATGCCTTTCCTTCTAATGTCATTTCCCCTTACCACTTTCACTATTCCCTATACCCAATTCCCTATTCCCGTTCGGCTTAGCGCTCACGTCGAAGCCTATTCCCTATTCCCTATTCCCTATTCCCTATTCCCTATTCCCTGTTCCCTGATGCTGCCCAGAGTGATAACTACGATGACCCTGGGAAGTACCCAGAATTTTGGTCTCGCCCTTGCGATAGCTGGGCAAATCCACTGCCAGAGCTGTTAGCTTCTAGGTTCAATCCTTCATAGGCTAGGGTCAGTTCTTCCAGAACTACTGCTTCTGAGCGCGCCTGAAGTGAGTCGGCTTTCCAGCCGATGGGGATGGCGCCAATCAACGTCCAGCACTGCATGGTTTCACCGGCTTGGTTGAACAGCAAGATACTCACGTTGCGTCGCTGCTGGGTTTCGTTTTTGAGGATCTTTTGCAGCCAAGTCCAAAAGTCCAGGCTGTTGGTAATGCCTCGCTTTAGGGTGACATTGGCGAACTTGGGCGCATCCAGGAAAAGGCGCTGCTGGTCATTAACGCCTCCCTCCACAATGGAGTGCACTTGGAGGGTCACGCCCAAGCCCGCACATTCACTAAAGGAGGCGGCAATTTCGCTGTCAATTTCGACATAGAAACGATTGGCCGTGACATAGTCAAAATGGGGATCCTGAGTCATAACTGCCTCCGATAAAAGGAACCCGAGCGATCGCGCTGATACTGCAGCTCAGCTTGCAGGAGGGCGTAGACGCGATCGCTCAGCTTGCGCAACAGTTCGGGTGAGCCCACCACTTCGGTTGCTAGTTGCACCAGAGCTGCCTGTTCGGGCGGATTACTGGTTGACATGGTTGCCGCTCCACAAAAAATGACGAATGCGTTCTATCGGTTTAACCGGAACCAGCCCCACCTCGCTGAGAAGATACTGACCTTCCAGGCTTAATAGTTGCTGGGCTAGGGACTCGCCGGGAGTTTGGCAGTCTGTATCTGGGGTGCTGACTGTACAGTCCTCGGGGTAGGCTACGGCCATCGCATAGCCCAAGGGATAAGGCACCTGATCTGGATCGTTCGCGTCGCGATTATTGCCAGATGCCTCAAAGATTTTGGAGTTCACCCAATACGTGCCTTTATCGCCACATAAATCAGTGTTCAGGTCGATGGGGGTGCCCTCAGTTCCAACGAAGACGGGATAAGTTTTGCCATCATCATCCGTCAGGGCTAACGGATAGACCGAACATTGACCCTTCAGGCGGCTGATGCGATCAAATCCGATGCCGATTTCTGGATGCCCATTGGTTTCCCCGTCCAGATCCGCTGCTTGAATTTCAAAATCATCCAGCATATGAGCATAGATACTGCCGGGCTGCTCATCCAGATCTTGAATGCCTTGTAACGCCTGACGCTGTACCGCGTCAAACTGAGCTTGGTCCGTGGCATCCTCAAACACCAATTCCCGAAAGAGCTGAATGGTGGCTGCCGCGTCCTCTGCAGAGCGATTATAGCCCTGAGGGAAGTAGATCTTGACGGGAAGCTGCTTCTTACCGATGACGGTGGTCTGCTGTGTAAACAACTTTTGCAAATCTTCCTTCGTAATTTGGCCATCGAGGAGCTTCGGGATGTTGCGATCGCGATGAGCATCACTGTGAATCACAAAAATAGCAATCCCGTCGTAGCCCACTGTGGTCGCGGCCACCCCCTCCGGTAGCGCCTGACGCCCCCGAATAAAGCCAGCCTGTAACTGTCCCTGTTGAATTTGTTCGAGCAAAGTGGCGCGATCGCGGGGAACCGATGCAGCCTTCACCAGTGTTGACTCAGAGGCTCCAGTCCGGCTTTCCAGACTCTCCTCCAATAGAAAAGAGCTAGCCCGCATAGCCGGACTGGCAAGCGAACGCGAGAAAATATCGGCCCAATAGCTGCTGGGCTCAAACTGATAGGCAATGGTCCCAGCGCCATCAAAGGACCCTAGTTGCAGCACACATTCATCCGATTCATGACAGGTATGGTCGGGGCCGGCAAAGTTAGAGGCTCTGCCACTGATGAGTCGCCCTATCAAGAGGCCAGAACCCAGCATTGCGAGACCTGCCAGCAGCCAAGGCCAAACTCCCCAACTGCGGCCAGCAGAAACCACGACCTCTGATGCGGATACATCGGGTACCTCATGTTCGGCGGGCAGAACGAGGGTTGAGGGCAGGGTTTTGAGGGCTGCGATCGCCGTATCGGGACTTCTGAAGGGCTCTTCCGGACCTTGCCCCATCAGGCGACAAATGAAGGGATAGAGCGATTGCACCTGCGGATCGTCTGGCCATGCCTGTAAATCGCTGGGGTCACTTTGAGAATCGCCCATCAACAGGGTGAAGGCCATGTTCCCCAAGTCGCTGAGATCGTCTGCGATCGTGCCCAATGCCTGGGACGTTTGAGCGATTTCTTGAAGCGGCGGATCCCCTTCATAAAATAAGTGCTCCCACAACGCCAAACGTGACAGGTAGACAAAAAAAGTATCTGCTTGGCCGGGGGATCTGGTCTCCGCAAAGCGGATCCACACACTCTCCAAGGTAAGGTGGCCATGGGGCAGCCCCATCTGGGATGAACCCTGTGGCCAGTGGACTTGGTAAGCCTGCAAATATTGCAGCGACTGCAGCACCTGGCGCAAAAACTCCCGCACCTGCTCAGGCGCAAAAGGATACCCGCGATCGGCCAAATACTCAGATAAGCAGCGCCCTCTCGGCAGACTTTGGGTAATCAGATAGCAGGGCTGCTGCGCGGCAGTAATCACATCCCGAAGCTTCAGAATGCGGAAGTCCGATCCCTCGCCCAAGCGGGAATTGAGATCAATCACTTGCTTGAAGGCGGT
The DNA here is from genome assembly GCA_050330865.1 of Leptolyngbyaceae cyanobacterium. GTDB lineage: Bacteria > Cyanobacteriota > Cyanobacteriia > Phormidesmidales > Phormidesmidaceae > SIO1E4. The sequence continues at coordinate 2,972 of JBHJHM010000102.1, forward strand.
GCGACGGGATTGTTGATCGCGCCCATTAAAAACGGTCTCACTTAAGCGATATTCATAAATCCAAACGGGTTCGCTGCTATTCTCTTGAACCCCTTCATAGAGGCGCATCCAGCCATCATCCTGCAGGCACGTCCCCATGACATAGCGCCCAACCCAACCCCGTGTCAGCACCTCCCCCGGCTGTAAGCGAGAACCCTCCGGAGCGGCTAACGCTGCCGGATCGACTGACGCGGATGGTGGTGGCGTGGGTGCCAGGGCAACAGAAGCTGCCATTGCTCCAGGCTGAGCTGCTGCTGACTTTGAGCGGGTGAGCCCGACCATTGTGGGGTGCGATCGCCCATTTTCTTTAGCTGCCGTGCCCGCTTTTTTCTCACTGTTTCCTGGTTTATTACTGCTCCCTGGCAGCGACAGTTGCTCATACTTTTGCAGAGCGACTCGGCGTCCCTGACGGTAAATGACCTGATCCGGGTGCCTGACGAAGTTCGTGACTTCGCTGAACTTGCGACGTATTTGATTAACAAAGTCGGGAAGCCTCACAACAGGATCTCCTCAGTTCATACAGTCGGGTTGGTGGAAAGTGCGATCGCCGTTTGCCCGTTCTCAATCTGTAGGGGCTCTAAATCATTAATCTGGCGATAAAGGTCATAGAGATAGTTCAGATCGGCGGCGTACAGATTTTCAATCACGCGCGGGCTCACGGGCTCCAATGCTCCCAAACGCACCACCACCCGCGCCAAAATCAGCACCGTCGCGTAGGCTGGATTACCCTTCACCCGAGGATCTTGAAGCGGCACAATCTCATCCATGGCCTTGGCCAGACGCATCATCCCTTTGCGATGAAGATTGCCTTCACCGTCGGCGTAGCCCTTGGGTAGGGTAAAGTCAAATTCTGTTTGAAACATGGTGAGACCGTTTAGCTTTTAGCACGTATTTCATTTCCGACCTCTGCTCTCTTTGCTATCTGGCGCGACGCTTGTACGGGCGAGGTATTTGGCCTGCATTGGGATGGTCAAAGCCGCAGATCATTGCCAAATGCCTTGCCCCTACTGCGCGCGGGTGAACGCGGATACGGCTAACTCCAGCTCCTCGATCGCGACCTCGGTACTCTTCGCGTTGACCTCAGAGGTGCTGTACCGCATCGGCCAAGCCCCTTGAAAGTCGTAACGCGCCTGTTCACCGCCTGCTTGATCGTAGATACTCAGGGCTCCCTCGGCTTCATGGTCCTTCCACTGGCCCGATTCCACTTTGGTAAACCAGTTCCACAGCGTCATTGAGTTGGTTAAGCCGCGCTTCAGCACCAGATTGTCCGTTGCGGCGTGACTCGGAATTTTAGTCGTCACCAGTTGGCCGTATTTGGCTTTGGCCCACTGGTTGGCGGTGACTTCGACAATGGCGATCGCTTTTTGCGATCGCTGAAAGCGCTGACACGCCAGAAACACCGCATCAACCGTTGCATCGCCCCCCCCAATCTGAAGCTCCAGCCGGAGATAAAACCGACTGGCTAAAAGCAGTTCTGAGAAGTTCCCAGTCGCTGTCGTCATTGGACTCGCTCAATCCCCTCATGCACCAACTCCAACGTTTCGTTGGCCATGTTGTTGTCGCCAGCCGTAAAGCTAGGACCTTCATACTTGCAGGGATACGAATTCACCAGCTCCCAGCGCGCCTGCATACTACCGGATTGGTCATAGGCACTGACGGAAGCAGCTTTGCGATTCCCTGTCCACTGGGAGGATCCCCCATCATTGGTGTTGCAGTCCTTGTACCAGAGATAGAGATCCTTATCCGTCGTCGCCACCATCTTCACCGTCACGTTGGAAAATTTCTCGACGGTCGGGGTTGCCTGACGAATTCGGACGCCGCTCTTCCCAGAGCCATGCACCCCCCCATCGCCAGCCACCGGGGACTCCACCGAAAGACCCGCCACTTCAAGTACTAGCTTTTCAGCAATGCCATCGGCCTCAAAATAAAACCGGCAGGCGGTTAACAATTCAGCCATTATCTTTAGTTATCTCCTCTAATTGGTTGTTGGTTCTTCGTTGATGGTTGATGGTTAAGAGTTTTGAGTTTTGAGTTGGGATTGGGGAATGGGGAATGGGCTTCGCCGTGAGCTTCAGCCGAACGGGAATGGGGAGTGGGGAAGAATTTTGAATTTTGAGTTTTGAATTTGTTCTACCCTGCGGGAAGGGCACAGCCCTACGTTCTTCGTTGTTTTCTGCCTTCGTTCGACTGAGCGACCTTCGGCCCGAGCTCAGGTCGAGGGCTCACGACGAAGTCTGCCTTCTGCCTTTCTCCCCCCCTTTCGGAATTCCGAATTCCGAATTCCGAATTCCTTCCTCCCTCTCCATCACGCCGTATCTTGCGTCTGATCCCACTGGCTAATGCGGAAAATGACGAATTCGGCGGGGCGCACTGGGCAGACACCGACTTCGACGAACAGTTGCCCGAGCTTCATCGTTTCTGGTGTATTAAGTTCGGCATCACATTTCACGTAAAACGCTTCCTCAGGGGTGCTGCCGAACAAGGCTCCTTGCCGCCAAATGCGCTCCAGAAAATTTTTGACGGTACGAGTTACGCGCGCCCAGAGATCCTCATCATTGGGTTCAAAGACGGCCCACTGTGTTCCTTCCTCAATGGATTTGGCAATGTAGCTCATCAAGCGGCGGACGCTGACATAGCGCCAATCGGTATCGTCTAGCTGGGCTAAGGTACGGGCTCCCCAAACTAAGGTGCCGCGGTTGCGGAACTTGCGGATGCAGTTGATGCCTTTGGGATTGAGGAATTCTTGCTCCCGGAAATTGGTGTTGTAGGCCAGCCCGAGTATGCCGCGAGGAATCTCATTCGCAGGTGCTTTGTGAATGCCGCGCGATTCATCGGTGCGACACCACAATCCCATCATGTGACCACAGGGCGGAATCGCGATCGGTTTCCCCGCATTGCGCGGGTCCGGCACCTGCAGCCAGGGGTAGTACAGCGTTGCAAACGGGCTGAAGCGACCAAAACTATCCATCCGCCAGGCTTCCACATCCTGGGGCTTTTGTTGCTCAGGCAAGGTGGCGACATCGCTTTTCCGAGGTTTTACAGGTGGCGGATCCAAAACAGCCATCCGATAGGCGGGGCCAGGGGCTGCCGTTTCGCAGTTGGTAATCATCATCTCCATGACACCGTGAACCTGCTGCAGTGACAGGAGTTCACGCTGATACACCAGCATCAGATCAGGGCAGGCTACCATGGCCACTTCATCGACTTCGAAGAGTCCCTGCACGCCCGATCGCCGCTTGGTCGAGCCGTACATTTCCTGATACCAGCGTTTCGTGCGGTAGGGTACGGCGCGGGGTCTGACTTCATAAAAGCCGTTGGCAGGCCGCTGAGCCAGGGGCATTCCGGCTGGAGCAGCCAATTCGATGTTGATGTAATTAGAACGTTCCAGGGCTTCTTGCACAAAAACGCCAGCCGACTGATCTTCCTCGCTGACCCCTTCCGGATTTTGCATGGTGAGATGGCGAAATACCTCGGGCTCCCCGTCGCGGGGCACCACTCTGATCTGGAAGAATTCACCGCTGTTAAAGGGCTCTTCATCCGGGCCATCGAGGGGTAAGGGTTCATCCGACTCAATAAAAACCCGCACGCGCCCTTCGGTTTCTCTTTCAGGTTTGAGCGAGAAGTTAAGAGAAGGTTTGTTGCCAGAGGTTTTGACCGGCGTCAGCACAGGCGGAATGTCGGCTAATCCTGGCAGCGGATCGGTCTCAGCTCGGGGCAGCTCAGTGCCAATGCTGACCACCCAACACCGTCCCCCACCATTCTCAAACCAGCCTTTCACAGCGAAGGGCAAATAGGCGCCAAAGTCGGTAAAGCCATCAGACCCCAGTCGGGCAAAATTTTCGAGATATTGGCTCCAACTGGTGACTAAGATCGGTTCAAAGAGTTCGGCATCACCTCTGATATCTTCTGTAAAACCTACGAAGCCAGCGACGCTGAGGTTAATGCCTTGGATCGCACGACTTCCCCGCGAGACCTCTTCGACGTAGACTCCAGGGGCAAAATAGTCCAGTCGAGCCATAGACTTTCTCCTTCCAGCAATATTGACAGCGATTAAGTAGAACCCTCGGCTGCAACCGGGCGGCTTGTCGATGCAACCTGTGGTGCCGATCAGAGGATTTTTACTCAACGGCTTGTGTAGTTTCTGCCAGGGCTCAGCGCTGGTTTTCGCAGTCCATTGAGAAAAGAAATGTAAAGCGAAATACGGTGGCTTGAAAGTGCGAAAATCGGGTGCGATCGCCGTGGAACACACTATAAGAAAGAATGCTGCTGGCTGATTACGCGCTTGGCGTATGATCAGCAACCAGTTAGCCCCCTTCTTAAAGCCCCTAATAACGTCGCATATGGATGGTGGTGATCCGATTCCAGACTTGAATCAGCAGCTCCAAGGGCTGATTGTGAGAGCCTGTGCTCACTCGCTTGGCAGTCCGGAACGCCAAGCCGCTTTTGCTGAGATAGTCCGTTTGGTGATGCGTTCAGGTAAACTTTGGCGCGAATCGACGGTCTATTATCCGGATGCATTACAGGAGATGTGGGAATACTGCTTGCAGCATATTGATGATCCTGAGAAAGGATACAATCCCGCTGTTTGCACCGTGACCACTTGGTTAGACGATCGCCTGAAAAAGAATCTCAGACGTTATCGTGATCGTAAATACCGCCAACAAAAGCGGCATTTGTCTCCTTTTCGGTCTGACGATGGTCAATTCGTTGATCCCGTCGAGACCCTTGTTGCACCCACCGATTCCCAGCCAGCCTTGAGAATGTGGAGCCATCTGATGGCCTGGGTGCAGCAAGATCCTGACCAAGTACTGCGTAGCCGTGTTTGTATGCGATATCCGCAAATCAGTGCTCAAACCCTTTTACTCCGGCGCTTGCCTCCGGATGAGCAATCTTGGGACGATATTGCTGCGGCATTTCGAGCTGACAAGAAGTACATCGCCCAATGGTACAGCCGCTATTGCAATTCCCTTTTAAGAGAGTGGGGCAGAGCTCACGGCTATCTCGATAATGACAGTGATTAACCACACAGGCATCCATGACTTTCCCAAAGACTCTATCTGATGACGCTAGCGTGCCAGTATGGGTAACTCAAGCCGCTCAACAAACGGCCAAACAGTTTGCCAGCCAACAGCCTACGCCACAGAAAGCTGAGCAGGTTTACCGGAATACCTTGGCCGTCTGTGTGGTCAACAGCTATCTCAATCTGATAGGCATCCAGACGAACTTAGCTGCATCCGATAGTTGGAACCCCGCCGTTCGTCTCATGAACAATGTTGCCGATTTGTTCGTTGTGGGACGGGGTCATATGGATTGCCGTCCGGTCCCTCCGGATGCCGAAACCTGTTGGATTCCATTGGCCGCCCACAGCGATCGCATTGGCTACATCATTGTGCGTCTCGATACGGATCAGGAAGCGACGCTATTGGGCTTTGTAGAACAAACCCAACGGGAATACTTACCTTTGCAACACCTGCGCCCAATCGCAGAATTGACCGCATACTTAGCTCGGCCAACGTCTGTCGTTAACCTAAGGCATTGGCTGGAAGGACTCTACCAGCTAGACTGGCAGCCCCCCGAAAAATTATTGCGCTCTAGGCAACTCGCCCTAAGTAACCCGCAGAGCCCTGTACAAAGAGCCAAATGTATTGAACTGAATCGCGAATCAGAACACCATAATGTCGTGCTGTTGCTGTCCGTGGTTCCTCATGGTGAAACCTTGAGCGTCAGAGTCCAGTTGCATCCGGCTATTATGGCTGAAAAATACGCAGGCGGTACGCGTCTTATCCATCCCTCGGCTGACTGCTTGATGCCTAACATCAAACTCGCGCTGCAAACAGAGGACAAAACTGTAGTCAAAGAGGTCATTTCACGACTCCATCCTCGGGATAACTGCATTCAAATTCCTCAGTTCCAAGGTCAATGGGGAGAGCGCTTTACGATTCAGATTGTTGCTGGCCAGCACGAAATCAGCCAACAATTTCAACTGTGATACGGCAAGGTGGCTATCGTCAGAGCGTGACAGCAGGCCGAGACTTGCACACCGTATAGGTCTAATTTTTAGTTGTCAAAAATATTTGATCTCCAATTGAAGCGATAGCGAAAGTTGAGGGAACTACCTGTTGGCGACGAACTCGTGTTCAGTCCTTTCGTGCTGCTAAATGTCTACGCTTTGTCTGGGTTCGGGTAAATATCCAAGATGCTTTAGAAGACCAAGAAGAACTGATAAATTGTAAGTCTTTCCAGAACCAAAACTTATGGGTACAGCTCTATCCTTCGTTCTATGAACGAAAAGTTTTCCAAGTCGAAAGTTTGTTTTGACATATTTAACATCTGACCACGGAATTAGTTTGGCGTTGGAATGCGATGTTGCCTGTGAAAAGGGTCTATCAGCTTTGACAGCCATACCTTGCCTGCTAATATGGACCGAGCCAAAGTCAACGTCTGCTCCTCGTTGATAGGCCTGCAGTACTATGGGTAGCTGAGCTTGAGCAATAGCCTGGAGCGCTGTTTTCGCAACTTTTTGATCGGTCGTCATGAAAGAATACCCATTCGGAAACCAAAGTGTATACGTATACAAACGAAATTTTCCACCAGAAATAATTTGACTTATCTTCAGATCTTGATAGGGAGCTGAGGTGATTTTGTCACCTTCAATATTTTTGAGCCCTCGCTCGTAAAATAGAACTTGTTTGTGAGTTTTCTTTCTTCTTACCGGAATGAGAAATATGCCGAACGCGAGTAAGGGAAGAATAGTCGTTATAAAGAATCTTGGGTTTTCTAAGGGACGTTGCCACCAGACTAGGTCTTCATTGGCAGCGGTAGGTAATGTGAAAAGCCAAAAGACAAAGGCGATCGCAATCGCTAAGTATAAAGCGATTCTTACTTGCGAGGCAGGGCTTAGCTTGCCAATCTCAAATTCCTGAACGAATTTTCCTAAGGAGGCATCGTGATGCTGTTCAGTTGACCTACTCATGGCCTGTAATCCTAAAGTGAACCCTGTCAGAAACGCTAGCTTCAGCCAAAACTTTTAGCGATCCATCGTTGAAGTTGCGTCCGGTGGGTAGAGGTTCACTCCAGTCAATGCGATCGCAAACACACCCGCGGAGGCACGCCTCCAAGTGTTCAATTCCAGGCTGAGTCTGGGATTGAGTAAACTGAGATCTTGCAACAGGACATCAGCACCTTGCGTTCCTGATCTTCGTCATGAAAGACATTCCAAGCGATTGCTACAGAAGTTGAAGGGTAATTGCTCTCAGCTTTTTACCTTGACATAAAGCAGGGACTTGATAGAGTACTCGCGGAACTTTAGGCCGCTAAAAGCGGAACTCCCAGTGCTTGTAAGTCAACGGTTTCCACGTTTTTAGAGTAGTTATCTAACGTAATTGCAACGACCTTTCCGTCGCCGTCGTAGTCCAAAATCAAATCATCCGTAATAGCATCCGTTGCCATAACAGGTTTCGTTGTCAATTCAATCGCCAAGGTATCGGTTTCAGGAAAATATTGAATTTTCATTTAGGCTCCTCACCGCGCTGTTGTTGTTTATAAAAATTGCGATCAAAGAACGCATTATGAACAGTTTCACCATCTTTATAATGTGATTACCCGTAGGACGCGGCTTCCAGCTTCTTCAATGTTGCCCCAATAAGCTATCCGCTGGTTAGGTTGTTGCTCTGTCTTAATTGGATTCGCCAAAACCTGTTCGATCCAGACTCGTTCAACTTCAGGATGTTTCTGCGAAGCAAAATTATCAAAATACTGAGTAGTTTTGAGCATAGCCCATTATATTGGGGGTCTCTGACAGTGGCGATCGCTTTTAGCTCCAAAACTCATCGAGGTTCATGTCAGCCATCTCTTGCTGGACTTCTTGGAAATAGCCACTGGCAGTTAGCACTGCGACTTCTTCTTCACGTTTGTTTTGATCAATTTCAATTTGAAGGTTTTCTAACTGCTGCCTCAATTCTTCTTCTTGCCGTTTGCGAGCGGTAATGTCCTGAACAATGCCTTCGTAATGCAACACACTGCCATCGCCCGCTCTGACAACACGAGCATCAACTTCAGTCCAAATGATGCTGCCATCTTTGCGGTAACAGCGGTAAGCAAAATGCTTGAGGGTATCCTTTTGGGTGAGCTTTTGCTTAAACTCAACCCGTTTTTCTGGATCGACATAGAGCTGCCTGCCGATATTAGTAATGCTGGCAATCATCTCTGCGGGCGAATCATAACCGTAGATTTTAGCCAAAGCTGGATTGACTTCAATAAAGTGCCCGGCAGGACTGGATTGGAAAATACCTTCTAGGGCATTTTCGAAGATACTGCGGTAGTTTTCTTCAGCGATCCGGAGGGCCTCCACCGCCTGTTTACGCGCCGTGATATCGCGGACCATGATCAGCACTTCATCCGCTCCGAGTACCAAAATACGAACCTCTTCATCCTGGGCATGACCATCGACGACAATGCGGTGCTCGTAAATCTGCAATTGGCCCGTTTCTAGCGCCCGCTGAATATAGTGCATCCGTTTGTCTGCCAAGTCAGCGGGCAAAGATTCGTGCACAGTGCTCCCCGGATTAAAGCGTTTGACGGCGTGGATGTTCCGGAGACGATCGCTGCCTGCAATATCCAGATAAGTACCATCTTGCCGAGCCCGAATCATCAAATCGGGAATCGTGTTCACCACGGCACGATTGGTGGCTTCGCTCTGCTGCAATGCTTCAAAAGACTGTTGCAGCTGTGCCGTCATCTGATTAAAAGAGGTCGCCAGCGTGTCAATTTCAGCAATGAAGCTCGTTTCTACCTGCTGGTCGAGCTGCCCCTGAGCCAACTTGTCGGCAGCCTGGGAGACATCCAGAATGGGACGGGTAATCCACCGCGCTGTCAATACGCTGATGATTAGCGCTAGCAATAAGGCTGCCCCGCACAGCCATACTGTGTTGCGGGTACTGGCGTTGATCTCAGCCATAAAATCGGCTTCGGGGACCACCACCACAATCAGCCAATCCAGGCCGAAGCCATCGCGAAAGGGTAAGACTTCTAAAAACTGACGTTTGCCGTTAGTTTGGAACTCTAGCTGCCAGGCTTGCGTAATTTGCTCAAAGCCATTGAAGCGATCGCTCAAATAGTTTGCCGCCTTTTGCACCAACTGATCCTGACTTTGAGTAGCCGGCAATAGTTGAGCCTCTTTTCCTTCGCCCAACATCAGTGGCTCATCACTCGAATTGGCGATGAGATGTCCCTGCCGATCCATCACAAAAGCTTGTCCCGTCTGGCCAATCTCAAGCTCACGCAAGAAAGATCGGAATTCTTCAGGCAAAACGACATCGGTAGCGCAGACCCCAATCGGCGCTTGCCCCGAACGGTCATATACCGGCAGACTGGCCGTAATGTTGGGTAGTCCGGTTGTGAAGGCAATATAAATGTCAGTCCAGGCTGGGCCTTCAGCGGCTGTAGCTGCCCTATACCAAGGTCGCTGACGCGAATCATACGGTTGATCCGATTCCCAGAGGCGATGGGTCCGTTGACCTCGAACATTGAGTTTATAGTACTGGCGCAGATTACCCGTTGATTGATTGCTGTAGGACAATTGGAGCGAGCCATCTTCGGGCGATCGCAATACCCCAAAAAATTCGCCACTTTGGGCGCCCCCACAGTAAGCCAAGGCAATATTGGGTGAAATTCTTAGCTGCTGATAGAGCTGACTTTCGCCAAAGGTCGCGTTTCTGACATCGAGAAAACCTTGGGCATAGGCACTTGCGTTGACCCGATTGATTTCGTGAGTCCGCTCAAAATAGCCTTTCAACTCCCTTTCAATGCGAGCCGTTACTTCATGTCGCAACTGGGTTGCCAACGTATTAACTGCTTTCTGGCCGTTACGAAAAGACAGATACCCAACCAAACCGACTGCACCAATGACCTGACTCAGCAGCAATAAAAGCAGCATAATTCTCAGGGGGATGTTGGTTGGCCGCGAAAATCTAGGTGCGGCAGATTTTGCAGACAGGGATGAGGGCGAAGGAGAGAGTGACATGCCGGCAATAAGACGTATGAGCTTTTGGCATTAGATTGGCTGTGGCAAGTAATACCCAACCTACTGAGAGATGGCGTCGGGAGCAAGCTATACAGGTGAGATTTCAATGCTCACCAGCTATCGACATCGCTACCGTCAATCCAGGTAGCCAGATCGTGTTCTGGCGGGGCAGCGTTAAAGATATGAAGACCAAAATCACGGGATAGGTCTTCACAAACCTTGATACCGCGTAGGCTATTCCCTTTCGCATCCAGTAAGGGAGAGAAGATGCCAATTCCCAGAGCGTTAGGCACGACAGCAGTAATACCGCCACCCACACCACTTTTAGCGGGCAGGCCCACTCGATAAGCCCATTCGCCAGAGCCATCGTACATGCCGCAGGTTAACATCACGCTAATCACATCCTGCACGTAGCGTTCGTCCAATGCCCGCTCTTGCGTGACTGGGTTCACGCCACCATTCGCTAGCGTTGCCGACAACATGGCTAGATCACGTGCGTTTATCAGAATGGAGCACTGCTGGAAGTACAGATCCAATGTTTCGTCAATTCTGTCGCTCACCATACCGAAATTAAGCATCAGATACGACATCGCCCGATTGCGGTTACCCGTTGCTTTCTCCGACAAAAATACGGGCACATTAATGTCGTGTTCGCGCCCAGTGTAGCGTTTGAACATGTCGAGCAGGCGCTTTAGCCGTTCGGTGCTGCTGTTACCTTTGATTAAATCAGCGGTCGCGATCGCCCCAGCATTCACCATCGGGTTATAGGGGCGGTTTGTGACCTCATCCAGCACGATCGCGTTAAAGGCTTCGCCTGTGGGCTCCACGCTGACTTTGCTATTGACGTATTCGCGTCCGTGATCCTCTAGTGCTAAGCCAAATACAAAAGCTTTGGAGATGGATTGAATCGTAAAGGACTGGTCGCAATTGCCCACTTCAAAGACCTGACCATCCTTAGTGACTACGCAGATACCGAACCACTCCGGTTTGGCTAAAGCTAATTCGGGGATATAGTCGGCCACAGCGCCTTCATTGAGCGACTGATATTTTTCGTGTAGCTCAGTCAGATATCTACGAAAAGGTGAGGTAACGGCTGTGATTGAGTTAGCCAGTGATTGCAGGTTACCAATATCAGACATGGTGCCTATGCCTCCGTAATGTGCTGAGCGACCTTACGGAACTCCTGACTGACTATGTGATCAGGATATTTTGCGCAAAATACGCCTTCACTGGCTAACTGCACAATGTCTTCTGAGAGCGGAAACACCCCTGCCACTGTTGCACCATAGGTTTCTTCCACTTTTTGCTTGAGCGCATCGCGATTGAGCGCCGCGTAGACCTTATTGATGGCCAGCAACATTTTACGAACTTTGAGCTGACGAGCCACGTCTACCGTGACGGCGGTGCCTTGATAGTCCTGTTTGTCAGGACGCAAGATGAGAATGAGGACATGGGAAATGGCGATCGACAAAAAGGTTTCTTTCGACAGACCTGGATGCGTATCGATGAACAAATAGTCTAGCTGCAGTTCTTTAACCAGCTGACGAAAACCATCGTTCATCAGCTTGACGTCGTAGCCGTTTTGCAGGATGCGAGCAATGTCATCGGCCTTGACGCTGGAAGGTACTAGAAACAATTGCCCTTCATCGCTGATGCCTACATTGCTGCTGACGTCATAAGCAGCGTCGGCGATCGCGCTCTCACCCCAAAGGTAGGTGGTGAGTGTCTTGTCCGTTTGCTCAGGTTCTAAGCCGAACAGGTTATGGATGCCTGGCGAGGGTAGGTCAGTATCTACGACGCCCACTCGATTCCCTTGTAATGCAGCGGTCGTTGCTAAGTTAGCTGTGAAGTTAGACTTACCGGTCCCCCCACGATAGGAGTGAATTGAAATAACTTTTGGCATATCTAAATTTGTTAATGATTGTAAATCAGAGCGATGAGCCTTCCCGCTAAACTACCAGACGAAGAGCGCTGGAAAACCGTTACCTACGATACTTTTGAGTCGTCGCTGATTTAGGTCATGATTTAGTCGAGAGTGGCCATAGCTCATCAGCATTCTAGAGCTGGATTCATACTGAGGAGCAGCAACACCATTTTTTGAAAGATCACCTCAATCACTTTACTTTTGCCGTATGGGGTTATCAAGAGCGGCAACGACAAATATTGTTAACTGCACTTGATTTGCCAAGATTGGCACCACGTCACTGTTCCCGAAATAGTGGCCATGAAGCTCTCAAATGTGACTGTCATAAGCCAAGCATTCAGCCGGGCTTGTTTTTTAGTTTGGATTTAGTCTTGGGCGTCAGCCTAGAGCAAACAGAGTGCAACCCACGCTGCGTCACTGAATCTATCGGCAGTTAACCTTGCATGACTGTAAGATTGTGCAGAAGGCATAGAGTCGTCGCTCCTCTTTTCATCTGATAAAACCATGCCACACAGTCTTGTCATTGCTGTTTTCGTTTTTGGTGCAGTTCTGATCCTGCTTGCACTATCGGGTGGCAAATTTAAGATATTCGGTTCAGAAATTTCGGAGTCTGTCTCCAATCCCCTGCTCAGAATCATCGCAGGTGTAGTAGGTACTTTTCTATTGGTGCTGGCATTAGATCTACAGGCTCCCTTTGGCATCAATATCTTTGGCGGTGAGCAGCCTGCCCCTCAGTCACAACAACCAAATCCTGATTCTCCCGGCATTAATCTTCCATTTGTAGAACAGACCGAAGAAATTAGTTGGCGTGATTCAGCCAGGGATCTTGCAGGTAGTGTAGGACAAGATTTCAAGTTCAAGTGTCCTGAAGGTGGTACTATCAGTCGAGTTTACGGAACTGATATCTACACATCTTCTTCTTCTGTTTGTAGCGCAGCGGTTCATGCAGGCCTCATCGATACGAAAAGCGGTGGCAATATCAAAATTAGAAGCCTTGGTGCTCAAAGCTTTTTCAATGGAACCACTCGTAATGGTGTACAAAGCCAAGGGTATGGACAATACGATGGAAGCTTTACGTTTTTAGACGGTCGAAGCCCCATTGCTACTGAACAAATTCAGCTCATTTCCTGGAATGACAGCGCTTCAGGAGTACGTGCACGGTTAGAACAAGAGTTTGAGTATATGTGTCCCGAAGGTGGCAATATTTCTAGAGTATATGGAACCGATATCTATACATCTACTTCTTCTATCTGCAGTGCGGCTGTGCATGCAGGTGTTATCAATGCTCGGGATGGCGGAAGGGTAAAAATACAAATCCTCGGGCCACAAAAGTTTTTTAACGGTACAGAGCGCAACGGTATTAGTAGCTTAAAGTATGGCGAGTACAATAGCGCTTTTCTTTTTATTGAGTAGACTACATTAAACAGCCTCTCAGGTTAATGATGAAGTACGCAGCTGTGCATTTCTGCAATTCTGGTTAGTGCCAGTAGAGCAGACAAAATCTTTCCAGGAAGGCTGTGAAGAGGGGCGTGTTAAGGGGAGCGATCGCTTGTCTTAAAGCTACTTGTGCGGCAACTTGGCTCAGTTGAACCAACGCTGAGAACTCAAATCGAGAGCCTGCCTCTAGCAACACTAGAGTCTCTCGGTGAGGCATTATTGGACTTCACTGCTGTGTCTGACCTAGAGCAATGGCTACGTAATATCTGTAGCTCAATTGTGTTGCTGATTGAGAGGCGTGACAGCAAAATGATTCCTAAGTAAATCATGAACAAAGCGGTAGCGCCCTCCGACCCGCTGGATAAAACGCAGTTCAACCGCATGGTCTAGAAAACGAGCATAGTTCCAGGGGATGTGGCCATCTTTTGTCAGTACGATGCGTAGGGCGATATGTTGTATAACCGTTTGCAGTCCGCCAAGCAGTCCGCCAGTTAGCCCAAGAAGCAGCCCGCTACTCAGCCCAAACCATAGCCCGCCACCTAGCGCGCCACCTAGCGCGCCAAGGAGTCCGCCAAGGAGTCCGCCAAGGAATATGCTAAGCCTCGACCCAAGGAACAGTATGCCAAAAGCTGGACCGATAAGCAGTCCACCAAGCAGCGCACCAAGCAGTCCGCCAAACAGCGCACCAAGTAGTCCGCCACTCGTCCCAAGAATTAGCCCGCTACTCACCCCAAAAATTAGACTGATTTCAATTGAGTTCTGGAAACCCGTCCAAATTCCTTGATTTGGACGGGTTTTTGCATCAATTTTGCTCCAATCTGTCCCACTAAACAGCGAACCAATCATTGCACCAATTATCACGCCAAACATCACACTCTCTTGTCTGCTATTCGGCATGTTTAGTATCGCACCAATTATCCAACCGTTCAGCACGCCACTCAGTACAAAAATCCACATAAAGAAGCATGAATATACCGAATATATGTTTGGTTCAATAGGCATACTCTTTCTATTATCTAACCTCAAAATCAGTTCGCCAATCAACCCGCCCATTAATCCAAACCATAGCCCGCCCATTAACCCAAACCACAGCCCACCCATTAACCCGAACCATAACCCACTAATCAACCCTAAAATCAGCCCGCTACATAGCCTAAAAAGTAGCCTGAAAATAAACTCGTAAAGACGCAACTTTTTCCGACTTTGACCCAATAGGCCAGGCTGCAAATCCTCGATTGAAAATTCTGTTTGACGAGCATTTTTAAGCTGTTTTGCTAACCACACTAAGTAAACACGAGTCTGGTGAGTACCAGGTCCTTTATTAGGGTAACCGTCCCAGAAATCTAAAAGAAATCTTAGGGAATCGAGAAGTCGAGTTCCTCTAAGTTGAGAGCATGAGCGAAGACATCGAAATTGTTGGCATTAAGGTACCGAAGGCAGACTGGGAGGCAACGCCGCCGAGTATC
>JBHJHM010000103.1:0-14346 GCA_050330865.1 Leptolyngbyaceae cyanobacterium
CCGCCCCCACGCCCGCCCGCTCCCCAGCCCGCATCTCCCCCAGCACCTCTCTCACGCCTCCCCCTTCCCGTTTTTTTTTTTTCAAGCAGTTGACGGCATACGTGATATCCGCCTTCCCCCCTGCCTGCATCCGTTCGTAAACCCATTGCCAGTTGGGGTCTGCCGTTTTCATCCAAGACCAAGGGCCAAAGTCTTTTTTGGTGCTAAAGCCGCGGTTCTGGTCCCGGATATCGATAAAGCTAACGCCGAGCTTCTCAATATCCGTGCGGGTATGGCCGGTCCCCCTAGAGCCCGTATTCTTGTCGTTAACGCTGGAGTGGGAAAGCACTTCGACAAAGGCGCGCTTCTGGGGATCCGCTAACTTGACGGCTTGATAAATGGCCTCCATGGGACCAGCGCCAATGATTAGCAGTCGATCATTGGCAGAAGACGCATTGATGGCCTTAGTCAAATGCTGCGTCATGGGATTATTGGGTCCCTGCTGAAACTCTTTGACCGCGTCAAAGAACACATCCTCATCAAATCCCATGCGCTGGGCACTGCCAAAAGCGCTCGTGAGCATCTTTTCGCTCTGAGAACTACTGGGCTTGCCCCACACCTGAGAATTGACGTGATAATGAACAAGGCTATCTTGCAGATTGGCATGGGCCAGCATGGCCAAGCCTGCCGGTGTACCGCCTATGTCATCGGGGTCGGCGTTGCCATCAGCGCTCACAGCAATGCGATCGAAATCCAAAAACAGTCCGGAATCGTTCTTCATGGATAAATCCTTCGGTTGATATTCAGTGTTTAAGCCCTGAGCCCGGTCAAGCTGCCTGACTTTCCTTCCAAGGCCAGAAAAGAAACGGATTCGGTAGTATGCGAAAGTTCGGGATCGAGCGAGGTTTCTTCCTGCACACTCACCCCAAAACGGGTACGGGTAATGTCCTGCAGACGTAGATTGGCAGTATCGCTGCCGTAAAAGGAGCCCAGCTTAGCGATGAGCGAAGGGGCTGTATCGAACCCTGACTCGAAACTGACTTGGGAGCGCTTGTGATCATGGCTCCGGCCTGTCGTGCCCCCTTGCAGTAAGGTGTCACCGTCAGAAGCAACGCCCTGTTCGATCGCTAGCCAGCCCAGTGTTTCATCGGTATGGCCGCTCTTGTTGAGGGCTTCTTCCTCCTGCATCGCTAGCTGAAAGCCCTGTGAGGATTGTTCTTTGGTGCGAGTGGTGACCCAGTCACTACCGTGGCTGGTTTGCACTTGGGACAGCACCGTGGGTGTAGTATCGAAGTCCTGCAGCTTGACCGCATTAAAGCCTTGAGCGGTCAGACGACTGGAATTGTATGTCCCAGCTGATAGGCGGGTGCCATCGGCGAGTTCCCAGTCGCCTGCCTCCATGACAAGGTAGGAAACCGATTCGTTGATGTGCGTACCATCTTCGTAGTTAGGTTCCTGGAGCCTGACCTGAAAGGAATTTTGGCCCACGTTACGCAAGCGGATAGCAGCCGGGTCGGCCCCGTTAAAGGTAGGGTCAGAAACAATCACAACTGGATTCTTGTAGGTCTCATCCAGCGCCACCGTTTGCCATTGGTGATTGAGGCTGAGGCGGCCATATTCGCCAATGGGATTGCCCGTTTCGTCGGTAGGGGTTGACGCCGTACGTTCAAACGCGCCCACATCGATGCGATTATCGCGCGGCTGACCCCGTTGGTCGGTTGTCGGGGCTCCGGCACGAATGCCGGCGTCGATCGCGGGGCTATCCGGCTTTAAAGCATGCACGAGGGTTCCATCGGTTGCTTTGAGGGGCGCTAGTTTGGGATCCGCGACCAGGCTATTGGCCAGTACCGACATGGACTTGCTATCGGGCGAGAACTCGATATTGCCCCCGCCATCAAACGCCTGGAAGCCCACTTGATTTTGGCGACGGTCTTGCTGGGCCGTGTTGAAGGCAACGATGGAATTCTTCAGCGTGACGGCATGGTTTTTGGCGTACCAGAGGGCTCCATTGGCGCGGCCTGCTGTGTTGTAGGCAATGGTGGAGTTAGTAATATTAACCGGGGTCGATTTCGTGTTCAGGAACATGGCCCCTCCGGCATCACCGATCACGTCATTACCCGAGAAGGTGCTGTTAGTGATGGCCACCGGACGCTTGGAGTTGAGCCACAAGGCTCCCCCTTGTTTGGCTGACGTATTGTCCGCAAAGGTTGAATCTTTAATAGTCAGCCCCATGTTGGACTGGATTGCTCCACCCCGGGCAATGCCCTTGGGGCTGACGTTGGCAGTGTTGCCCACGAAAACACTGTCTTCAATGACGGTTTGATCCTTGCCATAGCCGTAGAGGAACAGAGCCCCACCGCCGCCATCGGCCTGGTTATTCTCAAAGCGGCTGTTGCGGATAGTGAGAGTGCCTCCAGCCGAGCGATCGCTGGGACCAAAGGGATTGATGCCATCGGTGAAAATCGCACCGCCCCCAGCTCTGTTTTGGGCCGTGTTGTTCTTAAAGGTGGAGTCGGCGATCGCAAATTTGGTCGTGGAATAGGCGTAAATGGCCCCGCCGTTGAAGCCGGTGTTGTTGCTAAAGGTCGTTCCCTGAATGCTGAGTTCCGCACGGGAATCGGTTGAAATGGCTCCGGCACTGAGGCCAACGTTTTGGGTTGCTGGCGTGCCATCATTGCCCTCAAAATCGCTATCGATAATGGTGGCTTTGGCTAGATGCCCCAGGTAGAGGCCGCCGCCTTTAGTGGAGGCATTATTTTCAACTTGAGTGTTGATGAGTTTGAGTGAGCTGCCTTGTCGGGCCAAGATACCGCCACCGGGACCATCCGCCTTACCGTCGGCAATTCTGAGGGTATTCAGCGTCACGTCGGTGTTCTTCTCAACGCGCAACACGCGGCTGGCATTTTTGCCACTGATGGTGAGTCCGGGCGCATTGCGACCATCCAGGGTGATGGATGTGTCGAGGATGAGCTGTCCACTCGTTAGGGGGATGGTCTTCTGAGCCAGTTTGGCGGCAAACCGGATGGTATCGCCTGCTTTGGCAGTCGCGATCGCCTGTCTGAGCGATCCGGCACCCTGGTCTGCCGTAGAGGTCACAGTGATAATAGCCATAGGTTAAGTTCTCAAGGGTTGCTAACAGGCGGTGAATCAGACGACGGCTGTATCAGGCGCGGGATTAATTCCCAAAGGATTTGCCCCGGTTGCAGCCAGTGGCATGTCGGCAAATAGCTCACTTTCGGTTTGCTCAGCTAGAGAAGTGCTGCCTATCAACGGTGTGTCAGACACACCCAACTCGCTCGTGGCAGCGGCTTCGGGTGCCATAACAGGACTTGTATTCACAGCAGCCTCTGCTTGGGGCAGACCATTTACAGATTCGGTAGGGTTGGTCAAATCATCTGCCGAGGCTGATACCGGGTCAGCGGTTACGGTGTACTGGATGTTGCTGGTAGCGATCGCGTCCCCTTTGCCCCCTCTGGCCGTGAAGGCTGTGGCCTTAATGCGGTAGTTGCCAAGGGTGAGCGCTTTGCCGCGAAAATCGCCTTTGTTATCGCCAAATAGGGCATAGGGAGCCACATTCTCGGTGCGGCTTCCCAGGCTCGACTCAAACCGCACACTTTTCACAGAGCTGGCAGCTGAATGTTTGGGATTGATCTGCGCCGCTAAGCTGAACTGAGTTAGGTCAAGGCTATTGAGGTCAATTGCCGATGTTGCTCCCAGGTCCTCGTACCCTTTAACCACCTGATCTGTCGCAGCATCCACAAGGGCGAGTCTCAGAAGAGGCTGATCGGGGGTCGGTGCGGGCTGGGGCTGTGGTGCGGGTTCCGGCGTGGGCTCCGGCTGGGGGACAGAGGGAGCCGGGTCAGGACTTGGCTCGGGGTCAGGGATAGGCGTCGGATCAGGACTCGGAGTGGGCTGAGGCACCGGCCCTGGTTTGGGATCAGACCTGGGCGGCGGGGCAGGTGTAGGCTCCGGCATGGGCATTGGGTCGGGTTCGGGCTGGGGCTGGGGGTCCGGCTCAGGAGCAGGCTCCGGGTCGGGAGTTGGAGCTGGAACAGGTTCCGGTTCCGGGACCGGAGTGGGTTCAGGAGCAGGCGTGGGTTCCTCGAAAGCGGGAGCCGCGATGGGATCGTCCAGTTTTGCCACTACTTCGACATCGGCAGTATCAAACTGGCTGGGGGTTAGGCGCTCCAGGCGAATGGTTGAGCCATTCGCTAAGGTCACCTCGGTTGAGACAATATCGGGTGCTTTTTTGGTCTTGCCCGGTTGCACAAGGCGCTGCACATTGGCAATGGGGGATGTGGTTCGGATGCGATCGCTCCCCGGTGTGAAGTCCTGAATCGTGGTTTGCTCATTAGCACCCACTTCAAAGACATCCGCACCGGCTCCACCGGTCAGCTGATTTTTCCCAGAGCCCCCGCGGAGGGTGTCTGCACCCGTGCCCCCTTGCAGGACATCGCGGCCCCCTTCACCGGCGATGAAGTCATTGCCATCGCCGCCTAAAATTGTGTTGTTGGCATTGTTGCCGTAGACCGTGTCATTGCCGGTACGACCATCAATCGAGACCTGGGCATCAACCCCTCTGCCTTTCTGAGGTTTCAGCGCCACGCCCCGAAAATCAAGTACGTTCTGATCGCCCTCAGGCCCATTGGCACCGACGATGCGGGTGCTGTGAATTTCCTCAATGCTGTTCTGCTGACGTGAGAAATTCTGCAGACCGAGCGTTCGCTGTTGAACTAGAAGGTCATAGCCGGATCCCCCATAGATTTGATCCGGCATATCAACATCGGCAGCCTCATAGGAAGAGGCATTCAGCCGAGCACCAACGCGAATCATATCGTCGCCCGGTCCCCCGATCGCGATATCAAAGCCCGTCTCTAGCTGCAGGACATCGTTGCCCCCACCCCCGATGAGAATATCGTTCTGGTTGTCGAGCCCATAGATCATGTTGTTGGCGTCGTTGCCAATGCCGTAGATGGGTTTACCGCCGCTCTTTTTAGAGGAAGTCGTGTCTAGTGACGTATGCAGAGATGCCGTGCGAATGGTCTCGTGATCCTTGGGACGAACTACGTAGTAGCCGGTCGTATCGGTCAGGCCCAGGTCAGCTGCCGTCTGAGGTCCGCTCGTGTCGTCTACCAGTCGACGCGGGTCGAGGCCGGGAGCCAGATCTGCCGGGTCAATGTCGTCCGGTAAATCAGGCGTTGTGACCGGATGGGTGAAGTCCATCGTCGGCACCGGCAGTTCTTCGAGAATTGTGATGCGATCGCGAATGGCGGCAAAATCACTCACACCGCGAACGACGATCCCGGTCCCCGTTAAGTCGTAAGGCTTCACGAAGGCACCGTCAGCAGGGGCGGTATGATTGCCCCAGGTGATATAGAGCGCCTTCTCGTTGCTGCGCCCACTGGCATAGTCATTTTTCGGCTTAGCGCTGGGGTTCCAGGTAATGGTCGTGACCTTTAGGTCACCCAAACCGTTCACGCCAGGAGCAGCAATTTCGATTTGGTCAGCTTTGGGGTCAAAGTCACGCAGAATCTGAACCCCCTCATTGCCCGCCTGAAAGGTGTCCTGGCCTTGGTTGCCCTCTAACCAGTTGCGCCCGGCATCCCCGCGCAAGGTATCATTGCCAGCCTCGCCAATGAGGTGATCGTTGCCCCCCATCCCAGAGATCCAGTCATTGCCTTCGCCGCCATAGACGCCTTCATCTTGTTCCACGCCCCGGTACAGGTCATCACCGCCCAACGCATTGAAATTAACCAGCGCCTGGAAAACTAAGCCATTGAAATCTAAATGGTCGGCGGTATCGGTGCCGGTAAATTTCCAGTAGGGATCACCTTGCTGCGGCCCGATCGCTTCGATGGACTGCTCATAGGCGCTGAAGCGGTTGAATGCGGCCCCATAGATGCCACCCCCCTCAATCTGAATCGTGTCGTAGCCGGGTCCCCCAAAGAGCCGGTCCACCCAGGGCGATTCACCATTCATCAGGAAGGTATCATCGCCTTGGCCGCCAATCAGCACATCGCGATCGACCCCCAGACTGCCCTGCGTGGCTCGGATGCGCTTGGCCTGCGTTTCGCCCCCTTTAATAACATCATCCCCTGCACCGCCATAGACGACATCGTTGCCCGCGCCTGCACTGAGAAAATCATCCCCCGCGCCCCCGGCCATGTAGTCGTTGCTGAGGCTACCGCTGTCAGCTTCCATGACGTCCTGACCGTCTGTGCCCACGAAGCGCTTGTCGTTAAAATCAGGGCCGAAGGACAAGCGGGTCTGGTCGTCGGCAAACCCCACTGCGTTCAGACCTTTGACTGTGATGTTGCTGGAGCCAGCCTCACCCAACGCAACACCTTTGACATCATCGAGGGCATAAATCGCGCCCTGCTCGCGAGCGATCGCACCATCCGCAATCACTGTGACGTCGTTAAAATCGATCGCTGAGCTGTCCTGTAGCAAAATGCCATTTTGATTGACGCCCCATAGCGTGACATCGTTAATGCCAACCCGGGCTGCGTGGGCTAAAACATCCGTATCGTTCGTCACGAAGATGGGATTCAGGTCGGCATCGCCGTCAGGGTTACGCTGCACCAGCCAGAAGACCGCGCCGTTGCCGACGTTACTAGCTTCAAAGCCATCGACTCCCTTGGGAGGGGCGGCTCCAACCGCGATGCGATCGTCATCCTCATACCCAGCCGCCTTGAGCGCTGAGTAAGCCTCTGTTTCGACAATCGTGCCATCTTCCTTGCGGACCCGCAGATTACCTACCGTCACCGTCAGCGCATCTTTATTCGCTAACTCCCAGCTGTCGGCGAAGAAAGTGATGGCGGTTTGGGCACTGGCAGCAGCATTATCTTCAATCGCAATTTGACCAGCCCCTTGCACCCAATACGCTTCCGTTCGGCCAAAATCGAATTCGAGGGTGCTGTTGGGTTTAATCTCAATATTGCTATTCGGGTTGCCGGGGTTCCAGAAATCCAGACCCGCATTGCTGTCGCCAGCGGCCACCGCGCGTCCAGTCACCTTCATGACCAAGTTGTCGCGCCAGAGGCCCACCTCATCACCGGCTTCAGCCACAATACCCGAACCCACCGTCTCATAAACCACACTGTCGATGATGTTGAGATTCGCCTGGTGATGCGTAATTCCCCAGCCGGGTGAGCCCTTCACGACTATGCCAACGATTTCTGCCGGTGCCTGAGTAATATCTTCAGCGCCGGTACGGTGAGCGTGTATGCTGTAGCGGCCCTTAACGTTTTCGTCGCTGTCAGCAAGTTTGGCCTTATCCGTACGTCCCAGATCCACAAAGGCGGCATTATGCACCTGCACGTCTGGATTGTGCATAAACATCACGTGGCCGCGTGTATGCACATCACCGCCGTTTTCGGGCATCGAGGCTTCCCCAGCCTCTGACGACACCGTAATATTGCGGCTCAGATTCGCCACATAGATATTCAAATCGGACTTATTAAAGCCGTTGCCGTCGGGGCGAGTGTGATCAAATCTAAGGGCGTTTGATCCGGTATCCAGATTTTTGAAGCGGACGGTCGTGGTACCGTTGCCGTTGGCCGTCAATGACGTGATTTCTAATTCCTCGTCATGGAAGCGTGTGTTGTTCGCGTCCGAGCCCTTGGGGTCAGTGTAGGTGCCCGCTAGCACCAGCGTATCGCCCACTGACCAGCCGTCTGGGGAGCCCTTTAGAACGAGTGCTGTGTCGCTGGCCTGAGCATCTTCTGCCAAGGCTAGCTTGGCGGTCTTAGCAGCTCCGACAATATCTACTGCACCGTGGGTGACAATGCCCTTAGAAAACTGACCAGGATCCCAGCCTCGCTGATCAGCCGGAGCTCCATCGGCACGAATCACGATGTCGGTGGTTACGTCCGCACCAACCGGAGTGTCTTTAGTCCCAATTGTGAAATTGCTGCCACCCGCCGTGATGATGCTGTCTACCACCATTTGGGTATCAACATCGGCAGCAAATTTCAGCCCGCCCTTGACGTAGACAAGATCCAGTCGCGTATTCGCCTTTTGGTCGTAGGTCACGTCCACAGTTGAGGGGATGTAGACCAAGGCATCTTTGCCTGGAATCTGGCCCCCTTCCCAAGTACTGGGGTCCGACCAAGCGCCTGAATTAATAGCGCGATAAACCCGTGATTGATTGCTGATGAAATGCCCTTCGACGGAACTAAATAGGCGCTGGTGTTCGCCTTGCTTGGTGGTAGCGGCTGGGTCACTAGGCGCCCCATGCCCACTAAAGTGATCCGCTGGTTGGCCCGACAATCCATCGACACCACTGCCTGGATCAAAGCCAGGCCGCTCGGGGCCACTGCTGTGATGATTGCCAATGTGCCCGGTGCCATGGCCGGCCTGATCTTCGCCGACAACACTGTGGCTAGAACCCGCAGTCATCGCATTAGATAGCTCGCTTTCTTCATGCTTGCGTTGCTCTTTCTTATGACAGTTACAGACGGGGCCGCCCGTTACTGGGCACGGGCCTTGGGAAGCCTCAGCTGGCTCAGCCTTTGCAAGACCAGAGCTGCCTGATGGACTGCTAGTCTCGGACAGGCTGCTATTAAGCGCTTGCATATCCATTGCAGAAATATCTCCTAATGTGTAGGGAGAGCGAATTGGGTACGTAGAAAATATCCACGGTGAAAGCCTTTTCGAGCACCTCAAAAACGAGGACGAGGTACCTCGACAAACGGGGGTGTCACTCTAGAAGCTCAAACTTTAAAGACATCAAGACACGGCAAGAGCTGACGAGCAAACTCACAGACCAGCAAAGTCTGATGAACGGGATGTTACACGTGTTCAGTTGTTATCTGTTCAGCATTCGCTGAGATATAGAACAGCAGTACGGCTATCAATGCCGGTAAATAGTTTTATCAGTTGCATATGGCCTTGATTAGCCAGAAAGTGAAGCTGCTGTTAGAAATAAGAGATAACACTTCACGTAAAGAGCTGTCATTTTAAGGGCTTTAGCGCGATCGCTTGGGCCGATATATGAAGTCAACTCTATTCACAGATAACCCTCATCTGAACATATCTTCTGTAGCACTCGCATACGTTCTAAGCGCCATCAAATTTCCACACATACGCACTTAGACTCCTGTTGGCAGAAGCTTATTCCTGAATGAGCGCATACTAATTCTCGCTGTAAACGCTACAGAGCCGATCGCCGCGTGACATGTCATGCGACGACATTAATATCCTTTTTGTAGCTGTGATTTAGAGAACTGGTATTACATCAAGGGATGTGCTGGGAAGCTGCAGAGCCCACAGTGCCACTAACGAAACCTATGCAAGAGTCCGAAGATAACACTTTGTGCGTATAACCGTCACCTCCCGTAGGAACGCCTCATTCCCAAACGTCTAAGACGGGAGAAGATAGCTTCAGGCTCAAACCACTCATACGGTCGTTTGCCCACTTGAGGCAATGTGTTGGGTTTTGGAAAACTTGGTAGAGGATCTACATTCGCCTATTTTTCTTGAACTCGACCTAACCCTGAGATTCAGAAGAAAACGATATCGTTGGCAGAGACCCTTGGAGTAGTCAACGAGAATGCAAAGACCTGCATCCAGACAAATCATACCCCATAGCTAAAACAAAAAGCCTGTGAACCAAACTTCTATATCCTGTAAAGCCATCAAAAGGTTAATGCAGCGAGCCTGAGAAGATAACGTTGAAACCACGTAAATCTACGTGTATAGATCGAAAGCCTGGGACTAAGCATGATTAATGCTTTGGCAAGCGAGCGGCAGAAATTCATCCCTAGATTATGTGTCACTTTAAAACCAAAGAAGGCTGATAGTGACACGAAAATTGCAATCGATTTTCTAAGCTGCGTTCTCTCTGGGCATGGGCGCTTCACTTCACCTATACAGCTGTGCGTAAGGGGCTCGCGCCTCGACACCAACCGACAGCGGTATATTCATTTTGAGAAATCACATAAAAAGGCTCTGCGTTCATTTTAGAAACATCAGAAAAGCAGATAATGTCCATCACAAAAGGACGCGACAAGCATGATATGGCCTCTAGTAATTCATCATATTTTAGTCGCCTAAATCTTCAGTCAAAGCGGTGAGCTTATCGTTCTTCGTAACCACAAGAAGTGACCGTTTGTCATCTTTCTATCGTTAAATAATTTTTCAATATCCTCAGCAAGTGTCTGAAGCCCTTTTGAGTGTGATATCCAAAAGGATAAATCGAGTGCCCTATTCTTGAGACACTAACATGAGCTATCGAATTAGCCGACGTGCCTATGCTGAAACATTTGGACCGACAGTCGGTGACCGGCTTAGACTCGCCGATACTAACCTCGTTATTGAGGTAGAGGAAGACTTCACAACGTATGGCGATGAGGTCAAGTTCGGTGGCGGTAAAGTCATTCGCGATGGCATGGGCCAGTCGCCCATCACCAATGCCTCGGGAGCGATGGATCTGGTAATTACCAATGCGGTTATTCTTGACTGGCAAGGCATTATCAAAGCCGATGTGGGGATTAAGGACGGGCGCATCGACAAAATTGGTAAGGCTGGCAATCCCTATATTCAAGACAATGTCGATATTATCATTGGCCCAGGCACTGAGGTCCTCGCTGGTGAAGGAATGGTGCTGACGGCAGGGGGAATTGATTGCCACATCCACTTTATTTGTCCCCAGCAGATTACCACCGCGATCGCGTCTGGTCTCACAACCATGCTAGGGGGGGGCACTGGCCCAACGACTGGGACGCGAGCTACGACTTGTACGCCCGGACCGTGGAACCTGTATCGGATGCTGCAAGCAGCGGATGCATTTCCGGTAAATCTTGGTTTCTTAGGCAAAGGGAACAGCAGCCAGCCTGATGCGTTAGTTGAGCAGATTCGAGCTGGAGCTATGGGGCTGAAGCTCCACGAAGATTGGGGCACAACCCCCGCAGCCATTGATACCTGCTTATCTGTTGCCGATGAATATGACGTTCAAACATCAATTCATACGGATACGCTTAACGAAGCTGGCTATTTAGAAAGCACCATCGCGGCGTTTAAGGATCGAGTCATTCATACCTACCACACCGAAGGGGCAGGGGGAGGCCACGCACCTGACATTATCAGAGTCTGTGGCGAGTCAAACGTTCTGCCGTCCTCCACGAATCCCACGCGTCCCTACACGGCCAATACGCTCGAAGAACATCTCGATATGCTGATGGTTTGCCACCACCTCGATCCTAATATTCCAGAGGATGTCGCTTTTGCTGATTCGCGAATTCGGCGGGAAACGATTGCCGCCGAAGATATTTTGCAGGATCGAGGGGCCTTCAGCATGATTGCCTCCGACTCGCAGGCCATGGGGCGAGTTGGCGAAGTTATTATCCGCACATGGCAGACGGCTCACAAAATGAAAGCTCAGTTCGGCCCGCTGGCTGAGGATAGCGATCGCAATGACAATTTTCGGGCTCGACGCTACATTGCCAAATACACCATTAATCCTGCGATCGCCCATGGCATTGCGGACCATGTGGGTTCAGTTGAGGTGGGCAAACTGGCCGATCTTTGTTTATGGCACCCCGCCTTTTTTGGAGTAAAACCCGAAGTTGTTATTAAAGGTGGCTTGATTGCCTGGTCGCAAATGGGCGATGCGAATGCCAGCATTCCGACGCCTCAGCCGATCCATTCGCAGCCCATGTTCGGCGACTTTGATGGGGCCAGGACAGCTACAACATTGACCTTTCTATCCCAGGCGGCGATTGATCAGGGCTTGCCTGACCAGCTTCAGCTCAAGAAGCGTGCTGTGGCTACTACGGGCAACCGACAGCTGAGCAAACAAGACATGAAGCTCAATGATGCCCTGCCGCAGATGGAAGTCAATCCAGAGACATACGAAGTGAGAGCTGACGGGCAGTTACTGACCTGCGAACCAGCTGTCTCCTTGCCCCTGACACAGCGCTACTTCTTGTTCTAGCTGGAATAATCGATGAAAGCGGCAGCGATCAAATCGCTGCCGCGCTGTAGTTCTCCACAACTGCTAGGAGAATTTGTTGTCAAGAAAAGAGATCCGTCCGTTTGCCAAATCAGTTTGCAAATGCTTCACTGGCTCGTCGTCTTATCACCCATCAACGGGGCAAGCTAACTGCCTCCCCACGTTACCCAATCGCGCGATGCTCCGCTGGGTGCATACTCTGTATGAGAGATAGCTTGGGAAATGTCGGCTCCTTCTAAATCAACTCCCTCGAAATCCACACCGTCTAAACAGGTGCTTACTAAGTTGACCCTGCGAAAATTAGCCCCGCTGACATCAGCCTCTGTAAGATTCGCGCCCCTTAGATCTGCTTCCTCGACATCAGCTGCTCTCAGATCAGCCCGAATCAGGTTACTGCCAACCAAATTAGCACCTTTCAAGGAAGCACCGATTAGATTGACTTCTTCAAGATAAGCACCACTTAGATCAGCATTACTTAAGTCGGCATCGGTTAAGTTGGCATGACTCAAATTTGCTCGGGTGAGATTTGCCCCACTAAGATTTGCTCCGGTTAGATCCGTACGGCTAAAGTCGATGCCGCTGAGATTATGATTGCTGAGATCCATTCCATGCAGACTCGTTTCAGAAAAATTGCGATCGCCACGATTGTATTCGTGTAAAAGCTGTTGAAGATCCATCTTGATATCCTCATGCTACCGACAACCCGATTTTTGATTGAAGCGAGATGAAAGTTTGCTCTAATTGAGAAGAACCCTCTCAAGGACTTGAACAACGCTGTAGAGTTCGCTCGATATGTTGCTAGCGATGACTCAAGTACGCTAAAACCAGGTGTCTTAATTATCACACAGAGACTACGATGCACGGTGATTTATTCACATAATGAGAAGAGTCCTGAAATTTCATCTTTCTCCCTATACCTAAACGATCTCATGACTTGCGATTAGGATCGCCTGTAAAAGGCTGGGTACCCGTAGCCGGATAATTGTCATGGATAGGGCCAAAAAGCTCCAGCACTGCTTCGGCTAATGCTCCAAAAAATCCAGGTTTTTGCTTCAGTTCTGTGAGTGCCTCGTCGACATGTTTGTGAGAGAATTCATACCCGGCCTGATTGCCGGCTCCTACCAACTCGTCCTGACTCGAGACGGTTTGAAGTTGGGTTTTAATTTGCTCATCTTCCGCCGCTTTGGATAAAAAGTTTAGGACATTTTCTTTAGACATGGTCAGTACCCCTAAAAATGATAAAAATCAAAGCCGCAATGTCACCTTCATCGCAAGATTCTCCCGAGCCAACGCTACTTAGGCTGGTTACATCAAAGGGTGATCAAGATTCAGATTCTGTGCGCGGTTGAATAACTCCATACCCTCCATGATTACGCTCATAAATCACATTGATTTCCCCTGTACTCGCATTACGGAACATGTAGAAATCATGGTCAACCAATTGCAAATTATCTAGCGCTTCTTGGATAGACATCGGGGGCATGGCGAAAAATTTGTTGCGAACGACTCTAGGAGGCAGCACTGGATCGCGATCGCTGGCTAAGTTTTCAGGGATGAGCGACAGACTTCTATCCTCCCCCAGTTCTGCCTTGACCTGAGTATGTCTTTGCTTTTTGTCTTTATATTTCTGTAACTGGCGGGTTAGCTTATCAGTCACCAGATCAATACTGGTATACAGATTTTCATGATTTTCCTCAGCCCGAATGATTGTTCCGTGAGCGTACACAGTAACTTCGGCAATTTGTTGCGACTGCTTTCTTGAATTCGCAGACGCTGAGAGCTTGACATCCGCTTCAGTCATGAGCCCTTGAAAGTGATTGACTGCTTTGCCTATCTTGCGATTCACATACTCGTGAATAGAGTCAGTAATTTTGATATTTTTGCCTTGGATGATCAGCTTCATTCCAATCTCCTCTCATCGCTGCTTGTGAAAGGTCAGGTTCAGAGTAAGCATCTAACCGATGGAACCTTCTACAGGAGGTTTCGCATGGTGGAGAGCTCTTACTTCAATCCTTATGTTGATGCGAAAGGATTAAATCTACTCAAACCATAGATGGTATTTTTCTAAGATGAACCTCTTTTTCTCTAAGTTTCTGTTTGTACATCCGGATCCCTACCTCTCAAGATTAATATATTCTCACTCTACTTCTTAGCCCTTTAACAAAAATAGATGTCGAGGTAAGTATTAGCTGCCTCTTTTTACCACAGTAAGATCTTGAAGCCATATGCTGACGCAAACTTCTGCTGAAACCCCGAGTGCTTTAGCCAATATTGCTTAGTGGTGCAGAAAACTTTTAGGTGTCTCACGCTGAGAATCTGACCACTTTGGAGAACTCAATGCGAGCGTCTAGGGTCTCCCGTTTGCGCTTCGAGGCACAGGTGGGAGGAGGATTGGCTTGAGGCAATCGTTTGAG
>JBHJHM010000104.1:0-13089 GCA_050330865.1 Leptolyngbyaceae cyanobacterium
GTATAGTTTGACTCATCGTTCCCTGATTTCATTGGCAAGGGTACGATACAAGGCTCTGGGCTTCGCCGCAGAGCTTTTTCTATGTGTCTATTGATACGCGCTGATTCTCCGCCTCATTTCCCGCTTTGAGGAATACTCCGCAGAATGAACCATGAAAATTTTGGCGTTTAATTCTGTACTACCAGGGGTCATTGTCGCACTCGTTTAGGCTACTTTTGATTCCGTGCGGAACCGTGAGTGTTCATTTAGCAAAACATCGGCCTTGAGGCTAGCGACGGCAGCTCTACAAGTCTTGTGGATTGTGTCAGAGGTGTCGGCTTGCACCGTAGCGTAGGCGGCGGTTAGTTCAGTGGGCGTTGGGTTCGTAATAGTTTGCCACTCGGGTGTGTCGATTCCGGCTGTGGCGAGAAGGTCAGCGAGTGGAAACGTTACGAGTTTGTGGATAACGTATTGAGAGCGATTGAGGCCGACGCGATACGAGTCCTACTGAACCTTTGACGAAATGCTCAGAACCTACAGTTAGGCTGTACTACAGGCCCAAACGCCTAGTATTCGGAGTTTCTACACTTACTTTCCGTCCATGCGATTTGATATCGTCACCTTATTCCCGGATTTCTTTACCTCACCTCTGCAGTCGGGACTACTCGGCAAAGCGCTCGAACGAGAGATTGCTGAGGTAAATCTGGTCAATCCCCGTGACTTCACCACGGACAAGCACCACAAAGTCGACGATGAACCCTACGGGGGTGGGGTGGGGATGCTCATGAAGCCGAACCCCATCTTTGCGGCTGTTGAGTCCTTGCCTGTTCTACCCCGGCGCGAAGTGATTCTGCTGACGCCTCAGGGCGAGACCATGACCCAGTCATTGTTTCGTACGCTCTCTAAGGATTATGACCAGCTGGTCTTGATCTGTGGTCATTACGAAGGCGTTGATGAACGGGTCTTAAATATCGTCGAGCGAGAGGTCTCACTCGGTGATTTTGTGCTGACGTGCGGCGAAATTCCTGCCCTGACGCTGATCAACGGTGTGGTGCGTTTGCGTCCGGGCACAGTAGGTAAAGTCGATTCTTTAAAGTATGAGAGTTTTGAAGCGGGGTTACTAGACTATCCTCAATACACCCGTCCGGCAGTGTTCCGAGGCTGGGAAGTGCCTACGGTGCTGAGGTCTGGCAATCATGCCGCGATCGCTCAATGGCGGCATGAACAGCAAATCCATCGAACTCAGCAGCGTCGCCCCGATCTCTATGAAGCTTGGAAAGCGCAGCAACGCTCGCAATCCTCTCAGTAAATTCCCCACAGCATTGACAAGCGATATTCTAGAACTCTCCGTGAATCTCCTGAACTTTCCGGAAAATAATTGCGACTTTCCTGAGATTCTCGTAAATCTCCCGTAAAGAGTTTCAAGATTCTGGGGAACTTACTGCCGTAATTTTCATCAAAGAGTTTATGAAGCTGTCCGGTACAAAGTGTTTAGGATTACTGAAACTTTGTACGGATACCCTGACAATCCCAATATGAACATTCGCATCGGCAATGGCTACGACATTCATCGCTTGGTAACAGGACGTCCCCTCATTTTAGGTGGCGTGCACATCGAACATGAATTAGGGCTATTGGGCCACAGCGATGCGGACGTGTTAACCCATGCAATTACAGATGCGCTTTTAGGTGCTCTGAGCTTGGGCGACATTGGGCGTTATTTCCCACCCAATGATCCTCAATGGGCAGGGGCAGACAGCCTTAAACTGCTGGAACAGGTGCACTACATGGTGTGCGATCGCAACTGGGCGATTGTAAACATCGATAGTGTGGTCGTTGCCGAGAGACCCAAGTTAAAACCTCACATCGAAACGATGCGGACAACCCTCGCGAAGGTACTGCAAGTCGCGCCAGAGCAAATCGGCGTTAAAGCAACCACGAACGAGAAACTGGGGCCAACCGGGCGCGAAGAGGGCATTGCTGCTTATGCTGTGGCGCTGCTGTCACAACAGTAGATGGGTCAATCATGACTCAATCCACACGCTGAAGTACCTCAGCTCTGTCCAGAAAATTTCGGGATAGACGCCGCAGCTGCTTCAAAAATATACAGGTCCAACTGTAAAATTTTTGTTAAGTTAAGCGGTACTTAGGGTAGATACGGTTGTGCGGTGGAGGCTGTATTGTCAGCGATACAGCTCTCGAAGCATTTCGGTTCAGAAGTGAACGCCGACAAGTGAACAGTGCATTTCCGATTGATTGAGCAATTTTGAGGATCAGCGTATGAGCGTCTATCACGGTTACCAATTGGCGTTTACAGGGGCCGACCAGAGGGGGAATTTGTCGAGTTGGCACCAGCACAACGCTACCCCCTCTTGGTTTCGCACCATTCCCCCGGAGCGTGTTGGGATCGATGGTCGCTATGACTACTACGGCCTTAAGAAGCGAGTTGAAGCTGCTGTCCGGGAGCACCTGGGGCATCAAGCTTTGTCTAATCTACTGGTTAGCCAGCGCGGACGAGTTGTGATTCTGCAAGGATACACACAAAGCCCCGACATGCTTCATCACTTAATTGCTGTGGCCGAGCAGGTTGAAGGTACTATCCGTGTAGAAGCTGCCGGTGTTGTGGTAGGTGCAGAGGTTGGAGCATTGGCAGTCGGATAGTGTCAAGCAGACCATGCCTCCTCTAGTTAGCAGCCAGCAGATCCGTGAGCAGGCTTTAGCCTTAGGCTTCCACAGAGTTGGGATTGCCGATGTCAATGCACCTGTACCTATGGTCGAGGCCCGTAACCAATCGCTCCAGAGCTGGTTGGAACAGGGATATCAGGCCGATATGGTATGGATGGCAAATCCCAAGCGTCAGGATATTCATCAAGTCATGCCAGAGGTGCGATCGCTGATCTGTGTGGCGCTAAATTACTACACACCTCATCAGCGCCCCAGCGACGAGCAGCACGGCAAAATTTCTCGCTATGGGTGGGGCCGGGACTATCACCGGGTCATGCAGAAGAAGCTAAAAGCGCTGTCGGCGTGGTTGCGATCGCTCGATGCGACAATCCAGACTCGTTTTTATGCGGATACAGGCCCGGTGCAGGAGAAATTCTGGGCGCAGCAGGCCGGCATCGGCTGGATTGCCAAGAACGGTAATGTCATCACCCGTGACTATGGTTCTTGGGTGTTTTTGGGGGAAGTGCTGACCAATCTAGATTTGGAGCCTGATAAGCCTCATACAGTTCACTGCGGCACGTGCACGCGCTGCTTGGATGCGTGTCCAACGGGGGCGATCGCAGCTCCCTTTGTGGTGGATGCCAATCGCTGCATCGCTTATCACACAATCGAAAATCGTTCTGAGACGCTGCCGAATGCGATCGTGAATAATATGCAAGGCTGGGTGGCAGGTTGCGATATTTGTCAGGACGTATGCCCCTGGAACCAGCGCTTTGCCCAAGAAACGGATGTGGCTGAATTTCAGCCCTATGATGAGAATGTTGCGCCAACGCTTGCGGACTTGGCAACGCTGGATGAAGCCGAGTGGAATCGCCGCTTTCCCGCGTCGGCACTACGGCGCATCAAACCTGCTATGTGGCGGCGTAACGCTCAAGCAGCCCGACAAGGAATGGCAAACAGCAAAAGTTAGCAATGGCCTACAGTGATTTCACGCTTCCTAAAGTATGAGAGGCTTTCGATGTGGAAATTTTTGCGCCTGCGGCAGCACTGCGAGATCGATTTACGAGACTACTTCATTGTGGAGCTAGCCAAGATCCTGGGAATTTTAGCCGTCCCTTTTGCAGCTTCCTAGGCGAGATGTTTTAAGTAGCGCGCGCTTTTGAGAGTGGGCTTTTCAACTTGTTTGGAACAGTTCTTAACATCATCAGCCTGTCCAGGCGATCAATAGGATAATAATCAGTACTTCAAAAACTGACAGGGGATGGGCGCGATCGCCCTCATCCTGGTACTGATATCTAAGAGGAAACGGAATCTTGGTTAGTACTGCGCCATTAAAAACCACCAAGTCAGAAGAGATTTTTTCCGCTGCCCGTGATTTGATGCCGGGAGGCGTGAGTTCTCCCGTGCGGGCGTTCAAATCTGTGGGTGGACAGCCCATTGTGTTCGACCGCGTCAAGGGTGCCTACATCTGGGATGTGGATGGCAACCAATACATTGACTATGTCGGAACCTGGGGGCCGGCCATCTGTGGTCATGCTCACCCCGAAGTCCTGCAGGCACTTGCGGCAGCCCTTGAAAAAGGGACCAGCTTTGGTGCGCCCTGCTATCTCGAAAATGTGCTGGCTGAAATGGTGATCAGCGCCGTTCCCAGCATTGAGATGGTGCGATTTGTGAATTCTGGCACCGAAGCCTGTATGGCGGTGCTGCGTCTGATGCGGGCCTACAAAGGCCGCGACAAGATTATCAAGTTCGAAGGGAATTACCACGGTCACGCTGACATGTTCCTGGTGAAGGCAGGGTCCGGTGTGGCGACACTAGGATTGCCGGATTCTCCGGGTGTCCCCAAGGCTGCAACTCAAAGTACGCTGACGGCTCCCTACAACGATTTGGATGCAGTGAGAAAACTGTTGGAAGAGAATCCTGGGGAGGTCGCTGGCGTTATTCTTGAGCCCATTGTCGGCAACTCCGGTTTTGTTCCTCCGCAAGATGGTTTTTTGCAAGGCTTGCGCGACCTTACCCACGAGCACGATACGCTGCTGGTGTTTGACGAAGTGATGACGGGCTTCCGCATTTCCTATGGCGGAGTACAGGCAAAGTATGGCGTTACCCCCGACCTCACTACGTTAGGCAAAATCATTGGTGGTGGGCTACCGGTTGGAGCTTATGGCGGTCGCCGCGACATTATGGAAATGATTGCTCCTGCTGGTCCGGTGTATCAGGCAGGTACCTTGTCGGGCAATCCTTTGGCGATGACGGCAGGCATCAAAACCTTGGAAATCCTTCAGCGCCCCGGCACCTATGAGCGCCTTGAGTCCCTTACAAAGCGGTTAATTGATGGCATGCTGGCAGCCGCTCGGGACACGGGGCATGCCGTTTATGGAGGGAGCATCAGCGGCATGTTCGGCATGTTCTTCACGGAAGGTCCTGTACATAGCTATGACGATGCCAAGCAGTCCGACATCGAAAAGTTCAGCCGCTTCCATCGCGGCATGTTGGAGGAGGGCGTTTATCTCGCGCCTTCGCAATATGAAGCCGGTTTTACGTCGGTAGCTCATACAGATGAGGACATTGATAAAACGATCGCCGCCGCGCGTAAGGTTTTAGCTGATCTCTAATACTTCCTATCAGGAAAAACTAGACATTCCTAAAAGCCAGTTGAAAACCGCCCTAGAAAGTATTCTAGAGCGGTTTTATTTTTTCCCAGGGAAGATATTGGTATCCATTTGCGACCTTGAAGTTAAGATTTTGAATTGAAGAATACTCACGTTACAGCGCTTTCAGCCCCAATATCTGTTAGCTACGAAAAGCGAAACGGTGAGCTTTACTGAGACTTACTCTGCTGATCCGTAGACTCGCCGGAGCTTAAATAGATCCGATATTCTCTCTGTAAATACCTCAGGGCCAATTGACCGTATGCTCAGTCTGGTAACTTTAGCAGAGGCTTCTTAGCTCCCAAACACCTTGGCCTGTAGAGTTTTCAGGGTTTGTCGTGTGTGCTTAATCAGTATCTCAATGTTATTCATATAACACGACCGCTTTACTGAAACTTTAACTAAATTGCCGTAACAATCATGACTCGCCGCACTGAATCTACTAATCTATTCATGTCATGGATTTGTGTTCTCTTAGCCTTCGGATTGACTCGATAGCTATTTGCTGATTGAGCTATCTAAATCCTTTCTCTAGAGTCAATTGAGCAGATTTAATTTGAGTCTTTAAGCACCTGGCATCTCCAGGAAAAATTGTGCTGCTTGCTTATTCATCTCAACGTTTGAGCAGTTTTTGGGTAATGTTTTCAAAGCCAACTTTTGGTCAACGAACCACATGGTTGCCAATTGCTTCACGCAACAACAGCCTATCGATGCTTGCCCTCATCGAAGGGTCTCCCGCATTCTCAATACCACATTCGAGAAGCCCTTTGGGGAAAAGGCTAGTAATACCCAATCCACAAAGCCAATTTGTTTTGGCTGAGCTACTTGTAGCGATCGCAAACACCAATCTTGGTATGAGTTTTACGGTTAGTAATCAACAAATTGAGAACTTACAAAAATGGCATTTGATCCAATTTTGAACCTTGAAAATCTTGATGGTAGTAACGGTTTCGTTATTGAAGGAATCGACGCAAGCGATTTTTCCGGTAGCTCTATCAGCAACGCAGGGGACATCAATAATGACGGAATTGATGATCTTATTATCGGCGCGTCTGGAGCTGGGGATAACAGCACGGGTGAAAGCTATGTAGTGTTTGGGAGACAGAATTTCAACAGTGGGAACCTCAAGCTAGCTGATTTGAATGGCAGTAATGGGTTCGTGATTAATGGCATTGATAGCCTTGATCTGTCAGGTTTTTCCGTTAGTAATGCTGGCGACATCAATGGGGATGGTATTGACGACCTTGCGATCGGGGCTCCCTATGCAAATTTTCAAACGGATGCTCCCGGCGAAGCCTATGTGGTGTTTGGAGGAGAGACTGTTGGCGCTTCAGGCAGTCTCAATTTAGCGGCATTAGAGGGTAGCAACGGGTTTGTAATCAACGGTATCGATGCTCTTGACGGTGCGGGTGGTTCCGTCAGTAATGCCGGGGATATCAACAATGACGGAATTGATGATCTTCTCATCGGTGGTGCCGATGCTGCGGATCCCAACGGTAACGATCTCGCTGGCGAGACCTATGTGGTATTCGGAGGCACCAGTGTAGGGGCCTCGGGTAGCTTCAACCTGTCAGAGTTAGATGGCAGCAACGGGTTTGTGCTCAACGGTATTGATAGTGGTGACCAGTCAAGTCGGTCAGTTAGCAACGCAGGCGATGTCAATGATGATGGCATTGATGACCTCTTGATTGGTGCCTTCCGCGGTGATCCAAATGGCAGGAATGATGCCGGCGAAACCTATGTTGTATTTGGCAATAGTGCGGTCGGAGCCTCTGGCAGCCTTAACTTGTCGGAGTTGAATGGCAGCAATGGTTTTGTCATCAATGGTGTCGACAGTGGTGATCTATCCGGTCGCTCGATTAGTAATGCTGGGGATATCAATGGCGACGGTATCGATGATGTCCTGATTGGTGCCTACGGTGCTGATCCAAACGGTACAAACTTTGCCGGCGAAACCTACGTGGTGTTTGGAGGCAGCACTGTGGGAGCTTCCGGTAGCTTCAACTTGTCAGAGCTAAATGGCAGCAACGGTTTTGTGATTAATGGCATCGAGCCTGGCGAAGCTTCTGGCGAAGCAGTCAGTAATGCTGGCGATATTAATGGTGATGGTGCTGATGATTTGTTGATCGGAGCCTTGCGGGCTGACGGCAATGGTAACTCTACAGGGAAGACGTATGTCGTCTTTGGCGGAAATACCGTTGGCAGTTCCGGTAACCTTAATCTGACCGATCTGAATATTAATAGTGGTTTCGTCATCAATGGTATTGACTCATCTGACTTTTTAGGTCGCGCTGTCAGTAATGGAGGCGATATCAATGATGACGGTATCGAGGATTTTATCGTCAGCGCCAGTAGCGCCGACGTTGATGGCAACATTGGCACAGGGGAAACCTACGTCATCTTTGGCGAGTTAGTCGATGCTCCACGTCTGGTCACTGTCGACACGCTTGTTGATGAAGATGATGGTGATTTGAGCCCCGGTGACGTTTCGCTACGAGAAGCTTTAGCACGTGTGGATGAGGGGGGTACCGTTGCCTTTGCCCCCGGTTTACAGGGCACCATCAATCTAAATCCCTCGTTGGGAGAACTTGTGATTGACAAATCCCTCAATTTAATTGGGGATACTGACGGCGATAACGTTGCTGACATTACAGTTGACGCGCAAGGAAACTCCCGTGTATTTCGGGTCGATGATGATGATTTCCGAACACTCAGCCAAGTAAGCATCGACAGTCTAATCCTTGCGGGAGGCGCTGCTACAGCCTCTAGTGGGGGCGGTATTCTCAACTTTGAAGCCCTGGAAGTCGC
Source organism: Leptolyngbyaceae cyanobacterium (assembly GCA_050330865.1). Lineage (GTDB taxonomy): Bacteria > Cyanobacteriota > Cyanobacteriia > Phormidesmidales > Phormidesmidaceae > SIO1E4. The sequence continues at coordinate 8,103 of JBHJHM010000104.1, forward strand.
GAATTCTACCGTTTCGGGAAATACGGCTTCTATGGGTGGCGGCATTCATGTGGGCTATTCCACCTACAGTCCGTATAACGCCGTCTATTTCTATACTGGCAGTCTGACTCTGAGCAATTCCGTGGTCGCCAACAATGAGGGAGGCGGAGTCAGTACAGACTTCGGGGGCGGTGAAATTACAGCCGTCAATTCTACAATTTCTGGAAATGTCGGGGACGGGATTCGGGTACTAAGTACTAATAGCAGTGGAGCTTATGGAAGTTTCTCGCCAGGGATTTTGACGGTCACAAGCTCGACTCTCTCGGGTAATCAAGGAGGCTGGGGCATCTACAGCGGCAGCTCTAGCGAAACCACCGTCCTAAATTCAACTATTTCAGGCAACGATAGCGGGGGCATTTATACCGGCTATCAAGGCACTACCAGTATCACGAATGCAACGATCGCCGACAACGATGGCAGCGGTGTCGAAGTTGGATTTCAAGGATCCACCAACCTGACAAACAGCCTGGTTGCGAATAACGCCCTTGATACTTATGGCGTTGGAACCAGTGGCGTTAACTTAATTGGGGATAGCAGTCTAACAGGCAGCAATATTATCAACGCCGATCCCAATCTGGGTGAGTTGGCGGATAACGGCGGCCCGACTCTTACCCATGCTCTATTAGCCGGTAGCCCTGCCATTGATGCTGGGGATTCTGCGTTTGCTCCCTCGGATGACTTTGACCAGCGAGGGAGTGGTTTTCTGCGGGTTGTCGATGGTGACGGCGACGGCATTGCCCAGATTGATTTGGGTGCTTTTGAGGCGGCTGAGCCAATATTCAACACCGTAATTGTTGATACTTTGGTCGATGAAATCGATGGGGATTTGAGTGCTGGCGATGTTTCGCTGCGAGAGGCGCTGGCATTTGTGGAAACTGGCGGCACGATTGAGTTTGCTCCAGATTTGGCCGGTACCATTGCCCTCGATGCCTCACTGGGACAGTTAGTAATTGACAAAGCTCTGACTATCAATGGCACGGGCGAAGATGTCATCACTGTTGACGCTCAAGGCAATTCTCGTGTCTTTCGCATCTCAGATGAAGACTACGGAACTCAGCTAGGTGTCAATATTCAAGGCTTGACCATCACCGGAGGCAATGTCGGCGATCGTTTTGATAATGATGGTGGCGGTATCTACACCACCGAAGAGCTTGACCTGACGAACGTCACAATTACGGGTAATACAGCATTTGATGGCGGTGGTATTTCTGGTCAGTACGGCAGCATTACGCTTACCGACTCGACTGTTTCTGGGAATGAAGCTGCCGGTTCAGGCGGAGGTATCCATAACCAGTTCACAGAGACAACTCTGATACGTTCTACTGTTTCTGACAACACGGCAACCACTGGCGGCGGCATTGCTGATGGTATTGGTGGTAGCAGTACGCTGATAAGCTCCACAGTTTCGGGCAATAGTGCCGTTACAGGTGGCGGTATCAGCAATGACGAAAACTACAGCAATGGTGTGAGCCTTAGCGACACTGTTGTTGCCAACAACACGGCAAGTGGTTTGGGGGGCGGTATCTCCATTGGCAATTACAACGGCGGTATGAACACCATCGCCAATTCAATTATTTCCAGTAATACCTCTGGTCTAGGGGGAGGCGGTATTTATATTGCTTATAGAAGCGGGGAAGTTTTCCTGAACAACACCATCGTCGATAACAACGCTACAGATGGTGATGGGGGCGGTGTCGGAACGGGGAGTCAAGCCAGTTTCTCTGCTGTTGACTCTAAGTTTACAAATAATAGTGCAGGGAACGACGGCGGTGGTATTGACGCTTATTTTGCAGACATCAGCCGTTCTACTATCTCAGGCAATGTTGCTGCCAGTGATGGCGGCGGCATTTACAGCAGCAGCCGTCGCGGTGGTTTGAACTTAGAGGATTCTACGGTTTCTGACAACACTGCAGGTGCCAGTGGCGGTGGCATTCTCGTTGAAGCCTTATATGGGTTTACCGTCACAAACTCCACGATTTCCGGTAATGGTGCTGAGAATGGCGGTGGGGTGTATAAACGCAATGACTACTACGGAAATTTCTACAGTAGTACGATTCAGGGAAGTCTCATCGCAAATAACTCGGTCACGGGTTTTGGCGGTGGGCTTGCTAACAACTATGGCAGCATTAACCTGATTGACTCGGCGGTGACTGGAAACGAGGCTGCTGGGGCCGGTGGCGGTATTTACAACTACTCGAATGCTGAAGCAACCTTAACTGGAACTCTCGTTTCAGGTAATACGGCAGGCTCTGGCGGTGGCATCGCTAACGGCTTTGCCAGTGGTAGCACGTTGATTGACTCCACGGTATTTGGTAATAGCGCCTTTAATGGTGGCGGCATTAGCGATGGTGACTACAGCGACGGCAGCAGCTTAAGTAATACGGTCGTTTCTGGTAACACGGCAACAGGCAGCGGCGGTGGCATCATCATTGGTAGCTACAGCAACGGCACGTCTATTACCAATAGCTCCGTTATTTCGGACAATACTGCCGGTCAAGGCGGTGGCATGAGTGTTGGTTACCGAAGCGGCGGTGTTGCCGTGACCGATTCCACCGTTTCTGAGAACACAGCCGAAGGCAACGGTGGTGGGATCCAGTCCGATATGCAAGCTAGTATCAGCGTCACCGATTCTGAGGTGGTTAACAATATCGCCGGCAACAATGGTGGTGGTATTGAAGGTTATCTAACCACCGTTACGCGCTCCACAATTTCAGGCAATGTCGCTAGCGGCCAAGGGGGCGGCATCTACAACAGTGGCTATTTTGGGCAGCTTGATTTAACCGATTCAACAATCGCTGACAACACGGCTAATGATAAGGGTGGGGGGATTGCTACGGATTCGGCTGGGACTACGATCAACAGCTCTATCATCTCTGGTAACACTGTCTCCGGTAGTAACGCCGGTGGTGGCGGCATCTACAGCCTGTCCAGCACTTTTAAAGTGGAAAATAGCACCGTCAGTGGTAACAAGTCAGATGGCTATGGAGTGAATGGTGAAGGTTTCGGTGGTGGTATACTTGCCCGCGATACGGCTCTAACGGTAAGCAACAGTACTATCGTCGATAATCGTGCACTTGGTCTGTATGCCTATGGAGGGGGGATCTTCAACGATAGTAGCCACTCAACTGTGATCAATAGCGCCATTGATGAAAATCGGAGCATTGGTACCACATACAGGGATAGTGGAGGTTACGGCGGCGGTATTCAGAGTGTAAATAGCTATCTGTCAATAGATGATAGCACCGTAAATGGCAATTCCTCCAATGGTTCTGGAGGTGGTATCTACAGCATTCGTGGAGACTTGGTCATTCGCAACGGCAGCGTCAACAATAACGCTACTACGAGCCAAGGAGACGATGTCAGCGGGGGTGGCATTGTTGCATTGGGTGACTTATTACTCATTGATTTCACTACTGTTAGCAATAATGCAGCGTCGAGCTTCTCTGATCGCGGGCGCTCTAGTGGAGGCGGTATCATCAGTGGAAGTGATCGTTTCACATTAACGAATAGTACTGTTAGTGGTAACGATGCCTTTTCTGCTGCCAGTCTTAGTTTTGGCGGCGGCTTAACTACGAGTGGTCAGTCCACTATTGTCAGTAACTCGACTATCTCGGGTAACCGTTCTAACTCTGGTGGGGGCCTCAGCAATTATCACGGCTTGCTGCAAATTCGAAATAGTACGATTGCCCAGAACATTACCGATGGTGACAGCGGATCTGTCTCAACGAGTAGTCCAACCGAAGTTTTATCCAGTATCATTGCGGGCAACGTTGGTGGAGACGTTAGCAGCAATCTGCAGACTTTTCTCAGTCAAGGCAATAACCTAATTGGTACTGGTAACTCCGTTGACGCCTTTAACCAATCCACTGATATTACTGGAGTAACGGACCCAGGCTTAGAACCACTTGCCGATAATGGTGGACCAACGCAAACACAGGCATTGCGACCCGACAGTCAGGCCATTGATGCCGGTAGCAACCCTGATGGTCTCGCTAGTGACCAACGAGGGGAGGGGTTTACTCGGGTTGTCGTTGCTCAAACGGATATTGGAGCCTTTGAGCTGCAGACCCTGCTGCCAGACGACAATACCTTTTTCTTCAGTGGCACTAAGGATAAGGCTTTAGGCGATCTGGCAATTGAAAATGAAGACATCGTCTTCTTCGATGGCGAAGACTTCAGCCTCTTCTTCGATGGCTCGGATGTTTTGCCCACCAACCTGGAAATTAGAGCCTTTGACGTCACTAGCGACACGACTATCCTCCTGTCCTTTGATCAAGAGGTGACTTTGGCGGGTGTGGGTTTGGTCGACGATACCGATATCGTTGAGTTTACGGCGACTTCTTTAGGGGCTGGAACGACCAGCGGCACCTTCAGCCTTTATCTAGATGGCAGCGACATCGGACTCAACAGCGCATCGGAGGATATTGATGCCTTGACGCGACTCTCGGATGACAGCCTGCTGCTATCGACAACGGGGAATGTGGCGCTGCCGGGTGGTGTGTTTGGTCAGGATGAGGACTTGATTCGATTTGAGCCCACGTCCCTCGGCAGCAATACTAGCGGTACGGCGTCTCTTTACTTTGATGGCAGCGATGTTGATTTGCGAAACAATGGCGAAGACCTCAATGCCATTGCTGTACGCCAGGGTGAGCTATTCTTCTCAACGAATGCCAATTTGTCAGTGCCAGGATTGAGAGGAAACGACGAAGATATTGCTAGTTTCACGCCTAGCTCAATTGGCGAAACAACGGCTGGCAGTTTTGGTGAAGACCTCTTCTTTGACGGCAATACATTCGGGTTTACCGGCAACGTAACAGGTTTTGACTTTGGTGTTGGGTAGCCGCAAAAAGATCCGCAGGGTGGGGGGGAGTATAAAAAGAAAGAGGAAACAAAATAAAACAAAAAAGAGAGATGGGGGGGAGATGAGTTTTAAAAAAAAAAAAGGCGG
>JBHJHM010000105.1:0-11440 GCA_050330865.1 Leptolyngbyaceae cyanobacterium
TGTTTACGAAAGATAGTTTGGTAGAATGGAGGCAACATTATTTTTTCTGGGGGAGAGAAATTATCCCCTATTTTTTTGCCTTTCTATTTTCCCAAACTATGGCCACGCCTAGCGTGAAAGTGGGTTGTCACCCTTTAAGGACTTGAGGCTATACACTTCGGAGGATTTAGGTCGGCTGATTGAGCGGATCGAGAAGTCTAGGGCTAAGGAGAATCCGGGTGAGGTGGTGCGATCGCAACAGGATGATAGCCAGCCATTAGATTCGATACAGGCAGTGCGATACGGAGATACTGCAATGATTTTCCAGAATCTACGGAAAGAGAAGGAAGGACAGTGTTTGGACCGAAAAGTTGAACTGGAGCGCTAGTGACCATTGTCCCTTCAGGCTTTCCTCAAATTTCATCCGTCAACTCACTCCTGGGTGCTTGCCCTTTGCCTTTCTTACCTCTATTGCTATGACTCGAATGCCTTCAGCAATCCCTCGAAACGCTTCGTCTTGGTTAGTCCAGGTGGTGACGGGCTGCTGATTTTGGGGCAATACGGGAAGCTGGCTAAAAGGCGCTACCTTCCAGTCTACAGAACGCAGCAGGATAGGAATGACACAAGCTTCCTGCCTGGTGACGTTCGATGGCGCGTCGGCTTTCGAGGTGGTAGCAGGTGTCATCGGCGAGGAAGTTGGCGCTGATCAGCAGCAGAATAATGTCGGCGGTATTGAGCCACTGGTTGATGATTTGGGCGGGTTCGTCACCGGGGAGGATTTGGCGGTTGCTCTAGTTGGTGATGACGTTTTGACGTTGGAGCAGGGTGAGATGATTGGCGAGTTGGGCTTGCGGGGCTTTGTCAGCAGGGGGTAGGAGAAGTAAAGGGAAATGGCCTTGTTTTACGGTACAAGGTTGTAGGCAATTTCATAGTTGTAGTACTTGCAGTTGTTTTGAATGGCGAAGATTGCCTCCTCCAAATAGTCCTTGTTGAAGTAGTATGTCGAGTTCTCACATCGCTGCTGCCAAAGTTTAGCTAACGGTAGAGGACTACCAATTTTACCCAATGCTTCAGCTGCACTCTCGCGAATGTTCCGGTGCGGATCTTCAAGCGCTTTAAGCAAGCCAGGAATGGCTTTGTGAACACCACTTTGCCCTAATGCTTCAGCAGCGTCGTTCTTAGAAATATTAGAGTCTCGATCTTCGATGGCATCGAGTAATTTAGAAATGGCTAGATCATCAGCAATTTGCCCTAATGCTTTAGCTATGCATTTACGATATTTTGAAGTTTTCAGGGCTCGGAGTAGTTCAGGAACTGCTTGCTCACTACCGATTTTTCCTAATGCTTTAACTACTTCCTCATAGACACTGGAATTCGAATCTCTAAGGGCTTGAAGTAGCCCAGATACAGCCCGTTCATCACCGATTTGCCCTAATGCCTTAGCTGCGCTTCCACGAACATTGGAAGCTTGACCTCTCAACAAAATCGAGTAAGATCCAACAAGTTTCAAGATACATTCGTATTTCATAATGCTTTTGTCTTTCAAGATACTTTCATTATCACGAATCTGTTTCAAGAATTCAGTCTCGCAAAAATCACAGTCCGGAACTTCGAGAGCATTAATTAGACTGGGAACGGCCTGAACACTACCAATCTGACCTAATATATGGGCTGCATTTTTACGGACAGAATACTCCGGATTTTCAAGAGATTGAATTAGTTCGGAAATCACTTTTTTGCTAGAGTTTTGGCTTATTAACTTGGTCATTCTAGGGCGTGTCACCAATTAGATAGATGAAAAAATCATCAGGCATTTTTATCATTAAGGTGCTGATGATGATAAGAGGCCAATGACAACCCGACGCTACGCCCTGCGCTCCAGATGAGCTGGATACTTACTGGAGTGACTATTTGATCAATACACAATCCCTTCGTCTGAGCTATCTCGACGAAGCCGATGCCCGAGAGCTTATCCAGCATCCCATCGATAACTTCCCTGACATTTATGAGCCTGAGGCAATTGACGCGATTATTCGGCTCACTCGCTGCCAACCTTACTTCGTACAGTTAACCTGCCTCGTATTAGTCGAATTTCTTAACCGTCTCCCCGCCCGCCGCAAAGCCACTGTCGAAGACGTAGAAATGATTATTCCCAAGGTGCTTGAGCGGGGTGGTGAAGTCCTGCGTGAGCGCTTCCAAACGCTGTCTCAAGAAAATCAGGCGATTCTACACAAGCTCGCCAGCAGGGAATCGATCTCCGAGGCCAGTGAAACGAGTTTGCAAAAACTTGTTCAGCAAGAAGTCCTGGAAGTTCACGGCAATGAGTATCGATTCCAAATTCCGCTGTTTAAATGCTATGTACAGTCAGTCATTGTTTAGTCATGCATTCAAAACGGGGGCTGTTGAGCGGTCGTCTGCACTTCTGCTCTCTCAATAGCGCCTGGGTTGCCCTTTTTCTGTAAACGCCCAGGCCCGTAGCTGATGTGAATAGGCCGTTCCACCCCATAAAAATACACCGAGTCAAACGGCAACTGCTGCGCCACAATCCACTTCACTAACTCATCACTCGGCAAATCCATAATCCTAAAATCACACGCTGCCCCCAACTGCAAGCAGTAGTAATTTCCATTCCGATTCACCTCATGGGCCATATGCTGATCCAGGTTCGGACTCACTTGACCATTCTTCCCCCCCCGTCACCGGGTCTTTCTTCGCTAGCCACCGCTTCAAATCTGCTGAGCAAAACCCATAGGTGAGCTGGAAGCGCTCCTGGCCAAACGCATCAATTACTGGGTCAATGATGTACTGACACAACGCCTCCAAAGCCGGAATCGTCTCCTCCAGGTTCTTTGGATAGGGATCAGTCAGGTCAACAAATTTGCGGTATGTCTGCGTACAGGTGCAAAACTCTTCCAGTGTTAGGTATCGACCCAAATATCTCGCGTTCATCCTATTAGTCTTTCAGTTCATTGCCATCCTCAACATCAAGGAATGCTTCAAACGTCAGGGTTCGTGTGATGGCCTGAATCATAGAGAAAACAGGGTTTAGAAGAATCGGGATGAGAGGATTCGAACCTCCGGCCCCTTCGTCCCGAACGAAGTGCGCTACCAAGCTGCGCTACATCCCGGTGTAGTCATTGCCTACCCTAGCATATCTGGGCGATCGCGCCACCTTTGGTGTGGAGTATGGGAGTTCAAAGTTCTCAGTTTTGAGTTAACTCAAAACTCAAAACTCAAAACTCATAATTCACAACTCATTCACGACCTCGCCCCCCATCGCCCCGTCACCCATCCACTCCTTATCCCACCAACAAATCCTCCTCGGGATAGTTCACCATCGTGGGTTTTGAATCGCCAACGAGGGCCGCCATGAACAGCAGCACGCCGACCCGGCCAACATACATGGCGCCAATGATGACCAGCTGTGACGGTACTGACAAATCAGCTGTGATACCAGTTGATAAGCCCACCGTGGCAAAGGCCGAAACCGCCTCAAAGAAGAGACTCAAAAAGCCAAACTCAGGATCAAATAGGGCCAGCGAGATGGTGACTGCAACCACCATCGCCCCAGAGCCCACCACGACGCTGACCGCTTTCAGAATGCGGGCTGGTGGAATTTCGCGGCGATAGGCGAGGACTTCCTCATAGCCTCTGAGAGCAGTGCGAGTACTGGTAAAAAGAATGCGAGCTGTTGTGGTTTTGATACCGCCGCCAGTACTGCCAGGACTAGCCCCAATGAACATCAGAGCCACCATAAGAAACAGGGAAGCATCGGTCATGGCGTTGATATCGATGGAATTAAATCCTGCAGTGCGGGTAATGACAGACTGAAACCAAGCCGCTGTGAGCTTATCAGCGGCTTGGAAACCGCCCAGCGTTGCCCCATTGTTATATTCCAATAGCAGCAGCGCTACTGTCCCAATCAGGAGTAGTGCTAGGGTCGTTGTCGTCACAACTTTGAAATGCAAGGAGAAGCAGGCCCGTCCGCTACGCCCCTGCAGGCGATCGCGCAACCAGGTGAACGCTTCCATAATGACCTGATAGCCGATGCCCCCAAAGATCACGAGTCCTGTGATGACAGCAGTGAGCCAAGTGGAGCGGGCATATTGCACCAAACTGTCAGCAAAAAGACTGAATCCAGCATTGTTAAAGGCACTAATGCTGTGGAAAATTGAAAGCCATAAGCCAAAGCCATTGCCATAGTCTTTTGACATAATGGGCAGCAACAAAAAAGCGCCTGTGAGCTCCAGAATCATTGTCATGCTGATGATGGAGACAATGAGCGATCTGGCCCCCGAAAGTTCCTGAATGTCCATTGACTGCTGAACTGCTAAGCGTTCCTTCAGACCTAATCGCCGCTTCAGGATCAACAGCAGCACCGTTGTAGCGGTCATGTATCCTAACCCACCCACCTGAATCAAAAGCAGGATGATAAGTTGCCCAAAAGATGAGAAGTAGCTGCCCGTGTCGACCACAATGAGCCCCGTTACACAGACTGCTGAGGTGGCTGTGAAAAACGCCACGATGGGGTCATTCCAGCTTCCTGACGCCGTTGCGAAGGGCAGCATGAGCAGTGCAGTTCCGACTGCAATCAACATTAAAAAGCCCGCGCAGATGGTGCGCGGTACGGTCATTTCAAAAAGGTCCATGAATGGTTCGAATGAATGGAACGCAGGGAGTCACGCACAAACGCACTGCCTTGCCCAAGCGCTAAACATCATAAATGTTGATGCTTATCTTTTCACAGGTTGCCTTCGACTACTACACTGCCTGAGGAACTGAAAAATTTATCATGAGTTCAGAGCTACACCAAAAAATACAGACGTTTTATGACGCTTCCTCAGGGTTGTGGGAGAACCTATGGGGCGAGCATATGCATCATGGGTTCTATGGTCCTGCGGGGACACACCGAAAAGATTCTTACCAAGCCCAGATCGATTTGATTGATGCGCTCTTGCAGTGGGGTGAGATTCAGCAAGCTGACGTTATTTTAGATGCGGGTTGTGGCATCGGGGGCAGTGCGCTGTATTTATGCGATCGCTTTGGCGCATCCGTACAAGGCATCACGCTGAGTCCTCTACAGGCAGAACGAGCGACCGCTCGGGCGATCGCAGCAGATTTATCGGCCCAGGCAACCTTTCAGGTCGCGGATGTCCTCAATGCACCTTTTCCCGATGAGCAGTTCGACCTAATCTGGTCGATGGAAAGCGGTGAACACTACCCCGACAAGGCGCAGTTTTTCAAAGAGAGTTATCGACTGCTGAAACCAGGCGGTAAGCTCCTCATGGCAACCTGGTGTCATCGCTCAACGGATTCACTTGCAGGAACACTGACTGAGTCTGAGAAACAGCACTTAGAGGCGCTGTACCAGGTATATCATTTGCCCTATGTGCTGTCATTGCCAGAGTACGCCCAGCTAGCAGACCAAGCGGGACTGATGCAAATTCGCACCGATGACTGGTCCCAGGCGGTTGCTCCCTTTTGGGATGCGGTGATTGCTTCGGCACTGCAATGGGAAGCGATCGTAGGGTTGGTGCAATCTGGCTGGCCCACCATCCAGGGTGCGTTAGCCTTGGGGCTTATGCGGTGGGGGTTTCAGCGGGGACTGGTCCGGTATGGAATTTTGGTGGCCAGCAAATGAGGCGATTTTGAACTTCGGTGTGAAGCTCTAGCCGAAATAATTTTGGATTGTGATGAGGCTTTGGGGACGACGCAATTTAGCTTAAGGAAAAGGTCCAGAGCCAAGGGGGAGTGTGAGGGTGGATGGGTAGAAGAGTGATGGGGTAGTAGGTAATGAGCAAAAGGGAACAGGCTTCGTCGTGAGCGTTCAGCCGTAGGCGAAGCCTGCCTGGAGAGAATACGAGAACAGGGAATCGTCGAGAACGAAGAATCAGGAATCCAGAACTCAGAACTCAGAACTCAAAACTACTAAGGGAATTTCCAGGAAAGAATTTACCAACTGTAGGGTGTCATTAGCGGAGCGTAATGCACCGCAGTCCGGTATTTTTATTCCTGGAAATCCCCTAAGCCAGAACCCATCCCCCATTCCCCCATCACCCTCTCTAGACCCTAGACTTCAGGCGTTGTCCCACAGTCGAACAAGCGCTCGATCGCGGCGGCTGTATAGTTTCGTAGTGATTCAGAGTTGGGTTGGAACGTGGTTCCTTGTTCGTTGAAAGGGGTGGCCACGCCACAGTAACCGGACATGCGGCTGATAACATCTTCAGCCCAGTGACCATTGGTATCAGAGAAGTTAAAGATATCTTCGGTAGGTTCCAGCGTCGTCGCTAGCCCCAGGTAGTTCCGATACGATTCAGCCGTTCGCCGCATCAGAGCCATCAGTTCGGCCCGAGTAATGGTATCGGTGGGCCGGAAGTTTCCGAACTGGTCACCGCTGACAATGCCAATTTCCTTCAGGAGGGTTATCTTTTCAGCGCTCCAGCGATCAGCAGGAACGTCTGGATAGGGATCAGCTGCAAGCTGAACGGCAGGGAGCTGAGTCCCGTCCGGTAACTTCGCCCGCAGTGCTTCAACGACCATAGAAACCGCTTCTTCCCGGGTCACGGGTCGCAGCGGTTTGAAGGTGCCATCCTGGAAGCCAGACACAAAGCCAATCTCTACGGCATTGGCAATTTCGGTAGCGTAGATGTCACCCTGGACATCGGGGAAGGGCACGGGTTCAGATGTATCGGGAGGAATGGTGACAGGCGGAGGATTAGCGGCTATGGGTTCGTCGGAAAGTAACTCGGCTAGGGTGGCATCACTGGTGAAGTAGTAATGGCCCAGGGTACCTCCTTGGAACACGCGCTGGGTAATTCGCCATCCTGGCTCTAGATCGATTGCGGTAAAGCCTGTATCGCTGATGCCTCCTGTGCGGCCAATCGTCAGAGTGCCGTCACGACCAGTCCCAATCAGAAGCAGCTCATCACCACTTTCACGAATGTCTAATTTGTACCCAGCCCCCAAATCCTCACCATTCACGCGAATGGAATAGCCATTACTGTCGGAGGAACGACCACAGATGCCGCTGAAGTCAAACGTTGTCCAAAGGGGATTGACTTCGCCCGGATCTGCTCCGCTGACTTGATAGCAGGGCCGCTCGTCGCTGATCTGCCGCACGAGGTAGAGTTTGTACGGCAAGAATCGGGAGGTTGTTCTTTGGACCACAGTCAGGAACCGGCTCTGGTCAACCTCCTGAGACGTGAATTGAGCCCATGCTCTGCCCGTAGTCCCTAAGGCTCCAATGGTTGCTGCAGCAAAAGCCACAAACTTGAGCGCTGTCTTCGATTTCATAATTCACCCTTTAGTTGGTCACATACTGCAGAGACTGCTTCTCTTCACTTAGGTGCCCCAATTTGAGAAAATTCCCCTAAACCGGTACATCTTTTTTATACCTAGCTGATCCGCAAAGTGACGAACGTTGGGATCAGCTATGGCATGTTCTGAACATAGAACAGATAGGCTGGAAACACCTAAAACACTCATCATTATTGGTTGATACCGCGAACTCGTGTGGATCTTTTCAAAAAACTACAGAACTCCCCCTTTCGTAGGGGAACTAGCAGTGCTTGTCAGAGTCAGTGATCTTTTGACAGTATTAATGCAGCTTGGAGCAGACCGCGCCTGTGGGAGGACACAATGACTAATGATCGCGATCGCACCTTACCCTATCGTCCATGCCTGATTGCCGGACTGGTACTCGTCAGCAGTTGGCTATGCGCCTCACCGGCCTCCGCTGTTGACGAAGACGATCTTGAGCAGCTGATCACGACGAAGAAGTGTGTTGGATGTGACCTTGCCGATGCTGATCTCAGACGGTTGGACCTACGCGGAGCCGATTTACGCGATGCTGATCTAAACAACGCTAACTTCTATCTCGCTGATATCAGCGGCGCTGACCTGAGTCGGGCTAATTTGACAGAAGCCTACTTCGGCAAGGCAGTAGCCCAGGGAACCTATTTCAATCTAGCAAATTTTGATAACGCAACTCTTATCGAAGCTGACTTTCGCGACGCGACGTTGACCAATGTCATGTTCGGTAACGCTTACATCGAGGACAGCTTGTTTTTGGGAGCTAACTTAGAGGACGCTGACTTGCGAGAAGCCATTTTGGTGGACAGCAACTTCATCGGATCTACCCTTTGCACTTCCGAGCAGGACTACGGGGATTTTCGCTACGAAGAAAACCTCCCTGCCATCAGCTGTTCTGTAGGCGAAGATTTGATCGAAGAAGAGGTGATTGAGCGATAGGGGGGGGTTGGTTGTTCGTTATTGATTATTGGTTATTCGTTACCCCCCACTCCCTCCCGGAACCCGTTTCGTACACCACCAGTTTTGCTCCTCTGGCGATAGGCGTACGGTGTAAAGGGTTGTGGTGAAAGGGTCGCTACGGTGGCCTTGGCCAACAATTTCAACGTGGTAGGAGGGAAAGCGACGGGTTGCCATATCGGGGACAAAACGACGGCCAATGCGTCGCCAACTGGGCTCTTTGCTGTGCCACTGCAGGCGACAACAGGGCCAGGGGAGCTGTTCGCGATCATACAGGCGACAGCAGGGACCAATCACTCGATAGGTAAAGTAAGCTCCAGGGCTCTGAAACACGTGTCCCGATGGCCAGGGGTGTACGGCGGTTTCCGGTAAAGGCGGTATCATCGAGGGAGAAATTGTGTCCATCTGTAAACGTCTTTTACGAGATTTACCATGTCAGACTCGATTACGGCTGCAGTCAGCGATCGCATCTGTAAGCATATGAACGATGACCATGCTGATGCAGTGTTGACCTATGTTCAGGTTTTTGGCAACACGCAAGCTGCAACAGCTGCCAAGATGGACTCGATTGACCCCGAAGGGATGAATCTGACCGCTGAAGTTGGGGGGGCTTCAGTTCCCGTGCGGGTAAAGTTCGATCATCCGTTAGAGAACGCTAAAGAAGCCCACCATGTCCTAGTGGATATGTTGAAGCAGGCTAGAGGTCAGGAAAGCTAATCTTATCGCTTCGCCATATCCAGAACTCCAGTTTTTGCTTCAGTGAAGCACTGCAGTTTTGCCGAGTGCATATTAGGTTAGAACGCGGAATCGAGGAGGTTACCCTTAGCATGACGGTCACAATTCGGTTTGTTCCAGATGATGTCACGGTATCTGCCACTGTCGGGGAGCCTTTACTGCAAGTTGCTGCTAGGGCCGGTGTGACGATTCCTACCGGCTGCTTGATGGGATCTTGCCATGCCTGCGAGGTCGAGGTTGAAGGGGCCGAAAAGCCTATTTGTGCCTGCATTAGTGCCATCCCCCCCGGTAATTCGGAGTTGACGATTAACCTCTACGTAGATCCCACCTGGTAACAGTTGTCTGCGCAGCATGACATTTAAGCGACTTCCTTTACAGGATCTCACTTACAGAACCTAAGGAAAAAATTTAAGCCCCAGGCTGTTCTTTCGTGCACGATGGGGCGTTAACTGTACCGCATAGGGTTCGGTTCTACTCACCCAAACTTCGGTACATCCCTTGTTACAGTAGGGGCAATTGATACGAACAGCACAGTCAAGCTTTTGCATTCAAGCGCAGTTAACCTATCGCTAGCCGAGTGAGGTCATGAACGTGAACAGTCCATCCGGCAAGACTCCAGACTTTTTTGATGGTAAGCAGGACCAAGCCAACTCCTTACTGCAGTATGTGCAGTCCATGAGTCCTGAAACCGTTGCTCACCTGTCCCGCCCGGTTTCTTCCGAAGTCATGCAGGTCATGGAGCACAACATTGTTGGTTTATTGGGAGGTCTGCCCGCCCAGCACTTTGATATTACAGTTACAACTAGTCGCGAGCACCTAGGCCGTTTGCTGGCCTCGGCTATGATGAGTGGTTACTTTCTGAAGGGTGCTGAGCAGCGTCTAGCCTTCGAGGGTTCTTTGATGGCAGCTGAATCTAGCACCCCTGAATCAGAGTAGGCTGGTAACTGTTGTTTGCCTAAGCCTGCATGATCTGCAAAGACAATGTGCCAGCTGATCGCTCGGCAGAGCTGACTCAAACTCTGCCGGGCTTTGTCATATCTGAACTGCAGCGATCGCTCTTGGAATGGTATCAGCAGCAGGGGCGTGATTTGCCCTGGCGACGGACGCGCGACCCTTACGCCATTTGGGTTTCCGAAATTATGCTGCAGCAAACCCAGGTCAAAACAGTCATTCCTTACTACGAACGATGGCTGCAGCAGTTTCCCACGGTGATTGAGTTAGCGATCGCCGAGCAGCAGACCGTATTGAAGGCGTGGGAAGGATTGGGGTACTACGCCCGAGCTCGTAATTTGCATCGAGCGGCACAGGCGATCGCGGAGCAGCATGAGGGCGTGTTTCCTCACGATTTTGCAGCTGTGGTGGCACTTCCCGGCATTGGCCGCACCACAGCGGGAGGCATCTTAAGCGCGGCCTTTAATCAGCCTGTCGCTATCTTAGACGGCAATGTGAAGCGTATCCTAGCTCGTCTAGTCGCCCTAAGACAGCCGCCTAACAAAGCCTTGAATCAGCTCTGGCAGTGGTCAGAAGCGCTGCTGCCTCAAGATAATCCTCGCGACTTCAATCAGGCCATCATGGATTTGGGGGCCACCCTCTGTACCAAGCATCGCCCCGCTTGCTTGCTCTGTCCCTGGCAAGCCAGCTGTGAGGCGTACAATCAAAACATCCAGTCGGAGA
Source organism: Leptolyngbyaceae cyanobacterium (assembly GCA_050330865.1). GTDB lineage: Bacteria > Cyanobacteriota > Cyanobacteriia > Phormidesmidales > Phormidesmidaceae > SIO1E4. The sequence continues at coordinate 10,657 of JBHJHM010000105.1, forward strand.
TTCCTATGACTGAAACCCGCGCTCCCCTGCCCCATAAACGCATCGGTGTCGGTGTTGTATGGAATGAGCAGCAGCAGATTTTGATTGACCGCCGCCCTCAAGAGGGGCTACTGGGTGGCCTCTGGGAGTTTCCTGGTGGCAAGATTGAGCCCGACGAAACGGTTGAAGAGTGCATTCGCCGCGAACTCCAGGAAGAATTGGCGATTGACGTGGAAGTGGGCGATCGCCTTATGACCATTGACCACACCTACACTCACTTTAAAGTTACGCTCAACGTCTTCCACTGCCGCCATCTTAGCGGCGAACCCCAACCCATCGAATGCGACGAAATTCGCTGGGTCACCGTCTCGGAGCTAGAAAAATTTCCCTTTCCCAAAGCCAATATTCAAATCATCAATGCTCTGAAAGCAATGCAATAAGACGGTTTTTCGTTATTGCTTTGGGGCATGATGGGCACGCCCACTTTCCAATATCAAAATACGTTTTCTGCAGCTTCTTCCAAGTTGGTGATTCTATGCCTCAGTTGCGGGCTAACTAATCATCTCAAAGAATACGGTGGGTGCAGATTGGAAGATCAAATAGGACTCGCGTCTGTTTCCATTAAGCGTTGGGTTTCGTGCCTCAACCACAACCTACCCTTGCTTAAGTAGATGCTCAAAATAAATTACCCTATTCAGGGTGACCGCATACTACCAGCCTTCAAATGTCAACTTCTCCATTAATTCGAGAAATCTCTCCCGAGACATTACGTTTACTGAAACGGATTTATCATCACAGTCGTCAC
>JBHJHM010000106.1:0-5574 GCA_050330865.1 Leptolyngbyaceae cyanobacterium
ATCCCACAGGTATTCAAGTGAGTCAGGAGCAGTTTAATTCCATCCTGATTGAGCGTGACTCTTTTCATGGGGAGTGGAACTATCAGATATTGCCTTCTCAACAATCGGAATAGTTCAAGTTATTTTTGCGCAGATCCTAAGGATTAACGTACTCGACCTGCCCTGCAGGATCTAAGCCCACAACCATCAGCTGGATATTTTCCAGAAAACTACGCCAACGACGTTCCGACTCTTGCAAGGTTGCGAGCAGCTCAGTCCGTTCTTCTTCAATCTGTTTACGTTGGGTCACATCACGCTGAAGCACCAGAATGTAATCGTCTGCTGGCGAATTCTGAACCACGGTGCAAGCACAATCCATGATCAAAACCTGGCCATCCTTGCAGATGAACTCCATCTCTTGCTGACAGCTACCCTCGGCTAGTAAGAGCGCAAACTCTTGTGAATAGCCTGCTTGAGTCCGCTGGCTTAGAAACTCCGCAAGCGCATGGTTCAACAATTCTGCTTCGGCATAGCCAGACTGCTGTTCCACAATTGAGTTCACTTGCTGAATCACCCCTTGTCGATCCAAAACATAAATAAAGTCAGGGGCTGATTCGAACAGGGAGCGAAACCGCTGTTCACTTTTCTGTACGGCAGCCGTTCGCTCTTCTACCCGAGCTTCTAGTTCTCGATTCAAACGCTGCAGTTCTGCTTCAGCCTGCTTACGTTCCGTAACTTGGATTTCCAGCTGTTGATTGATGTGCTTGAGTGCCTCCGGACTCGGCAGTGCCAAAGCGGCGGGTATGGTCGGAAATAACGCCAAGGCCGTGTATATCGATACGATCGCCGTAATCGCTTTGAGGACTCCCGCCAGCCAATAAGCGGGGTACCATAGCGTCCAAACTGCCATCAGATGGGTGGTGCCACAGGTGGTGATGAACAGCCCAAATAGCAAGAAAATATTGGGAAAGGGAACATCCTCTCGCTTGCGGACAAAATAGACGAGCATTGCCGGAATCGAATAGTAGGCGATCGCAATCAATACATCCGCAAGCAGATGCAGCCATATCAGCTCTGGTTGCCATCGATAGCACTGCCCATGGGGCATGAACTGGGTTGGAAAGAGTAAATCTTGAAGGGTTTCCATCCCACATATCTCCGTTATTGGATATCTCGATACTTGGCGATCGCATCCAGCCCCTTAGAAGGATTCAATTTGCGATTCACGGCAGGTGCAATCAAAGCCCGTAAAATCATCAATTTCCGCCTGATTAGGTAATCGCTGCACCCGTTTCAAACGATTCACAATCCGGGCAATCAGATCCGTGCTCATAAGCGGCTTACTGAGATAGTCGTCGGCCCCAGCTGCAAACACCTGACGCACCAAATCAGGTTCAGTATGGGCTGATAGACAAAGAATGGGTAATTGGCCGAGAGTCGGATCACTGCGGATGACTTGACACAACTCCAGCCCATTGAAACCGGGCATTTCGATATCTAGTATCAATAGATCTGGCGGCGTCTGCTTCAGAATATCCCAAAACTGAACTGGGTCGGATGCCAGCGTAATTTGAAATCCCCATGGCAACAGCACCTGTTCCAGATACTGTAGAATTTGAGGATCATCATCCAGGGCTAAGATCCGGGCTATGGGTGAAGGGGTCGGCGGTAAATTCTGGAGCACCGTTGCCAGCACCTGAGCAGCTGTAAGAGGTTTTTGCAGAAACGTACATTCGCTTAAGCGCAGCACATTGACCCGATCAGCCAACGTGTCTTCAGCAGTGACTACAATGACCGATGACGATGGCTGTTGTTGCTTTAGCTCTAACAAGAAAGCCAAATCTTCGGCTGACGTCGCTACATCATCCAACGTCAGCATCACAACGTCGAAAGGACGCTGCTCTAATGCCTGCTTAGCCTGGTTCAGCGTGGCTGCAGTGGAGGTTTGAATGTTCCAGCTAGAAGCCTGACGGGTCAGTTCCTGATTGAGCGCTTTATCACCATTGATAATAAGCCAGCGATAGCGCACGCGGTCTAATTGAGGGTATGACGGAACTGCCTCAACGGCTGACTTGACGGGGATTGTTAGCGCCTGACGCAGCTGCTCAATTAAGCTCGGCAGTTGGTCAATCGCCTGGGCCTTTGACGGCGATGCAGCAGCCAAAAGAATGTGCTCTATCTGGGCGGCAATCTGTGAGGCTGCGATAAACCCAAAGCACCCAAGGGCTCCCTTCAATTGATGGGCATCTTTTTGCGATCGTTCAAGCACTGATGGTTTTCCTGCTGCTGAGGTGGCAGTTGGTTCTACTGCTTGTAAGGTAGATACCGCCGCGTCTAGAGCCGTTATGAGTTCTAAATACTTGGACTGATGGCGTTCCCAAATTGCTGCCGAAAACTCCCCTGCTGGTTCACGGCTAGCCGCTGGGGCGATCGCACTTGCCGGAGCTGGTATGTCGGAAGTTGGTGTTGCTAGTACCGGCTGAGAGGGCGGCGCAGAGTCTTGAGGTGCATCCAACAAGCGGTAACCCAAACCATAAACCGTCTCAAAAATTTCCTCGACACCGTGCTCTCTGAGTTTGTTGCGTAGGTTTTTAATGTGAGTACGGATGGCATTTTCTGAAGGAATGTTATCCAACGACCAAAGCCGCTCAATCAAAGCGCTAGAGCTAAAAATGCGGTTTGGATAGCGCAGAAAAAGCTCCAATATCTCGTACTGCTTGCCCGCTAGATGTAAAGGTTGCTTATGGCAGAATACCTCACAGGTACTGGGGTCCACACTCACTGGCCCCCAGCTAAGGGTAGGGACCGACTCACAACGACCCCGGCGCAGCAGAGCGCGAACGCGCGCCAGCAACTCCTCTAGATCCAAGGGTTTAGTCACATAGTCATCGGCTCCAGCATCAAGACCAATAACCTTACTGGCCTGCGTATCCTCTGCCGTCATTAACAAAACGGGTACATTGTGTTTCCTGGCTCGCAGACGCCGACAAAACTCAATGCCATTTAGCTTAGGCAGATGTAAATCTAGTAAAACGAGATCATATTCAAAGATCTCAGCTAACTCCCACCCTGCTTCACCATCAATTGCTGTTTCGACTTGATAGTGCTGTTTGCTCAGAGCCTGGACTAGCACTTCAGTGAGTCCAGCATCATCTTCGACAACCAGAATCTTCATAGCACACAGGACTAAGTCAGCCTTTCAACATATACTCTGACTATAGGCAAATTCCGAGTCTTTATGTGGCTACTTTATAGCAGCAATATTGATTGGACTCAGATATTGCAGTTGAGCTTACATCGCCTGGTTTGGCCCCCCTGCCCCCCAAATTGGGGGGTTCTGAGGTTGAATTCCCCCAGAATTAGGGGATTTAGGGGGCGAACGCAAGGTGCTGATGTACTAGTGCAAGATCTCAGTTGGAGCGATATTGATTGGAGCGATTGATTTACAGAGGCACATGGTTACACCCAGATCTTGAACTTGGCCGGGAAACCGCTAAACACCGCCCTGCACTGAAAGTGTCAGGGCTCACTGACTCAAACCCCTAAAGGGGTTGAAGAGCGTATACTCCTTATGCATCAATGGGTTTAGCCTTTGATAATCCCTTTAGGGACTTGGCTCAGTGAGCGCTGAGTTTTCAACTCGGCGCGGATGTCTGGGCATGGCCAGCTGGGTGAAAGAGCTAAGGTTACACCAATTCTCGCGGTAAACGCGACAGATCCGTCAGCCCCGCGACATGTCACGGGGCTGACTACATTGATTCCTTTTTGTAGCCGTAATTTAGAGAGCTGGTATTACACACCCCTGAAAATTAACAACTCAGCGAAACACCTCCTGACTCTGTGGCTGACGCTGGCGGCGCTGCTGACGCTGGTTTTGCTTCATGAGAAGCGCGCCCATCACCAGCCAGAAGGCTAATAGCCCCCCTGTGATCATCATCGTGCCACCCAGGCCAAATCGAGCAATCAGGGCCGGCGCTGCAGCCGTGAAGAGGCCACCGCCGACAATGGGCTCAAAAAACAATTGCTTGTAGGCAAAGCTTTCAAACGCACCAGATTCGCTGTAAGGATCAACCATGCGAAGGAGCAGAATGCCAGTTGCAGTTACCCCCATTGACTGACCCAAATCGCCAATCCCCTTCTCGAACCAATGATCCGGAAAGATGCGGGGTGCATAGTAGAAGAAAAAGAGCACATTCCAGGTGATACCGACAACGCTCAGGACAAGGAACACCCCAATATTGCTGCCAATGACCTGTAGGGAGATAGAGGCTAGAGCCGTCACAACGACCACATCGAGCGCTACACCGGCAATGTTTTTCATCAGTGGCTGGATGACTAATGGCTCCAACCCTAAGCGTTCTAGCGTCAGTTGCACGATAATACCGCCCACCAAAGCCATGGGGAACAGCGGCACGTAAGTCATCACTTCAAATCCGGTAACGCCCCAGGTCACTGACTCAATCCAAATCAAACCTTGGAGAAGTAGCCAGCCTACGACGATCGCAATACCCACGATGCCGAAATTGATTGACAGCGGATCAATCAGCAGTCCCTGCATTAGCTGGGCGCGTCTTTCTTGCATCGCCGGTGTTTCTGTATGGGAAAACTCCGGAACGCCGTCAAGGTCTTCGACCTCGCTCGGACCCGATTGGACATGTCCCCGGCGGCGGCCCCAGTTAGCGAGAGCCGTGCCCACGATAATACCGGAGACAATACCAACGGTGGCCAGACCTAGCGCCAGATCAGCGCCTTCGGGAAAATCAAGCTCAGTGAGGGTGTCGGCCATGCCGCCAGCGGTGCCATGGCCACCTTCGAACCCGATCTCAATGAGGGCTGCTGAAATTGGGTTGGCATCAAACAGCGGTATGAGAATCACCACCGTAGCCAGGATGCCGACAACATACTGTCCCCAGGCCAAGGCCTGACCAAACACAACTTGGGGGGCGGCTTTACGCCAAATAGCGCGGGGATTGGGAATGCGCTCGCCCAGAAACAGCGCAGCAAATACGATATTGATGAAGACTCCCGGTGACTGTGACCAAACCGAGCGAATTGGCTCAGTGAATAGGCCACCTGCCAGCCAAGTATCTTCACCTCCGAATGCAGCCGCGATCGCGCCCAATACTTGGGGTCCCAGAAGAAGCGCGATCGCGCCAGCCACAATCGATTCTGGCAGGTACAGCCGCTGCAGCCAGCCAAACTTTTGCTTGACGTAGCGTCCACCCAGAATCAACAAGGCGATCAAAATAAAGGCAAAAAAGACGTCTTTAAGCGTAAACATCAATCCCTTGAATTTAAGTGTGCCAAACCGCCTCAAAGCAGCATTCGAGCTGCTTTGAAGCAAAAATCAATAGAAAGATTTAACTAGGGATAGCAGGGCAAAACTGAACTGGCAGATACGATTCCATCAAAATCTATCTTTCGATAGAGATACATCGCTTACGACGGATTCAACTGGGAGTATTCCTCAAAGCGGGAAATGAGGCGGAGAATCAGCGCGTATCAATAGACACATAGAAAAAGCTCTGCGGCGAAGCCCAGAGCCTTGTATCGTACCCTTGCCAATGAAATCAGGGAACGATGAGTCAAACTATA
>JBHJHM010000107.1:0-24440 GCA_050330865.1 Leptolyngbyaceae cyanobacterium
CTTGCTCAATGCCTCACTGTTCCGTTCGATTACTATCAATTTGCTCCGACTGAATGGGTTCAAGTCGCTCACTGCCGCTCTACGAGAGCTGGCCAATCAGGTTGAGACGATTTTTCGCCTCCTACAATGAATCAACCCTGCCTTTAGGGTCAGCCCATGGACAAGATAATTCCACCATCTCTCATGTAGTCACCCTTTACGGCTTAGCCAATAACCTTTCCCTTAAAGAACTCATCAATACCAGCTTCCGCAAAACGGGTATGCGCGAATGTCAACCCGATCTGGCTTATTACATCGGGGGTTCTCTACCTGTTTTGCCACGCAACAACGCACCTATTAACGTCGACACGGCAGGACCACCAACCCTAGCTATCGAAATCGGGGCCACCTCCTTTAGCGACGACCTTGGAGCCAAGCGGCTGCTCTATGAACAGCTTGGCGTTCAAGAATACTGGGTGGTAAATACTGCCGAGCAAACCGTGATTGCTTTTGAAGTCACTAAGAGGCGTAGTGGTCGCGTAGACACCTCTCAAGTTCTGCCTAACCTCAAGCTCTCTCTCGTCAATGAAGCCCTACAGCGATCCAATACTGAGGATACGAGTACCCTCGGGCGTTGGCTCTTGCAGTTATTTGGAAACGCCTAAGGGGCTGTTTAAAGAGGGATAGGAAATCGAAATCTGTACCTTTATTTCTCAGATTCTTCGAGCGATCGCTGGACCAATTGAGTTGCTCTATCCAGAAAGTTTTGCGGCCAGAATCTGATTAGCTTTCAGACTTAGCTCTGGAAAAATTTGGGAACGAATGGTCATTGCACCTGTGAAGACGGTGTCATCGTAGCGCCCCTCCTGGAGTTGACAAATGGTGACCTGCTGCTGCGTCGGATCAGCAATCCAATACTCAGGAATTTCTAACACGCTGTACTCACTATGCTTGGCTCGGTAATCCGTAGACACGGTTGATTCGCTAACCACTTCCACCACGAGTAGTGGGGGGGGATCATGTAATTCAATAATGGCCTCTGTTGCCTGCATGGCTGCCCACTGTTCAATCGGCAGAACGACAACATCGGGAATACGAGAGGTATCCCATCGAGTGCTGCGAGGCGATCGGATACCAATCCGCATATCCTTTGCAGTCCAAGGTAAACCCACCTGTTGGGCAGCGGCTTTGAACTGGTCATTGAGGAATTCAGCGATCGCACCATGTAGCCCCGTGCCTACTCCCATGGCAACCAGTTCTCCGTCTACCAGCTCGTAGCGATTACCACTGCGATCGTCATAGGTGAGATATTCCTCAAAGGTAAATTTTCGGGTGGTGACGGTCATTAGCTCTGACCCATAAATTAAGGTTGCATAACTTCAGTATATTTTCAGGCAGTAGACGACGAAATCGAATTGCCTGTGCCAAAGGTTGGCTCAACAATATTTAGGGTGTCATGATAGTTGAGAAACTGCCCTAAGGCTGTATGCAACAGGGTTGATGTGACTGCCGTCCTAAACAGAATTTCTCAGCTCAAGTGGCTCCCTTGCTATACAAAACAAACTGATGCTTATCGAGAAATTCTTGATTCAGCGATCGCGCGATCGCTCCGTCTCCCCTTCGAAGCAGCATCGTAAAGGCTCCCGCGCCTAAACCTGACTGTGGCCATAGGCGATAACAGGGCAATTCGGTCAAAGGGGATTGGTGTTCTTGCAGTGCCGGTACCACTACAGGCGAAAACTCAGGAAACCGCTTCAATAACCAAGTACCCACCTGCTCGTTTTCCTCGGACGCATAGGTGCAGGTGGAATAAAGTAAGTAGCCCTCTGGCTGGACCAACTGCGCCGCATTTGCCAAAATCCGCTTTTGACGGTTGGCATTGCGGTTAACGGTAACCTTGTGAAAACAACCTGCCACTGCCTGCCCTTTTGCCAGCAGCGACTGACCACTACAGGGCGCATCTACTAAGACTAGCTGAGCAGAGTGGGGCGTCTGTTCCGCCAACACGGACGGATCCAGGTTGAGGACAATCGCGTCCATGACCCTACATCGCTTCAAGTTGGCAATCAGAATCTTGACCCGCTTACGAATGACCTCATTACATAGCAAATGCTGTGGACGCAAAGCTACCCAAGCAAATAAGCTCTTGCCTCCTGGAGCGGCACAGAGATCAATCACCCCATCAACTTTTTCAGGAATCGCCTGCATCGCCGCAGCCGCAAACACTGAAGAGAAATCCAAGCAGTAAAAATAGCCCTTCTCATGCAGCGGATGTTGACCTGGGCGCCGTAGAGACGCAATATATTGCGTCTCTACGGCGTCATATTGCGTCTCTACAGCTAACCGATCAACAAAATCTGGTTGCCACGGCAATGGCGGCAAAACCTCCCAACCAAAGTCCGGTGGCTTGGGTTGAGTCCATAGGATGGTTGGGGCAAACGGGAAGGGATGACTGAGGGCCGCGATGAATGCAGTGCGATCGCCCTCATCCTCGAAAAGACGCTGGGCCTGCTTGACTAGCTGTTTTGACGGCTCGCCCATTACTCAATACTAATGCCTCCGACGGTCTCTGCCTCGCGGGGGCGAGCTACCGTTGCCTGCTTAATCTTGCGAGCACGCTCATGATGCTTTTGAAAATACCGTTGCCAATCTTGGGGCGCATCCATGGTTTCGCCACCGTGTTGAGTCAAGCGTTTACGGACCTGACAGAGCACAGGCGTATTAACACAAGCTCCCGAAATAATCACCTGTCCTTTGGTAAGTGCCGGCAGTTCTTTCAACAAATCTCGCCCGGCAGCTTCTACCCCATACTTCAGGCTCTCCTGGTCGACTGGATTCACAATCCGCATCAGAAACTGGCTCATACACTGAGACAGCACATCCGAGTCCAACTTGCCGGGGCGCTGGGTAATCAGCCCGACTCCCATGCCAAACTTACGCCCCTCACTCAAAACCGTACGGAGAATCTGTTTACAGCGAGCGGGGTCATGGGCCGGGGCAAAGCGATGAGCCTCCTCCAGCAGGATAAATACCGGATAGGGCAGGTAGGTTTCGTCGGCTTCCGTCAGCCGCTCCTTGGCGGTGTTCATGCGAGCGTGATAGCTCTGACGCAGAATCGCAGCACAGATGACCTGCTGCTCTTCCTGACTAATTTCATTCATTTGCAGTACGGTGACCTGCCCTGGCTCAAACAGATCTTTGGGAGCTAAGTGACTCATGCGATCAAAGTAGGGCGATTGGGCCAGACGCTCAAGCTTCCATTCGATCGCCGGGGCTGAGGAGCCAACTTTCTCATTCCCTTCTTCATCCACGCTGGTATCCGCCTCGTGTACCGAGCGGATGAGGTCGTTAACGTCCCAACGATAGTCACCCTTACGATGCTTTTGCAGGATAGCGAAGCCTTTGCTGAGAATGGCCTGCTGGCGATCGCTCATATTGGGCAACAGGGTCATCACATCGTAATAGTCCAGTGACGACATCCGGATGCGAATATTATCGGGCGTCAGCACCTGGACCTTGGGAGCATAACCATCCTCGGCCTGAAACTTGGGATGACCCCGCATATCGCCCAACGTACCGTATTCCCCATGGGGATCAAATACCAGCACTGCAGCTCGGTTATGAGGACGGAGGAGTTCTTCTATAAGGACGCCAGCTGTGTAAGATTTACCAGAGCCGGTACCCGCCAAAATGGCCATATGGGTACTCACCAGTTCCTTGACATCTAAAGCTACAGGAACGGCTTCACTGGGCCGTAGTAAGAGTGATCCTACGTGAGCCGCACCCACTTCTTCCGGCTGTTTTTTGTTGACAACCTGACGCAGCGTATGGTCGTCAACACGATAGACTTTGGCTCCTGGATCAGGCGTCAGGCGAGGATTGATGAAGCCTAAAGCTGGATGAAAATAGCCAATCACCGTCACCGTGACCTCATAAATTTCAGGGTCGGGATAGGCAAAGCCCACCAAGGCAGCAACCGCTTCGGGGCTAATCTCCGTATCAGCGAAAATGCGATCAGGCAGATGATCAATCAAACGGCGCTCGGCAATCTTACCCAGAATGTTTAAGGTCTCGTCGTTCTGTTGAGCTTGATAAGAGACGAACTCGCCAATCTTGACCTCACGGTTATCCGCTGTGATGAAAAGATATTCGTTCCCAGTTTCGCCTGGACCCTTTACGGTCCCAACAACTTGAAGCATAGTTTGATTTGTAAGCGGCACGCGGCACGACACGGAAAGTGGACAGATAGGTTTGTAGAACTCTAATGAAACTGGCGTAATTACACGGTGATTAAGTAAAGATGGGAACAGTAGGCTGTACTTATGGCTCCAGTATAGTGACCCTCCAAGGGTAACTTTCTATCGTTATCCTCAAGAATTAATTCTCCAAGGGGATTGCTTCTGAGCAATATTTTGGGTTCAATAACAGCAGAGCACCTGCAGGCATTACCATGGTTGACGCCTTCCAGACAGCCACTTCACATATGGATGACGCTACATTGCTTGTGGGCGACACAGATTTGGCGATCACAGCCGAGAAGTTGCAGGGTCGCAGCCGACGCATCTGTGCGTCTATTTCAATACCCTGTTCAGTTGAGCACTTGTGGTACGTGTTGACTGATTACGAAAACTTAGCAGACTTTATCCCGAATCTGACGTCCAGCCGCCGTCTGGAGAACTCCGAGTCCGGGACGCTGCTGGAGCAGGTGGGCTCCCAGTGTTTCCTCAATATTAAGTTTTGTGCTCGAGTTGTACTCAACATGGTGGAGCAGTTTCCCCACCATTTAGGTTTTACGATGGTTGAGGGTGACTTCAAAGCATTCGAGGGAATGTGGAAGCTGGAGCCTATTGATGATGGGGTTACTAATCTCATCTATGAGCTGACCGTTTGTCCTCCCCGCGCCATCCCGGTTTTGCTCATTGAGCGCCACCTGTGCCGGGATTTGACCCAGAACTTACAGGCCATTCGACAGCAGGCAATGGCGATCGCTGCTACGTAGCAATCCTGAGTAGCTTCAAGAACCAGGTTTCCAGCAACTAAAACACTGATGCTGAATGAGCACGGTGATAACTCGCATCCCAGAAAGCATCGATTACGCTGGATCGGTGTAAGGTGACACCTAGCCTCTGGAGAATCGCGTAATGGTCCGACAAAAGTCCTGCTTAGCAAATCTCCTAGCTTGGATCCTGTTTTTGGGAATTGCTGGGCTCACACTGCTTAGCTTTGTCACTCGAAACTATGGGTGGAGAATTTATTTTGAGCTGCTTTCTCACTTTCACCTGCAGTACTTCATCCTCAGCAGCATGGGTTTGGTTGTTCTAGCCATTCTCCGGGCGCGATCGCTCTTCTTGCTAGGGCTCATTTGTACCGCAATTTTGGCCACGCAGGTCGTCACTTGGTACTGGCCCCCTAAATTTCTCACAGCGGATGAGATCGGTAACTTTCGTGTCCTGATCGCTAACCTCAATACCAAAAACAAACAGTACGAAGACGTTCTTGCCTTTACTCGTCAGGAAGATCCTGACCTGGCGCTCTTCATGGAAGTTGACGATGCCTGGATTAGTCAACTCGACACACTCGGCGACACGTTACCCCATTCATCCGGTGAAGGTAATCCCTACAATTTTGGCATTGTGATTTATAGCCGGTCACCCTTTGATGCGGTTGAGCGGGTAGCCTTTGGTGACGATCGCATTCCCAGTCTGACGGGCGAAATCAGCGTCCAAAATCGAGCGATATCCTTTGTGGGAACCCATCCACTTCCGCCCGTCAGACCCAACTTCTTTCAGTCACGAAATCAGCAACTTGATTTGGTTGGCCAATATCTACAAACGGTCGAGCACCCCAAAATGTTGATAGGGGATCTCAATCTCTCTATGTGGTCACCCTACTATGGGCGTCTGGTTCGGCAAACAAATCTCAAAAATGCCCGCAAAGGGTTTGGTATCCTCCCCAGCTGGCCGACCTATGGAACGCATCACCAAATCCCAGGATGGGCCAGCCTGCTCTTTTCCATTCCCATTGACCATTGTCTGCTCAGTTCCGAACTTGAAGTCGTAAATGTTCGGGTAGGTCCTAATCTGGGGTCCGACCATCGACCAGTGATCGTCGATCTAAGGCTTTGAAAGGTTATCCCCGAACAGAGACCTGAACTGGTGCATCCTCTTCTCGCTTAGTGACACGAGCAGCCGATTGTGAAATAGTCGTTTGAGCTGAAGTCAGCGTCTCAGCAGTTTTTGCTGTAGCTGAGCGGACAGCCTGGGGGTGCTTCTGGTCGTCACAAATGGCGTTTGCCACCACCACTGCGACGTACACCCCCCCCAGATAGAGGACGATATCAAACGCCCCGAAATAGACATGGAACATTAGCAAATCCTCCCGACCAGCATTACGTTATGCCGATGGTAACCCACTCATGGGGTCAACTCAATAGGACTTGTACAATAGCCCCCTAAATCCCCTAATCCTGAAAGAACTTGAATCCGGTCCCCCCAGAATTGGGGGTCAAAGGACTAAGTCAGATTCAGCTGCGTGAGTCCTGCTCAAAATGAAGTCGCTCATCAGGCAGGGTTAGTAACGACCAAATCAAAGTAGCTGTTGGGAATGGTTTCTACCTGACGCGCGATCATTCTTAAATCCTTTGGGCCATTGAGCGTCAGCTGCTCGCGACTTCTGACGTCACCGATCACGAGTGAACCACTGGCTCTTGCTACAAGCCCGACAGAAAGGCCCTGTAATGCCTTAGGCAACAGCTCGTCAGTCGGGTAGATGCTAACTTCATAGCCTCGGCGTTTGTATTCCTCAGCCATATACATCAGTCGCTGATGCGCTGACAACGCTCTATGACTTTCTACGGGTAGCATGTTTGTTGGCATCTTCAGGAACTGCTTAATTCTGTACTCTAGCGTGCACATACCCTTAGCCCAGAGCATAACTCCTCTCACTAAATGTGGAATCGGTATCAAGAATGACCTGAATATAGCTTTAACCATCTATGCTAGGACACTGAATAGTATCCGATTGCTCAGCGCATGGTCAGGTGACTTCGCCGTCTTGTCCTAACGGACTTAGCGGGCTGTACGATCAACGTACAGCTGTCCTCATTCCCTTGGCAGCTGACAATCCATTTGCTGGGTGCTGTGCCTACGAACGGCACTAGGAGCCTAAATCTGAACGGTTAAAAGTGTCATCGCCAAGAGTAGCTTCAACGGCATCCGCAGAATTTACAGATGGTTGTCTATAGCCCAATATTGAAGGCGTCTGATAAGTAACCGGCAGCAGCTTCAACCACCGCGATCGCATGGTCGTACATCATGCGTGTCGGACCTAGCACGCTGACGCTACCAATGGGGGCATCACCGTGGTGATAGGTAGAGGATACTAAAGCACAGCTTTGCATAGGCGCCAGTGGATTCTCTGAGCCAATCCAAACGCGCACCCGCTGACCGACAGGCTCCTTCAAGCTGGACTCGAAAACCAAAGGCCACAGCTGAGCCTGTTCTTCTTCCAAAAGGTGAACAATAGATTGAATCTGTTGGGTTTCAGAAAATTCAGGCTGGCGTAGCACTTCGCCCAAACCGCTAATCACAAATTGAGCCGTGCCAGAAGCTTGATTTCGCTCAGCCAAAACTCGTACAGCATTCTGTAGCGTGTCGCCATAGCGCTGAAATTCTTGACCCAGTTCACCCCAATCGATTTCCGAAATTTTGAGCAAAGATTGGCCCATTAGCCGGGTACTGAGGAAATTGGATAAAATCTTTAATTCTCTCTCTAGAATCTCTAGGCTATGGTTACCCTCGGTAGCGGGAACGGGTAGCTGAATTACCATCGACTGAGTTTCTAGAGAATTTAGAACGATCGTCAGCAGAACCTGGGTTTCATCCAAAGAGCCTAACTGCAAATGGCGAATCGTAACCTCACGTCGCTGAGGTACCGTGATCAGCGTCAGATAGCCACTGAGCGTTGCCAAAATTTGGGCCGCTCCTCGCAGCAGCGCTTCCATACTCCAGCCATCCCAGTTAAGTGCCTCAGATAGCTGATCATCGACTTGTTGGGCTACCCCCTCGGATGGGTGTACGAGCTGGTCAACATATAACCGATAGCCGAAATCAGAGGGAATGCGCCCGGCGGAGGTATGAGGCTGAAACAGCAATCCAGATTTTTCCAAAAAGCCCATGACGTGACGAACTGTGGCAGGGCTGATTTTCAAACCATAGTCCCGTGCTAACACCTTAGAACCGACTGGCTCAGCCGTCGAAATATATTGCCGAACGGTTGCCCAAAGCACATGTTGCTGACGAGCGTTCAGTGTAATGGGTGCTTGCATGGGGCATTCCACGTCATTTTTGTTAATAAAATCTTGGAAACAACCTTAACAGATATTCCCCGTTCACAGTGTTGATAACGGACAGAAAACCCGTTTCTCTTATTGTGTTCTGCTGAGAGAGTTTTGTGTTCTGTTGAGAGAGTTCCTCCCTCTGAGGTAAATCATTTCTGAACGCTGGAAATACCTGCAAGTAGTGCGGAAAATCTATCGGTGGATGAGAGCTGCTGCGAAAATTAGCAGCTGATCAGCTTCTCTAAATCCCTATGACTTGTCCGAAGTATGAAAGAGTTCCCACTGTTCTACTTGGAGGAGCTGAGCAACAAGCACCTTCAATGTAGGACTGCTAGAGTCCCGAGGAGTGGTTGAAGAAATCGTTGACTTTAAAGCTGTCTGTGTTGGTAAGCTGCCTCATCATAGAGCGGGTAATCAGCTTACCTGCTTCGACCAATAAAGCGCCCGTGATAGGGTGTAGTAAGTTTGTCTCCGCCCGACGACCGATGAGCGCTTCAATGTCCTGCAGCGAGTTTACGTACATACCGGGCGGTAGCTCGACAACAACCCCCTCCCCAATCACCCTCGCTTGGCAGGCTAAGCGCGAGTTGGGTTGGCAGGAGGTGATGACTTCCAGGGTTCTTTGCTCGCGTCGATTTACAGGGGTTAAGGCTTTGTTGCCTGCCTTGACATAAATATGACAGGTCGCGCACATGCCTCGTCCTCCGCACTCTTTAAGCACGTCTAAATCTTTATTCAGCAAAACCGACAGCAGATTGCTATTGGTTTGGACGGAACTCTCTTGGGCGATGGGTTCTAGTTTGACAATTTTGGCCATCTTTTAAGCTGACTAAACGTTGGGCTTAGGCGTCAAGCATGTTCTCATATTTCCCAGGATCGTGCGATCTGTCGTAGTGCCAGCTGTTGTTTCAAGGTGTTCGAATCCGGAGCATGGCCCGCTGTGAATCTTCAAGTGATTGCTGCAAGACGGTTGTAGGATAGTCACGGATAATTAAGGAACACCGTTTGATAAAAGCCTGAACCCACTGCTCCAGGAGTTCGTGTTCTTCAATACTGATGATGCCATCGCTGCTGTCTGCGGCGTCAAATCGATACTTGAAATGTCCCTCGCGATCGCATTGGAGCTTTTCTAGTCTGGGGGACTCGGGGCGAGTAGCTCGCCAAGCATTGGCCGTGACAGTTGGGCCTAAATATTTCGCAGTGCCATTGGTGAGTGCATTCAATGAGGCAATACCCGTTTCCCAGTCGTAGGTTGTCCTTAAGATTGAGGGTAGCGGTGGAACCGATGTAATGGAAGGTGCCGAAGAGACTGTAGGCAGCTTTTCTGAGTGAGACCTCGGGGGCGCTGAGGGGCGCCAGCTAGATACTGGAGGGAACGATTGCTTGAGCGGAGCTTGAGCCGAACTCGATGCTTGACGGTTAGACAACGTCTGAAGCAGACCTACCGCATTTTCAGTGTCCGTCAGAAGCGCTTGCTGCACCTCTGTAATAGCAGTCTGATAGTGGGAAAAATTCAGTTCTTTGTTCGTCAGAACCAGCAGTATGCGGTCATTTCCCAACTTGTAGATGCGAACATTCTCATGGGAAAACCAAAAATCGAATGACCTCAAGTCAGCTGGGGTCGTGCTGATAATCTGCTGAATTCCTTGGATGGCAATGTCTGATTGCTGAAGACTCGGAAGTCTATTGGTACCATCAACACACCAATAAGAATGCTTATCTATTAGGGCTAGGCCAAGCATGCCGGGCAGATCGAGGAAGGCTTCGATTACTGATTTCTTCATGTAATCTTGGTTTTCGCGGTAAGTGTTTTCTTGAAATTCCAATAAACGAGTACTCTAAGGGAGTGCAGATGATCCCAAATATTTCCTATGGTCAGGAATTATTCATGATTGAGGGAATCTAGTAGTATGCGCTGTTCACATCACGAAACCATGTCCATTCGTTCATTGCTGCATTGTATGTTTCCTGCAACTTTCTGGATAGAGCTTTATGTCTTCTGATCTGCCATTCACTCTGGATCAGTTGCGTATTCTCAAGGCGATCGCAACTGAAGGAAGCTTTAAGCGGGCTGCCGACAGCCTGTATGTTTCCCAGCCAGCGGTCAGTCTTCAAGTGCAAAACTTGGAGCGACAGCTGAATGTCCCCCTATTTGATCGCGGTGGACGGCGAGCCCAGCTAACGGAAGCAGGACACCTCCTCCTGGAATACGGCGATCGCATTCTCAGCCTCTGCCAAGAAACCTGTCGCGCCATTGAGGATCTGCAAAGTTTGCAGGGAGGCACCTTAATTGTGGGAGCTAGCCAGACGACTGGCACCTACCTTCTGCCTCGGATGATTGGGCTATTTCGTCAGCGCTACCCCGACGTGGCTGTACAGCTTCACGTTCACTCGACTCGGCGGACCTCCTGGAGTGTTGCCAACGGTCAGGTTGATTTGGCTATTATTGGCGGCGAAGTACCCACTGAACTGCAGGATTCGCTTGAAATCATTCCCTATGCAGAAGATGAGCTGGCGCTGATTATGCCGGTCGTCCATCCCTTGGCCAGCGCCAGTCTCATTCGTCGGGAAGATTTGTATCAGCTCAAGTTCATTGCCTTGGATTCGCAATCGACAATTCGCAAAGTCATCGATCAAGTCTTAACACGCTGCGGTATTGAAACCAGTAATCTCAGAATCGAGATGGAGCTAAACTCCATCGAAGCGATTAAAAATGCGGTTCAGGCAGGGTTAGGGGTCGCGTTTGTCTCCATTTCAGCCATCGAGAAGGAGCTTCAAATGGGGATGTTGCACCGAGCCCGGATCGACGCTGTGGTTGTCAACCGCATGCTGTCTGTTATCTTCAACCCCAATCGCTACCGCTCAAAAGCAGCTGAAGCATTTACCGAAGAAATTTTGCCCCAGTTTACGCATCGGTCTTTAGAATTAACTCAATCCCCGTCAGACCAAAATGGTAAGGGAGCCTCTGCCTCACCAACTTCTCAGGTGAATGGCAAAGCACCTGTGGAATGACTTAGGGCTGTAGATTCGTAAAGGACCTTAGCAAAAACCCTGATTAAAGCAGGGGAATTTGCCTATCCAGCGCATATGGAGATTGTTTGCACGAGGCCAAACTGTCCTCGTCCCCAAAATCACTTTCCAGACCTAAACAGTGGCACCCTGACAACCGTGCAGCAAAAGTTCTGCACCGCCTGCGGCATGCCCCTCATTTTGAGTGGCCGTTATTTGCCTGAAAAGCTACTTGGCAAAGGGGGGTTTGGAGCTGCTTTTCTGGCGCGCGATCGCTACACGCCCGCCATGCGACCTTGTGTTGTCAAGTTGTTTCAGCCCTCAGGAGACTTGAGTCCTGATCAGATGCAGATTGCGCAGTCACTCTTTCAACGCGAAGCAGTTGTGCTCGAAGACCTGGGCAATCGGCACAAACAAATTCCTGACCTATTCGCCTTTTTTCCGCTAATTGTTCCGGGGCGAAAACCGGATATCCAAGAGGAATATTTTTATCTGGTTCAGGAGTACATCGACGGCGACGATTTAGAGCAGATTCTCAATCGTCGAGGAGCACTCCCAACCGCTGAGGTAATCAAGATTCTAGTTTCGATGTTGAAGGTGCTGGATTTCGTTCATGCCAATGGCACCATCCATCGTGACATTAAACCTTCCAACATCATGCGGCATCGCAATGGTCTGCTGTATCTGCTTGACTTTGGAGCCGTCAAACAAGTGACCAGTGCTCAAGGAGCACTGGGGGGCCGATCAACGGGTATTTATTCAGTGGGGTACGCCCCGCCAGAGCAGATGGCCGGGGGCCAGGTTTATCCTTCGACCGATTTATATGCGCTAGCGGTTACCTGTATTGTCTTGCTCACAGGAAAAGAGGTCGGTGAGCTGTACGACTCTTTCAACAACACTTGGGCCTGGCACTCTCATGTGCAGGATAGTTTGGCGATCGCACCTGTGATTGACCAAATGTTACAGGCGACCCCCAACCAGCGATATTCCAGCGCCCAAGAAGTTTTGGACGCCCTTGAACAAATTATCAGCGGTACATCTGCCGCTCCCCCGCCGCCGCTGCCAATATCGCCTACACAGCCGCCTCAGCCATCACCGTCCCCGCCATCGTCAGGAAGTTACGGTCAAAGCCAAGGATCGACTGGGACAGCACTACAGCCCCCCCGTAAGCCACCGAGAACAGGTCCTTCACCCTCGCCTCCTTCCCAACCCAAGAGACAGCCACCGCAGCCACTGGCACCGACGCCTGTTTCCTCGGTTCCTCTGCTTACCTTTTTAGGAGGAGCCGCTTTTACAGGAATTGAGGGAGGACTGCTGGCGATCGCAATTGCGAGTTGGCTGAGCACCACCTGGCTAGGCAGTGGTGCCTGGTTGTTCTTGGTGGGAGGATTATTACTGCTGCAGGCACGTCGCGTGATTGAGCGGTTTGACTTGGTCATTATTGCTGCTGTTACATTGGGCATCGTGCTACTGTTTCCTCCCCTGCATACAATTGTTGCGGGGACTAATTCGCCTCGGGTTATGGTGGTGGTATTAGCCATCATGGCAGGACTTGCAGCCGTGCTCGTAGGCACTCTATTTCGGCTTATTTATCTGGTTCTGTCTAGGTTCCTCTAGGTCTCCACTATTTCCCCAAAGATCATGAGCCGCAAGAACGAAGCCCCTGTGTTGATTGCCTCCCTGCTGGTTACGGCTGGAATATTAGGAGGTGGCTACTGGTGGTTTACCCGCAATAGCTCAGTCAATCTAGGATCGCTGCCAGGGATCGATAACAGTTCATCTACAACCTCCAACTCAAACGTCTCGGGCAGTAACGCTGGCAATGATTTTGCAGCTGTCCAGGGAGTGCCTTCGGGGTTGTTCAGCTATGGTGGCAGTACAACCTGGGCTCCGGTTCGAGGTACGGTTGACCCCGTCATTGAGCAGGCTCACCCCGCTTTCGAGCTACGGTATACCGAGCCTGTTGGGGCTCCACCCGGGTCGGGCACGGGCATTAATATGCTGCTGGAAAATCAACTGTCCTTTGCTCAGTCTTCGCGCCCGTTGAATCCTGAAGAGCGCCAACGGGCCGAAGCGGAGGGCTTTACACTCAAGGAGTTGCCGGTAGCCTTGGAGGGTATTGCGATCGCAGTGAACCCGGATTTAGCCGTAGAGGGCATTACGCTAGACCAACTACGTAGCATTTATTTAGGTCAGCTGACCAATTGGAGCGAGCTAGGCGGCCCTAATCTGCCCATCGTGCCTGTATCGCGACCGTCCGAAGGCGGCACTGTCGAATTTTTTACCGAGGCTGTTCTCGGAGGAGCGGCTTTGCCAGGGACTGTTTCCATCGTTAACAGCACCACTGAAGCTCTGCGGTTTGTCAGCAGCACGCCGGGTTCCATCTACTATGCATCGGCGCCTGAAGTCGTTGGGCAATGTACCGTTAAGCCCATTGCGGTGGGTCGTCAGCCCGATCAGCTGGTGTTTCCCTATGCGGGTTCCTATGTCCCTCCAGAAAATTGCCCCGCCCAGCGAAATCAAATCAACAGTGAAGCACTCCGCAGCGGCGACTATCCTCTAACGCGGCGTCTGTTTGTCATCGTGCGCGAAGACGGCCAGCCGGATCAGCGGGCTGGGGAAGCCTATGTCAATCTTCTGCTAACGCAGCAAGGACAGACACTCTTGAACGAAGCTGGATTTATCGCGATTCGTTAGCCCTCATATCCAGCTTTGGCATAATCAACCACCTGATTTCGCCCTAGTTTTTTCGCTTGATAGAGCGCCTCATCAGCTCGTTTGACGAGCGAAGCATAGCTATCGGCATCCTCAGGATAAGAGGCAACCCCAATCGAAACAGTGAGATTGTCCAACTGACGACTGTCCAATACCAAAGCGTGCTGTTCTACTGAGCGGCGAATCTTCTCGGCTCTTGAGAGAGCGACCGACTTGTCTGTTCCTGTTAGCAGCAGCAAAAATTCTTCCCCACCATAGCGGCAGAAAATATCGCGCTGACGAATTGAGCGGCTGACTAATCTCGTGATCGATATCAGGGCCGTGTCGCCTGCATCATGCCCGAATTTATCGTTAAATTGCTTGAAGCTATCGAGATCCAGAAACAGGATAGTCAGTGATGATTTTGGGTCTTCCAACAGCCCCTGTTCTTGAACCAGCTTCAGTAAACCGCGGCGATTCAGGACGCCCGTTAGCGGATCACGGACGGACTCAAGCGTGAGCTGTTCTCTCAGGTAAAGGTTATGGACATGCAGACCGATCGCATCGGCGATCGCTTCAGCTAGCTCTTTTAGTTCCGAACTTTCCAGCTGGATAGTGGGTGTGAAGCCCTCAGCTGATTCATTTTGTGGCCCATCTTGGCGAAATCGCAAAACACCCCAAACGCCTCTAGGCGTGAGAATAGGAACACACATAATTTGCTGGCTACCGACGGCCTGAGCGCACAAGGGCAAATTTGCTGGTGTTACAACTTCGGCGTAAACTTTGCCGCGTCGGGTAGCCCAGCATCGGTAGCCAATCACACTTTCGGAATTCGCATCAGCTAGGGTTCCCCAGCCTCGAAGATATTTGAGTGAATAATCGTAGGTTTCATAGATAGCTCCGGATGAAACCGGAATAATCTGCTTGGCGTAGCGCACAGCAATGTTCAAAATCTCAGATTTGTTTTGAGCAAATATCAGCAGTTCTCCCATTTCTTTAACTGACTGCAGGTGCTCAGCTCGTCGATTTTGGGAAATAATTCGTCGCTCAAGTTGCTTGCGAAGGTAGAGGCCTGTTTTTTCTGTCTTGCTGCGTTTACGGATCCTTGAAAGGAGCAGTCGTCGTGTCTGTATCAGCTTCGAGTTGCTTCTACTAAGCGCAATCCAGCAGCGTCCCAGAAACCATATAAATGATAGAGAAATGACTGTGAAGCCTAGCGGTAATTCGTCCAGCTCATACTGCTTACGTTGTTCTGACCACTCAATCCAACGTATGTTTATATCCAATGCAGATGCTATTGCATAGAAAACCAGGGAAACGACACATATAACAGCTAGCTCAGCTAAGAGTACATCGCCAACAATTGGGCGGCTTAAAAAACCTCTGAGGCCTTGTTTCTTTCTATTTCGGTGCTGATTGCGCTGGTTTGATATCACAAGATTTCTCGGTCTACACCCGTCATGCTTCAAGCGGGCTGCGTGAAAATCTTCGAAGAGGCAGTTGCTCCACTTGAGGCTGTTCCTTTTAGGGAAGGATACGTCTTAGCTTTACGGCGGAATATTTTCACCTTGCAGGTCTAAGAACATCTGTCTAGCGGTATAAAATGTCAATCTGTTGCCATAACATAGAATATTACGAAAGTATGAGTTGCGTCGCGCTATACCTTTGCATACTGCCTTTGTCGACGCTTTTATCCACAAAGCACTAAGAGACTATTCTCAGTGACCACTTGTAGCATTGGTTTAGATATCGCAAAACACTCAACAACTGGCTGAGCCCCAGACTTTTTTACCGTGAAAGAAACTCGCACGAGCTAAATACTGCCATTTGCCGATGTGCACCGGCCATATGGGCTCATGAGTATGGCTACAAACTTAGCTGTAGAATCAGATCTCGTTCTAAGATGTTAGTCCAATAAGTATATGATGTCAAAAATATACTTAAAATCTAAGTATTTTCACTGTCGCTTTCTTTGCGAAGCTACTGGGCTGATGAAACTTCTAATGTTCTGAGGCGATTGATGGCAGCAGCAAGTTCGAGCTGCCGGAAGGTGACAAATGCTCCTGTGAGTCGCTCATCCAAGCAATCCAGTCCATACGTCTGAATATCGCTCATGACTGCTGACAGGACCTCTGTGAGCGATCGCCGGCCATCAAAATAGTGCCGCTGAGCATACACAATTGCCGCTGCGATCGCCCTCACCTGACCCGGTTCTACCAATTGCTCTACCGCCGCCAAATCAATTGCCTCGGTTCCCAAGCGAATTTCATCGGTAGCTCTGACTTTAAGACTCACGTCGCGTTTGCCCTTGCGGGGGTCGATACTCCTGGGTTGCACCACGCGCGGCGTCAGATGGCCAAATGTCTGCCCGCCTTCCGTCTGTCGATCAGTACGATACCTGTCCGCGATCACGCGCGCTTTGGCCGTGACATCGGCAGGTTGATAATTATCTAAAGCAACTACGGTATCAGCTACGTCGAAATAGTCACCACTGCCACCCATCACAAGAATGGTCGAAATACCGTAGTCCCTGTAAAGCTGCCGAACCTTGTCAACGAATGGAGTTATCGGCTCACGATCTTTAGCAATCAGTGCCTGCATCCGGCGATCGCGAATCATGAAGTTAGTGGCTGAGGTATCTTCGTCAATCAGCAGTCCCGTAGCACCTGCTTCCACGGCTTCAATGATGCTGGTTGCTTGCGACGTACTGCCACTGGCATCAGGAGTCGAAAAATGCTCCGTGGATTTCCCCTGAGGAAGGTGATTGATAAAGGGTGAAATATCGACGCCTGCTACGCTGCGGCCATCTTCAGCACGGACCTTAACCGCTGCGGCGTCGGTGACGACATACTCGCGTCCATCGCCTGGAATATGCGTGTAGATACCGGTTTCAATCGCCTGCAATAGGGTCGATTTGCCGTGATAACCACCGCCAACAATCAGCGTCATGCCTTGAGGCACGCCCATTCCCGTAATCGTCTCGCCACTGGGCAAAGTAAAACTAACCCGTAGAGACTCAGGTGATTGAAAAGGGACAGCGCCTGTTTGCAGGGGGTGCTCATCCACACCGCTCTGACGCGGCAGAATAGCCCCATCAGCCACAAACGCGACCAGGTTGTGATCGCTTAGCTGCTTCCGTAACCAGTCGGCATTTGCCGATGTCTGGCAATGGGCCAGTACCGCTTCCGGATCCAGATGGTGATAGAGCAGAACATCCTCCACAAGCGTAGGCACGTCCTGACAGAGCAAGTCCGCTGCCTGATAACCCGCAATGCGACGACCGAAGGCGGGTAGTCCGACAACAAACCGAATTTCCACGGCTTGATCAGAAATGAAGGCGGCTGTACGCGTCAGAATTGCCTGTGACGGAGCTGCAATTGCAATCAGGCCACTCTTACCCGATCCCCGATTTGCCGACAGCGTGCGCGTTCGGCGGTAAAACTGGCGTGTTAGAAAGTCTTCCAAGGCTACCTGACGGCTGGGCGTTGCATACAGCGCCTGAGGAAACTGAGCCACCGTTTGAGGAACAACAACCCGGACCTGGCTAGGAGCCGCAAACGGATCGCCTTGCACATAGTCGATATGTAGCGTGAAGTCGGGAAAAGAATAGCGTCCCCGCAGCGATTTATAAGCCTTATATCCTTGACCATCGAGAGCTTCCACGCGATCGCGTAACGGGTCGGTCGGCATCATTCCAAAATCTACTCAGCAATAGCAGGCGCATCTTCAGGAGCTATGGTGTTGCTGTGCGTTTCATGGGGACGACACAGTCCATAGCATCGATACCGACCTGCTCACTCTAGTGATTATCCATCAAAGCCACTGTCTGGTGGCATCCACTAGAGAATTTGTTCGATGATCAATCACCAACCGCTTGCGTCCATACGCTTGCCAGCATACTGTTGTGCATCTCTTAGCACGCTCGCTCAACGCCATCGGGCATAATAGCGCCACAAAAATTCGTGTTCCCTGTTGTGATAGCTTCTAGGGTGGCTTGGGTCAAATTAGCGCCGGCAAAGTTTACCTGCCGCAGGTTTGCACCCGTGAGATTCGCTCCGGTCAAATCCGCCTGACTGAGGTTAGCTCCCTGCAAATTGGTAGCGCTGAGATCAGCGTTGCGGAGATTCGCATTGCTGAGATTGGTGCTGCTCAAGTCAGCGCCGCTGAGATTGGCACCCCTGAGATCAACATTAGCGAGATTAAGACGACTTAGGTCTGTACCCTGCAGATTCCCGTTGCGCGAAGCAATGGCTTCCAAATCTGCCCCCTGCAAGCTGCTCTGTAGTACTGCGGCATCAGTCAGATTAGCACCGGTTAGTCGAGCATCGTCCAGTGTGACTCCCGTTAAATTTGTACCCTCCAAATCTGACAAAAACAGATTGGCCTGAGTGAGGTCCGCATTGGCTAAATCGGCACCCGGCAGAATGGCCGTTTCCAGATTGGTATTGCGAAGATTGGTATCAGTTAGCGTAGCTTGCTCAAGGCGGGCGATCGCCAGATCCGCATCGGTCAAATCACTCCCTGTTAAATCTGCTCCGGGCAAATTCACCGCCCGCAAATCCGCCTCAGTCAAGTCCGCCCTGGTGAGCTGAACATCCTCTAGATTGGCAATGAACAGGCTACTCCCCGCTAAGTCACTCTCGGTGAGATTGCTTCCTGCCAGGTTAGCCCCTTCCAACGTGGCACCCGCCAAGTTAGTACCGGAAAGATCCAGCGATCGCAAATCTAGCTCTTGCAAATTGGCTCCGGATAAATCGACATCGGTCAAAGCAATGCCAGCCGTTCCCTCGTTATTAAGGGTATGAACCAGCCGCCACTTATCTGCCAGCACTGTGCGATCGTCAATCAAGGTGTTTCGCAAACGAGCCCGGCTGAGATCGGCCTGGTTAAGATTGGCTCCAGTCAGGTCGGCATTGCGAAGATCCGCCGCCTGCAAATTTGCCTCCAGCAAATAGGCACCCCGCAAATCGGCTCCATTCAAGCTCGCGCCAGCCAAATTCGCCCCCTGCAGATTCGCCTGCTGCAGGTAAGCCCCGGATAGATTCGCTCCCTGCAAGTCACAGCCGGTACATTGCCGCGTTTCTTTCAATTTTTGAATATCGTCAGGATTGGCAGCAAGAGCGGACGGAACAAGGAATAGGCCCCATAGCAACGCTCCATGCTTCAACGCTTTACTCATATCGTTATGCTCTCATCGCTAGGCAAACACCGAGTCTGGCTGAGTGCCCCCGTGAGGCGTCGCTGGCAGCTACTAGGCAGCAGCGTACTGGGTCTCACTCTGGGGTTCTGGACTCACAACCTGGCAGATGCAGCATTAGGAACGCAAGGCTCCCTCTACGAAGATAACTTCAGAATTCAAAATTCAAAATTCAAAGTCCAAAATACTCTACGCTTCGAGAACGCCAAAGGCGAACGAGAAGAGCAAAGCGCTACAAAATTCAAAACTCAAAGCTTCCCTACCTACTCCCCACTCTCTACTCCCTCATCTCTCAACATCGCTCAGGTCAACTTTGAAGAACTAGAAGACTTCGGCTACTGGCAGCGATTATGCCGGCTGCAAACCGAGGCTGGGAAATATCCCGAAGCTCAAGCCTCGTGTGAGCAAGCAATTGAAATTCGTCCTGAGGATGCAAGTGCCTGGGCCGACCACAGCGGTGTGTTGCTGCAACTGGATCAATATCCCGAGGCGATCGCCTCAGCCGACTTATCGCTCACCTACAATCCCCAAAATTCCTTGGCCTTCACGTATCAATGCATGGCCTACTATGCGCTAGAAGACTCGGAAACAGCGCTAGATAAATGTAATGAAGCCCTGCGGGTAGATGGTGACTGGGGCAGCGAGTCTCCAGCTCTGGCTTGGCGCTTTCGAGGACAGATTTTAGACCAGCAGAATGAATCCGATCTGTCCCTAGTCGCCTACGAGCGGACGCTGCTGCTAGAGCCGAACGATTCGCTCACACTCACCTATCAGTGTCGGGCGCTGATTAACTTGGGTCGCTACGAGGAGGCAGTCACTGCCTGCCAGAACGCCCTCACCGGCAACCAGCGCTGGGAGTCCGAGACCCCTGGACTCGCCTGGTTTTATCAGGGGATGGCCTACCGATCGCTGGGCGAATACATTAACGCGATCGCCGCCTATGATCAGTCCATCGCGATCGCTCCCGACCAGGCCGACACCTGGGCTGAACAAGGCTGGGTGCTAGAGCAACTGGGACGTCCCACCGAAGCCCTAACCTCCTATACCCGGGCGGTTGAGCTGGCCCCAGAGTCCTCACGGGCTTTGGTCGGCCAATGCACCGTCCTCAATCAAATCGAAGGATTTGAGGAAGCCGAGGTGGCTTGCCAACAGGCGATTCAGGGGGATGGTGACTGGTGGCCGCTGGGAGCTGCCCAAGCTTGGAGTGAACGGGCCCAAGCCCTGACAGGCATCGGCAAGTTAGAGGAAGCCTTAGCTGCCAGTAACCGCGCCGTGGGCATCAGCCCTAACTATGCCAAGGCTTGGAACAATCGCAGTGTTGTCCTGTGGTACCTCGCTATCCAGGAACCCCTACCCGAACAACGCATCCAGCAGCTACAGTCGGCGGCTAGCTCAGCCGAGCGATCGCTGGAACTCGACCCCACCGCAGCGCTTCCCTGGGCCAATCTCGCTCGTATTTCGAGAAGTCAGGGACAGCTTCTAGCCGATAATGGCGACCTGGAAGGAGCCTTGTTTGCATATCAAAATGCCCAGGCAGCCTACGAAGAAGCCTTAAACCTTGATAGCGAAGACGCCGGTACCTGGTCGAATTACAGCGTAGTGCTGTGGCTACTTGGCCAGTATGGTGCTGCCTTAGACGCAGCCGATAGAGCGATCGACTTCGACAGGGTCTCTACCCAAGCCTGGCAAAATCGAGGCGCGGTCCTCGTAGCGTTAGGCCGCTATCCGGAAGCCCAAATCAGCTACGAAACCGCTGTGCTGATTGATGAGCAGAATGCCGCTGCTTGGGCTGGCCTTGGCATCCTGCAGCTGCAGATGGATCAAATCGAAGCTGGGATGGCGTCGCTGGAAACGGCGTTAGCGATCGATCCGGCGCAGCCATTAGCGCAGCGGGCCTTGGCCGCGATTGAGCAGATGAATTCTGAGTGAAGGGTAGGTTCGTTGTTCGTTCGTAGCTGATGGTTATAGTTCTGAGTTTTAAGTTCTGAGTTCTAAGTTCTGAGTTCAATACAAAAATCAAAACTGAGAACTCATAACTTCCCCCTTCCCCCTTCCCCTTTCCCCCTTCCCTTTTTTTCCCACGTCTCCCACTCCCCTCTCTCCCACTGAATCTATGCAACTGAACCGAACAATCCGGCGACTCTTATACATCCTCACGGGTCTGTGTCTGGCTCTACTACTGACGCTGGCGGGAGAACCGACAAACCTATGGGTGTTGCGACCGGCAGCAGTGATGGCGGAAGTACCCAGTAGTCAGGTGCAGGCGCTGTTAACAGAAGGAAGAGAGGCGTTTGAGCGGGGAGCGCTGACGGCGGCGGCAACGACGCTGGAAACTGCGTTGGGGACAGCCCGATCGCAAAATGACACCCTAGGCGAAGTAATGGTGCAGAGCAATTTGGCGCTAGTTTATGGGCAGTTGGGGGAATGGCCAAGTGCAGAGACCGCGATCGCAACCAGCCTGCAGTTATTGGATTCACCTGGCAGCGAAGGCGAGAACTGGCAGCGAGTGCGAGCGCAGACACTGAATGTACAGGGACGTTTGCAGTTAGGCCAGGGGAATGCTGAGGCCGCGTTTGAAAGTTGGCAGCAGGCGGCGGCGGTTTATCAGGGTGTGGGCGATCGCCGGGGCAACATCCGCAGCCGTATTCGTCAGGCTAAGGCGCTGCAAGCATTGGCGTTTCATCGTCGGGCGGTGGATGAGATTCTGCTGCCCTTGAGGCAAGAGCTGGCAGCTGAGCCAGCATCGCCGGTCAAAGCAACTAGCCTGAGAAATTTGGCAGAAGCGCTGGCAGTTGCCAATAGCCTACAGCAGGCTCGGCACGTGGCGCAGGAAAGTTTGGCCGTGGCTGAACACCTACAGTTGCCGGACGAAGTGGTAGCGACTCAGCTAACCCTAGGAAATATTGAGTACGCCCAGGCTAAAGAGTATGAAACCCAGAACAATACAGACCAAATTCGTGGTGCGGTAGAGGATGCCTTGGTCTGGTACCGCCAGGTTTCGGCGACGGGAGACAGCGCCAATGGGGTGCGATCGCAGCTCAACCAACTGAAGCTACTGGTCGAGTTTGATGAAATGGACGCCGCCGTGGCACTGTGGTCTGAACTCAAGAACCAGCCGGATACGCTTTTGCCGAATCAGGATGGTATCTATGCCCGCATCAACCTAGCTAACAGTTTGGAGCGCTTGGCTCAGCAGCAGGTTCCAGGCGGCCCGAGTTGGGCACAAATCATCGCGATTTTACAAACGGCGCAGGCAGACGCCGCCCAGCTGCAGGACACCCGAGCTGCAGCCCATGTGCTGGGATATCTGGGCAAAGTCTACAAAAGCAAAGGAGAGCGTGAGAATAACTGGACTGACTTGCAGACGGCACAGCAGCTCACAGAAGAAGCTCTTTTCCTAGCGAAGACCGTCAACGCGGCAGACATTAGCTATCTCTGGTACGAGCAGCTTGGCGATCTGCATCTGCGCTTAGGAGAAGCGGGGCAGGAGGCTGACTATAAACCGGCTGCGATCGCCGCTTACCGTGGGGCGGTTAATTCGCTAAAAGTCCTCCGCAGCGACCTCACTCAGATTAATCCTGAAATTCGCTTTTCCTTTCAGAACGTTATAGAACCGCTGCATCGCAAGTTCATCAGTCTCTTACTAGATGAAGATGACTCCCCCAGTCAGGCT
The DNA here is from genome assembly GCA_050330865.1 of Leptolyngbyaceae cyanobacterium. GTDB lineage: Bacteria > Cyanobacteriota > Cyanobacteriia > Phormidesmidales > Phormidesmidaceae > SIO1E4. The sequence continues at coordinate 22,891 of JBHJHM010000107.1, forward strand.
AACCTGAATGATGCGACCACGGTCCTAGAGTCGCTACAGCTACAAGAGATTGAGAATTTCTTAAGAGCCGACTGCCTCGCGGGCATCGAAAAGTCTGTCGATGAGATTGCCGATGAAATTGCAGGGAACCAGCGCGTGGCTGTGCTCTACCCTGTCATTCTGCCGGATCGATTGGGCATCATTGCCAAGTTTCCAGCAGGCACGAGTCAAACCCAACAGGCAACCTCCACCGGAGCCCTGCGATACTACCAATCCCCCATAAATCCAGATGACTTGAAGGACGCCATCACCAAAATGCGCCGCCAGTTGAAGGCTAGCGACTTTAATGTGCAAAAGACTGGCCAACAAATCTACGGCTGGCTTTTTCCTGAACGCCTTCAGCAAGACTTAGTGAGCCATGCACCTGAGACTCTCGTTTTCATCCCCGATGGTATTCTGCGGAACATTCCCATTGCGGCTCTGTACGACGGTGACGCCTATCTGGCTGAGAGCTACAGTGTCGCAGTCGTCCCCCCAGGCCTGAGACTAGATGCCAAATCGTTCAAAGAGAAATCATTCACGGCCTTAACCTTTGGCCTGACCGAATCAAGGGGTGGGCTGCCCCCCTTACCCAACGTGGCGACTGAAATCGAGCGGATTGAACAGCAAATTCCAGCCCAAACGTTTCTCGACAATCGGTTCACCCGCAGCAATTTCGCGCAGATACTACAGCAGTCCTCAGCCCCCTTTATTCATCTCGCCACGCACGGCGAATTTAGCTCTCAGCTCGATAAGACCTTCATCCAAGCCTGGGACGATCGCATCTCCATTAACGATTTGAGTCAGTGGCTGCAGCGCGATCGCAGCGAACCGATTGAGCTACTCGTCCTCAGCGCCTGCGAAACCGCCACAGGCGATCAGCGTGCTGTCTTGGGTCTAGCAGGTATGGCCATCCGCGCTGGCGCCCGCAGCACTATCGCTAGTCTCTGGCAGGTAGACGACATTGCCACCTCTATTTTCATGACTCAGTTCTACGAAGCCCTAGCAACCGGATCAGCTAGCAAAGCCGACGCCCTTCGAACTGCCCAAACACACCTCATCGAAGACCGCAACTTCAGACACCCGTATTACTGGGCTCCGTTTGTACTGATTGGGAATTGGCTCTGAGGGGGAGTAGAAGGGTGGATGGGTAGAAGGGTGAAGCTATTGGAAAGTCCAGTGAGAGGCGTTTTTGATCATGGTGGCTAGTTGGCCAGAAACTTGGCCGTAGGTGCAATAGAGCTTTCTTCCAGCTTCAGGATTTAGGGCGTGTCATCAATTAGATAGATGAAAAAATCATCAAGCATTTTTATCATTAAGGTGCTGATGATGATAAGAGGCCGATGACAACCCGACGCTATGCCCTGCGCGATGACCAATGGGAACGGATTAAAGACCTGCTGCCCGGTAAACCCGGCGATGTCGGGGTGACGGCCAAGGACAATCGTTTGTTTGTTGAAGCCGTGTTGTATCGGTACCGAGCCGGGATTCCCTGGCGCGATATCCCGGAGCGCTTCGGTCACTTTAAGGTC
>JBHJHM010000108.1:0-77243 GCA_050330865.1 Leptolyngbyaceae cyanobacterium
GTATAGTTTGACTCATCGTTCCCTGATTTCATTGGCAAGGGTACGATACAAGGCTCTGGGCTTCGCCGCAGAGCTTTTTCTATGTGTCTATTGATACGCGCTGATTCTCCGCCTCATTTCCCGCTTTGAGGAATACTCCAAGGAATCTAGTCTGAGTATCCTCTACGCTCACGCTTGACATGGTTTCTGAACAATTTTTTCCATAAACCCTGATAGGAAATATTAGCTATGGCAATTACGCAAGGTGCCCATCACATGGGGCTCACGGTTCCAAACTTAGAAGCAGCCCGTAACTTCTTCGTTGAAATCTTTGAGTTTAAGCAAGTGGGTGAAGTTCCTGACTATCCAGCCATTTTTCTCTCTGATGGCACACTCTTGCTAACCCTCTGGCGCGCTGCCGATCCAGAGACTGCGATCCCGTTTGATCGTAAGCATAATATTGGTCTTCATCACTTCGCGCTGAGGGTTGATAGCTTATCAATCCTTCAAGCTCTCCACCAGACTTTGTTAAATACAGACGGTGTTGAAATTGAGTTTGCCCCTGAACCACTAGGGAATGGACCGACTCAACACATGATGTTCTACATTCCCGGCGGTATTCGCATGGAGCTTATCGCAACAGCATCCTAAACCAATTGCCCAAGCTCTTTGCATCGGGAGAAATCACCATGGCACAACCTGGCTGGACAAGATCTGAATCGCCTTTTCATGCAGGAGAACTGGCCATTCAAGCTCGACTCGGAGCTCAAGATCGGATGGATAAACAAGGGCGGAGATTAATTCGTGAATATCTCCCGGAGCAGCACCGTCAGTTCTTTGCCCAACTTCCCTATGGAATTGTGGGTACAGTGGACAAGTCGGGCTCTCTTTGGGCCTCAATACTGGTAGGTAAACCTGGCTTTCTCTCCACTCCGGACGAACGCACGCTAAGAGTGTTGGCTCAACCTTTGTTTGGCGATCCTCTGACCCAGACGCTGGCTGAGGGTATCGACATTGGCTTTCTAGGTATTGACTTACACACCCGTCGCCGTAATCGGATGAATGGGGTTGTGAATGCTATCTATATCGATGGTTTTGAGATTCAGGTGGGGCAAAGTTTTGGTAATTGCCCTAAGTATATTCAAGCTCGAACAATTGAGTGGAGTGATCGTGATCCGGCAAGCCCCAAACCGATGCGAGAGATTACAGCCTTAGCAGACTCTGAGCGATCGCTGATCACAGCGGCTGATACCTTCTTTATCGCTACTGCCTATCAAGCAGAATCGGCTGGAATCGCCAGCGGTGTCGATGTTTCCCATCGGGGAGGTAAACCCGGCTTTGTGCGACTCGATGATGATACACTCACAATTCCCGATTTTGAGGGCAATTGTCATTTCAACACGATTGGCAATATTGAGCTGAATCCTCAAGCAGGGCTTTTGTTTGTGGATTTTATCCAGGGTGACCTGCTGTATCTCACGGGAACCGCCGAAGTGATTTGGGAAGGACCTGAAATCAGTCACTTTATCGGCGCTGAGCGATTAATGCGGTTTCATCCCGAACAAGGCTATCGAGTCGAAGGTAGCCTGCCTCTACGGTGGTCAGCCCCAGAATTTTCGCCCTTCTTAAAGTCCACAGGATCTTGGTGATTCTTAGCTGTCACTACTCTCGTTGGATTCTTCCCACCAGAGGGTGTAGTGGGAGGGATGTTCTATCAACAAACATAATTTACCAGCATTTATTTCGGCCTGGCGAATATCCATCGCTTTTCGTTGTAGATGCTTCGACAGAGAGATACCTTCCACTAAAAGTTTGCCTTGATAAGTGAATTCAGAGCCATCACAGATGATGATTCCTTTTGATTCAAGGTCTTTAACTTTAATAGTCTGCTGCTGTACAAGAACCGAGGGTAACTCGACAACGGTGTGCCCCCTCTGAGAAGAAGATACTAAGCGGTTGTTTTCCTTAATCACTACTTGGCGGGGAGGAATCGTACCATTGCTGTCGGCTTGGGGGGTTGGGCGCGCAGTAAAGGTGCTACTGCTAGAACCGGGAGATACAGAAGGTGTGGATAGCATCTCAGAACTTTCTGGCTCTAATGCTGTAACCAGTAAAATAAATCCGCCAACACGGATCAGGTCATTTAATCTCAGAAGAAAGTCTTGATTAGTGGGGACCTCTTGGCCGTTGAGAACGGACCCTCCAGTGCTGCCCAAATCAGTAAAAAAATAGTTCCCTTCCTGATATGTAATTCTGCCGTGTACCCGGCTAACTTCTGGATTTTTCAGTACGATATCGCAGCTGGAGTTGCGACCAATAAGTCCCCCTCCTTGAGCCAGCGCTGTTGGTGTCAGGTTTTCGTCTTGAGACTGGCATGTTTGGTAGTTAATTGCTTTTATCTTGAGCATGACTTTAATCGCTTCAGATGTTGGCTAGTTTGTCCAAGTCTGAGTTGTCTGATAACTGAATTGCGTTTTAGGGCAGGCAACTGAGACAGGGAACTAGAAGTTTACAGATAAGAGATTGGGTATGGGCTGATGTTAATAGCGACAAAGGGTAAAGGAGGATAGGCGATAGGCGGCAGATAAGTGGAATAGGCTAATGTGCTGAATTTGGAGGACGATCGCGCCCAACACGCGTACGATCCGAATTTTCTTCCTGAGAGGATGTAATCTGTGTACGATCTTCGCTCGAACTAGCGGTTGGGGGGGGGCCAATTTGGGTGCGATCGCTGTTCGAATCCATGCCTTGACGATGTCCAATTTGAGTCCGAGCATCGTTTGGATCAATGGGCTGACTCTCCCTAATTTGGGTCTGTGCATCGCTAGGATTGCCTGCAGGGCGATAGCCAATCTGAGTATGCTCCTCTGAATCCATCCACTGGTTATGCCCTATTTGAGTGCGGTCATCGGTTTGATTTGCCCACTGACCGAATCCAATTTGGGTACAGTCTTCTTCTGAATCCATCCATTGGGGCTGCCCAATCTGGGTCTGATCACTGCTAATATCTTGCCGCTGAGGGTATCCAATGTGAGTACGATCACCGTCTATATCTCGCCGCTGAGGATGACTCCGAGTGGGACGACTATCCTTAGGCTTGGCCCACTGGCCTTGTCTTACCTGAGTCCGATCGTTCCTGGTCGTCTCTCTAGAAGGAGGGCGAATTGGCGTAGAGTGCCTCCTAGAAGATGTCTGCTCCTGCGCTCCTGCTATGCGGCTGTTGCCTGAGATGTTTCTCTGAGGCGCTCGGGTTGGCGATGGTGAAGCGATTGAACGACTTTTCTGGGATGAATGCGATCGCGGTTGGCGTTCGGAATACGATTTTTGAACTTGACGATTGACAGATTGTGTCGATGATAGCGTTCGCGATTGTGAGTGCCAGATACGAGTTTGATCGTCTTTCTGGCGAGCAGATTTAGCCATTGCTTGCGAACTGACTATTTGCCAAGTGCCAAATCCTACGGCCAGTAGAAGCGCCAGCACACCAGCGGCAATAGACCCCCACAGTAAGAATGCGAGCCAGAACAAACCAATGGAGATAAGTATCCAACCAACAAAGCGCAAATATTTTGGAGGCATTTTTCTAGAACATGACTTTACCGCCGGGCAACCCTTTGAGGTCTAGGGGCAAAGCATGGGGCTTGTGGGGGTAAACCCGTGACGATTATTTCTACGACTTGAGGGATCATTGGTCCGGACGATGGGCGCTAGGCCCAACTCTGGCGATCGCCTTCGATTGGTATGACCCTATACAGTATGGGCAATTGGCAATCTGTGCAGTTTGGTTAAGGACATCGCCTTCGCTCAAGGAGCAAACGCAAAAAGTAAAGACCTAAACTGAAAAAACGTACAAGACACAGCGTTCTTTTAGGCTTAATGTGACTGCTTGAGTGGTCAAGGAACCGATTAATGTCTAAATCTCAGGCAAAACTCTGGCGTGTGCAGGCATTGAACGACGTTGAGTGTCTTAAGGCAGTAGGTATTAATCATGCGTTTGATCGGCATATTCACGCTGGATTCGGTCTAGCGATTGTTGACCAAGGACAACTGGCTTACCGAACGGAAACGGGTGATTACTTTCTGGAACCTGGGGATGTGTTGGTGATTAATCCAGGGCAGGTTCATTGGGGAGGAACGGTGGATGGCGATCGCTACAGCTATCGCATTCTGTATCCCACTTGCGAAACTGTGGCGCGGGCAATACCAGGTCAGGAAGTGCGGCGACTGCCTTACTTTGCCACAAATCAGATTCGCGATTATGTCCTGGCCCAGCGCCTGCAACATCTGCTAACAGTTTTGGAACACAATCCTATTACGCTTGCTCAAGAAACTTACCTGACGACCGTTCTAGCTGAATTGGTCGTTCGTCATGCGGAGAAAACCATTGATCCAATCACCTCAGAAAATCGTATCGTACAGCGCATCCGAGACTATATCGAAGCCTTCTACACACAAAATCTCTCTTTGACTGAGTTAGCCAACTTGGCCCAAATGAAGCCCTTACGCTTGCTCCGCACGTTTCGTAAAGAAATGGGTTTACCACCGCATGCTTACTTGCTGCAGGTGCGGATTCACCATGCCAAAGCTCAGCTAGCTCAAGGACAGGCGATCGCCGATGTGGCCATCAACACGGGGTTTGCCGATCAGAGTCATTTTACCCGTCACTTTAAGCGATTTGTGGGCGTTACGCCGGGGCAATATGTCGTCAGTTGCTGAGTGCAGATGGAGGCAACGTGGCTTATCGCACCTGGACGGCAGCAGGGTGGTAGCGCTGGAGACGATCATGGCTAGTGGCCAGCCGTTCTGAAACCAGGCGATCGCGATCGTCGGCCCGCATGAGCGCAGCCATAATTGGGTAGTACAAGTCTGGATCGTAGGAGACCAAAACAAGATCGACGCCCGCATTCAAGGCCTTGATGGTTGCCCCAGTGACGCCATCGCGGCTGCCAGAGACTGCCCTCATGCTAAAGTCATCAGTGATCAGGAGCCCATCATAATGCCACCGCTGGCGCAGAATTCCTTGGACAACGGCTTCTGAAAAGGAAGCCGGGTGATAAGCATCCACCGCAGTCAAAATTGGATGTCCCAACATTGTTACTGTTCCGGGTGTCTGCATTGCCTGTCGAAACGGCAGCCAATCCTCTTCAGCTAATATCGCGATTGGCGTATCCAGATAAGCCGAAGTCAGGTGCGTATCGCCCTCCAGTCGGCCTAGTCCAGGAAAGTGCTTGAGCGTACAGTGTACGCCGTGGTTCAACAGAGCCATACAGTAGGTTTGAGCAACCTCGGCTACGACAGCGCTGTCCTCTGAAATTGCTCGCTGATAGATGACTGAGTATTTATCACCAGGCGTCACGATCCCCTTGTTGAGATCCACCACAGGGGCAAAATTGAGATTGACCCCTAACGCCGCCAGTTCGGTTCCATGGATATCGCCGTATTGCTGGACCTGTTGATGCTGAGCAGCGGGTGTTGCAGCTTGACTCACGACCTCCGATAAAGGGGGCAGGTGAGTTAATGGGGGAGACAAGCGCGACACAATCCCACCTTCTTGGTCCGTCGCGACCCAAAGCAGCGGCAAATTTTGCTCGCGGCGTAAGGCCTGTAGCGTCGCAATCTGTTGCCGAAGTTGCTCAACCGTCTGCCCTTCTAAATTGTGGCGGGTGATAAAAATTCCACCAATTCCACCTTTCTGCACTAGCGTCTGAACATCAGCAAAATTGTGATATCCGACAACTAAGTGCTGCCCTAGTTTCGCCAACTGAGCGCGATCGCTAGACAGTACTACCCGCTTCGTCAGGTGATACTGCCCTTCAAGCGTAAGTATCAACGACAGCCCCACAGCAGATAGACAGACAAAGAAAAGCTGCGTCCCACGACGTAGGATATTGTCAGCCGGTTGACGTTGCCAGAATTGCCACAAATTTAGACACAACACTCCTCCTAAGCCGGTAGGCAACCACCAGACCAGATCGGCTCTGACGCTAGCCAACAAAGGTGTCCTGAGCTTGAGTGCCAAGAAACCTAACGCTAATATCAATAAAAGTTGGATAATCTTTGAACACCAGAACAGCACGGAACGCTTCCTAAACAGGGTATGTATTTCCTTAGAATAAGCTTCCAGGGCTATGGTTTAGACCTATTTTTTCGTAGAGAAAATAATAGCTAAATCTTCCCTAGTTCTTCTCGATTCAACCGTAGAGTTAAAACATTTGTCACGTCTCCAGTCCATGTCAAAGCCAGCCGATCAGCACTATCGGGCCGATATTCTGGCCATTGACGATACTCCCGAAAATCTGCAACTGCTCTCTCAGTTGCTCACTGAGCGCAGCTATAAAGTGCGGAGCGTTACCAAAGGGAGAACGGCTCTCCGCGCGGCCCAGGCCGCTCCTCCTGACCTGATTTTGCTAGACATCAACATGCCCGAAATGGGCGGATATGAGGTTTGCGAACATCTCAAAGCCGATGAGCGCACACGTGAAATTCCCGTCATTTTTATCAGTGCGTTGGGTGAAACCTTAGATAAAGTGCGAGCCTTTCAGGTTGGAGGCGTTGATTTCGTCACAAAGCCGTTTCAAGTTGAGGAAGTTCTAGCTCGGATTGAGACCCACTTACAGCTTTGTTCTCTGCGTCAGCAGCTGCAATTGCAAAACCAGCAGCTCCAGCAGGTGATTCGCGATCGCCAACGCGCACAAGAAACCTTTACCAAAGCTTTCCGCTCTAGTCCCAGCCCTATTACCATCACCAAGTTGGAAGACGGGCAGTTTCTCGAAGTTAATCTGAGCTTTCTCCGTCTTAGTGGTTACACACGCAACGAGGTCATTGGCTATCACGTAGATGAGTTGAATTTAGGGCTCGATCCTAGCGGCTACCGTGAGGGGCTCGCTGAGTTGCAGGAAGCAGGTGTACTGCACAACCGTGAATTTGAGTTGCGCACCAAAGGCGGTGAATATCGAACCGTATTGCTTTCCGTAGAGCTGATTGAACTCCGAGGTCATCGCTGCGCGCTCGCGATCGCCAATGACATTACGGAGCGTAAACGCCTTGAAAATGAATTTATCTCGCTGGTCAGCCATGAACTGAAAACGCCGATGAATTCCCTCATCGGCGCACTCGATTTGTTAGGGACTGGACAACTCGGTAGCCTGACCGACCAAGGTCAGCAGATGATTAGTATGGCGATCAGCAATGCTGAACGACTTGTACGTCTCGTCAACGACATCCTCGACCTCGAGCGCATGAAATCGGACACGCTCACGCTGCATCCTCAAGTTTGCAACCTTCCCTACATCTTTGAACAAGCAGCAACTGTGATGCAGGCGATGGCTCAAGAGGCTCAAATCACGCTTGTGGTGGAACCGATCAATGTCAAGCTATGCGTCGATTGCGATCGTATCCAACAGCTTCTCACCAACCTCATCAGCAATGCCATCAAGTTTTCCTCTCCCGGCAGCAGCATTTGGCTCACGGCGCAAATACAGAAAGAGGCTGGGAACAGGGAACAGGGGACAGGGAACAGGGAACAGAGTATTCCTTCCCGTCATCGCCCCATCCTCCCATCGCCCCATCTTCTAATAACCGTTCGCGATCAGGGCCGGGGCATTCCTGCCGACAAGCTCTACCTCATCTTCGAACGTTTTCAACAAGTTGATGCTTCTGATGCCCGTGCCAAAGGCGGTACGGGACTGGGGCTTTCCATTTGTCGCCAAATTGTTCAACAACATCATGGGCACATTTGGGCCGAGAGCATTCTTGGCGAAGGTAGCACTTTTAAGGTTTTACTACCCTTAGGAGACAAGGCCAATGACGACCAGTCATCTATTTGTGGTTAATAGTTCATAGTTTTTATCGTGCTTGGCTGACGGTTCATTATTAATTGTTCATGGCTTATCGTTCGCGGTCCATAAGTCGCAGTAAATCACCAACGAATAACCAATTAATCAATCAACAACCATCAAGTTTATGACTAAATGTATTTTGATTGTGGATGACGAAGCTGATGTGCGAGAGATTACGAAGCTAGGTTTAGAGATGGGAACTGATTGGCGAGTGCTGACAGCAAGTTCTGGTAACGATGCACTGACGATCGCCCAAAGTGAAACTCTTGACGCGATTCTGCTCGATATGATGATGCCAGATATGGATGGTCGTGCTACTCTGCAGCGTCTAAAGGCGGAGGCAACGACTCAATCAATTCCAGTCATTTTTGTGACGGCTAAAGCGCGCCAATCTAATCTAGAGGACTTTAAGGATCTAGACGTGGCTGGGGTGGTCGCGAAGCCGTTTCGTCCTCTGAAGCTTGCGGCTGAGATCGCGAAAATCCTAGGTTGGTAAACGCTTTAAAAGAGTCTTCGCCAAGAAAAAGACTGCTTAGTTGTCGAAATGGAATTTCCTGGTTCGTCATTAAAGTAGGACACAGAAAAATTTCTGTGTGCTGAAGCCAATTTTGACGGAGTAATTTTGATGCGATATGCCATCTTGGTCTACGAAACAGAAGCTGATTTTGCCGAACGCGATCGCCATATGCCTGCCTATAGTGCTTATTCCGAGGCCCTTTCTAAAGCAGGTGTTTTAACCGGTGGAGCCGCGTTGCATCCCAGCCATATGGGAACAACGATACGTCTCAAAGAAGGACAACGACAGGTCCAAGATGGCCCGTATGCCGATACCAAAGAACAGCTAGGGGGATTCTTTTTGATTGATGTCGCAAATATAGATGCAGCCCTAGACTGGGCAGCCCGCTGCCCTGCTGCTAGCAACTGTGCAGTTGAAGTGCGGCCTTTGCTTTCTATGGATCAGGCGTAGGAGGCCCATCATGAAACTGTATTACTTTCCCCCTTCTCCCAATTCTCGTAGAGCCCACGCGATCGCGCTTCATCTCCAAATTCCTATGGATTTGCAGCTCATCAACTTACCGGAAGGAAAGCAGCGCACACCGGACTTTCTGGCGCTTAATCCCACGGGGCGAATTCCCGTTTTGCGAGATGGCAACTTTACCCTTTGGGAATCCAATGCCATCATGCAGTACCTAGCCAGTCAAGTATCGACCTCGCTTTGGCCCGATGATGCTAAGCAACGGGCAGATATTATGCGCTGGCAGAGCTGGCAGCTGGCACATTGGTCTAGAGGCTGCCAGCCCCTCCAGTACGAGCGCTTCGTCAAACAGGTGTTGCAATTGGGTGATCCTGATCCGCAGGTGCTGGAGCAGGCTAACAGCGCCTTCCATCATGAGGCCATGGTGTTAGAGGCTCACTTGGCAAAGCATTCCTATCTGGTCAACGATAGCCTGACGTTGGCTGACTTCGCCGTCGCCAGCGATTTAACCTATGCTGCAGTGGCACAGTTTCCACTAGAAGGGTATCCCCAAATTCGGGCGTGGTATGACCGCATTGAGGCACTCCCCGCCTGGCAAAAGACGACACCTCAGGCATAAACATATGGAGGTACGCCGAGCGGCAGAATTAGCAGCTCGTAATTCCTACGGGCGATTGGTGGCTTATTTAGCGGTGCGATCGCACGACATTGTCGCTGCCGAAGATGCCCTCGGTGACGCCTTCTTAGCAGCGCTCAAAACCTGGCCTACCCGAGGCGTGCCAGACAATCCAGAAGCTTGGTTGCTGGTAACTGCGCGGCGGCGATTGCTAGATACTGAGCGACGCACTCAGACCCACGCCAAAGCACTGCAGATGTTGACTCTATCTGGCGTTGCCATGCCAGAGGATCTTCCCAAAGACGAAAGTTCCTTTCCCGATGAGCGCTTAAAACTGTTATTTATATGTGCTCACCCAGCCATTGCGGTTGCGATACGGACACCTCTGATGCTGCAAACAGTGTTGGGCTTAAATGCAGCTCAAATTGCATCAGCCTTCCTGGTTGCTCCGACTACCATGGGGCAGCGGCTGGTAAGGAGCAAAGCCAAAATTCGCGATGCGGGTATTCCCTTTAAATTGCCTGATATCCAAGATTTACCGGAGCGATTAGAGGCGGTACTAGCAGCCATCTACGCAGCTTATACAACGAGTTGGGACGGGATCCCTGGTGGCGATCCTCGGCATCGGGGACTGGCAGAGGAAGCAATTTGGCTAGCGCGTTTATGTGTGCAGCAATTGCCCCAAGCCCCAGAAGCTAAAGGGTTGCTGGCACTGATGCTTTACTGTGAATCACGGCAGCAGGCTCGCCGAACCGCTGCAGGCGACTACGTACCACTTTTGGAACAGGACACAACGCTGTGGTCGCCAGCACTGATTGCGGCAGCCGAGCGAGAACTAGCTCAAGCTTCCATACACGGGCAACTTGGGCGGTTTCAACTGGAGGCTGCGATTCAATCGGTACATGCGCAACGGGCTGTGACACAACAAACCGATTGGGAAACGCTGGCACAGCTTTATGCTGGGCTCGTTCAGCTATCGCCAACGATAGGAGCCTGGGTCGGGCATGCTGCCGCGATCGCCGAAGCTGAGGATCCGCAAGCAGGTTTATCGCAGCTGGCTCAACTTCCGGCTGAGCGCGTGCAAAATTATCAACCCTATTGGGCTCTGAAAGCCCACTTGCTCAAACGATTAAGATGTAAGGATGCCGCGCAGCAGGCCTATTCACAAGCGATCGGATTGACCGAGGAACCCGCTATTCGTAACTTTCTGCAGCGAGCTGCCACAGAGCAATGATCCCAAAACTTATACCAGTGCCTAAGCTTTATCACAAATAGGTAAGTGCTCGGAGCTTTTGACGATACTTGAGTAAACCCAAGACTTTTGAGGAGGCTCCTGAATGCGTCGTCTGATTGTGGGTGGAGTCAGCATCTTGCTCGTTTGGGCCACACTAGGATGTACCCCTGCCGCAAATCGATCACAAGACACTTCTGACGAGCAAAATGCTTTAGCGCAAGACGAAGCTATCTATCGCGAAGCCATCAAGGCAAATCCTGAGGATGTTGATGCCCACATTGATTTAGGAAGCACATTACATACTCAGGAACGCTTAGAAGAAGCGGAAGCAGCGTATCGCGAAGCCATTCGCCTCGACGCTGAGAATTTCATTGCCCACGACAATCTAGGGATCGTACTGCACGATCAAAAGCGCTTTGAGGCCTCCGAAGCCGCTCACCGCGAAGCCATTCGCCTTAGTCCTGAGGATGCCATTACACACGACAATCTCGGTGTAACGTTGGGTGAACAAGGCAAATTGGAAGCCTCCGAAGCGGCCCATCGCGAAGCTATACGGCTTGACCCAAACTATGCCAACGCTCACGACAACTTGGGCGTAGTGCTGTATGAGCAAGGGCGTTTTGAGGAATCTGAAGCGGCTCATCGCGAAGCCATTCGTCTTGACCCGGAGGATGCCACAGCTCACGACAACCTAGGATTTGTACTGGCCGAAGGAGAACAGACCAAAGCCGCCGAAGCCGCCCATCGTGAAGCCATTCGTCTTGACCCAGACTATGCCAAAGCTCTCATCTATTTTGGATTGGTACTGTACGACCTATTCCTTTTCAGTGAAGCCGAAGCCGCTTATCGTGAAGCCATTCGTCTCGACCCAGAAGATGCAGATGCCCACTATAACTTGGGCCTAACGCTGTACGAGCAGCAACAGTTCCAAGAGGCAGAGGCAGCCTATCGTGAAGCTATTCGCCTCAACCCAGAAGATTTTGAGGCGCATTACAACCTGGGCCTAGCATTGTATGAACAAGGCCAGCTTCAAGCAGCAGAAACTGTTTACAGAGAAACAATTCGCCTGAATCCCCAAGACGCCGACGCTCATTATAACTTAGGCGTCATGCTTGAAGAGCAGGGACGACTCGAAGAGGCAGAAGCAGCCTTTCAAAATGCAAGTCGCTTGGAGTCTGGAGACGGGTAGAAGAAGTATCGCGGGAGACTGGTTAAGACGTTTTTATTCAGATACACATGTCTTGCGCAACCTTTAAAACAAAAAGTTGGACCGAAGGCTCCTTCCCAGAAGCTCCAGCCCAACCAGTGCTCTAAGAGCACACGCGAGTCTACAGGATGTTTTTATAGTGTCTCAGGCTGCTCTGTACGGCCATAGGGAAAAGTTCAGCTAAATTCAGGTCTTCCCAAACTCAGGTATTTTCACGCAGTCTAAAGGGTGCCTCCTGAGGGCACACCTTCCGGGACACAACTGAGACAATCGAAGAAAACAGCACCTCAATAACAACGCCCCTCGACAACTGAGTTATCGAGTGGCGTTGAACGTAGCGGGCTCTGTATAGTCGCGGTGCGTGCTTGGAGCACTGGAATATCCAAATGATGGCCTAAGCAGAGGGCTAGCGACGAAAGAGAAAAGTCAAGTTCATCAAAAAGGGGTCAAATTGTCGGTCACATGAAGTTTTGGCTAAATATGTTTTTTGAAGGAAAAAAGATCAGGTATCTGATCGTCAACTTGGAGCTCCGCCACCTATAGCAAAAGGAAAAGGAGAGAACGCTCCTCAAACCCAATCCAATCTTTTCACGCTCTCTTTTTCTGCTCGCAGGTGAACAAGCTTAAATTGGCCGCAATACAGAGCTGCAGCCATCTGACAAATTCATAAAAACTCCAGGAAACCCGCAAGGGATTCCCTGGAGTCATCGCAACGTATCAGAGGTTCTAATATTGGGGCACTGAAGAATCGACTTCGCGACTCCAAGCCATAATGCCGCCTTTGACGTTGGTTCCTTCAATACCCTGGTCTTTCAGCAAACCCAGTGCCTTGGCTGACCGCACCCCGCCTTTACAGTGGGCCACCAGCTGATGACCGTTGAGGAGCGATCGCACCTTTTCGACACCAGCTCCCGTCTCAATATCTGAGAGTGGCACCAAAACAGCTCCCGGGATGCGGGCAATCTCATACTCATGAGGATTTCGCACATCCAGTAGCAGAATATCATCTGCCTTTTCTTCCATGAGCTGCTTCAGTTCAGTGGCTGTTATTTCAGGAATAGCAGCCTGGGCCTGAGCCTCCGCCTCTTGAGCCTGAGGAATGCCACAGAACTGCTCATAGTCAATCAACTTCTCAATGACCGGACGTTCTGGATTGGGACGTAGCTTTAGCTCCCGGAAAGACATTTCCAAGGCGTTGTACAGCATCAAGCGACCGCTCAATGTCCGGCCTTGCCCTGTAATGATTTTCACCGTTTCCGTCGCCTGAATCACGCCAATGATTCCGCATAGAATGCCTAAAACCCCTCCTTCGGCACAGGAAGGGACCATTCCCGGTGGCGGCGGCTCGGGGTAGAGGTCGCGATAGTTAGGACCCTCTTGGTAATTGAAAACAGTTGCCTGTCCTTCAAACCGGAAGATAGAACCGTAAACATTGGGCTTGTTGAGCAGTACACAGGCATCGTTAACTAGGTACCGGGTAGGAAAGTTGTCGGTACCATCCACGATGACGTCATACGGCTCCATGATGTCAAGCGCATTCTCAGACGATAGGCGCGTGTTGTAAAGATCTACCTGGCAGTGAGGATTAATCTCTAAAATGCGGTGCTTGGCTGATTCAATCTTGGGTTTACCAACCCAAGATGTCGCATGAATCACCTGACGCTGGAGATTTGAACGGTCAACAATATCAAAATCGACAATACCGATACGACCGATTCCCGCGGCTGCCAAATATAGTAATAAGGGTGAACCGAGTCCCCCTGTACCAATACAGAGGACGCTAGCAGCCTTCAAGCGCTTTTGGCCCTCAAGCCCAATCTCCGGCAAGATTAGGTGTCTTGAGAAGCGCTCATACTCCTCTTGGCTTAGTTGGATTTCATCCAGATTCGGATTGAGCATGGTAGTAAACCAGAAGCGATCGCCGCTTCACAGAACAAGGGCATCAACAAAAAGAGCGGCAGACACAGGTTCTAGCCGCAAAACTGTTGCAGAAGTATCCATATTACAGCGCTTTTTCCTGTCTTATCCCTTCCATTAAGATCCCGCAGTATACGCAGAGTCTGTTCTACAGCGAACAAATCGAGTTTTCGTAGAACACCCTGTAGCCCTAAACATTGGCTGCGTCATAGCAAAGCGACCTAGATCGCAATCCGATATTGCTTTCAGGGAACTTCGAAATTTTCATCTGAGGTAATGGCTTCACCGTAAAATTGGTGATCCTCTGCCAGTCGCCAGCTCTGAATATCAGCAACTTGGCCATCCATAACCGACAAAATGGGATACGAATAATCAGCCCAGGCAAGCTGACGATCCCGCTCCGAAGGCACTGCTAAGTGATCCGGATGAGAATGATAAATACCTAGAATAATCCAGCCTCGATCCCGCCCGTAGCGCTGCGCTTCCATCAAAGCCCTGGGATCAATCCAGTAACGATTCTGTTTATTGAGCGTAGCCGAAGATACGTCGCGCTCGGTTAAGGCTTGCGTCTCAACCGTCCACGTATTTTCCATGGGCAAAATCTCCTGCACACAACGGCGCTTGCCCTCACCATCTTGTGTTCCCAGCAGCAGGCCACAGCACTCCTCCGGATAGGTTCTTACTGCTTGCTGCCTCATCACGTCAATGTGATCTGACTGTAGTACCAAAATCATGGTTTAAGCGTATGGGCATCGTCACCCACCATTCTCTCGATCCAAAGCAAACTAAGAAAGTTCCTCTATATCAATCAATCCTTTCCGTAGATCTTTTTCAATCTCTTCAAGATTATCCGGATGCAGAGCCGCCTTTAAAGAAAAAAAGAAGGGTAGGGAAATCACGACACTCCCCAACCCCTCATTCGCGTAAAGGTCAGTATGTATATTATGAACTCTGGCATGGGAAAAAGTTCCGATTTCCCCCAATTTCTTTGGGCATATTTTTCAATAGTTATTACCAACTGAGTAGAGTCAGTAAAATGGTTGCTCAAAGCCCCTTCTCATACAGCACTGCCGTGCTAAAGCCCTAAGCCGACGACATCGGCAACCGCAGCATCGACGCGAGCTGTTCTACAACTTTATCCAAGGCAACCGCACGAGATGCTTTGAACAAGGCGCGATCGCCTGGCTGGAGAAGCGTCTTTAGGTAAACCACAAGTTCCGTAGAATTGGTGAAGGATGTCACTGAAATAGGTGCTGCTCCCGTGGCTAGAGCTTCGGCCTCAGCGGGATCCGCGAGCGTCAAAAGATGATCCAACTGTAGCTTTTTAACCGTCTCTCCAACCTGCCGGTGAAGCATCACAGAGTGATTGCCCAATTCCTTCATCGTACCCAAGACAGCAATGTGACGTTTGCCGGGCATTTCTTTCAAGAGGTGTAGGGCAGCCATCATTGATTCCACGCCAGCATTGTAAGTTTCATCCAGAAGCAGAATGTCATTAGGCAAGGTAACCCGCTGCGATCGCCCCTCCGGCATCGCTACTGCCAATCCTTGCTGCAAGGGACTCCAGTCTAAGCCCAAAGCTTCCATCACCGCGATCGCAGCCAAAAAATTGACCGCATTATGCTTGCCTGGTAGCGGCAGCGGTAGTTTGAGCCCCTTAACTTCTACGTGCTCTGCATCTAGCAAGCGTCCCTGGATATCGCCGCCCTCCAATCCATAGGTAATTTGTGAACCAGACCACACTCGTTTAGCTGTAGCCATTAAGCGAGCATTGTCATGATTCAGTACAGCGACGCCGTGGGAGGGAAGTTCGGCTAACAGTTCACACTTAGCATCGGCGATCGCCTGCTCAGACCCCAACCGTCCAATATGGGCCGTTCCTACATTAGTAATCACAGCCACATCGGGTTCAGCAATTTGAGTGAGTAGAGCAATTTCTCCGCGGGCACGCATTCCCATTTCAACCACGCCATAGCGATGAGACTCAGTGAGTTCCAACAAGGTTTTGGGGACCCCAATCTCATTGTTGTAATTCGCCTGGGTCTTGAGAACGGCACCGTAGGTTGAAAGGGCTGTTGCTATTAGCTCTTTCGTCGTAGTTTTACCCACAGAACCCGTAATCGCTACCAAGGGTGTCTTCAGGGTTTGTCGCCACCAGTGAGCAATTGCTTGGTAAGCCGCCAGCGTATCTTCGACAATAAGTTGAGGAATTATCGCCGATTCAGCTCGGTCAACAATGGCCGCGATCGCTCCCTGCGCGATCGCGGCCTCAATGAAACGATGTCCGTCAAAGCGCTCTCCTCTCAATGCTAGGAAAACCTGTCCCGGCTGTAAGCAGCGGGTATCGGTCGAAATCCCCAAGACTTCTTGATCAGCATCAACAGAAGAGGTCGCTTCTAGCGCTGCCCCCGTAATTCGGACTAGCTGTTGTAACGAAATGTGGAGCGTCAAGTTTCTCTTCCTGGGTAGAACACAACCAGCGTCTTCGCTTCACAGTACAGGGAAACTGACCAAGCGTAGGCAGTCACTGTAGACAAATTTACTAAGAAAGACTCAGGAAACCTATTGCCTATACGGTCAGTCAATGAAGAAATATCTCAGGCGATCGGTTGGCAGCGATCGCAGAGATTTGTATTGCAGAGCACTCACAGTAGCTTTGCAATACTGTCGGGAAGCGGGAAATCCCCCATTTTTCCTGCAGCGATCCAGTTAAGGTTCACTTAAGTAGCTTTTAACAAAGCATCAAACCTAACCACCGATAGATAGACATAAAACCCAGAAAACTGATTTCCGATCGCTTTATACGGCTTAGAGCACAAACCTGAAATGCTTACAGTGCGAAGCATTACAGGATCTTCATACACGACTTATCAAATATCACAGAAGATATAGCCTATAGGTAAAAGCACGGAGTATACTGTATCGGTCAGAGATGTCGTTATGGTGTAAAAACTGACGATTTTGTAGCCTATTTACCGTACTTTGTTCAATAAAGGCCTACATTTGTGAATGGGAGAGAGGTGATAGACTATCTTCGCCATCGCATGGTCTTGGTGAGCTCGAATTTCTTGTTGACGCTTGGGTGCAGGAGTGGTGAACACTGTGAGTACGCGGACGACTTACCATAGCCGGTCAATTAGTCCCCAGGAGCAAGTTCTGTACGACCACTTGCTAGCTTATGCTGAGTACGAGACCCCACAAGAGCTAATTGAGCGTTTTCGATCGTTATTTATAGACGGAGTAGGGTATCCAAGCCGTAAAGTTGTAGCGACATTAGATGAGATTCTCTCTTCCAGTGACGTTGATCAGTATTTTCATTACATCCTTAATCGCTGTTGCCATATTCTGGTCAACCGGTGGCAGAGCCGTCCTCATCTTCAAAGCGCAGTTCCTGCTTTCATGGAAACCCTAGAACAGGGGCCTACTAAGCAAGTAACTGAGTATTCAAGAGCAAGACAGATTCGTAAACTGCGCGAAATCGTAGCCGACTTTGTAGAAACGGAACAGTATCTTACGCTTAAGCGACTAGCTCGGCTAGTAGAAGCACCCGATCCAAAGGACAACGGAACTGATCTTCCTCTGGGCACGTTAATTCAAAGATATCCATACCTTTACGAACACTGCCTAGTCAGCGAGGGTAGCCCTCAAGAGCACCAGCGGCACATTCGTCGCATTCAAATAAAGGCTCAGAAAAAGTTTGAGATAAATCTATCTCAGTACGTCACCTATCGGGTGCGCCGAGCTCGTCTCGAGAAGCGGTCCTGTTCTCAAGAAAGCATTCAACGTCTGCGCCCAATCGCAAACCCGACCTTGTTAAGTGACCAAGAGCTTGTAGATTCGCTCAACCAATTCTCTGGAAAAGTCGATCATGGTCGTAGCTACTGCGATTCGGCTCAAATGTTTCTGCAACGAAATCAGGCCGTACGGTTCTGTGATTTCAAAGGTGATCTTTATCATTACTTGAGCGAAACAATTGCTCCGTCTTACAGCCGCCGGAAATTCAGCAATCTTTTGTATAAGCAGCTTAAGGACACGCTTCCTCAGAATGATAATCAGCCGCTTAATGACTTTCTACTAGTTCGCACTTGCAGTCAGCTGCTGAGTTTCTTAGTTGTGGAATCACCTCAGCGTCCACACCACTTCATATTCGTGGATTTAATCAATAATCTAGGACCTGTCCTAACTACGAGCCTTCTCTTAAAGCTTGTACTGCTTTGCAAAAAGGTCAAGCCATATCTCGAGCGTCGCTTCTCTATTCTCTTTAATCACTATGAGGCTGCTACTCAGGAAAGTGTGCTCTGGTTGGTAAAGATGTTTGAGAATCTCAATGTTGCTCTGAGTCTTGCTTTTGGTTCTGTAGATATCTCTCCTGTCCTGACTGCCTGACTTGAATTCCACAGCGCAACCCGATTTTCCTATGGAACTTTAGAATAAGCATCGAGCAAGGCTCCCAAAGCTTGTTAGGCAAAATTGTCAGAGAAATTTTTAACGCATAGCGCTTTGAGCTTTGAGCTTTGAATCATAAGGATGGTAGATATTAGCTCGGCATCCCTCAACCAACCTTGCAATGGTGAAAACCCTAACCATAACCAAACTTGGACCTTCTCGTAAAATCACAGTCAGCGTGGTTGACTATGGTAATTACCAGCGCCTGATCCATGCGGTAAGATACGCGGTCTTTGTCTGTGAGCAGTCAATCCCCTCCGATCTAGAAGCTGATGGCTATGATCCAGTCTCACGGCATGTTTTGGCATTGAAAGAAGGTCATGCTATCGCAACTGGGCGCTTGACACCAGATGGGCGCATCGGAAGAGTAGCCGTGACTCAATCGCTTCGGCAGCAGGGCGTTGGACGCTGCATCATGGAAAAACTCTTGCAAGTCGCTAGACACCAAAGTCATCGAGAAGTTGTTCTAGCTGCACAGCATCATGCTGTCAGCTTCTATGAAAAGTTAGGTTTTCAGCAAGAGGGACAAGCCTTTCAGAACTTGGGTATCGAACATATCATGATGCGAAAAGAACTGTCTTAGGAGATTTCCAGAAATAAAAATACCCGTCTCGGTGCATTATGCTCCGCTAAAGCGGAGCCATGCCCGGAGAGCTATACGACACCCTGCAGTGGGTAAATTCTTTTCTGGAAATTCCCTTAGCAGAGGATCCTTGAGAGGAGGGTAACTTGCGCAGAAACAGGTTGTCATACCGCTAAGACAAGCGCCGCTGAAATAAACGAACTCTAGTAGCAACATAGAAGGGAAACTGATAGTACTCACCCAGCAGCCACAGGACAAGACTCAAGTGAGCAACTAAAACCAAACAGGCCCAAATTGTTGAGAAGGGCACATGCGGCTGAGAAGACGGCAGTGGCGCAAAAATAAGGCCCGTCAACTGCACTAAGCCAGCTGGAAGCACCACTAGAATAATCGCCACAAATATTGCCATTGCAGAGATATCAGCACTTCTATTGGCATTGACCACTCGCCATCGCTGGCCATTCCACACCCAAGTGATTGATTGAGTGCTGTCCACCACTTGGACTTGCTGCTGAGACAAATCAGCGGACAAAATATGACGACAAAAATTACAGGCAAATGCATCAGTCAATACCAGTGAGCTGATGTCGCCATGACGGCACACTGGACAGGGATAAGAGTCACTAAGATCAAGCGGGCGCTGAGCCTGAGTAGCCATCGCAGTTTCGTTAAAAAGAATGCTATTGAGCCTCTATTAAGATACAACCCTCAATTCTGAAGTATCGAGGTGTGACTTAATCTGTCTTTACGAGACAACAATAAGCCCTATGAGCCGACAATCCGGGGATATTCTTTACCTTGATATTCGAGAATAATCAGAGGCTCTTGAGATGACAAATCGATAGACTTTATCTTGATTCGCCCTCCGGCCAGGAAGTCTCCTGCAAACATATGACGGCTCGTTGTATCATTCGATTCACGCACGATTACCGCAACGCGATCGCCTAACTGCACCACACCACTCAACTCAATCGCCTGCATGGGGTCAACAGGTGCAGAATAGGTGGGTAATGATGGAATGGAAACGGGTGCATTGGCTACTGGAATCGCGGGAAGCGGAAGCGGTGCCGGCTGTGGTGACCAAGTCGTTGTGGGAACAGGTGGTAAATCCACCGTATCAGAGACGGAAGTCGCGGGGATCGATTGAGGCGTTCCGCTGTTTGTAGTTTCTGATTCAGAGGCAGCACTCGCTAAATCTGGCGTTGCAGTGGATTGTGAGGGGCGAGGTCTTTCAACAGCTTGGAGCACAGACATAAATGGATCAGGCCTACCGGTTCCAGGTAAGTCAGCCAAACGGTCTTCTGCCGATGGCGTCGCAATTAAGAGTGCACTGGGATCGGCTGCTGCTTCTAGAGATGTAGATATCGGCCCCACAGAAGATTTCAAAGGCTCTATCGAGCGGGTTGCGTGAGATCCGGAATTGACCGAGCTTTCACCGGACAGAGATTGCTCTGGATGGGCAAAAATACGTAGCGCGCCTCCAATAGTAGCGGCCATCATCACAAACCCCAGGATGACCCACTGGGGATTTCGACGCAGGTCGGTCATTTTCATAGCTCTTACGTCCTTACGAACAAACTCCCCTTAGATGCGTTTAAGAATAGCGAATTTCTTGAAGTATGGTTCATTTGATCCGTTAAGTGTTATCCAGAGCCGCTCAAGAAAACTAGCAGGGTGAATTCAATGCCGTCAGCGACAAAGAAATTCTGGATGCCTACCGTTTACTAGGGCATGAAGAAGAGATTTTCTACGTGCCTGCAAGCGTGACCTCAGTTGCGGAATTATTTGAAGGTACGGACTTCGTATTACTCGTTAGCGCTTGGCCTAACTTAAGTCTGAGCTTCTCGGCAAACATCCTGAACGCCACAATCCTCCCAAGAAGACAGTTAGGTAAGTTACAATTGTTAAGATTTTGTTTATCGCTTGAACATTACACGAGTTCGCGATCGCACTCCAGTCCTTCCCATATACAGATTCTAGGAAGCTATGACTCTCCCTATTCGCAACGTTGCCATCATTGCTCACGTTGACCACGGCAAAACAACGCTCGTAGACGCACTTCTCAAGCAGTCCGGCATTTTCCGTGAGGGTGAGGAGGTTCCAGACTGTGTAATGGACTCTAACGACATCGAACGGGAGCGCGGCATTACCATCCTGTCCAAAAATACTGCTGTTCGCTATGGAGACACGCTCATCAACATCGTTGATACGCCGGGTCACGCCGATTTTGGTGGCGAGGTCGAACGTGTCTTGGGGATGGTCGATGGCTGCATCCTGATCGTGGATGCCAATGAAGGCCCCATGCCGCAAACCCGCTTTGTATTGAAGAAAGCTCTAGAAAAGGGACTGCGACCCATCGTAGTCCTTAACAAGATTGACCGTCCTCAGGCTGATCCCCACGTTGCTGTTGATAAAGTCCTCGATCTCTTCATTGAGCTGGGGGCGGATGATGATCAATGTGAATTCCCTTATCTCTATGCATCAGGACTTTCTGGCTTTGCCAAGAAAGAATTAGAAGACGAAGACAAAGATATGCAGCCTCTCTTCGAAGCCATCCTCGATCATGTTCCCCCGCCTATCGGAGATACTCAGAAGCCCTTCCAACTGCAAGTCACCACGCTCGATTACTCCGAGTATCTGGGCCGCATCGTAATTGGCAAAGTTCACAATGGAACAATTCAAGTAGGCCAGCCCGCTATTTTGATGACGCGCGAAGGCAAGCAGGTGAAATCTAAAATCACCAAGCTTCTTGGCTTTGAAGGATTACAACGGGTTGAGATTGAGCAGGCTACCGCAGGACAAATTGTCGCGATCGCAGGCTTCGCCGACGCCAACATTGGAGAAACGATTGCTTGCCCCGATAATCCCGAAGCCCTACCTCTTATCAGCGTCGATGAACCGACCCTGGGGATGACCTTCGCCGTCAACGACTCTCCCTTTGCCGGAAAAGAAGGTAAGTTCGTAACATCGCGACAACTGCACGATCGCCTGATGCGTGAGCTGGAAACAAACGTCGCCCTGCGCGTAGAACCCACCGACTCGCCAGACCGTTTCTCAGTCTCGGGTCGAGGCGAATTACACTTGGGCATCCTGATTGAAAATATGCGACGCGAGGGCTACGAGTTCCAGGTTTCGCAGCCGCAAGTTATTTTCCGTGAAGTTAACGGCCAGCCCTGCGAACCATACGAACTATTAGTGTTGGATGTTCCCGAAGATGGCGTTGGCGGCTGCATGGAACGATTAGGACAACGACGCGGCGAGATGCAAGATATGCGCGTCACGGGTAATGGTCGCTCCACCCTAGAGTTTGTGATTCCGGCGCGGGGACTCATTGGCTTTCGAGGTGAGTTCATGCGTCTAACCCGAGGCGAAGGACTCATGAATCACAGCTTCCTCGAATACCGACCCATGACCGGTGAGGTTGAAACTCGCCGCAATGGTGTACTCATCGCCTTTGAAGAAGGAACAGCTACCTTCTACGCGCTGAAGAACGCTGAAGACCGGGGCGTTTTCTTCATCACACCTGGGACTAAAGTTTACAAGGGTATGATTATTGGGGAGAACAATCGCCCTCAAGATTTGGAGTTAAATGTCTGCAAAACGAAACAGCTGACAAACCATCGCTCCGCAACTGGAGACGAACTAGTGCAATTACAGTCTCCTGTTGATATGGGTTTAGAGAGAGCGCTTGAATACATCAGTGCTGATGAAATGGTGGAAGTTACTCCGGAATCTATCCGTCTCCGCAAACTATCTAAGAAGCAACTTGCCCGCCGCTAGCCCTGACTCTCAGAACATTGAAACGGATAAGGATGAATCCTTATCCGTTTCAATGTAGCAGTACATTTGCATCAATGCAATCAGATTAGGCCAAGTTGTTCATTGCTTGCCTAAGTAACGGAACGTGGAGTTTATCTTTTATAAGCTATGGGTTTCTGAGACTTTCCTCTACATACATCAAGCCTTAACACTCGTGTGTCTATTTGGTTATTTCCAAGAAACTCTGCTTATCTTTCTGTTTAAAGCTCGAGACGAAGATAGGATAGGAATACTAATGAGCCGATTATTCGGACCTCTATTTTTCACCTAAAGATAAGGCTAATGAAAAAGCATATCATTCTCTCATTAGGGCGTAGCGGGAGTAATTATTTAGCTAACCTCCTCAACAACCATCCCCAAATCACAAACTATGGGGAGGTGTTAGGAGAATGGACAATGCCCTACAAGTTACATACCAAACTGGGATTTGGTGGACGCTCCTTAGAGTCATACCTTGACACAATTTATAGTAGTAAACTTTTTTTCTACGCAGGGCATACCTACTCTGCTGTTTCACATCTCAAAAAGGGGAAGAGGATTAACTTTAAATACTGGGGCAATACAGAAACAATTGGGATCAAAGACTTCTCAATGAATTTCACACGATATGGAATCACTTCCTATCTGAAGGAACACAACGATATTTTAGTTATCAATCTCTATCGTGAGAACATTCTTAAGCGATTTATTTCGCTAGAGAAAATGAAAGATAGCGGCGTTGTCAAAGTTTCTAATACTGGAAATTCTGAAAAGCCTGTCCGTTCGCAGCAAATAAAGTTAGATATACCTTATACCTTTGAACAGCTTGCCCTCTTTGAGAAAGAGCTGGCCGATCATACAAAAATGGTTCAGGAACTGCCCCAGTCACGAGTACTAAACATTCGCTACGAAGATTTATTTGCCAACTCTGATACTCAAAACAAGCATGGAAATGAAGCTTTTCGATTCCTAGGAGTTGAACCCATCGCGGCCAAAAGCGATCATCGTAAAATTCTATCCGACAACTTGGCCGACATTGTTGCAAACTACGATGAACTGAGGGATAAGTTACAAGGAACGCCGTTTGCCAAGCACTTAGGTGATCTCTAAGAAAGAAATTACCCAGAAAATTGTCGGTAGTAGGTTGGGTTGCAGCGCTAGCAAAACCCAACAGAGCGAGATGTTGGCAATGTTGGGTCTCGGGCCTCGACGCCAACCTACAGTGGTACATTCATTTCTGGAAATCTCCTTAGATTGAGCTGGAAGATTGGCTCAATGTCCAACAAATTCTATTGAGTAGACAAGCAGGCTGGCATTTAGCGGTACGCTAGCTTCCGAATCAATGCAAAAAAATTGGCGACTCTTCTCGAAATTTTCTCAGTGGATGATCAAAGTCTACAGGGAGGAGCGCACTCCAAAGCTGCCAAGATTTTGCCAAGATGCTTAATTTGATGAATCC
This sequence comes from Leptolyngbyaceae cyanobacterium, assembly GCA_050330865.1. Taxonomy (GTDB): domain Bacteria; phylum Cyanobacteriota; class Cyanobacteriia; order Phormidesmidales; family Phormidesmidaceae; genus SIO1E4. Next base: position 24,054 of record JBHJHM010000108.1, read on the forward strand.
ATCTTCGCAGGCTCTCTGTTTAAAGGAACAACGTCTAGTACATCACGGCAGAAGTATGCTCACTATTCAGAATGCTGGAAAGGCTTATCTGCCTTAGGTTTGAATTTTGAATTTTGAATTTTGAATTCCGCGTAGCGGTACTAGTCATCATCGGCTGAATCTTACTACTCAAAGATTTGCTTCAACGAACAGCTTCAAGCAAACGAGAGAAGTAAAACTGTGTCTTGTTCATAGCCTTTCGCTCAATCTTCCAGCCCAAGGATTCTAAGATGTTCACAATATCCTTCTCCGCATGGAGATAGGCACGAGTTGCTTTACTAGGTCCTGGGAAAAAGCTCCCAACTTTTTTCAAGAAGCTATAGAAACAGGTTTTGGGAGCAAAGCTAAGAACGATCCGAGAGTCAGCCAGAGAGCCCAAATGTTTAATCATGTCGGCAGCTTTGTCCTGGGGGTAATGAATTAGAACGTCCAGGCAAACCACTGTATGGAATTTTCCCGATAACTCTTCCAAATCAGACGTTTGAAAGTTTGGTATCTGCTCGGCAGGCAGAACAGCTGCAGCGCGATCGCGCGCCTCACTCACCATCTTTTCAGAAATATCGCTGGCGCTAACCTTGGCACCTGCCTGAGCCAATGGAATACTCAAGCTACCCACGCCACACCCTGCATCACAGACTGACAACTCCGACAAATTATCATCTGCCTGGAACCACTCCATGACAGTATCAACCGTTTTCTGGTGTCCCTTGCGAATATCGAGTTGGACTTTGTTGACATCGCTATCGTCGCCATAAATGCGCCGCCAGCGATCAAACCCAGTGGCATTGAAATATTCACGAACTACCGTTTTATCGTCTGTGGCGTTAGTCATAAAAGATTAGCAAGGGGATTTTCTACCCGAAGCAATAAAACAATCTCTAGCACTACATAATATTACGGTTTGCAACTCTCTTAAAGAATCGCAACATCTCGCAATTGCTGCTCCGTTGCCTAGCTGACTATGGTCCTCGAACCATAATGGTACAGGCGAGGCATTTGGGCCAGCAGCTGGGTGCCTGAAACCGCAATCCATACCATCAAATGTCTCGCCGCAGCCCCCACTATCGATCATTGAACGTGAAACCAGCATGACTAATCCCATCATCAGCATCATCATGGGTAGCGATTCTGACCTTCCAACGATGCAAGCAGCGATCGCAGTCTGCGAAGACTTTGAAGTCCCTCATGAAGTCGCTATTATTTCAGCGCATCGAACACCAGACCGCATGGTGACTTATGCCAAAGATGCACACAAACGCGGCATCAAGGTCATCATTGCTGGTGCAGGAGGAGCAGCTCATCTGCCGGGAATGGTGGCAGCACTCACACCTTTGCCAGTCATTGGAGTGCCCGTAAAAAGCAGCACATTGAGTGGTTTAGACTCACTTTATTCCATCGTGCAGATGCCTCGCGGCATTCCGGTTGCGACTGTTGCAATCGGCAATGCTAAAAATGCGGGACTGCTGGCTGTGCAAATCCTTGCTAGCTTTCAGAGCACCTTATTTGAGAAAGTGCAGCACTATCGCCAGACACTCGAACAGCAGGTATTCGATAAGCAGCAAAAGTTGGATGACATAGGCTACCGTCAATACTTACACACGGCAGGTAACTCATAGACGAGTCTTGTTGTAACGAACGTCCTCTTGTAGTAACAAGTATCCCCAAGAAACAGATATACCGATATGTTGCAGTCCATGAAGTAATTTAGGGCTAATCAAAAAATACTCAAAAAAGTTGATACGACAAAAGACAGCCCCATGAAATGGCGTTGAACCCCTTGTATTTACTCCATTTCAGGCAACCAGGAGCTATTTCATACATCAGCTGTAGAGAGCCTTCTCCCTTCTACAAAGCTTGGTACATGCCCCATCCCTGCAAAATGTAATTTCTGATACAACTTAGTATTCTCAGAATTGGTGCAATCTTTGGTACTTGTAGAGTCCGTACCTCCGTATATCTGAATCCGGAAAGTGGGATAGCACTTCTGCTCTCTTGTGGCTCTACTTAAGTCACTGGGTGACTGTATGCTTCTCAGTGTGCATTGGGCCGTTTCCTGTAAAGTTGCTAAGTGCTCCTCACATAGGCATCTTGTCTAGGTGGAAAAGGCCACAGCGACAAGATGCTTTTTAATTGCTGTCTGAATTGTGTTGAAGGGACGTTTGTCGAGATGTCTAGATTAATGTTACGTAAACGTGCTCGTTCTCGGAGGCGGCGATCGTCGTCCTTCTGGAACGCTAGTGTGCCTCCAGTTTCCGAAGCGATTCAAGCTTACTTCGGTAAGCGTAATGGTTGGAATTGGGTCGCCTGTATTCCTCTAGCGCTGATAATTGTGGCTGCTTGGGGAATGGCTGCTAGTGCTCAGGATGAAATAACAGCTGCCGATGTCCAGACTACGCTTGACAACATTTGGGTTGTCGTAGCGGCCATTCTTGTGATTTTCATGAATGCTGGTTTCGGCATGTTAGAAACAGGCTTCTGTCGCCAGAAGAATGCTGTCAATATTCTGTCTAAGAATCTGATTGTCTTCGCACTAGCAACCCTGGCTTTTTGGGCAATTGGCTTCTCCTTGATGTTTGGTGGAGGCAACGGTTTCATCGGAGGCGGTGGCTGGTTCTTGACAGGGGCTCCCGAAGCCTATGGTTTGGAATCAGGAGCCGGACTTACGACCGACACTTTCTTCCTGTTCCAGGCAGCTTTTGCTGCAACAGCAGCAACTATTGTGTCTGGGGCTGTTGCTGAGCGCATCAAGTTTACTGACTTCATTATTTTCAGCCTGCTGCTTACCGGAATTTCTTACCCCATCACCGGCCACTGGGTTTGGAGCGGTAGTGGTTGGCTGGGTGCGGCTGGGTTCCATGATTTTGCAGGCTCCACTGTGGTGCATTCCGTCGGTGGCTGGTCGGCCCTGATGGGAGCTGCATTTCTAGGTCCCCGTATTGGCAAGTATCAGGATGGTCAGGTCAATGCAATTCCTGGCCATAACATGAGTATTGCAATGCTAGGTTGCCTAATTCTCTGGATTGGCTGGTTTGGATTCAACCCCGGTTCTCAGTTAGCTGCTGACGCTGCCGTTCCTTTCATTGCTGTAACAACTAACTTAGCGGCAGCGTCAGGAGGTGTTGCAGCCACAATTACAGCTTGGACACTGAGCGGTAAGCCCGATTTGTCCATGATCATCAACGGTATTCTGGCCGGACTTGTCGGTATTACCGCTGGTTGCTACGTTGTGGGTTATGTTGGGGCGGTTATCATCGGCCTGCTTGCTGGGATTATCGTCGTTTTTGCGGTGGGCTTCTTCGACAGTATCAAAATCGATGATCCTGTGGGCGCTATCTCCGTTCACTTGGTATGCGGTGCTTGGGGAACGTTGGCTGTGGGCTTGTTTGCGAATCCCAATAACTTTACCCAGGGCGGTGCAGAAGATGCGATCGCAGGTCTATTCTTCGGCGGTGGGTTTGCTCAGTTAGGATCGCAGATTTTAGGAATCTTGAGCATCGGCCTCTTTACCGTAGTTGCAACCAGTATTTTCTGGCTGGTTCTCAAGTCCACTCTGGGCATCCGAGTCTCTCCGGAAGAGGAGATGAAGGGATTAGATATTGGTGAACATGGTATGGAAGCTTACAGTGGCTTCCTGAAGGACACCAGCGATATGGGCGGAATCTCATAGGCTTCAGAAGGATACTCTAGAGTTTTCTCTTGCGAGTGCCATATATTTGAAGCTTGGAAATTTGAAGCTCAAAAAGAGTACTGAGGCGAAATTCTTCAGTACTCTTTTTTCTAAGATCAGAAATTCTCGAGCGTGCATCAAACCAATATCTTGGAAAAATCAGGGTCTCTTCCATATAGGCAACGTGTTCTGACGTTGCTTTTTTCTTTATTCAACTATGTTGAAGGGACTTCTTTGAGATGTTTAGATCGATGCTACGCAAGGGAAATAGCTTGCAAAGACGGCAATTGCTGAAAGCCGGGAATATCAAAAAAATACCTCTATCTGAGGTAGCTCAATCCGGCATACGTCAGCGTCACTTTTGGCGCCAACTGACCTGTATTCCTCTAGCAACAATCGTCGTATTAGCGTGTAGTCATACCGCTCAGGCGCAAGAGAATATTACAGCCACAGATGTTCAGAATCTACTAGACAATATTTGGGTATTAATTGCCGCTGTCCTGGTAATTTTTATGAATGCTGGCTTTGGCATGTTGGAAGCTGGTTTCTGCCGCCACAAGAATACTGTCAATATTTTGTCTAAAAATCTCATTGTTTTTGTGGTGGCAACGTTAGCTTTTTGGGCCATCGGCTACTCTTTCATGTTCGGTACAGGCAGTAGCTTCATAGGCAGCGGTGGTTGGTTTTTGACTGGGGCTGCTGAAGCCTATGGTCTTACCTCAGGTGCCGGATTGAGCGTCAATACATTCTTTCTGTTTCAAGCGGCTTTCGCAGCCACCGCAGCCACCATCGTTTCAGGAGCGGTCGCCGAACGAATTCAGTTTTCGGCCTTCATTTTGTTTAGTTTGCTTTTGACAGGTATCGCCTATCCAGTAGTGGGGCATTGGGTGTGGAGCAGCGAAGGCTGGCTAGGAGCTGCTGGATTCTCAGACTTTGCGGGCTCCACTGTGGTTCACTCTGTAGGCGGATGGTCGGCGCTGATGGGAGCAACTCTTTTAGGGCCTCGTATCGACAAATATCAGGCAGGCCAGACCAGTGCCCTGCCTGGTCACAATATGAGCCTCGCGATGCTCGGGTGTTTAATTCTGTGGATGGGTTGGTTCGGATTCAACCCAGGCTCTGAATTGGCCGCCAATACTTTTGTTCCATTTATTGCTGTAACAACCAACCTGTCAGCCGCCGCTGGTGGCGTTGCAGCTGCAAGTACCTCCTACTTTTTGAGCAGTAAACCTGATTTATCGATGACGATTAATGGCGTTTTGGCTGGTCTCGTAAGTATTACAGCAGGCTGTAATGCTGTGAACTACACAGGTGCTGTAATCGTTGGTTTAGTTGCTGGGGTTCTGGTTGTTCCATCTGTCTTCTTTTTCGACAGTATCAAAATTGATGACCCGGTTGGAGCCGTTTCTGTACATCTCGTATGTGGTATTTGGGGAACCTTAGCCGTAGGTTTATTTAGCACATCTACAGGACTATTCTTTAACGGCGGTGTTTCGCAGGTAGGTGCCCAGCTTCTGGGTATTGCCTGTGTTGGGCTGTTCATGGTGGTCGTTTCGGGAATCTTCTGGATAGCTCTGCAAGCTACTTTAGGCATTCGAGTTCCTCCCGAGGAGGAAATCAGAGGACTAGATAGTAGTATTCACGGTATAGAAGCCTACAGTGGCTTCCTAAAAGATACGAATGATATGAGAGACATTTTCTAAGCCAACAGCTTGTCGACAAATCTCATCGTTAGAGATTCTGGAATTGAAGGGGTCTGATTCGGCTCGGGTCATGCCGCTCTCGTAACTGCAGCTTTGCCGGATTCCACGCTGCCATAAAGCAGATATTAGTAACAAATCCTTAACCCTGAGAGAGTCAATCTGCCAAGAGGATTTCCAGAGGCGTATGATTGGCCTAACCGCTTCCCTGGCAAATTTTGTTCTTTACAACGATTTTGGCCAATTTGGTTATCTGTACATTGAACGGCTTAGTTTGTCTTCCCGATCAAACTGGCTCACCCATCAATGAGTAATTCGGATTCTGTAGTCGAGGCGCTGCTGCAGGCAATTCCTCAACTCCGATCACAAGTTTTCTTCAAAGCATCGCTCACAGCTTTGTCCCATGCCATGGAAGATCAAGTCCTAGCGGGTACAGAGAAACCGCTTGTGATCGCAAGTTTTCAGCAAGAGCGATTTTATCGTCAAGAGGCAAGTCGATATCAGCGAATTGCCCACATTTCAGATCAGGTATATGTCCTATCAGCTGTTGGAACCAGCTTTGAGAGCGGCTCTGAATGGTATGAAACGATAGCTTTTGATGAGAAAGATGCCTTAACACAGGAATGGCACCTTGTTGTTGTTGGTCATGAGTACAGCGCTTGTCTAATTTGCCGTGAGCGGACTCCTGCCACTTCGCCTTCTGTCTCCAGGGGACCAGCACTGGAGCAAACACGACGTTTTGAAGGGATTTGGACGCAAGACAGTTTCATCAGCCACCAAGCAGCCCATATTCTGCTCGATCGCATCTTAGCCTACCGTCCAACGCTGAGGTCCAAAATCACTGCCGCCAAGGAACAGTATTTGGCCACGCCGACCGATACTACTCAAATACAGGAGGGGGCTGGAGCTGATCCGTTTACCCAGCGACTGGTCACCTACTTGCAAGCCGGACAATACAAGCTGCTCAAGGCCTACAAAGCTATTTCTATCAAAGAGCGACGGGAACGCCTGGTAAATTCCATCACTTCAGCAATTCGGCGATCGCTCAATCCAGAAGAACTCTTTCAAATCACTGTGGATGAGCTAGGTCAAGCGATTCCAATAGACCGGTGCATCATTTATCGGTGCATCAGTTCTACCTCAGATGTCGTAATCCGCCACGAACATCGACAGCCTACTATCGCCTCACTCCTGAACGTTGATTGGCCCATTGAGGATAACCCGCTCATCACGTTCATACACCAAAAGCGTGAGCCCATCGTCGTTCCGGACGTACATCATCCAGATACCGTTCTGCAAACCGCTCTGGATACCTTGAATTATCTCATCGAAGAGTGGCAGATTCAGTCTTGGGCCTTGGTTCCCCTAATCTACCAACAGCGTCTCCTGGGTGTAATTGAGCTACACCACTGCCAGACAAATCCTTATGTCTGGAGTGAGGACGATCTGGCATTGGTAGAGGCGATCGCAGCCCAAGTGAGTGTCGCCATTATCCAGGCGGATGCCTACGCCCACCTACAAGACCTCAACCAACAATTAGAAGCTCTAGAGCGAACCCGCAGCAACTTGATTGCGATCACTGGCCACGAACTGAGAACGCCACTATCCACAATTCAAGTTTGCTTAGAAAGCTTAGCAACAGAGCCAGACATGCCAGAGACCTTGCGCATGACCATGCTTACCTCGGCGTTGGACGATGCCGAGAGAATGCGAAAGCTAGTGCAAGATTTTCTTACGCTTTCGCGGCTGGAGAGCGGACGAATCGAATGGAATTTCGAAGCTTTAGCGATCGCTGAATGCGTTTATCTTGCCCTCAGTAGCGTCCAGGCTCGTCAAGGTGAACACGGTCCAGCAACAGAAATACAGGTCAATCTGCCGCCTAACTTACCCATGGTCCGAGCCGACGGCGAATGGTTGGTAGAAGTCATCGTCAAACTACTCGATAATGCCTGTAAATTTACAGAACCCGGCGATATCATCTCCATTGAGGCTCAGCCAATAGATACGAATCTAATCAAGGTCACCATCGCTGATACCGGGCGCGGTATCGAACCCTATCGCCTGGAAGCTGTCTTTGATCGTTTCTATCAGGAAGAAGGCGCATTGAGAAGAACTGCCGGCGGCACCGGCCTGGGGTTAGCAATGTGTCGGCAAATCATCGAAGGATTGGGGGGACGGATTTGGGCAACCTCAGAAGGCAAGGACCAGGGAAGCCAGTTTCACTTCACGCTTCCAATCGCAGAAGGTAGAGCTGTCTTACAAATTCAGACTGAACCTGAAGCTACCGTGATCGATGACGAAGTAGTGGATCCTTTAGCTCTGGAACGCCGCAATCCCTACATTCTCGACTAAGGGCTGTCTGAAGAACTGTTACACTTCTCTAATAAGTCGATATACTCTGCCATACACGGTGATACGATGCCGTCAAAACGGTTGAGAGATAGCATTCATGGCAGAAACTCTGACTGGACAAACTCCAAAGTTTGGCGGTAGCACTGGCGGTCTGCTTACCAAAGCAGACGTTGAGGAGAAATATGCAATCACTTGGACTAGTTCCAAGGAGCAGGTATTTGAAATGCCCACAGGTGGCTCAGCCATCATGAACGAAGGTGAGAACCTGCTGTATCTAGCTCGTAAAGAGCAATGTTTGGCACTGGGCACTCAGCTGCGGACTAAGTTCAAGCCCAAGATTCAGGACTACAAGATCTATCGAATCTATCCTAATGGCGAGACTCAGTACCTGCATCCAGCAGACGGAACCTTTCCCGAAAAAGTCAACGAAGGTCGTGAACCTATTAACAAGGTTGACCGCAACATTGGTAAAAACCCAGATCCCGCAACCATTAAGTTTAGCGGTAAAGAGCCCTATGAGGTCTAGTTGACGACTCTAGTAACTCTCACAAACTGATTTCTTTATGCAGGGGTGTAGCATTGCTACGCCCCTGTTGTTGTCAGGACCCTAAGCTATAGCCACCACTAGAGCGATCCTATTTGGATTTTGAGAAGATTTTCCTTGGAAAATTTCCTCAAACAGCCTTCTCACCCCCAGAAATCATCTGGGATGGCTATAGCTTTGAGGCACTTGGACAAGCAAAAGCCTTTCACCGAAAGGGTTCTCATTCTACTTTCGCCTTTTGTTTTCTGCCTTTCATAAAAGTCCACAGTCTTGTATTCTCCCTAATCATTCATACGCTGATGGTTTCACCCTCGCTGACGCACTTTCAACAATTAGCGACCCAAGGCAACTTTGTCCCGGTTTACCAGGAATTAGCAGCTGATTTAGACACACCTGTCTCTGCCTGGCATAAAGTCTGTGCTAATGCTCCTTACAGCTTTTTACTGGAATCAGTAGAAGGGGGAGAAACTTTGGGGCGCTATAGCTTTTTGGGCTGTGATCCCCTTTGGGTATTGGAAACGCAGGGAGCAGTTACTACCCAGACTTTCCGCGATGGTACGACCCAGACCTATACCGGCAATCCCTTCACGATACTGCCCGAGTGCTTAGCGCCTTATCAGCCAGTAAAGTTACCCGATTTACCTCCTGGAATTGGAGGATTATTTGGTTTTTGGGGATATGAACTCATCCAATGGATTGAGCCGACTGTCCCTATCCACAATCGCCATAACTCAGATTTGCCTGATGGACTCTGGATGCAGGTGGATAGCTTACTAATTTTTGACCAAGTTAAGCGCAAAATTTGGATTATTGCCTACGCCGACTTACGAGAACCTGGCCAAGATTTGCAAGTCGCTTACAATGCCGCCTGCGATCGCATCGCCGCTACCGTCCAAAAGCTCACATCGCCCCTTACTGGCTTGTCGCCTCTTACAGACTGGCGTTCGCCAGGAGCTGGCACACAACATTTGCCAAAGACGACCAGTAACCGCACCCAAGCTGAATTCTGTGAGGCTGTCAGACGGGCCAAAGCGTACATTCGTAATGGCGATATTTTTCAAACGGTCATTTCACAGCGGTTATCTACCACCTATCGGGGGGAACCGTTCGACTTGTACCGTTCCTTGCGCCTAATAAATCCGTCTCCCTACATGGCCTATTTCCACTTCAAAGACTGGCAGCTTATCGGCTCCAGCCCAGAAGTTATGGTGAAAGCAGAACACAGCAGCCAGCTAGAAGATCCGATGGTTGCCACTGTGCGTCCGATCGCGGGGACCCGTCCCCGAGGTAAAACCTGCGACGCTGATGCGGCATTCGCTAAAGATCTCTTAGCCGATCCAAAGGAAATTGCCGAGCATGTCATGCTGGTTGACTTGGGTCGTAACGACTTAGGACGGGTCTGTCAAAGCGGTAGCGTTAGCGTCGACGAACTAATGCTAATCGAGCGATACTCTCACGTCATGCATATTGTCAGCAACGTTGTGGGTCAGCTTTCTCCCAATAAAACAACCTGGGATCTTTTGAAAGCCTGTTTTCCTGCCGGAACGGTCAGCGGGGCACCCAAAATAAGAGCCATGCAAATTATCTACGAGCTCGAACCCGACCGTCGCGGTCCCTATTCCGGCGTCTACGGCTATTACGATTTTGAGGGTCAGCTCAACACCGCCATCACAATCCGTACCATGATTGTTCGTCCCATTGAGGGCGATGAACTGAGCGTCAGTGTTCAAGCAGGCGCAGGATTAGTTGCTGACTCCATTCCTGAATCCGAATTTCAAGAAACCCTCAATAAATCTCAGGGAATGCTCGCAGCGATTCACTCCTTACAGCCGAACAAAGGATAGAAGAGCAGTGAAGTGACAGGATGGAGGTTCTTCCCTCACTCTTGACCCTCTGCCTGTGCCAGAGTTAACTCGCCTAAATCTGGCTTAGGAATACTCTCCAGGAATACTGCCTCATAGGGAATAACGCCTGTACCAATACCCCCCAGACACTGAGCGGCAGCCTTAGAAAGATCAAGCGTACGATTACCGATGTAGGGGCCGCGATCGTTGATCCGAACCACAACTGATTTACCATTTAATCGATTTGTGACCTTAAGGCGAGTATTGAAAGGTAGCGTCTTGTGAGCCGCTGTCAACATATTTTCATCAAATCGTTCGCCATTGGCGGTTTTCCGACCGTGAAATCCAGGACCGTACCAAGACGCATTGCCATAGATAACTTCAGAAGTTTCCCGTAGTCCATCCATAGCCATCTGTACTTGCACAAGATCAAGCGGAGCCTCGTCAAGCGCAACGCGAAGATTATTGATCCATTGAACGGCCACAGCAGCAGCAGGAACTTCAGGATGCGATCGCATCGCTTCATCCACCACAAATAGAACCTCGCTGTGAAGGCTCCCACCTACAAAATTCGTGCCAAATAGCGGATGTAACTGGGCTGGTTCTAACTTGCCCTCCTGAAGCAAGGCACGAAATCTGTCGACCAGACGCTGAGCCGCCAACCGATTGTTCATTTCACCAATGAAGTGGTTGTGAACCCAAACCTGAAGCTTATTGGGCGTCATCATCGCCATAGAGTCAGCTTTGTAAGGAACCGCAGGCTCCGTCAAACATTGCCTGTCAATGGCAACAGCACTCACATCAGGATCAGATACAGGTTGCGCAGGTTCAACAATACGCACAGCTGCGACAACATCCCAACTGTCCCAATTGGTTGAGGTTACAGTTTCATCGGGACTCTCTCCTTCAATCAGAGAAGGCGCTACAATCGAGCCAATTCCGACTAATCCTGTGCCAATAACCGGCAACAGCGGTGAAAATTGTGAGTCCGAATCGGCAAAGATGTCTACAGATTCAGACTCAGAGTCGGCTGAGTCGGTTGCCAACCAGCTTGTGTTGAACACGTAATTGCTATGAAGTATGGACGATGCTTCGACCACGCCCCAGCCATAAGCTTGAGCCAAAGGCGTGAACCATGATGCCGCCCCTTCAGCAAGCGCCAGTTGGTGTTGCCGAGGTTCAGAACCAACCACCTCCACTTCCGAGGAAGACACAGCTGATTGGTTGATGATAGATGCCGCCCAAACGATTCCCAGAATTTCCATTGCTTTAACGCAGGTAGCCAGAATTTTCTGGCGAGAAACTAAAGACAACAGGCGAATCCGTATCCGGTTGCACGGACACAAATTCGCATGGCTACATAGTATAAGCGCCTATTCCTGGATTGGGGATCAGGGGATACCCTGCTGAGGAGCTCACTATTCCATCAGCTCAAAGGTCTCAAGACAATCTTAAGAATTAGTAAAGCTCGACGACAAATGTCTGAAACCATCGATTTAGACCATTCATCTACGCCCAGTTTTAATGACTTGAAAATGCACCTCCAACGCCACTTACAGCAACTGAGCTGTGAGCGCGACCCTTATCTATCAGGGGGTAATCATCGACTGACACAGCAGTATATTCGCTCCACCTTGGAGCAGTACGGAGTTGTAGAGCAGCACACATTCTCGGTTCGAGGGCGGAAACATACCAACTATGTCCTCAAACTCCAACCTCAAAATTCGGCACACCAAAACCGCCCCCCTATTCTTGTCGGAGCTCACTATGACACTGTCCCGGGCAGTCCTGGAGCAGACGACAATGCTAGTGGCGTAGCTGCCCTTTTGGAGATTGCCCGTTATGTTTCGGAGCATCCGTCTGCTTATCCCCTTTGGTGTGTCGCCTTCGATATGGAAGAGTACGGTCTGCTGGGAAGCCGAGCCTATGCTTTGGCACTGAAGCGTATCCAGCAACCGATCCGTCTCATGTTATCGCTGGAGATGTTGGGTTACTGTGATAGCCGTCCCAACAGCCAACAATATCCCGTACCTGTCCTCAAATGGTTGTATCCGAGTACAGGTGACTTCATTGGCTTGATAGGCAATCCAGCAGCTATTTTGGATCTGATGCGGTTAAAGCGTTGTGTCAAAAAGGCTGGGTCAGCCTGTGAGTGGTTGCCTGTACCACAGCAGGGCAAGCTGATTCCCGATGTCCGTCGTAGTGACCATGCCCCATTCTGGGATCTCGGCTATCGCGCCATTATGGTCACCGATACTTCTTTTCTTCGCAATCCGCATTATCACAAGCGTAGCGATCGCATTGAAACCCTTAATCTGCCATTCATGACTCAGGTGTGTCAGGGGCTGATGACTGGGCTCACCTCTTTACCCTAGAGCCATGCTTCGCCTTACACGTGGTGATCAAGCAATTCAAACAAAATCGTTGCTGTTGCCGGTAAGGAACTTCCGAAGGCAATGAGACCATCCTCGTGACCTGCCATCACTAAAATCTTCTGGCTACGCAAATCGCTTTCGCGAAACAAACGCCACATCTCGTAAGCCATTGCCGGAGTGCCATAGGGGACATTTGCCGAGGTTGTTGGTAGCTCGTGTTGATATGTTGCCCATAATCCAGCATGGTGCACGTGAATGACCGCCTGAATGTCTGCCGAATACTCATACAAGGCTGCATGGGTTAGCGATTCTGATGAGGCTTTAAGCGGACCGACACAGTGGAGCATATTTTGGTCAACATCCCACTGGTCTACCAGCGTGTAATGAGTAGGGTTAGAGATACAGTAGTGTCCCGTTTGAGTACCCGTGATTAAAAAACTCTGCTGGGCGAGCCGACAGCTGATATTCCCAAACCCAACGCCGTCAGGATATACGCCAATTAATCCAGCCGCATGAAGGCGATCGCGCCAAACGATCAGCTTCATCAACATCGCTTCATGCTTGGAGGCTAGTTCACTATGCTGCCATTCACAGCAATATTTGATTACACCGTCATCGTGCATTTCAGCCCCCCTAGGAACTTGAAAAACTGAAGATTGAGAACCAATCGGCTGGTTTCAGACCCTTGCTTGGTCATATCTTGACATTTTTAGCCGCTAAAGCACTTGTGCCTAGAAGGAAACACAGTGTAGAATTTGAGACTGCGTCAAAAGTAGGAACGTGTCGTCATGCCGAAGCTAAAAACACGCCGAGCAGCCGCTAAGCGCTTTAAGCGCAGCGGAAGCGGCAAATTCATGCGCCGTAAAGCGTTTCGCAATCACTTACTTCAGAAGAAAAAGACGGCCCGTAAAGTTCGTCTTGCGAAGAAGACTGCAGTGGTTGACGCCGATGCGCCCAATGTTGAGCTGATGCTGCCGTACTTTTAACGGCTGCTTGTAAGGCGCGCTTGGCTAATGGAAACGCGTCAAATTGACTCCATAATACAAACCGATCACTATTGAAACGCAAGGACTAAGAAGTAATGGCACGGGTTAAGCGCGGGAATGTTGCCCGAAAGCGCCGCAAAAAGATCCTAAAACTGGCCAAAGGATTCCGAGGCTCTCACTCAAAGCTCTTTCGGACAGCTAATCAGCAGGTCATGAAAGCGTTGCGATATGCCTATCGTGATCGCCGTCGTCGCAAGCGGGATTTTCGCCGTCTATGGATTACTCGGATCAACGCAGCTGCGCGCTTGCATGGCTTAAGCTACAGCCGCCTTATTGGTCAACTCAAAAAAGCCAATATCGAGATTAATCGTAAGATGCTAGCTCAGATGGCTGTGTTGGATCCCGAAGGATTCACCCAGGTTGTCGAGATTGCCAGCAAAGCTTAGGCAACCTTATTGCGGGCTCCAGCATACGATATGCGTTATGGGCTAATTGGCTTCGGCACGTTCCTGGGGGTGCATCTCATTGCACCTCCATTTGTCGTTTCTGCTGATCTAGAAACGATTCAGGAGAGGGGTTACCTGATTGTCGCCGTCAAAGATAACTGGCGTCCCCTTGGCTTCATTGATGAGCAGGGAACACTAACAGGATTTGAAATCGATATTGCCACTCGGCTAGCCGAGGTTTTGCTGGGGGATGCAGCCGCCGTTGTGTTTTATCCCGTTTCCAATCCTGATCGTATTCCTGCTGTGCTGCAGGGAGACGTTGATATTGCCATCGCCGGGATTGCCACTACACCCATGCGACAGCGGATTATCAACTTCAGCGAACCCTATTATTTAGACGGGACTGCACTTATTACCAACGATCCTCAAATACACAACTTATCGGATCTAGCGACTGCAGCGATCGCCCTCATTGAGGAGTCGGAAGCCATTTCGCATGTCAACTACAGGTTGCCGTTTGCAACCCTAGTCGGTGTTTCCTCTTATCAAGCGGCTTGGGAAGCGATCGAGGCAAACACCGTCAGTGCCGTCGCTGGCGATGTTACCGTGCTGACCGGATGGGTTCAAGAATATCCGGAGTACAAATTGTTGCCCAGCATTTTGACTGCCGAGCCTTTAGCCGTTGTCACACCCAAAGGTCTTCAGTACGACAGCCTACATCGCTCTATCGATGATGCTATCAATGAATGGCATTTGGAAGGTTGGCTAGAAGAACGAGCAACCTATTGGGGTCTCCCTTGATACGGGAAAAGCGTCAGATGTGATACTGAGAGCAGAACTCTTTTCAAAATGGGCTTTATGGAAAATACCAACTTGCTTCTGACGTATCTCATTGCACTGGTTGTTTTATTAGGTGTTGCAGCCATTCTGGTGATACGCCAGGTTTATAAAACCCGACGCGTGGAAACAACTCTAGATCGTCTACAAAACAAGCTGGCCAAACAAAAAGGAACCGCCCAGGAGTATTACGAGCTAGGCAGCCTTATGTTGGATAAAAAGCTTTACGCCCAAGCAACAGGGCAGCTCAAGCAGGCGCTTAAAAGCTTGGATGAGGAAGAATCTGAAAATGCCTGTCTAATTTACAACGCTCTCGGATTCTCATACTTTGCGCAAGATCAGTATGATCTGGCGATTCGCAACTATAAGGAAGCCCTCCAAATTGCTCCCAGCTATGTCACTGCGCTTAACAACTTGGGACACAGCTACGAACGCAAGCAATTAACGACTCAAGCTTTGGAAGCTTATGAAGCTGCTTTGAAACATGATCCTAAAAACAAAACAGCCAAACGTCGCGCCGAATCGCTTCGGAAACGTCTAGTTCCTTCTAACTGATTCAGGAAGAGGCTGGCAATGGTTACGCTATCTTCTGGTGTCTCCGTAAGTCAGTCATTAGTCTCATGAGGCCGCGTTAAGCAGTACAGCACCAACATCCCAAATAGCAAAGTCCCTGCCAGATACTTAATCGGTGATGGAACCCATGGACTAGGAGAGAAAAAAGCTTCAATAACACCGGCAAACACTAGCATCGGAACAATACCGCAAACTAACTGTGCAGCTTGGCGACCATAAACCTGTAGCGCATCTATCCGACGATATTTTCCCGGGAGCAAAATTCCTCTGGCTAGCAGTAGACCTGCTCCACCAGCAAAAAAAATAGCTGGCAGTTCCAACGCTCCATGGGGAAAAACAAAGGCCCAAAAATCATAAGCTAAGTTGGTTTGGGCTACTAGTGTGGCAACTGCACCAATCATGAGTCCGTTGAGGACCATAACGTAGAGCGTGAATACACCAGGGGGCGTTAGTTTTGGAAGCATAGGTATGGGATAGCTCACACCTCCAAAAATTGCCCGAAATGCAACACCGATGTTGTTAATCATAAGGCTGCTGGAAACGACTGGCTCGTTTCCTAGAATTGAAACGGTCCACAATTCCTCAGTATCTTGAACTTCAGCAACAAAACCAGGTCCTAGCACTAAAGACATAAATGAGGGATCTTGCCAGGAGTACCACCAAGCGATGAAGCCGCTGACTATAAAGAGCACACTAGCGATGGCAATGTATATCCAAGCCTGCTGAACCGTCGATGGAAAGACATAGCGGTAAAATTCCCATACAGCTCGCCAATCCTGACGCCGTGATCCCTGATAGATTTGGCTATAGCTGCGTGAAGTAAGCAACTGTAAATCTCGAATTAGGGCTTCACCGACTTGGTTTGTCCGGCCTCGTGCTAAATCAGCCGAAACAGAGCGATAGAGGCTCGCGATCGTCTTGATCTCTTCAGTAGTCAAGGCTGTCAGTCCAGATCCCTCTGCACGACTTAGCAAACTATCTAAACGCCTCCAGCTAGATTCGCGCCTAGCAACCCAACGTTGAATGTTCATGAAATTTGGTGTTACGAACTGATGTTTGACCTAGTATGAGAGCGAGTTACCGGAGTTAATCCTCCCCACTGATATCCTAAAGAATAAAGCTGCATGGTCTCGAATCCATCTTCCCAACTGCAACCTCTCAATGTTGGCAACGTTGTGAGTGCTGGTGTCAGCGTTCTGAGAAGCAACTTCGGTACCTACCTTAAATTAGGTATAGAGGCTGGGCTTTGGTGGCTTATTCCTGTATATGGTTGGGCAAGAGCCCTAATGATTTATGGCCAAATTAGCAGGCTTGGCTTTCAGGAAGTTGTTCATACACCAGAACCCGTATCGGTTGCTTATCAGAAGGTAAAGCCCCGTATGTGGGCCTTCTTAGGGACTGCTATTCTAGTGCTCCTGATTTTCTTTGGCATCAGCATAGGTATTTCGCTGGCCACCTTTCCATTAAACATCCTCCTCTCAATCATCGCTGGATTTGGAGATATTGGTGCAGCTATCTTCGCTCTTGGCTATTTCTTGCTTCAGCTCGCTGTGTTCACGGGGCAAATGTGGATTCAGGCACGTTTTTGCCTCTTCAATGTAATTATTGCGGTAGAAACGGGAAAAGACGCCACAGCCTCCATATCTCGAAGCCTGGAACTCACCAGTGGTTCAGGATTTCGAGTGTTGCTCGTGCTCATCGTAGCTTACGTGGTGATGGCTCCAATTTATACGCTTATTTCTCTACCCTTTATTATTGTCATTCCGTTTCTAGTCAACTTTTTGGAAGGAGTTCAAGACCCGGTCTTTGCGCCGACATCAGTGACAGTATTTTTGGCCCTTATAGTACTAATACCCATAGCGTTATTTATAGTGGCAAAAATTGCAACAGAGCCATTCTGGCGCTCAATCATGGCAGTTCTGTACCACGATCTTCGCATTCGACGTGAAGGTCTCGATATTAGGATTGGCAACCAAATTCGGGATCGTGGTTAACTATGAATCTCTTCAAAAAGATCATCATTCAAACTCCAGAGAGCGTTGAACTTGAGTTTACGCTTGCAGGCATTGGCAATCGAACTTTAGCGCTCACAATCGACTATTTACTACTCTTTATATTGCTTCTTCTAGTAGGCTTAATAGCGGCTTTTCTACGCGAAGGCTTGATGGGTGTCGCAATCTCTTTTGGGAATAGTACAGACAATGTTGAGCTATGGCTGACAGCAATTTTCCTCCTTGTCATAACAACCATATACAGCGGTTATTTCGTTATTTTTGAAACTTGGTGGCAAGGACAAACTCCTGGAAAGCGATTCGCCAAAATTCGTGTCATCAAGGACAATGGGAAGCCTGAAGGCGCTTTTCAAGCAACCTTACGCGCTCTGATGCGTCCGGTAGACGATATTTTCTTTGTTGGCTATCTCTGTATTCTATTTAGTCGTAAAGAGAAACGGATTGGAGATTGGTTAGCGGGCACTCTGGTTATTCAAGCTGAACGGCCTAGCGGCAACCCAAATTTGAAGATACCTCAGCCTTCTCAAGATTTGGCTGGACAATTGATTGAGCAGTCCTCTGTTGGGAACCTGCTACCAGATGACTTTGCTGTTTTAAGAGAATACTTACAGCGCCGCCTGGTACTCACGCGACAGGCTCGTCAAGAAATCAGCGTTCAGCTAGCAAGCCAAGTTCGAGAAATTATTGGGCTCGAAAAACTACCCGAAGAACAAATGCCTGCTGAAACGTTTCTAGAAGCAATTTATTGGGCGTATCAGGAGCAATTTGGCGATCGCCGCCATCCCCTCTCCTAACTAATAGTCGCCCCTAAGAAGCTAGAATTCGGCGAATCATGAGGGGCTGTTTCGAGGACGCGATCCAAACTGATAAATTACGAACAAATATTGTAGTTCTAGAGCAGCGACCCCGCCAGAATCTCTTGGCGGCCCGGAACCCACGGGAGTTTTTGGCACCGATGATTGTCGCTGACAGGATTACCGCGATTGTCTTTGAAACCTGGCTGAAGGAACATCTCTGTCCCGTCTTGCCCCCGCGATCGCGCTTGATTCTCGCTAATGCCCGCTTTCATTCTCCCGCTGCGGTCACTGCGATGGCCGCAGCGGCGGGGCATCAGGTGTTGTTTCAGCCGCCCTACTCGCCTGATTTCACCAAAATTGAGCATGACTTTGCCGCCTTGAAAAAGATTTTGGCCTATGCTGCCGACGCACCAACCTAGATGAAGTCGTCGCTAATTATCGATACGCTTGAGACAACCCTCATTCTCATTCTTAACAGAATCACTATAGGTCGCGGTTGAGGTACGTTGGCGCAGCCTTGCCGGAGGCAATAAACCAACGCCCGCATGGGTTACGCTATCGCAAGGCTGTGGTGTAAGGGACTTACTCTTCTCATTACGGACAAACCTTCGACGCGTTGGCCGAAGTGCTTTGTTGCTTCTTTGCATCAACAATCAGCAATCGGTATACCCCCACCGCTCAATGTATGGTCGCCAGTGCCGCTCGATCGCAGCAACCGTTTCAGCATCGAGACTGTACGGGTTCTTGCGATACCCCTGTAAAGTAACCAAATAGCGCTCAACTCGGGAATGAACCTGAGCAAAATCAGGTAACTCTAGCTGTTGAAAAACCATCTTCAGCACCTCAAGGGGTGACGCTTCTAAATCTTCGAAGCGAACTTCAGCAAACTGGTGCAACGGGAGGTCGGCACTGTCCGCAACCAAGGCCGGCATGAGATGAAGGTAGCTCTCCAAAATCAGCGGATCAACAGGCAAATCTCCATACGATTGCAGTGCCAATTCTGGCAGTAGGCGCGTAAAGAAATGCCGCGTTGAAGGAAAAACATGATAGGGATTGCGGTAGATGTGGATGAATTTAGCCTGAGGCCATAGCTCTCGCAGATGCCGAATATAGCCCGTATAAACTGGATTTTTGATCAGTAGCGGACGATCGCCCTGATGAATCGAGACTTTTTCTAACAAGTAGCGGTGCAGGTGACGCCAATGCTTCATGTCAGAGGAGTCTTCAGCAAGAAAAACCTCCCGGCGAAAATGCTCTTCAAATCGCTGGGGAAAATACAGGCCGTGATAGTAAGAGGCAGCTCCCATCGTCGCCAGAGGAATCGAATCTTCCTGGGGAGATTCTGGGGTGACGGCGACATTATCAACGAAGCGATCGCTCGGTAGCGCCTTCTCCAGTAACGGCTCCAGCGTCCGCACCAAGCCCAAAATGTCCCACGGTAGTCCTGTCGCTAAGGGCGTGATGTAGCCAAAGCATCCTGTCTGGGCCAGCAGATTGTGCAAATGCGTCGTCCCGGAGCGCCAGTAGCCCACGATAAAGAGAGGATCGGGCATCGGGGCTCGGCGGCTGCGCGTGCGATTAAACATGACTCGCTCGGTCGTCGAGAAGGGCCAGCGAGCCAGCGCCACCGCCAGCGCGATCGCGAACTGAGGCCAACGGTTCAGCGCGATCGAACCGTTGGCTAGCAAGAGCTTGATGAGCGTATCGGGATTGCTGCCGCAAAGAGGATGAAACAGGCTCGCCATAGAAAGATCAGCGTCCTGCCCCAGCCTTCATCTTGGTTGCCTGCATCGCTAGCGTTTTGCCAAACTCCCAGGCGGCTCCCGGCACTCGATGCGCATCAGCCACGACGTCGCTCACGGCATCCACAATCCAGCGACAGTCAGCATCATTCAAAATGAGGGGCGGAATAAACTTCACCACATTCATACCATGGCCTGCCACCTGAGACAGGATACGGTGGCGGGTGAGCAGCGGCACGGTAATCATCTGTGAAAACAGACCCCGATTAGCAGTTTCTAGCAGCTTCCAAGACATCTTGAGTCCCAGGCTCTTGGGTTCAGCAAACTCCAGGGCCATCATCATGCCTAGCCCTCGGACTTCTTTGAGACATTCATATTGAGTGACCAAAGGCTGCAAATCGGCGACCAGTTGGCGACCCATGGCAGCAGCGTGATCGATCAAGTTTTCCGTTTCTAAGACTTCCAGCGTTGCCAGCCCTGCCGCCATAGCCAGGTTATTTTTGCCGAACGTGCTGCCATGGACAACGGCCTTATCCATCCGGCTGAACACCTTGTCAAAAATCCACTGACGACAGGCAACGGCTCCGACCGGGACAAACCCTCCTGATAACGCCTTGGCCATGCAGAGCAAATCCGGCTCGACGTCAAAATGCTCTACCGCCCACCATTTGCCAGTGCGTCCTAGCCCTGTCTGCACCTCATCAGCGATCAACAGACTGCCATATTTGCGACACAGATCAGCGGCACCGGGCAGGTAATTCATCGCAGGAATCCAGACCCCATGGCCCTGAATCGGCTCGGTGATAAAAGCCGCGACATCGCGGCGAGCCAAGGCCTTTTCCAACGCCGTTAAATCCCCAAAAGGCACTTCAACAAAGTCAGGCAAAAAAGGACCAAAATCAGCGCGGAAATGTGTATCGCCGGTAGCCGACAACGAACCCATCGTGAGCCCGTGATAGCCTCCCTGGCAGTAGACGATTTTAGAGCGGCCCGTAGCGCAGCGACTGAATTTGATGGCGGCTTCAACGCTCTCAGTCCCTGAATTGGCAAAGAAAATGCGATCCAGTCCTGAAGGCGTTAGCTTTTGCAAGCGCTCGGCCAGCAGTCCAGACAGTAAGGAAACATCCATCTGCACGAGGTTAGGCAACTCCGCCTGCAGCACATCTTGCAGCACCTGAACGACCGTAGGATGATTGCGTCCTAGCACAAATACACCAAAGCCACTGAGCAGATCCAGGTAGCGATCGCCCCGGTCGTCAAACAGGTATGGCCCGACAGCGCGAACATAGTGGCGATCAAAACCAATGGTCTTAAGCACGTTGACCATTTGGGTGTTTAAGTACTGCTCATGGAGCGCAAAGTTCTCTCGCTGTCGCTGCTCCAGCAGAGCCAAAATATTCATCGTCATGTTGTGGGTACCCAATCAAAAATTTTGCCCCGTGCAGAACCTGTAGAGGCGCACAGCCGCGTACTCCTACAAATCATCGGGCAGTGCCGAGAACGCTAGTCAGCGATCGCACCATATTCTGGGGCTGCATAGCATCCACAGCAGCGGTGGGTTCATAACCGCAATGCACCATGCAATTAGCGCACTGCGGGTTACCGCTCTTGGTCCCGTACTGCTCCCAATCGGTATTATCGAGCAGCTCTTGGAAAGTCTTATAATGTCCCTCATTCAATAGATAGCAAGGCTTTTGCCAGCCTAAGACGCTGTAGCTGGGGCTTCCCCAAGGAGTACAGTCATAGTCTTTGGCGCCCGTGAGAAAATCCAGAAAGAGCGGATTATGGTTAAAGTCCCAGGCTTTTTGACCCGCCCGAAAAGGAGCTAAAATTTCACGGAATAGCGCCTTAGTCTGCTCCCGCTGGAGAAAGTGATCCTGATCGGGAGCCCATTCATAGCTGTAGCCAGGCGACACCATCATGCCATCCACCCCCAGAGTTGTGAGGTAGTCGAATAGAGTTTGAATTTCTTCGGGCTTGGTTCCGTCAAACACCGTTGTATTCGTAGTGACCCGAAATCCTCTGGCTTTAGCCGCACGCATTGCACTCACAGCGACATCAAAGACGCCTTTACGATCCACACACTGGTCGTGTAGCGCTTGCATACCATCTAAATGAACACTGAAGCTGAGATAGGGCGATGGCGTAAACTTATCAAGGCTTTTTTCCAGCAATAGCCCGTTCGTGCAGAGGTAGACAAACTTTTTCCGCGCGACCAAGCCCGCCACAATTGCATCAATTTGAGGATGTAGCAGTGGTTCGCCCCCTGGAATCGACACCACTGGAGCACCGCACTCTTCGACAGCGGCAAAACACTCCTCGGGAGATAACTGCTGTTTTAGAATTTCTTTAGGGTGCTGAATTTTGCCGCACCCAGAGCAAGCTAGATTGCAGCGAAAAAGCGGTTCTAGCATCAGCACTAGCGGATATTTTTTGCGCCCTTTGAGTCGTTGTGATAAAAGATACTGCCCGACTGAAAGCGCTTGCTGTAGATGAATGCCCATGGACACTTCACTCCTCGTATTGGCTGGATGCTGCAGAGCTACGGAATCGGAAAACTTTCACAGTGAGTTCTTCAATGGATACCATTGCCCTTATTCAAACTCGCAGGAGAGCCCTAGGTTTATTCTTGTATGCGACTGCATCCTAATAAATTAATCCATCATTAATTCTCTCTGGATATCCACCTACGAGAATTGCCTGCAGTGTTATCGGTGTGAGGAGTTGAGCGAATGCTTTCGGTCAAGACAGCGCTAGATTTGCTAAAAGAGACAAGCCGGACTTTCTATATCCCTATTAGCCTGCTGCCATCGCAGCTGCAGGAAGCGGTTGCATCAGCCTACCTATGTATGCGGGCGATTGATCAGGTTGAAGATCATCCCAGACTGAATTCAGCCACGAAAGCCAAGCTGCTGCGACAAATCAGTCTCAACCTGCAGGCAGGTTCAGATCTATCCCAAGTGGCAGACTTTACACAGGGCCTAGGCGGCTTTGAGGATCAGCTTGAAGAAGTGACGCTGCGAGTCGGGGAATGGGCGTTGCTGGCTCCCGATGCGATCGCGCCCCGCATTTGGGATGCCACAGCCGCCATGGCTGATCGGATGGCCTATTGGGCCGAGTGCAACTGGCGAATTCAAACAGAAGCTGACCTTGATCGCTATACGTTTAGCGTGGCTGGGGCCGTCGGTTTAATGTTGTCTGATATCTGGGCCTGGCATGACGGTACAACAACCAATCGCACTGAGGCGCTCGGCTTTGGTCGCGGCCTTCAGTCCGTCAATATTCTGAGAAACCACGCTGAAGACCTCGAACGGGGCGTCGACTTTTTCCCGGACGGTTGGACCCCTGATGATATGCAGCAATACGCTCGCCGTAATCTCAACCTGGCCGATGCCTACACAGCTGGCCTACCCAAAGGTCCAGCGCTGCTATTTTGTCGGATTCCCCTCGCGTTGGCTCACGCCACACTGGATGTGATGTCCCGAGGCGGTAAAAAGCTCAGCCGCAGCGATGTCCTCGCCATCGTGACGCCCCTTAGTCAGCTGGCTAGCTAGCACCTGCAACTTGGGATTCCCGGCTTTTGCTATCTCTAGCTTCAGAACTGAATTGTTTTACACATTGAGAGGAAATTCCTCGAATCAGGACATGCGGTAGGGGCACAAAGCCGTGTACCCCCACCGCTCCGTTCTTATCCAGAGCAGGGTAGGATAGCAGCAATTCAGTGTTTTTCGCCTCAGATGGCCCGCCCTACGCTTGATTCTCTTCGCGATCGCTTGAATATTTCTCGGCTAGCTATCCAGCATTCTTGGTTGACTGTCTGTTGCTGGCTAGCGATCGCCGTGGCCGGATTATTCGCCTTTAGCTCACTGCGGTATGCGCTCTTTCCAGACATCACGTTCCCCGTGGTGATTGTGAATGTCAGCGCCCCTATTGAAACCGCGTTAGCCAGTGAGTCTCAGCTCACAATCCCGCTGGAAGCCGAACTTCAGCCGTTAGACGGACTGACCAAGATTCTTTCGTCAACCACGGCGGGTCGTACCGTCATGAACCTGCGCTTCCGGGTAGGCACCAACCTGGCAGACGCCGCAACCGCTGTCGAACAAGTTGTCACAGCAGTCGACTTGCCTGCCGAAACAGATTCTGAGGTAATTCCGCTGAATTTAAATGAAGCGGCAGTCGTGAGCTATGCCCTCACTAGTGAAACACTGACGCTGGCTGAGCTGGCCGATTTGGCTGAGGCCAGTATCTTGCCCCCTTTACGAGACATTACCGGCGTTTTGCGAGTTGACTTACGCGGTACGGGGCTACCGGACACTCTTACGGAAGAAGACGCTACTACCGAAGACGCTGAAGGCACTTTTTTGACCGAGTTGAATAACCCGCCTACGCTGATTCGCTTTGATGGCGAAGCGATGCTAGCACTACAGGTCGTCAAACAGGGCGATGCGAATACCTTGGAGGTCATCGATCGGGTAGACAAGGCCGTCCAGCAGGTCCAGGCCGATCGCCCCGATGTCCAGTTCACCCTAGCCGTTACACAGGCCGACTATATCCGAGCTGCGACCCAAGCCACGATTGATTCGCTCTTGGGGGCCATTCTGATTGCGGTGATCGTGATCTTCGGGTTTCTGCGAAGCTGGCGGGCCACGCTGATTACGGCCCTGGCGATTCCCCTCTCACTTCTGGGCACCTGCATTGTTATGGCCGTTTATGGCTTCAATCTGGAAACCATTACGCTGCTGGCATTGGCTTTGGTCATTGGCATTATTGTGGACGATGCCATTGTTGAAATTGAGAACATCACCCGTCATATCGAGCTGGGTGCGAGTCCCCGCGAGGCGGCCATCAAAGCAACTCAAGAAATTGGTTTAACAGTGTCAGCCTCGACGCTCACGATTGTAGCGGTGTTTCTCCCCGTAGCCTTTATGGGAGGTACCGTAGGGCAATTCTTCAAGCCTTTTGGTCTCACCGTATCGGCAGCGGTGTTGACCTCACTACTAGCGGCCCGAACCTTGTCGCCAGTACTCGCTGTCTATTGGCTCCGACCGCAGTCATCCAACCCACCCGATTCTGCAACAACCCTTCCAGCTCAAGCGGCTTTACCTGACTCAGCCCCAGCGACGCTGCCAACTTCACCACTCGAAAAGATTTACAGCAAACTGTTGGCTTGGGCACTGCATCATCGCTGGGTGGTGGTAAGTTTGGCGATCGCGAGCCTCATCGCGGGCATTGCCATCATTCCCCTGATTCCTCAGGGCTTTATTCCTCAGCTCGATCGTGGTGAATTCTTGCTGAACTACACGGCACCGTTACCGGAGGTGCCAGCACAATTTGCCTCACCGGAGCAGGCCCAGTTGCCGCCTCCGGCTCAAACACCCGAGCCCACCGCCAATCCTGGAGTTCCCAGTGATCCTAGAGCCCTCATTCTGCAGGCAACCCTAGCAACCGGAGAGACCCTTGAGGAAACCGTTTTTCAAATTCCCGAGGTGGCCTCTGTCTTAACCACAGTCGGCGGCCAGGGACGTCCGAATGAAGGCAGTCTGTATATTAGGCTGCGGGATGATCGCGATCGCACGACTGCTGCCGTTCAAACCCAACTGCGGCAAGACCTACCGGCATTAGAGGGCGTTGTTACCAGCGTTGAGGATATTCAGTTTGTTGACACCGGGGGAGAAAAGCCCTTGCAGGTGGCCCTGTTAGGCGACGATCTGGAGGCTCTCACGCAGGCCGCAATCGCTATCAAAACGGAAGTTGAAGGTCTGCCTGGCTTTGCCGATGTTCGTATTTCTGGGGAAGCAAATACCGCTGATGCAATTGTTGAAATTAATCGTCAGAATGCTCAGCGAACGGTCTTTATTAGCGCGAATCTAGACCAGGGAAAGGCCTTAGGCGATGCGACGAATCAGGTCGTCGATATTGCTGAGTCGATCATCCCCTCAAATATTCGGACTGATTTAGGGGGCGATTCGGCTCGCAGTGGGGAGGTTTTAGGCAGTTTTGGTAGAACTCTGATTTTCGCCATTATCTGTATGCTGGTGGTCTTGATGATCCCCTTTGGCCGGCTCCTAGAACCGGCGGTAGTTGGTTTGTCTTTACCGCTTTCAGTGGTCGGGGCCATGTTGGCACTGCTAATTACCCAGAGCGATTTTGGCATGGTGTCGCTATTGGGACTGTTGTTTTTGCTGGGCCTGCTGGATAAAAATGCGCTGCTGCTGATGGATTATGCCAACCAGCTACGGCGGGCCGGCATACAGCGCACCGAAGCCATTCTGAAAACTGGGCTGGTGCGACTACGCCCCATTCTGATGACGACAGCTTCAACCGTTTTGGGCATGGTGCCGATCGCGATTGGCTTGGGAGCCGGAGCTGAACTGCGCCAGCCTATGGCAGTCTCGATCATCGGGGGACTGCTCACTTCAACGCTGCTGAGTCTGATCGTCGTGCCAGTCCTCTACAGTCTGTTAGAAGATGGCTGGCTCATGCTCGCCCGCAGAAAACAATGAGCCTGATTACTTTTCTGCTGCAGTCTTCCTGGCAGGCGATCGCGATCGCGCTGATTACCGGCTTTATCAGCGGCGGCAGCAGTGCGGGGCTGA
Organism: Leptolyngbyaceae cyanobacterium; assembly: GCA_050330865.1. GTDB lineage: Bacteria > Cyanobacteriota > Cyanobacteriia > Phormidesmidales > Phormidesmidaceae > SIO1E4. The sequence continues at coordinate 50,564 of JBHJHM010000108.1, forward strand.
TTGCTTTGATTAGCCGGACGGTGGGAGAAGAGGCATTGCCTTCGAGCGCTATTGTTGCCGCCTTTATCGGCTTAGGCATCGTCGCGCTGGCAACTGCCATGATGTCGCGGATTTTGCTGGTGCGCTTTTCTCAGGCGGCGGTGCTGGGTTTGCAGCTGCGCCTTAGCCGTCAAATCCTAGCCACTGAGTTGAAACCACTAGAAACTCTGGGGCTACCCCGACTGTTGGTGATCCTCACAGAGGATATTCAGGCCATTGCCACAGCTGCGGGGGTCGTGCCTGTCATCATGATCAATATCGCCAGTGCTACAGGATGCATGATTTACATCTCATGGCTATCCTGGCGGGTACTGGGGTTGGTTTTATTGATTACGCTGATTGCCTCGGTGAGCTGTCGCTGGTTTTTAGTTCAGGGACGACGCGGGTTAGCAGCCGCACGCGAGCAGCAAGACAGGCTTTTTCTGCACTTTCGTAGCCTCATCGAGGGAGTCAAGGAGCTGAAGCTCCACTTTCGGGGACGTCAGGACTTCTTTCAGTCTGATTTGGAGCAGACAGCCCTTCAGGTGAAGCGTTACAACAGCCAAGGGCTCAGTATGTTGGCCGTGCTGGATAGCTGGGGCAAATTCATCTACTTTTTCGCGGTGGGTCTGGTGTTGTTTGCCCTCCCTTATTGGATCGGTATCAGCTCGGAAACCCGCGTCGCCTACGTACTAACTTTTACCTATCTGCTAGGCCCAATGGAAAGCCTGGTCAATAAGCTGCCGTTTCTGAGTAAAGCCAGCGTCGCCCTGAGCAAAATTGAAACGCTCGGCCTCAGTCTGAGTCATCAAAGTGAGGACGCGATCGCGCCCCCGCCTGCCTCCGACTGGCACAACCTGACCCTCCAAAGCGTCACCCACACCTACCGAACGGACAAGGGCGACAGCGAATTTACTCTAGGCCCGGTTGATTTGACGATCCATCCAGGCGAACTGATTTTTATTATCGGCGGTAACGGCAGCGGTAAATCGACCCTTGCCAAGCTATTAACAGGTCTCTACCAACCTCAGCAAGGCTCCATCTGGCTTGATAACCAGCCGATTAATTCGGCGAATCAAGAATGGTATCGCCAGCATTTTTCGGTTATTTTCTCAGACTTTTATCTGTTTGAGCGGCTGCTCGGATTCGATAGCCATATTGACAGTGTTCGCGCCCAAACTTACCTAGAAAAACTACAGCTCGATCACAAAGTCAATATTGAGCAGGGGCAGTTCTCAACCATAGCGCTATCTCAAGGTCAACGGAAACGGCTAACGCTACTAAGTGCTTACTTAGAGAATCGCCCCATTTACTTGTTTGACGAATGGGCTGCCGATCAGGATCCAACGTTCAAGAACCTTTTCTATACTCAGTTTTTGCCTGATTTGAAAATCCAAGGCAAAACAGTGTTTGTGATTAGTCACGACGATCACTATTTTCACCTCGCCGATCGCCTAATCAAACTCGACTATGGTGAGGTCGAGTACAACAAACCAATGAAGCAGTCTTAGAAAAGATGGACCAGCTGGATCCTTATATCAGACTCAGGATAATATCATAAAGTTTTAATCACACCTTTAGGTTTTATCGAAAATATAGTGAAAATATCTGATTTTTGGTGATTTTATCCGTCAGTCATACGAGTGATTGACAGTCAAAATAACCTTAAAATCCAGAGATACATAATATTGGCCTAAGACATCGAATACATGCTGCTGCAAAGCCCTCGATTTCGTTCCCTTCGTCAAGTCATCAGCCAAGCTCAATTATTCCTCATCAATTGGCTGTTTACTCCGCTTGCTGGAATCATTTGGAAAAACTGGCTTCACTTTTTGCGCTATGGCGGCACTTCCATCCCCATGAGGTACTGGCCAAGAACGCTATTTACCAGCGGCATGGCAACCATCAACTCCGTCATTGCCTGGATTGAAAACAAGCGGTATCGAGCTGTGCTTGAGGAAATTATCATTCGTCAACCTGTTTTCATCATTGGGCATCATCGTAGCGGCACTACTCATCTGTGGAATTTGCTGTCTCAAGATCCGCAATTCGCTTATCCAAGCGTACTCCAGGCGATATTTCCACATACCTTCTTAACCTATGAAAAGTCGATCCAAAAGCTTGCTCAATTATTCACCCCCAAACGCCGCCCGCAGGATAACGTATCGTTTACTCCTGATAGTCCGCTAGAAGAAGAAAGAGCCATTTGTACAAGCTGCCTGGTATCGATTCAAATGGCTAGGCATTTACCGCAAATGCGTACTTATTTCAAGCGGTATCTTCCCCTAAGAAATGTCACCATCAATGAGCGAAATAGATGGAAGTCATCATTAGATAATTTTGCCAGAAAGCTGATACTAAGGCATGGAATCAATAAGACACTGCTGTTTAAGTCTCCAGAAAATACTGCTAGGATAAAGGTATTATTAGAACTTTATCCTGATGCCAAGTTTATTCATATCCATCGAAACCCATATCGAGTGTTTCAATCGACCATAGAAATGGAAATGAGTACGCTGCCGCTATATGCCTATCAAAGGACAGCGTTAGATAACCTTGAAGACTTTGTACTTTGGCGTTATCAAGCAATGTACGATGCCATGCTGGATGATGTTCAGCTAATTCCCAAGAAACAGTTCGTGGAATTAGCTTATGACGAATTGGTCCAGAACCCGCTAGGAACTCTCGAAAAGGTTTATGACGTTTTAGACCTTCCTAGTTATGAGACAATAAGACCTCACCTCGAAGCCTACCTGGTGTCGATTTCTGACTATCAGAAAAATGCTTACGCTCGGTTATCCGATGAGCAAAAGGAGCGAATATTCAGAGCATGGCATCGGAGCTTCGATGCCTTCGGCTACCCTAAATGACTTCCGTCTAGAATTGAGGAACTGTTGCTCAGGTGCAACCGATGACCCCACAGCAAACACTGGACAACGAAATTCTGGATAGTGAAGATATTGTCACTGAGCTAGATATCAGCCATCTGGTCATTGAGGACGATACCCCGGTAGATAATTTTCAATCGGCTCAACAGCAAAGATTGTTAGTCGAACCGCTTTACAGTGGCAAAGCTCTACCGTTGCCCTTTATTGCGGACGCAAACGTCGGTCTCTTTTACAAGTTAAAGGGTGATCCCATTGTCCCTGATGTTTTGCTGAGTTTAGGTGTACAGCGAGCCACAGACTATTTTGAACGACGCTATCGCTCTTATTTCGTCTGGGAATTCGGCAAAGTCCCAGAGGCCTGTATCGAAATTGTGTCTAATCAGGAAGGCGATGAGTTAACTCTGAGCAAAAAATCACAGCAGAAGGGCAAGTCTCTTAGAAGACAGGAAATCTACGCCCGAATCGGGGTACGTTATTACGTTGTCTTTGACCCTTTACAACAAATTCGAGGGCCTAACGAAATGGATGGGGCTTTCTTACGAGTGTGGATGCTGGCGGGCATGAACTATCGTGAAGTCACCTCACCTGAGGGACTTTTAGAGGTGGGGCAATGGATTTGGCTAGAGGATGTGGGTGTTGGGTTGACACTTTGGGAAGGACAGTTTGAGGAAGACGTAACGCGCCTATGGTTGCGATGGTGCGATCGCGATGGCCAGATAATTCCCACTGGGGCAGAGCGCGCTGATCGACTCGCAGAAAAATTACGCTCTATGGGCATCGACCCTGATGAAGTCTAAATATTTGTGGCAATAATTGGGTTACTTGTCACAGGTGAATAGGTGAACGAGTGGATGTAGTCAAAGTGATTTTGGTGCCAGCTGGGGCTGAGAGTCGAGCAGTGAAGCGAGCCCTCAAGAAGGTGCCGGAGCCACCTCAGGTCATTGAGATTCCAGCGGGACCGCAAGCAGTGAAAAGGTTTCTTCAGACTTGGGATAAGTCTGAGGTGCTCCAGTCTGGGGGGATTCTACTGATGGGGTTGGGGGGCAACCTCACCCCTGATTATGAGGTCGGAGACGGGGTTTTGGTGGAGCGGATCTTTGAGGCAGGTAGCTCGCAAGCGTATGCGTGCGATCGCGCCCTCATCACTCAACTCTCCAAGCAGCTTGGGATTCCTGTTGGAGTCGGTGTGACCTGCGATCGCGTTATCACAACTGCGGTCGCAAAAAGGAAGCTGCACGATCGCTACGGGGCTGATGTCGTTGATATGGAAGCCGCCGCCCTCTTGAAGGAACTGCCTGACTGCAAAATTGCTATCCTGCGCGTCATCAGCGACGACTGCCATCACGATTTGCCAGATATTTCGAGCGCGATCGGGTCAGACGGCTCTATCAGATTGGTTCCAATAATACTGAGCTTTCTGAAAAGACCTTTTGCTGCACTACGATTGATTCGAGGTTCTCTAGAAGGGCTGAAAATGCTCAAGGAGCTAACAAGTAAAATTCTCCAGAAAAATAGCTAATTATTATAAGGGCAAGTGCTCAGTTGAGAATTTCACTAATAGATTTCATTGGCATATAAAGCTTCATAGGATTCTGCTTAAATTGCTGGAATCCATATTTGAGATAAAAGCTGATAGCCCTCCCGTCTATGGCTTCTGCTACTACTGCTAGAGACGCAATACGCCAGCACATCAGGTTTAGGATCGTCAATCAAAACAATGACTGTCGAGACTCGTCTTTTGACATCCTGAGAGGCCCCATTTACGAATATAGTTGTCCAAAGTATCTTTGCCACAACAAAAATCTGCACGGATATGTCTGCGGCTGTCAAAGGGTTCGATTTTGAGAACCATAGAATCACAGGGTTTGCTTGTATCTCAGGGCCGCTTCCTGCAACGCTTCATTAGGTAGTGGAGGGTCAAGGAGTGCATCGACAAAGGCTTGGCTGTCCTCAAGGCTGAGCCTCAATGTTTGATGCTGCTCAATGACACGGTAAGCCTCCGCCTGAACACTAGCCACCACAAAGTCGGTGAGAGTACGTCCCTCTAAATCAGCGGCTCTCTGCAAAAGTGCTTTGATTTCTGGAGTAACACGGGCTTCAAGTCGTGCCATTGCCTTTGGAGAATCTGGAGCATCCATAGCCAATTCAACAAATTAAAAGCACTCCAACTGTATCCGGCAAATTGCCGTACAACTATTCAGGTTACTTTGTCAAACCATGGGTACACGAATCGAGAAAACCGAGACTATCCTGCTTATTCCAGCAGATCAGCCTATATCGCTATAAACTCGCCCCTTCCAGGCTCCGCCTTGACCTGCCCAATGGCGACGAGCTGAATCAATAGTCATGAGGGTATATAGCAGGGCGATCGCAGGCAATGCCAAAGCCAACGGCGGTGATCCCCCATACAACTGCAGTGTTGGCCAATAGGCTACAGCCATCATCAGCCAACCAGCCAGCCCTATGACCACGAGCATCGGCTGTCCCCAAGCTAGACCTACAGCAAAGCCCAAAGGTGACACGAGATAAACCAGCAGCATTCCCAGCACCGTGCCAACGAGCAGCCAGGGAGAATAGTGGAGTTGGGTGTAAGCGCTGCGGGCCACCATATTCCAGATACTCTCCAGGTCAGGATAGGGACGCAAGCTGCGAGTCGTCGTGCTCAATCCCAGCCAGATAGGACCACCTGCCTTGACTGCAGCCCCTAGTGCACAGTCGTCAATCAGGGCGTGGCGAATCGCTTGAAGGCCATCAATTCGTTCCAAGGCCCCAAAGCGGATCAAGGCACAGCCCCCCGCTGCTGCTGCCATTTGCTTCTGAGGATCATTCACCCAAGGGAAGGGGTAGAGCATCTGAAAGAAGAAGACGAAGGCCGGAATCAGCAACGTCTCCCAGAAACTCTGACAGCGTAAACGAACCATTAGTGAAACCAGGTCTAGTTTTTCTACCTCGGCTTTTGTCACTAGCTGCTGCACGCTGGCTGCATCGTGCTCGATATCAGCATCCGTGAAAAGAACATAGTCAGGGCGTTGTGGCGGCTGCTTCAAATATTGGAACCCCTGCTCCATCGCCCAGAGTTTGCCGGTCCAGCCTGCGGACAGAGAAGTGCCAGACAGCACAGTCAAATCGTCAACCTTTCCGAGGTCTTCTGCGACTTGCGTGGTGATCGCCGCTGTCTCATCCGTACTTTGATCATCCACCAACACAACCGACAATGGCCCCGGATAGGTCTGGGTAAGGTGCGATCGCACCGCAAACCCGATTAACGCTGCCTCATCCCGCGCTGGCATTACCACTGCAACAGCAGGCCAGGCTGCTAGGGCATATTCATCTTGGGTGTCCAGCCGCTGATCAGCTCGCCAAAACTGTCCCCAGAACGCTAGCATTCCCACCCAAATCAAGAGCGCCAAAAGCGTCAGCCCTAACATCAGGTTTACCATCGTGATTATTCTCTAGACTTGAAGGCATTGTAGAGGCGATTGATGTTACGACCACGATCAATAGCGCTAAGCTCAAAACCAAGACACACAGCATTGAACGATGCAATCCATAGAATTTGAAGCCGCTTTTGCAGCTTTAACCCGTCGCCAAAGGGAAGTCTTGGTCGGATTTTTAGCGGGTAAGTCAGATGAGGCGATCGCCACGGAACTCTTCATTGAAGCCTCCACTGTTCGTCGTCACTTGGCAAACATTTGCAAAGACTGGGCGCTCACCGAACCCGAGCAGGGGCGCGCTTCGCACCGGGAAGAACTGGTTGACTTAGTGGCGCGTTACAAGCCGGAGCTGATTCATCCGTCGCTGTTGGCGGGGCTGAAGACAGCCCCGATGCAGCCAGAGTTTCCGGGGAGTCCTCTATCTTTGCGATCGCCTTTTTACATTGAGCGATCGCCCATTGAAACCCGCTGTACTCAGGAAGTTCAGCAGCCGGGAGCCCTCATCCGCATTCGCGCCCCCCGTCATATGGGCAAGACTTCGCTGCTTAATCAGATCTTGCCTGCAGCCCAAGCTACCGGGCAGCGTAACCGTCATTCGGGGATAGGCCATACTTAAGGGCAATGTTAGCTTCTCTAACGGACATTTCTAGCTGACTGGAAGAACTGTTCAGGTCATTCAGGTCGTTGGGGTCGTTTGCCGCATTGGTGTGCCCTGACGAGCACTGTCCCGAAGGAAGGCTTCAAGCTGATCCGCACCGCCGATGTAACGACCACCCAGCCAAATTTGAGGAACTGTGATGGGCGTTTTAGGTGGCATCATCGGCAGCACCCGAGCCAGCATTTCGTAGAGGTCGCGGGGGCTACGAACCACGTCATGATACGCGTACTGAATGCCAGCCTCTTGCATGTAAGCTTTGGCACGCTGACAGTGGGGACAGCCGTCTTTGCCAAACAAATGGCTGCCTGTGACGGGTGTTTTGCGCGCATAGGCCGTGATTACCGCTTCGGTCAAAATACCTCGGTTCAACGCCACGCCCTGGCTAATCACTTTGCCATCGACCATCACAATCGGCGCGTGCCAGCCTCCCTTGAGCAGAGGCTTCCACCACTCGGTCAGCCACTCGCGAATATCCAAGTTGACAGGGATACCGGCAAGTTCAGTTTCTAGAGTGTCGCGAATCACGTCCTTAGTTAACGCACACTCACCGCACGGAATTTTGACCTTAAAAGGTCCCCAAGCACCGGCCCAGCGAAACAGCGTCACGTCAACTTCAGAGCGTGTCATAGTCGTGTCCTCATCAAGGTTTTTTGAAGCCTATGTTTGCACTATCTGCTGGCCTGATGAGTCTCAGATGAGCGCGGACTGATGAGGGGATAAATACCTGGGGAGTGCTTTTGAGGACAACAAGACAAAGATTGAGGGAGCACATCGTAGAATGGCTAGCGCCGAGCAATCAATGTGCGGTGGCGGGGACTATTGAATTGGGTTGTGGGCTGCTCGAATCCTGCGTCTACAAATGCCTGTTCCAAATCCAGACCAAAGTATTGATCGAGGTAGGGTTCGGTACTCTTCAATAGCGTCAGCACATAGGGCGGCAATTGTGCCAAAAACTCACTGCGTGGATTCATATCCATAAAGGCCAAATGGCCGCCCGGACGTAGGAGACGATGGGCCTCTCGCAGAACGGCTTTGGTTGCAGACTGTGGCAGTTCATGGGCAACTAGACAAATGGAAACCAAATCAAACGATCGCGCTTCCAAGCCAGTATCTTCCGCTGCTGCATGAACCCAGGTAATAGCCTTGTTTTGTGACTGCGATCGGTAGTTGGCAACGGCTAGATAGTAGGGCGACAAATCCACACCGGTAATCTCAGCTTCGGGATAGAGCGCTTGTAAGGCAAAGGTACTCAGTCCGGTACTGCAGCCCAAATCCAAAATACGTTGCGGGGGTTGGGGTAAGTGGGCTTGCAAAATGTCGTGATAGCTTTGGCGCAGTTTCGCATCACCTGCCGCCCCTGCCTCGGGCCAAATTTTAGCGTGGACGGTTTTCGCCGCTACTTCAACTTCCATCGCTGGTGCCCAGCCCAGATTTCCTTCCTTATAGGCATGGAAGGAGGTGAGGTAATAATTGGGATAGGTGAAGTTAGCTCGGGTAAAGGCGGCCAGATCCGTTTCCCAGGCGGGTGAAAATTCTGTCTCTTCGCCTCTGGAGCGCAGATCTTGACGTTCTTGCTGCCAATAAACTCCGATCGCTGCAGCCCGTTTAATCATCATGCTGCGGGCTTGACGCTTGGCAAAGTTGGCCAAGGGGGCGATCGCCAAAACGCCATTCACTAAACGCGACATTACGCTGTTGGCGACACTAGCGGTAAACGGAGAGGACCTTACAGACATCATTTCTAAATACTTCAATCACGCTTCCGGAGTATTAACCACCGAGATTCTTTCTCAGCTCTGACAGCAGTTTACTCCACCGCCAGCCTTCATCTCCTCTCAATACAAGAGGCTTTCTATCAGCTATTGATAACCGAGGAAGACTACCCTTTGAACGCTGACAGCAATCGCTACCAGCATTACGAAACTCTTGGCGGTGGTTCTGGAGCTGGTCCCGATTTCGAGGGGATCAACGCCATTCAGAGCCCGATTGCTACGATGACAAGTATCTGCATAGTTAACCCGCCATGATTAATGCCCCAAGCATCAGGCCAACCGAATATCCTCACATTGTGCTGAATCTGGATGACGTTCCGTTGGTTGAAGGGACAACCCTGAAGGTGGTCGAAATTGTGATGGCACAGCGGGCCTACGGTTGGACGCCCGAAGAAATCCAGATTAACCACCGCTGCTTGAGCATGGGCCAGATTTATGCAGCCTTGGCCTACTACTGGGATCACCGCGAAACCTTAGACGCCGATATTCAAAATCGTGAAGCCTATGTGCAACAACTTGAGCAGCAAGCCCAAGAATCTCCTTTTGTCGCTCGTCTGAAAGCTCAAGGAATTCTGAAGTGAGTATTGCTCTTTACATGGATGAAAACGTCCATGGAGCTATCACAATAGGTCTTCGTCAGAGGGCAGTCGATGTCTTGACGGTTCAAGAAGACCACCGAAGTGGCATCACCGATTCTGAGGTTTTAGACCGGGCAACAGAACTTCAAAGAGTACTGTTTTCTCAGGACGATGATTTGTTGGCTGAAGCAAAGTCACGACAAGTGCAAGGAATCAGCTTTCCAGGTGTCGTGTTTGCACGTCAATCATGTGTCTCAATCGGAACTTGTATCCGCGACTTGGAGCTGATTGCCAAGTTAGGAGAACCGGAGGAGTTTGAGGATCGGGTCCAGTTTTTGCCCCTGTAGGTGGTCTCACGCAGGAACATAGGCTTAAATGAGAAAAACCCTGGTTGAAGCAGATCCTAGAGTTCTTGAGAGTTGCGAGGGAGTGGCTGCGAAGTAATGGCAGAGCGAGGCAAATACCACGGGCAGCGACTCAAAGCACGGGATGTCTTGCGGCTCTATGCAGCAGGAGAGAATGACTTTCGCAGCACAATTTTGCGCGGTTGCAACTTTCGCGGCGCGGACTTGTCCGGAGCAGACTTTAGCAGGGCGGATATTCGCAGTGCACGGTTTGTGAATGTAATCCTGCGGGGAACGACGTTTAGCTATGCTCAGGCAGGGCTACAGCGATGCTGGTTATGGACCAAATTAGCTCTGGCATGCATTTTTTCTACTCTATCTATCTACCTTCAGGCAATGGCTGGAGCACTTATGGGCATAACCATTGCAAATCCTCTTGACTCTTACGAGGTATATGCAGGTGTTGGGGGATTAGTGGTCGTTGCAATTGTTTTTGGGGTTGTCGTGCGTCAAGGCTACACGTTGAAGACACCAGAAAACTCTGCAGCCGTTATTGTGATTGTTGCCGTTGTTGTCTTTACCAGTGCCAATAGCTTCAATGTCAGTTTTACCTTTGCTAGCACCGCTTCTTTCACAGTGATGTTTGCAATCGTTGTTGCTTTCTCTATTGTTGCTGCTGGTGCTGGTACTTGTGTCAACTCAATTGCTTTTGCATTTTCTCCTATTGCCGCTTTTACAAGTTTTTGTATTGGTACCTTAGCTGCAACTGGCACGATATTGAGAAACATAGCTTACGTACATAGCACCAGTGCTGCTGCTGTTAGCACTATTTGTGCTGGTGCTGTTGTGTTTACAGGTTTTCTATCGTCTGTTTTAATCGGTCGCCGTATCCTGGAAGGCAACCCAAACTTTGAGAATCTTCGAATTGTCAGCTGTGCCCTTGGAGCCCTAGGTGGCACTGCCTTCAGCGGTACAGACCTCACTAGGTCTACTTTTGTCCAGGCCAACCTCAAAAACACCAACTTTGCTAACTCCCGTCAGCATCACACTATCCTTACCAATGTCCGTTGGCACCAAGCTGAAAAACTCGATCGCGCCCGTCTTGGTACCAGCAATCTTCAAGATCCCCGTGTCCGCAACCTCCTCACTACCCTTAACGGCATTGACCAAGACCTCTTCAATGCTGACCTGCAGGGTGCCAACTTAGCAAGTGCCCAACTCCATCGCGTCAACCTGAAAGGAGCTAATCTCAGCGGTGCGACTCTGCAAAAAGCTGAACTACATGAGGCGAATCTTACTAAAACGCAATGTGTGGGCACTGATTTTACCGATGCTCATCTCACTGGAGCTTGTCTGGAAGCCTGGAATATTGATGAAACCACAGTTTTGAAGGACATCGACTGCCAGTATGTGTTCTTAAAGGAAGACACCAATGCTCTTGGCGTACGTGAGCGGCTGCCCCATAATCCCGACAAATGCTTTGAACCCGGCGACTTTGAGAAATACTTCCGCGAAGTGCTAGACGAGGTGAAAATCCTGATTCGTGGCGGGGTTGATCCTCAAGCCTTCAAAGTTGCTTTTCAAGAACTAATGCGAAAACATCAAATCACGCCGCAGGCTGTTAGGAGCATTCAACGCAAAGGGCCTGACGTACTCATGAGTGTTGCTGCCTCCCCGGACCAGGCCAAACCGGACATCGCCCGTACTTTCGATATCGCCTACGAAAAAGCTTTGCCTACTGCTACTGCCCAGGCTCTGCTGGAAGCCGAGCGACGTCATAAACAAGAATTTGTAGACTTTGCTGACAAAAGTATCGATCGCATCAGTCGTGTTCTATCTAATCTCACAATCCAAAGTACGGCTATGACAAACAGCAATAACCCCAACATCACCACAGGTGACGGTAGTTTTTATGCCGGAGGCGATGTCACCCTCTCTGGCAGCACCCTTAATCTCGGGGAGATCAGCGGTAAAGTCAGCAACCAAATCAGCCAACTGCCCGATACAGCTCCCAACGCCGATCAGCCCAGTCTCAAAGACCTGCTGGCCCAACTCAAAACGGCCATTGACCAAGACACAGAACTCAGCGATGACGAAAAAGCGGAAGCCCTTGGCGAAGTTGCTAAACTCGTCAAAGCTGGCAGTAATCCCACAGAAGGGGCGATGCAGCGCTTGGCACAACGAGCGACTAATACCCTCAAAGCCATTGCCGAAACGCTGACAGACGCATCCAAGTTGGTTACCGCCTGCAAGACGCTGCTACCGGCGATCGCAGCCTTGTTTTAATCGCGCTTTCCAAGAGCAACTCCTGAACGTTAGCGGTAAAAGTGGAGGAACTCACAGGCATAGCTTTCAACTGCCTCCGTCAAGCTTCTTTAGGATTGAAGCTAAACCTATTTTCTAATCCTGCAAGCAGTTTAAGGCACAGTGAAGGTGTAGGAACTATTGACTGCCCTTGCTTAGTTTCTCATGCCACATTCTGAAAGGTTATTTTAGAGACTGTTCAGCATGATCTCAGATTACTTTTCGCAGGATTCAGGCTGGATTCAGATTGCTTTTTTAGAGTCAGGTCAAGCTCATCAGCGAGTCGTAGATGAAAGCCCATTACTCTAGAAAGCACCATGTTTATTCTGCAATCTGAACACGTCAACTACTGCACCCTCAGCCATCAAGTTGCGAACAAGACGATTCAAATGCCGGGGCTAGAGTATCAGCGCCAGCTGTACGTTAAAGGCGAAACTTACGGGCAGAAAGATAGGCCCGTTGCGCTGCAGCAGGCTCGGCAAAAACTGTTGGAACTGAAGGGACAGGCTACGCTACTCGTCGAAGCAGGTGACACCATTACGATCTGGTATCAGGATAAGGCAGCCCAGAAAGCGAATGCGCTTTGGACCGTTGATCTCAGACAACTGGTTGCTGATATGCGCAACGTGGGCGGCATTCAAATCAAAGATCGGCAGTTTCGGCTAAAAACCTATCGGCAGTGTTTTGTTGGGGGTGAAGCGACCGACTGGCTCGTTTCTCACCTGAAGATTGCACGGGAAGAGGCTGTCCAGATTGGTCAACGACTCATCAAAGAAAACTGGATTCACCATGTGGTGGATGAGCAGACCTTTCAGGATGAGTACTTCTTTTATCGGTTCCGCTGGGACGAACAATAATCTCCGAATTCGCATCCAATCCTGGAGAAGTTGCAGTATGCTGCCTCAATGGGATTACCGACTTGGTGTGAGGAGACGGGATGCAAACCCTAGACCCGCAGACATTGACCGGGCTGGATCAGGCGATCGCATCAGCACAAAACTATTTGCTCTCAATTCAGACCGCTGACGGCTATTGGTGGGCGGACTTAGAATCAAACGTCACCATTACCGCCGAAATTATTCTGATGCACAAAATTTGGGGCACCGATCGCGATCGCCCCCTGGCTAAGGCCGAGCATTACTTGCGATCGCATCAGCGCGACCACGGCGGTTGGGAACTCTTCTATGGTGATGGTGGTGACCTAAGCACATCGGTGGAAGCGTACATGGCGCTGCGGCTGTTGGGTGTTTCTGCCACAGATACCGCGCTAGTCCGCGCCAAGAACTTCATTCTGGAGCGCGGCGGCATCAGCAAAACCCGCATCTTCACCAAAATGCATCTAGCCCTGATTGGCTGCTACGACTGGCGAGGACTCCCATCCTTGCCCGCTTGGGTGATGCTGCTGGATGCGCCCTTTCCCTTCACCATCTACGAACTATCTAGCTGGGCCAGAGGCAGCACCGTGCCGCTGCTGATCGTGTTTGATCAAAAGCCGGTGTACGTTGTCGAACCAAGTATCACGCTCAACGAACTGTATGCCGAAGGCATTGAGAACGTCCGCTGGGAGCTGCCTGAGAACGGTGACTGGAGCGACATCTTTCTTTGGCTCGATAAGGGCTTCAAGCTAGCGGAATCCATGGGATTCGTGCCGTTTCGCGAACTCGGCATTCAGCAGGCCGAGAAATGGGTGATCGAACGGCAGGAAGCGACTGGCGACTGGGGCGGCATTATCCCGGCGATGCTCAACTCGCTGCTGGCCTTGCGATCGCTGGGCTACGACGTGAATGATCCCGTCGTGCAGCGCGGCATCCAAGCAGTCGATAATTTTGCCGTTGAAACCGCAGATACCTACTGGGTGCAGCCCTGTGTGTCGCCGGTCTGGGATACAGCCTTGGCGCTGCGCGCCCTCACCGATTCTGGCCTCGCCCCGGATCATCCCGCCCTAGTGCGAGCCGGAGAGTGGCTGCTCACCAAGCAGATTCTGGACTACGGCGACTGGGCGGTGAAAAATCCCCAGGGTAAACCGGGCGGCTGGGCCTTTGAGTTTGAGAACCGCTTCTATCCCGATGTGGACGATACGGCTGTGGTTGCTATGGCCCTGCAGGATGTCACCCTGCCGGATGAAGCCTTGAAAAACGCCGCGATCGCTCGGGCTGTGCGGTGGATCGCCACTATGCAATGCAAAACCGGCGGCTGGGCCGCGTTTGATATCAACAACGATCAGGACTGGTTGAATGCGATTCCCTATGGCGACCTCAAGGCCATGATTGATCCCAGTACCGCCGACATTACAGCGCGGGTGCTGGAAATGCATGGGCGACTATCCCAAACTCCTGAGCTAGCCAATCGCTACGCCCAAGACCTCACAAATCGAAGGCTTACCAGAGGATTAAGCTATCTCCTCCAAGAACAGGAAGCTGACGGCAGCTGGTTCGGACGCTGGGGTGTGAATTACATTTACGGCACGAGCGGAGCCTTGAGTGCTCTGTCATTCATGTCACCTGAGCGGCATCAGAGTGCGATCGAGCACGGCATAGCTTGGCTGGTAAGCTGTCAGAATACTGATGGCGGTTGGGGCGAAACCTGTCGTAGCTACAACGATGCCAGCCTGAAGGGGCAAGGCCCCAGTACACCTTCACAAACGGCTTGGGCACTGTTAGGTCTACTGGATGCTGCGTTTTGCTTGGACACAGCTGCCGAGAAGGCATTGAAACACGGTATTCACTATTTGCTGGAGACCCAGAAAGCCGATGGCACCTGGGATGAGGTTGAGTATACAGGGACGGGTTTTCCGGGGCATTTCTATCTCCGCTATCACCTCTACCGGCAGCATTTTCCGCTGATGGCCTTGGGGCGATATCGCGATCGCTAAAGTCCCTCCGCCTGCTGCTTGATGAGCTTTTGCACGCTGACGAGGGCGCGATTCAGCTCTGGCCCCTTGTAGCTGGGATTTTGTTGATACGCCTGCTGTTCCTGTTCCAGCATCTGCACGTCCTGTTGGACAAGGCCATCTAGCATTTTTTGAGCCGAGCCAAAGAGGCTATTTTTCAGCCAGCGGCGAAAGGGGACAGGTAGCTTGTGCAAGCGATGAAACGCCTGTAGTGAGGTGAAATGGATGAGATACGCCCGTGTGTGCGTGGGGCCAACCGGACAGAATAGGCAGCAAATCTTGAAGTCTTGCCCCAGCGTCGATACCCAGTTGGGATACACATAGCTGACATGCAAATCCTCAGGGTGTAGCTTTCGCAGGCTGGGGAAAAAGAGCTGCGAGATCGACCAAATTTTATCGATGCGGTAGTAGCTCTCAGCCTTATACCGCACATCCACGCGCTGCTCGGTAGCCGTTAACGCATCCAGAACCGGATTCGCCCAAGCCTGATAGTCATCATGGAGACGCCCGTGATACATGTCCATCAGGTTCTCGATCAGAAAGGAGTAATGGGCGTCTACATCAATTATCGAGACGGTCGCGATGTAGTTAAGGTGATCCCATTCCGGCAGGGGCAGGGGCTGACGGTTTTCCGCTTCAAGAATGGCGCGATCGCCCGGATACAGCCAAACAAAGCCATCCTGCTCGCAAACCGGATAAGTCCGGATGTTGCAGGTCGGGAGCTTCTGGTTTTCAGCCAGATAAGGCACATGGGTACATGCGCCAGCGGCATTGAAGCGCCAGCCATGATAGATACATTCCAGTTCGCCCGCCACGACGTCACCTTGGCTCAACCGCACCTGACGATGAGGACAGCGGTCTTCCAATGCGTGAATCTGTCCAGCCGCATCCCGGAAGAGGACAATCGCCGCGCCCCACAAAACCACCCCTACAGGCTGGTCTTTCACCTCATCGGTACGAGCTACCCCATACCAGTGATTGGGATTGATCCCCAGCGATCGCACGTCACGGGAAGCCGCAGTCGTGATTGCTGGCGATGGCAGCGCCTCAGAAACCGATAGTGAAGGATTAGCAACCATAGTGGGAAATTTCAAAAATGTCTAAATGGCTCAACCGGCATATCGCTAAATTTTGAGAACGCCCTCAGGATTAACCGAATAGAGAGGACGGCGTTGAGCCCCCTCACGCTGCAGAATGGCATTTGCCGCCAGCAGCCCACTGCTCACTGCCCGTTCCATCAGGCCGCAGGGAAATGGCATCTTGACCCAATCACCCGCAAACATCAGGTTCGGAACAGCAGTAGTCGTCTCAGGGCGGGTGGCAAAGCTACCTGGGGGAAATCCGGCAAAGTTCTTCTGGTTGACGAGTTGCCGGTGCAGCACTTGGGCTTCCTTCAACGCCGGTACCACCTCGTAGAGTTCGGCCTCAAAAGTTCTCAGCAGATCATCCTGAGTTGGAAACTCACGCTCCTTGTAGCAGTAAGCATGGAGTTCGACAACGCTGCCGCCCGTGCGTTTGGCCCAAGCAATGTAATCGTCTTGGATCCGGTGATAGAGGGTGATGCTATCCGTGAGGCGATAGCCCGACAGCGAGGTAAACCAGCTTTGCTCCCAGGCAAAGTCGCGATCGAACCAGAATCGAGCAACTGCAAATGGATCCGCCACTTGGAGCTGGTCAACCTGAGCTGTCACCGTAGCGTCCACTGCGCCCTCTGATAACGAGAGGAGCTGCTTGATCCCTGGAATATCCGCCGCCAGCACGTAATAGTCTGCAGTTAGGGTTTCTGGCGTTAGAGTGGGGTTGTTGGCAGCGGCAGTTGCTAGGAGCTGTACGTGATCTCCTGATCGCTGTACCACCCGGTAGCGTGTCAAATCTTCCCGTGCCGGCCCCCCTATCACTTCGCCCGCCGCGCTATAGAGCGCTCCATGACAGGGGCAAGCATAGCCGCCGCCTGTAGCTGCCGTAGTCGTATGCTGAACCGTACAGCCCTGATGCGTGCAGGTTAGCGATAACGCCTCACGAGCGCCGGGTTTGAGGCTGAAAACGCGATCGCCCGCCCCAAAGTATTCCATGTCGTCGTTACTCAGCAGCGGATTGCGATCGACCCAGAAAGGGGCCGAATCGATAGCGGTGCCGCCCTCTTGATACGTCACGCCAGCAATTTTTCCATCGCGCCACTCGATTCCTCTGACAGTGGCCTCAGTCACGACCTGTCCCCCATTCTGCTTGATGGCTGCAACGATAGGATCGACTAAGCAGCGCCCCATATCCTGGCAGGTGCCGTTAAATGCCAGCCCCTCCGGATTCCCGAAAAAGTAAAAGTGAAAGAACTGCATGAGTTCGCCAGCGCTCATGGCGTCAGGTGCGTTAAGGCTGGACTTAGCAAACGGCAAAAAATAGAGATCATAGAGTCCCTGGGGAAAATCTTGCTGCACCCACTCAGCGACCGATAGTTGGTCTAGCCGCTCAAAGCTCTGAGGATTTCGAAATCCAGTGATCTCCCGAAACACTTCTAGATGTTTGAGCTTGACGAGATTGATCCCCCACTTCAGCCGATTGGGTGAAGATACGGCCAAATCAATCACATTCCAAGGAAATGCCGAGTGGCTGGGACGAAAGACTTCGGGCCTGTAATCATTCTTGTAGACAACGGAGTAGAAATTGAGGGACTTGAAATTTGAGCGGATGTTCAGTTCGTCAACCAGGCCAAAGAGGTTGTAGTACTGGGGAAAGAAGCCATGAAAACCATGTTCCATCATGAATGTGTCTTCGCCGACCTGAATCGGCCAGCTGGCGATCTTGCCCCCGAGCTGGGGCGATCGCTCCAGCAGCGTCACCTGCACGCCACGCTGACTCAACTCATAGGCAGCAGCTAGACCCGCTAGCCCTCCCCCCACAACAACCGCTTTGAGTGGGCGACTAGGCTGCAGTGGCAGACTGAGGGCATCTTGATAGTGAACCGTGGGTTGAGGTTTGCTGAAGCGGGAATAGCCGACTCCGGTTGCGAGGGTTCCAAATCCAAAAAGCTTAATAACGGTTCGACGAGAAAGAGTCTGGAGAGAAGAGAAATCCGAGAATTGAGCCATGAAGAAGGAAGTGTTCAACAAGCAGTCGAGAAGTTCTGCGTAAGGACAAAGCTGTCGCTACCAGCAATCGGAACCTTAGAGAAAGCTCCATAGCCTTAGCTACAGAAGTCTCTAGTGTTTAATACCGACTAAGAACATCCGGCAAACTTTAATCTAGTTCTAAGTCTGCAAATAGTTGCTTATGTTATCGAGATTTTTTATCTTTAGCGACTATAAGCGCTGTATAGCTGCTGGAAATGTCAGATCGGGGCACTCACGAGGGTTCTCTGCAATACAGCACGCTAGCTGCAAAGAGGAACAACGGAGTCATCAGTCATGACCAAGCTATGGCGCGAGACGTTCGCAGTCGCTCAGCGGATTCTGACGGAGCTCTGGCGCCGACGCCGGAGTCTCATTTTTTGGAGCGTCTTCCCCATAATGGTCTTGGTGCTGAACGGTTTGATCTTGGAAGAGCGGGCTCAGCTCACGACTGCCGAAGCCTTTCGCCAGGCAGCCGCTCCTACCTTGGTAGGGGCGGCACTGTTCTTTAGCTGTTTGGGTGGCAGTGTAGCGACTGTCGTTGCTGAACGGGAGCAACAAACGCTGAAGCGCCTTTTCCTGTCGCCACTGAATGGGTTCTCCTACTTCTTGGGCATTTTTGTGGCTCATGCCGGGATTGGATTGGCACAGGCAGCCTTAGTGTGGGCAATTGCCAAAGCGATCGGAGCTCAATTTTCGGGCTCTCTCTGGTTTGCACTCAGTATCGTCTTATTGAGCATCGCTACTTATGTGGGAGTAGGATTCATTTTAGGCACCCAGTTTGCCCGTCGGACTGAAGATATCAATGCGCTCATAGCGGCCTTCGGCGTTCCGCTTCTGATTCTGGGAGGTGCCTTCTTACCAACAACGCTATTTCCCGATATGCTGCTGACCTTGGCTCAATACAACCCGGTCTATCACATGATTACGGCTTTGGAAGGCGTAGTCGCAACAGAGGCAGACTGGGCAGCGATCGCACCTCACTTCTGGTTCCTGGTTATTTTTGCTGCCGCTATGGTGTTAGCAGGTTGGCTAACCTATCGGCGTATGCTGCAGGCAGAACGCCAGCTTTAATCGGCTTCTTCTTTGTCAAGCTTTGCCTTCGGACAGACAGAAAACTCCTCCTTAAGAAGGAAACTTTCCTTAGAAGCCCCAGAACGGTAGCCAAATTGTCAAATCTTTTTTACATTTTTCAATATCTTCTACAGAAGTTTGCGGAAAGCCCTTTCAATTAATGGAAGAGCTTTTATACACCGGATGAGTTTCATCCGATGGATCCAAAAGTGTCGTTTCTTAAGTTGGTGTGCTTATGAGTGACCATATGCAACTCTCTCTCGAGCAACAGTTCAATCTGCGCTCCTTCGAAACGCAGGTCCAAAAGATGAGTCGTGAGCAAGCCCAAGATTTCTTGGTCAAGCTCTACGGACAGATGATGATGCGTGAGACGATGTACAAGAAGTTTCTCAAGCACGAGTGGGGTCTCTAGGCTTCTCATTCGCTGTTTAAGACTGACATCGTGTACAGAGTATGAGGAAGCGACCTCCTTCTCTTGCTGAATTCAAGCGGAATTGAGCTGGGGATGTCGGGGCGTTACCTTACCCCTTAATTAATCTTTTAAGAAGCAAGTTTCTAAAAATGTTCCGTTCCGCATAGGTTCTTATCTGTAAAAAGAGGTTTGCCGGAGGCCCGCAAATGCATCATGATAGGGACGCTGAGCTGTATGGAATAGCTAGCGGATTATGTTTCAGCGAGCGCTTATTTGCACCGATTTTACGGACGGTCTGTACCGTCTGGGGTACGTGGTTCCGGGTTTAGTCGAAGGAGGGCTCAGTAGCGTTGCCTTCTTTCACAATGTCGCTGTCCCTACCGAACGAAGCGTTCCCAAAGTTGATCAAGATGGTATCGAGGCGGCTCGTCAGCGCTTCCAACAAATTATTCAAAGTGTTCCTGAAGGGGCCAACGTTGAGATTATCGCTGAGTGCGGTCGGCCTACTGACAACATTCTTAAGCAAATAAAGGTAACGTCTGCTGAGGTTGTCTTCTTAGGCACTCCGACTCGTAACGTATTGTCTGAAAAGCTCTTTGGTAGCACAACCATGGGCCTCGTCGAGCGGACGCCTGTCCCCATGATGATCTTGCGCCCACAGTTAGCGTCCATCTACACGACTGAAGAGTTAACTATTCGCTGCCGCAACCTCTTTCGACATCTGCTAATCCCTTACGACGGGACAGAAGGCTCTACCCGCTTCCTAGAAAGCCTTCAGTCTCGTTTCCAGACGTCTCCCCCGCCTGCTAATCACAAGTATTTTCTCCTATGGGTCATTGACGATAGCATTCGTCGCGAACTCCAAGGTGATAATCCTATGCAGGATGCCGAAGACCGATTACACAAAGCAGCTGGTATGCTGCGCGACCTGAATGTCACCGTGGAGACGATCGTGAAAGAGGGGGATCCCCTAGAAGAAATATTGATGACAGCCGAGCAATACAACATCAGCGCGATCGCTACCGCATCCCGAGGCATTGGCGGCTTCATGCGCTGGTCCGTTCCTAGCCTTACTCGCGATATCCTGCGCCAGAGCTGGCACCCGGTATTGTATTTCCCCGAAGTGGGGTAGCAAGGAAGAACAAAGAAGGTTGAGTTCTCAGTTTTGCATCCGGCAGAGGGTGTGTCATCGCTTTGCGGAACGCCACGCCCTCTGCCGGAACGGCTCAATCTAAAGCTCTAGACTCAAAGCTCATGCTTCATCTCACTCCCTCAATCAATATAAATTGCCTCCAACTGCTGGAGAATTTTCTCTTTCATGCCGTTGTTAAGCTCTGCCCGTAGCATGTTCTTGCTTGCAGTAGAGTTGCCAATGGAGGGCATTGTACGAGCCGCCAAAACCCACTCTTGAAGCATCTTTTGTTGAGGCAACGAGATGTTACAGGCAACAACGTGACCACAGGTTTGGGGGGTTTCCTTCGCAAAGAAAAGAACCTTGTATGACCCAGTTTTGCCAAGGAGAAATGTCATTTCTTGCCCGGCTTTGGTCTTTAGGTCGAGGTAGCAAGGTAGCCACCGGGGACCGTGCTGAGCGTTATACAAAACTGTAAGCCACAGCGACATGGGATGCGGTGACATTGTGCAAATGAAATTGTTATAGCGGGTTCCTGAGATGCGTTTATCAATTTCTGATTGAGGCAGCATCACCCAGAGCGTAGGCAAAGCTCGATTTTTTGTTTTGAAGATATGAGGAAAGACAATTTCAGCAATGGGCTTATTTGAAGGCCAAACCGCCTTGTAGCAGGCGTCGCCGCCTGTTGTATGGTCGAGAGGCTCCTTAGTCGGTAGCTTGGGGGGAGCAGGAAAGCGGGAGAGTGTTGCCCCAATGCGCTGCCCAATCCGAAAGCCCGAGCCAAATCGTTGCTCCAAGGGCGCTAACGCCTGCAGAATGTTATCGACCGATTGAGGACGATTTTTGGGATTTTTTTCTAAGCAACTCATTACCAGTTCCTGCAAGAGTTTAGGAACCTGTGTTTGAGGATTGATTTCGCTGAATGTCTGCGGTTTAGTCAGGTGATGGGCTTTGTACCATCCCCCGAAGGTGTGGCTCGAGGCGCGCAACGGTAACGTTCCTGTGAGCATTTGGAACATCAAAATGCCCAGACTGTACAAATCGGAACGGTTGTCTAGCTCTTTGCCCTCCATCTGTTCTGGCGAGGCGTAGGCTAGAGTCCCCATAAAAGAACTGGTTTGTTCACTGTCGGTTTGCATCAATTTGGCAATACCGAAGTCCAGGATTTTTGCGAGTTCGCCTAACGTTGCATCCTGCGTAATGAGAATATTGCTCGGTTTGATGTCGCGGTGAATGATCGGGACGGGTTTATCGTAGCCTCGAACGCGAATCCCTTCATGGGCCGACTTGAGTCCTAAGCAAATCTGACGACCAAGACCTAAAAATCGAGGAATCGGCAACGGTCGTTGGTTGACAATAGTGCTGAGGCTTGATCCCTGAAGGTATTCCATAACGTAGAAAGGAACACCATCAGCGTTGACTCCATAGTCAGTGACGCGCACGACGTGAATGCTTTTTTGACCAAGTTGGGCACAGGTTGTCGCCTCCTGCACAAAGCGATCGCGCATCTTGTTGGTCAGCAACGTCTGCGACAAAAACTTGACTGCCACCATCACCCCACCTAATAGGGTATCTTCAGCGCGATAAACCTTACCCATTGCCCCTTGGCCAAGTAGGTCTATCAGCTCATATCGGTTGGCGAGTTTTTGTCCGAGGTTGGAATCTGACATTGTAAGGCTCACGGATCAGACAGGAATCCTAGGGAATACCCCCTTTGGCGTTATCTAAATTCAGTCCATCGGCGTTGGATTAAAGCAGCTACTCAGCCACCGCTGAGCAGCTCTAGCAACATTAACAGCGACCCCAGTTACTCGATCAAAAGATGCGCTTCAAATAAGGGGACGTTGCCAAGCCCTCTCTAAAGTATGGGCTACAAGCGGTCTGAAGTAACCGTATTCTATCGATCTCTTCAGGTTAGCGTCAGCAAATGGCTGGGAGGTTGCTGCTGTATCGCTCACTTTTTTAGCGATTTAGACTGAAAAGAAGACAGCACCCTCTGTAAAGATACCCAGTTTTCGCGGCGAGTCTATATTTGGCGCTCTAGGGTTGCTTCAATTGCTGTTGTCAGATAGTGACCTGCCATAATGCCACTAGAAAGGTGGTAGCGACCGTGATTAAGGCGATACAGGGTCTCAAATCCGGTACGACGCTGGCGATCGCCCAAACACCAATACCTTTGTACAACAGATTCAGGGGCAACCCACCCTTCGCCCTCTACCCGACCCAGCAGGCTGTGCTGCAAAACAAAGGTGTATTGCCGATCCGCACTTGTCAGTCGGCCTTTGTACTGTAACGAGATTTCTTCCTTATCCGAGTTGGGAAAGGTCATCTTCATCACCATTGTGAACCAGTCATCCCGGCTCCAAGCAATTAAAATTCCCCCCCGAACCGACAGCGGCAACGTATCACGTTCCAGCCAGTTTCCCTGCAGCTTCCAACGGCCAGGCTCAATTAAAAAAGTGTGCTCCACACGTCGTTCCTTAAAACTGCACGTAACTTATGTTTGCTTGCCCCGAAGTCAGACCATGAAAGATCCGTTGCAGGTCTATTAGCAGAGAGGGCTTCCTAATAGGGACAAAGTTGACCACAGACAATCATTGTGAGTCATGACTGCCCAAAAGTGTATGAGGCATCGCCTCTATTACACCATACGGAATTTTCTAGATATGCCCGACTCGCTAAACTTGCCTCTGCTTTCAGACATTATTCAAATAGGCATCATTCAAATAGGCATCGACGGGGAATGAAGCTCCCCCAACAACACTGGTCGGTTAGCCCCCGTAACGCTGGGTAAGTTGCCCGGAAAGTGGTGATGTCGCCAATATCCCAAGACAGCAAAGGCTACGGCTTCCTTCAGATCAACCGGGACACCGGCATCAGCCGTTGTTTGAATTGAGATACCCGGCAAATGCAGACGTAAACGCCTCACTAGATATGGGTTTTGGCTGCCACCACCACATAGAAGCACTTCATCAGGTAGGCGTGGTAGAAATTGGCGATAGCTTTGAGCGATCGTCATCGCTGTAAATTCCGTCAGTGTTGCAAGCGTATCTGCTGGCGTTAGATGATGCTCTTTGGCATCCTCCAAGCAGGCTTGAAGAAAGGTCTTGCCAAAGAGTTCCCGACCTGTAGACTTGGGCGGCGTTTGCTCGAAGTAAGGATGCTGCAGCCACTGCTCCACTAAATCAGCAATGGGTGTTCCCTGCGCAGCCCACCTTCCGTCCTCGTCGTAAGTTTGTTGTCCATCCGAAAAAATCTCTACGGCTAGATCCATCAAACTGTTGCCAGGGCCTGTATCCCATCCCAGAACTGAGGGGGGTGTTGGATCGGTTGCAGCGTTCCACGGCGGTATAAGCGCCACGTTACCGATACCACCGATGTTTTGAACACAGCGCCAGCGGTACGGATGGCTAAGCAAGGCTAAATCAACGGGCGGGACGAGAGGAGCGCCTTCGCCGCCTGCCGCAATATCAGCCTGACGAAAGTTACTGACCGTGAGGCACTGGGTCAGCGCAGCAATTAAATCGCCCCGACCTAACTGCAAACTGAAACCTAGGGTCGGGGAAGCCGTGGCTGTAGAGGGAGCAGCTGGACGGTGGAAGGCCGTTTGGCCGTGGGAGGCAATCAGCCCAACGCGACCATGATCGTCCATTAACGTGCAAGCAGCTTGGGCAAAGCAGCGCGCGATCGCATCATCCAAGTCAGCTAAATCAGCCAGCGCAATAGGTGCCCCTGCACAGAGGTCTAAAAGCTGCTGACGTAATACCGGGGGATAGGGCATCGTGTGACCTGCGATGACGGTGACGTTTAGGTCATAGCCCTGTCCCTCAATATCGGCGATCGCGGCATCAATGCCATCTGCCGAGGTCCCACTAATCAAACCAATAATTCGCAATCCCTTATTCCTCGTAAATCGGCAGACAGTCGAGGCCACGGTTTGTGCCAATCACTACCATGACCGCCCCTCGGCGTAAAACGGTGACTGGGCTAGGGTTCACCTCAAATTTCTCTTCGGTTCCCGGTTTGCTGAGAGCCAGCAATGTAACGCCGTACTTATTGCGAAGATCAAGTTCAGCGATTGTTTTCTGATCAAATGCGCTAGGAACGCGGAGCTCAACAATACTGTTATCGGGGTCGAGTTCAAAGCGGTCGAGAATACCAGGTCTAGTAAGCGATCGTGCCAAAACACAGCCCATTGCGTGTTCTGGAAACACCACATGATCGGCCCCAACCCGTTTAAGCAATTTCTCGTGGATCTCAGAGGATGCCTTAGCCACTACATAGCTAGCCCCCAATTCCTTAGCATTCAGCGTTGTAATCACGCTCTCTTCAATGTAGTTGCCAATGGCTACGATTACCGTATCGAAATCGGGGATGCCAGCTTCTTGTAAAGCCACTCGGCGGGTCGAGTCTAGCTGGACTGTGTGGGCAGCAATGCCATCAGTGAGGGCTTGGTTCACTCGCTGTTCGTTGTTATCGATACCCAGAACTTCATAGCCCAGGCTATTGAGCGTCATACAAACCGCTCTGCCAAATCGGCCCAGCCCAATTACGGCAAATTGTCGGTTTTTCGTCCGTAGACCCCGAAAAAATCCTAGCGAAGCTAGATTCACAGCAGGTGCTCCTTTGTGATACCCAAGTCATTGCGACAAAATGTTAGCCTAGCCTAATAAGCATTGGCTGGGAGAGCATCGTGAACATCGAACTGGGTCGTGGCAAACGTGCCCGTCGGGCATACGGAATTGACGAAATTGCACTTGTACCAGGAACCCGGACACTTGATCCCAGCCTGGTAGACACACACTGGCAAATTGGTGGCATCAACCGCGAAATCCCTATCATCGCCAGTGCCATGGATGGCGTTGTCGATGTGACAATGGCTGTCAAGCTATCCCAGTTAGGAGCACTCGGGGTCCTGAACTTGGAGGGCATTCAAACTCGGTATGAAGATCCCAACCCAATTCTTGATCAGATTGCCTCTGTCGGCAAAGACGAATTCGTAACGCTCATGCAGAAGCTCTATGCAGAGCCTGTTCAACCTGGGCTGATTCGCAAGCGCATTCAAGAAATCAAATCGCAAGGGGGTATTGCGGCTGTCAGTTCGACGCCGGCAGGGGCGGCTAAGTATGGTTCGGCGATCGCCGAAGCAGGCGCTGACATTATATTTGTGCAAGCGACTGTGGTTTCGACAGCCCATCTCTCGCCGGAATCAATCACCCCGCTCGATCTGACTCAGTTCTGCAGTGAAATGCCAATTCCTGTTGTGCTAGGGAATTGTGTCACCTACGAAGTGGCCTTGAATCTGATGAAAGCAGGAGCAGCCGCTGTCCTCGTTGGGATTGGCCCTGGCGCAGCCTGCACCTCTCGCGGCGTTCTAGGTGTAGGGATCCCCCAAGCGACGGCAGTATCTGACTGTGCTGCAGCCCGGGATGACTACCAGAAAGAAACTGGGCAGTATGTCTCTGTCATTGCTGATGGCGGACTGGTGACCGGGGGCGACATTTGCAAGTGTCTGGCCTCTGGAGCCGACGGCGTTATGATTGGCTCTCCTTTTGCGCGGGCTCAAGAAGCACCGGGACGCGGTTTTCACTGGGGTATGGCGACGCCTAGTCCAGTACTACCCCGAGGCACCCGCATTCGAGTGGGTACAACCGGGACCCTGGAACAAATTCTGCGCGGCCCCGCTCAGCTAGACGATGGTACCCATAACTTCTTGGGCGCCATACAAACCAGTATGGGCACTCTAGGCGCTAAAAATCTCAAGGAAATGCAGCAGGTTGATGTGGTTATCGCACCGTCGCTGCTCACCGAGGGCAAAGTTTACCAAAAGGCACAGCAGTTGGGTATGGGTAAGTAGCCCAGCTATATGACAGTTGAGCGTTAGTGTTTAGGGCTGCTGGGCACTTATCTTCTAAAAGAGAGAAAGGTTATACTCCTAAGAAACACAAACTAATTTGACCTAAAAAGGGCTGATTGTCGCCAAGAACAAGACAGTTGTGTTTCTTTCAGGTTTATCGAGCAGCACCGCTGTTCGTTCAAGGCTCAGATCTTGCACTTGGCCGGGAAACCGCT
>JBHJHM010000109.1:0-17824 GCA_050330865.1 Leptolyngbyaceae cyanobacterium
CTTATTTGACTATGAGTTTCCTGATTTATTTGACTGGGTCGTTGACCACATGGGCGCACTTCCACTGGCTCGACAGCCTCAAAAAACACATCGCCCCAATCCCTTTCACCTAGAAGGTTTCCCGGCTTAAAATATACTCCCTTAGGGGAACGTTTGCTTTTGCTAGAGGAAACGTTATTGCCACAGATGAATTTGACAAGCGTACATACTCTAAAGAAGGGGGGATGCCTGACACTTCTACCCTTCTAAGTAGAGTCCAGTGCAATACCGTGGCGCGATTTCTAGCTCTTGGGCGATGCTGACAAACGGCTGAGAAAAGCTACGCTCGCGATGACAATGCCAACGCCAACTAGCTGGACAATGCTCAACATTTCTTGAATAGCTGCCCAGGCTACGAGTACGGTAAAAGCAGGATTAGCTGTTCCGACCATAGCAGCGTTCGTTGCGCCGATGTATTGGATACCCGAGTTGTAGAGAATATGACCCACAAAAGTGACGAGGCCCGAGACCACACTCCATGCACAAATGGGTCCCCACTCCAGTGTGGCAACCTCCTGCAGCGGCCATACTAGTAAACAGAGCGCTGCGATGAGCAACGTAACCGCAAAACTCATCCAGGTATAGGTGATTGGATGGAGATGAGCAAAGCTTTTCTGCGCATTGACAGTATAGAGTGCATAGGCAACGCCTGCTGCAACGCCCAAGGCTGCACCCCAGTAGTTACCGTTACCAGCCCACTGACTCTGAGGGACCGTCAGGATGCTCCCTAACAATACGCAACCCATAACACCCCACTGTAGTAGAGCTGGCCGATGACCCAAAAAGCCCCAGGAAAATAAGGCTGCAAAAACCGGCGAAGTGAAAAACAAAGTTAACGCAATGCCTGTAGGAATCAAGCCAATTGAGATATACAGCAGAGCTAGATAGGAAAACATCAGCCCTCCTCCGGCCCAGCCATAAAGCAGAGCGGGTCGGTGAGCAATGGTCAGCATTTTGCGGAGATCTTGCCAAATCTCAGGATGGAGGCGATTTGCCAGCAGACCCATGAGCGGAAACGTTAATCCCATTCGCAGGAGCAACAACACAAAGGAGTTCTGCAGCGTCGGTGTGAGGAAACCGCCCGTCACCCACACACCCAGCAGTGTTTGTTCTGCTAGCAAAATACGGACTGAAATATTCTGGATACAGAATAAGGCAGATGCCAGAAGAATCAGGAGATAGCCGAGCATGTTGGAAATAGGAATAGAGTGGGTGGGGACAAGCGATGGCATAACACCGTTCTTTTAGGTCATGGCTTACACAGTTGAATCCGGTTTAGCCCCCTAAGCCTCAACTCTGGACGTTCGGCGACCACTCAGTCGAGCTGGGGAGACCGGATTCAGAGTTCCTCAGAATTGGGAATTTAGGGAATATTGCGTAAGTTTTATCGGTATTGCGTCAGGCCTACAGATAACGTTTGAAAGAACTACGTAGAGCACCATACTCGCTCACTTTGGTGAAGTCTGTATGTTTACGGGTACTCTATGCACGTCGTTATGTGCAGCTACCGGTTGATGTTTAATCGACTATTCAAGCAACTCTTTAACCATAAACCTGCTTCCGAAGAAGAGGCTTCAACAACCGTGCCGATTCTTAATGAGCCTTCTCTAGAGACGAATACGGCAAGCGTTACGGCAGCTATTTCCTCCGTTGATAAGTCCCTCTCCAAAATTGAAACGACAAGCAATACTAACGAGCAAACGAAGGCATTACTTCTCCAGGCTAACAATGCTTATGTAAATGGCAATTTCAAAGCCGCGATCGCACTCTACGATACGCTGTTAGATATTGCGCCTGATCACTGGCAGGCCTTGAGTCACAAGGGAGCATGCCAAGCCAGCTTAGGCCAATATGAGTCCGCGATCGCAACCTATAATCGCTCTCTCACTTTGCAATCTGCTCAGCCTCAAACTATTTATCGCAAAGGCAATGCCTTACGCAATCTTGGCCAGTTTGAAGCTTCGATTGCCTGCTATACTGCTGCTCTCGATCTCCAACCAGACTATCCAGAGGCCTACAACAATAAAGGTGCGGCCTTATCGGCATTGAACCGATACGAAGAAGCGCTGGCAGCCTACAACCAGGCGCTGGCGCTTCAGCCAGACAAACCCAAATCGCACAATAACAAAGGCATGCTGCTTCAACGTCTGGGTCGCTACCAAGAAGCTATCAATGCCTACGATACGGCTCTCACTATTGACCCCAACTACACCAAAGCTCATCGAAATAAGCAAACTGCCCTGGAAAAAATCAAGCTAGCAGGCTGACCCTGGAAATCACCTTGAGAAGTACCAATCTTATCGAGAAAACAGCAGGGCTTCCATAGTCCTAGTTCGCAGTAATTTGCAGTGAGGCAATCCACCAGTATTTTGGAGGAAGGGCGAATTCTCTTTTTCTGAAGCGCCCTTCCCTTCTGCTGTCTTGCCCTCTTATTCGAGGGCATTAACCAAAGCTTTAGTACTCTGTTTCTTTGTCTTCTGAAGCGGGTCCATCCAACGTTCTAGCAAAGTAAACCCTTGAGAGGCAAGCGTATTAAGCACAAGGTAGACAAGGGCAACTGTGATGTAAACCTCAAACGCTCGATAGTTTCCGGCCACAATTAGTTGCCCCCGGCGCAGAATTTCCTCGTAGCCAATGAAGGCAACCAAGCTCGTATCTTTCAGCAGAGTGATAAATTCGTTGCCTAAAGGGGGAATCATGCGCCGAAAGGCTTGCGGAAAAATGACGTAACGCATGGTTTGCAGAGGGCTAAGCCCTAAGCATTCTGAGGCTTCTCGTTGGCCTACTTCGATCGATTGAATGCCGGCTCGGACAATCTCAGCTAGATAGGCCGCTGCGTTTAAGCTCAGAGCCAGAATAGAAGCCGCAAAGCGGTCAAAACTAAAGGATGCTCCTAAATTCTGGATCAGTGCTGGGATGCCAAAGTAAATCATCACAATCTGTACCAGAAGGGGGGTACCCCGAAAAAAGTCAATATATATACGACTAGCTATTCGTAAAGGCCAGATCGGTGACAGCCTAGCGATACCCAGCAAAGTACCGCCAATCAAACCTAAAATGACGGAAAAGGCAGTCAGTTGTACGGTGGTGACGGCTCCTTTCAGAAGATTGGGAAGGGCCTCAAGAGCATAACCCAGGGACTCAAGCACGAGATTGCAACGCCTCAAACAACGTCCCGTCATCGTACCAGCACATTTGGGAATAAAGCGTTCTCACTGCACTCTCCACGCATCCAGCTTACACACAAGGAGAAATGCCGCGATCGCCTCAAACTCCTCTCCCTATTTCTAAAATCCCTGCTTCTTTTGATCGTTCAAGAAACTGAGCGAACTATCATGAGAACCTAAGCGACGCTATTCATCGTTTACGGGCTGTAGGCGATGTCCAGTTATGAAGCATGATCCGGCGTATGAAGCATGATTCGCTAACAACATCCAAGACAGGAAAGTTACCGCTGCCGGTTGTGCTGGTCGTACCGTTCATTTTACAGATGTTCGCTGCCGTCGGCCTCACAGGATACGTTTCGCTTCGGAATGGGCAGAAGGCTGTAAACGAGGTTGCATCTCAGGTTCGGAATGAGCTCACAGCCCGAATTGAGCAGCAAATCCACACCTATGTTGAAATTCCTCATGCCATCAATCAAATTAATGTGAACGGCATGATTCAGGGGAGTATCGACCCTACACGTTTAATCGGGACTGATCAGCTCTGGCAGCAGGCCAAAATCTATGACGCTACTAACTTAATCTACTGTGGCAGCGAAGTGGATGGGTCTTTTGTCGGTGTGGGGTATCCCTTTGATAGTCTTCAGGCCGTTGCCTATAATCGCAACACCAACTATACCGGCTACTATTACAACCTGGATAATCAGGGACAGCCGACCCAACTAGTACAAGAAAATAATCGCCGCTTTGATGCCCGCCAGCGCCCCTGGTACAGTGCTGCGAAAGCTGCGAAAAGCTCTGCCTGGAGCGAAGTCTACCTAGACTTTGACACTAATCTGCCAACGATTACTGCCAGTGCGCCTGTGTATGATCCAGTCAGCGATCGCCTGCTCGGTGTTTGCGCTACTGATTTTTTATTGCCGGTTGAACTCAGTAGCTTTCTAAGAACATTAGAAGTGGGCGAAACGGGCGAGACTTTCATTATTGATCGTACTGGGACGCTAATTTCGAGTTCTATTGAAGAAGCGCTGCTTTTAGGCCAGGGAGAAGATATGCAGGGGCGCAACGCTACGGAAAGTCAAGATGCTTTGGTCCGAGAAACAGCCGAGTTTCTCAACACTCACTTCGGAACGCTGGAACGTATTGACCAAGCTCAGCAGTTGGAATTTGAGTTAGATCGGCAGCGGCAATATGTTCAAATTGTTCCCTTTGAGGATGGCCGGGGGCTGGACTGGCTCATTGTGCTAGTGGTACCCGAAGCGGACTTTATGGAACAGATTCAGGCCAACACGCAGACGACTATCTGGCTATGTTTGGGGGCACTGGCGATTGCTACGGGCGTGGGCATTCTCACCACACGCTGGATCACACGACCGATTCTGCAGCTTAGTAGCGTCAGTCAACACCTTGCTCAGCGATCGCCGGAACAATCTATCGAGCAGATGGCACAAAAGCCGATTGAGACGATGGGAATTCGCGAAATCGATATTTTGGCGGGGTCCTTCAATCGTATGGCTGGCCAAATCAGCGCCTCCTTTAAGGCTTTGGCGCGCACCAATGTAGAACTCGAAAGCCGGGTTGAAAAACGAACGGCGGATTTACAAAGAGCCAAAGAAGAGGCCGATGCCGCCAACCGAGCTAAAAGTGAGTTCTTGGCAAACATGAGCCACGAGCTACGGACCCCTTTGAACGCCATCCTAGGCTTCACTCAGTTGTTGATGCGCGATGCGTCTCTAACTCACCAGCACCGCCATAATTTAGAAATCGTCAACCACAGCGGCGAACATTTGCTGGCCCTCATCAATGACGTGCTGGAAATGTCCAAGATTGAGGCTGGGCGAATTACGCTGTATGAAGAAACCGTCGACCTGTATCGGCTGATTCATAGTCTCGAAGGGATGGTCCGCTTTCGAGCTGACTCCAAAGGACTACAGCTCAGTTTCGATATTGCACCAGACGTGCCTCAGTTTATCCGCGCTGATGAAGGCAAGCTGCGCCAAGTACTGATCAATCTGCTAGGAAATGCTATTAAGTTTACATCTGCTGGGCAGGTTATGCTGCAAGTCACTATTGCTACCTGTATCACCGAAGCTTGCCTTGAACAGGAAGATTCTCCTCAGTCAGAGGCAACGCCTACTCCAACAGTCTTCACTAACTCTGAGACTCAACCGCCCTCTACACCAGCCTTAGTATTTCGTGTAACCGATACAGGGGTGGGTATTCCTGAAGCAGAGCTGGAAACTATTTTTGATGCATTTGTGCAGGCCAAGGTGGTTGAGCGATCGCAGCGTGGTACTGGGCTAGGGCTCGCCATCAGTCGCCAATTTGTCCGGCTGATGGGCGGCGATATTGTTGCCCATAGTGTATTAACAAAGGGCAGCACCTTCATTTTTGACATCCCGCTAATACATACAGAGGCGATTCAACCCGGTACTTCGCAGACCCATTCTCAAGTGGTAGCGATCGCTCCAGGGCAGCCCCGCTATCGCATTCTGGTAGTAGATGATCAGCCCGACAATCGAGCAGTGCTCAGCCAGTTACTTACCCAAATAGGCTTTGATATCCGTGAAGCAGTGAACGGGGCAGCCGCCATTGCAGCCTATCAACAATATCAACCGCATCTCATTTGGATGGACATGCGTATGCCCGTAATGGATGGCTATGAGGCGACGCGGCGCATTCGTGAGCTGGAGAAGGCGGCAACCGGCTTCGACCTGAGCTTTCGACCTGAGGCTTCGACGGTGGGCCCAGCCGAATCGCTCAAGCCTCAGGGCTCAGCCAAATCGACCGAGCCGAATCATTCAGTCGAACCACTCGGGCCGAAGGTTGCGCAGTCTAATGGAGAGAGCGTACAAGAAAGAAGGTTGGTTATTATTGCGTTGACGGCTAGCGTATTTGAAGAGAAACGTGAAGCTGTAATGGCGGCAGGCTGTGATGATTTTGTGCGCAAACCTTATCGCGATTCAATTGTTTTTGAAAAGCTGGCAAGGTATCTGGGTGTGAAGTATGTGTATGCAGACGTAGATTCATCTGGAGCAATGGTAGGGAGCAATAATGTAGTAGCACCGAATGACGGCTTTGCTTCCCCTATGTCAGTGAAAATGCCGTCAGACTGGGCGGAGTCTCTTTATCAAGCAGCAGTCCGAGTAGACAGCGATCGCCTGCATGAACTCATTCAACAGATACCGGATTCCCAGAAGCAACTAGTGCAGTATCTTAGTCGGCTTATTCACCAGTTTGAATACGACCATATTATTGACTGGATTGAATCGACCCGAGATTCCTCATGAGAAAAACATTGCTCGATTTTTATGACTATACTTAAGCTATAGCAATGTGTAGTCGCCTCAAGTCCTCCCTTACTTCTAAAGATAAGCTGAAATAGACTCGAATATGTCAGGCTATAGATAGACAGATTTGTCCCATGTTTTTTCCGCTACAAGATAAATACGTTAATCCACTAACAGACTTCGGCTTCAAGCGTATTTTTGGCACGGAGCCTAACAAGCAGTTACTCATTGATTTTTTAAATACGTTACTACCGGCGCACCATCATATTCAGTCAGTCACCTATAAACAAACTGAAAATTTAGGTAATACGCCGATTGATCGTAAAGCAATTTTCGATATCTATTGTCAGGCAGAAAACGGCGAGCGCTTTATTGTCGAAATTCAAAAAGCAAAGCAAAACTTTTTTAAGGACAGGAGCGTTTTCTACTCCACGTTTCCAATTCAAGAACAAGCCCTCAAGGGAGAGTGGAATTATCGACTCGCGTCAGTCTATATGGTAGGGGTATTAGATTTTATCTTTGAGGAAGGCCGCGATCACCCCGAGCCTTTATCCATTGTGCAGTTGAAAGATGAAAACTGCGTGGTCTTTTATGACAAGCTGAAATATGTCTATGTAGAGCTGCCAAAGTTTACCAAGTCGATCAGTGAGTTAGAGACTCATTTTGATAAGTGGCTGTTTCTGCTGAAGCATTTGCCTGATATCACTGAACCGCCAGAGAGACTACAAGAGTCTGTTTTCAACCAGTTGTTTGAAGTAGCAGAGATTGCGAATTTTTCTCGTGCCGAGCAAGAGATTTATCTCGATAGCCTAAAGTACTATCGCGACCTGAATAACGTAATGGATACTTTGCGTCAAGAAGGATTAGAAGAAGGGCGTCAAGAAGGGCGTCAAGAAGAGGCTAAATCTCTAGTCTTGCGACTCCTTGCTCGTAAATTAGGGGCCTTACCTGATGATGTTCAGCAGCAAATAGCTCAGCTCCCCTTGGAGAATTTGGAGGTTTTGGGAGAAACATTGTTCGATTTTGAAGAGCTAAAGGATCTAAGGAATTGGCTGGATCGGCTATAGCGTCAAAGTATTATCGTTTCTTTGTTCAACTGCCTGTTGAACGCGCTGCCATAGAGGCGGTTCGTGCTGATACAGCTTCAATGCTAGTAGGGCATCTTGAGCATCCGACTGCGTCCCCTCAACAATCAACAACAGCAAGAATGCGATCGCTGCATCATGCCTCAGCATCGCCATCGCCATCAAACTAACCCGCCGCAAATCCGGCTGACGCGATCGCTCCCAAAACTGTTGCAAGATAGGCAGAGCTGCTTCCAGGCGCGATTCTCCCAGTGCGAGCGTCGTCGCTTCCTGAAAAGGTTCTGGACACTTTTCTAGAAACCGACTCGCAAAGGACAGTGATCGCTCCGGATCAAGCCTGAGTAATCCCAAAAAACATTCTGAAAGTACTTGGGGAGAATCATCGCCCATATGAACTTTGAGCCGCAGCAGGGGAATACCTTCGCGATTTTCGGTATAGGCGATCGCTTTGGCCGCGTTGACCCGCGCCACGGGGTCTACATCCGCCAGCAGATCAGCTAATTCAACCATCACATCAGGATAGTGCATCCGCACCAACCCCAGCGCACAGACACCCCGCAGCCCTGCTGCTGTATCGACCTTTTTGCCCCAGGTTGCCTCCATCTGGATATGGCGAATGCCCTGGAGAAACAATCGCTCATCGCTAAATTCCAGCCGATACAGAGTGTCAGCGATGTACTCCTTAGCTTTGCAGCCTGGATCAGTCTCAGCAGGCTTTTGCATAAATCGATCGAAGGCGCTTACCAAATCGGGCTGCAAGGCAAATAGATCAGCATTGCCGACTAACTTTGCTGCCTGAGCTACGGCAATTGAAAACTTGCTTTGCAACACCTGTTGAAGGGTCGCGATCGCGGCGTCAGAGGTCAAGTCATTGCGAACAGACCTGAGGCTATCGAGCACATCCTCCAGCTTTCGCGATCGCGCCATGGTTCTACCTCACGGGAACAGCCAATTTCATGATAAAAACAGTTCACATGTATTATAGTCGCATGCAGTACGGGGCACTTCAAGAGTGAATTTCGATGCTTAGTAAGAAATTTGCTCATTTATCGATTCTGTAGCTGAGACTTGCCTCGTCGCCCGTGAGACCTCGAAATCCCCAGCAATGTGCAGGCTGTTCGAGGATAGTGATTTCAACATCAATAGGAGCAATTCCAAGCTGACTTTCAATCGCAGTGAATAAAGATTTTATTAACCGCTTTTGCGTCTCTTGCTGACGGCCTTCCATCATGTTGATTTCAATGACAGTGTAGGCGCCGGTGCGGCCTTCCGGATAATAGAAATCCTCTTTATTTAGAGGAATAAATCGGTGAGCTCGTTTCCCTTCAGGAAGCCCTAAAACAGACTGCATGCAGCCGTGAATGATACTAGAAAGCTCTGCCTTAATTGGGTTGAGATATTCTTTAATGCCGTAAACGATGACCATTTTTTTTGCTTTTACTTGAATGCTCAGTAGAAACTACGATCGCCGAGATAAACATAGAGAACTATTCCCTTGGCAGAGTATATTGCGCAAATTATTACGTAGTGAAAGATGGATTGTGAAACTATTTTTGTAAGGCCGGTTATGAGCAGCTTAGCAAGCCATTTCAAGCGGATAGCTAAGCCGTTTGAGCCTCTAGCGGCTCTGCAGCTTCCGTTGCAGTAGCCTCGGTGGATACTGAACGGAACACCAGAGTACCCTCCCGCAAGCTGACATGAATTGTACTACCTTCGCTAAAGGCTTCTTCCAAAATTTTGGTAGCAATGGGATTTTCGAGTTCCTTTTGAATAGCGCGTTTGAGGGGACGGGCTCCGTAGACAGGGTCGTAACCAACCTGAGCAATATGGTCGATCGCTGCCTTTGACAAGGAAAGCGAGAGTTTTTGATCGGCCAGACGCTTCTCAATCCGTCGTACCTGGATAGTCACGATCTGTCGCAACTCCTCTCGCCGCAAGGGATGGAAGAGAATCAAATCATCGACACGATTAAGAAATTCAGGACGGAAGTGACTGCGGAGAGCCTTGAGGACGCGATTCCGTATTTCGTCATAGCGGCTATCATCGCCTGCAATGTCGAGAATATGGTCGCTGCCGATATTGCTCGTCATGACCACAACGGTGTTGCTGAAGTCTACGACATGTCCCTGAGCGTCTGTAATACGCCCGTCATCCAATACCTGCAGCAGAATATTGAACACGTCCGGATGTGCCTTTTCCACCTCGTCTAACAGGATGACTGAGTAGGGATGCCGCCGCACTGCTTCTGAAAGCTGCCCCCCCTCTTCGTACCCTACATATCCTGGTGGTGCGCCTACCAAGCGAGCAACTGCATGCTTTTCCATGTACTCCGACATGTCGATGCGGATGAGGGATTCCTCAGTGTCGAACAGGAACGCGGCCAACGCCCGCGCCAGTTCTGTTTTCCCTACACCTGTTGGCCCCATAAATAGAAATGAGCCAATAGGACGTCCGGGATCATTCATCCCCGCTCTAGCCCGGCGAATGGCAGCTGCCACAGCTGATACGGCCTCATCCTGACCAATGACCTGCTTATGCAGATGTCCTTCCAGTCGCAGCAGTTTTTGGCGTTCCGATTCCATTAGTCGATTGACCGGAATACCCGTCCATTTGGCGACAATTTCAGCGATATCGGCCTCTAGTACCTGCTCTCGCAGCAACATTTTGCCCTGAGCTTGAATTTCCAACAGCTGGGCTTCTTCGGCTTCTCGTTCTCGCTGTACCGCTTCTAGACGACCATATTTGAGCTGAGCTGCCTTGTTCAGGTCATAGGCGCGCTCGGCCTGATCAACCTGCACTCGCAGATGGTCTTCTTCTTCCTGCAGGGCGTTAATCGCATCCAGCGTCTGTTTTTCAATTTGCCATTGGCTATTGAATTCCTGTTGTCGCTCCGACAATTCGGTAATTTCTTCCGTAATCCGCGATAGCCGCTCTTGAGCCGTACGATAGGCTATGCCGGAAGACACGTCTTCCCCTTCAAGGGAAAGCTTTTCCATTTCTAATTGCATCAGGCGACGGTCAATGGTTTCTAGTTCTTCCGGTTTGGAGGTGATCTCCATCTTGAGCTTGGCAGCCGCTTCATCGACGAGATCGATCGCTTTATCGGGCAAAAAGCGATCGCTGATATAGCGATCGGACAATGTCGCTGCTGCTACTAAGGCTGAGTCGGTAATCTTTACCCCGTGGTGAACCTCATAGCGCTGCTTTAGGCCGCGCAGAATCGAGATCGTATCATCCACGCCCGGCTGATCTACATAAACCTGCTGGAAACGCCGCTCCAGAGCGGCGTCCTTCTCGATATGTTTGCGGTATTCATCTAACGTCGAAGCTCCGATGCAGCGTAGCTCACCCCGTGCCAGCATCGGCTTCAGTAAGTTGCCGGCGTCCATCGTGCCTTGACCAGCTCCGGTGCCCACTACCGTATGTAGCTCATCGATAAATAAAACAATCTGTCCGTCGGAATTAGTGACTTCGCGCAGTACGGAGCGCAGACGATCTTCAAACTCGCCCCGATACTTAGCTCCGGCGATGAGTCCGCCAATGTCCAAGGAAATTAGCTGGCGGTTCTTCAGCGATTCAGGAACATCACCATTGACGATGCGCTGTGCTAGCCCTTCCGCGATCGCCGTCTTACCAACCCCAGGCTCGCCGATCAATACTGGATTGTTCTTCGTACGGCGGGATAATACCTGGATGACCCGACGAATCTCCTCATCACGTCCAATCACCGGATCAAGAACGCCATCCCTAGCTGCATCGGTCAAATCACGGCCAAACTTTTCCAGGGCCTGATACTGGCTTTCAGGGTTTTGATCCGTGACCTTCTGTCCACCCCGCACAGTCTTAATAGCGGTCATCAGTTCCGGAGCACCAACATCAAATCCCCGTAGCAGACGACGACCAATGCGCTCATCTTCGGCAAATCCCAGCAGCAGATGCTCGACTGAAATGAACTTATCTTTTAGATTCTGACGCGCAGTTTCAGCCTCGTCCAGCATCCGATCAAGACTCTGCCCCAGATAGAGGTTGCTATCTGGCCTAGTCCGTACCCGTGCCTGACGCTTGGCATAAGTTTCCAGCTCCTTTAACAGCAACTCCGGATCGAGGCTGTTTTTTTTGAGAATGCTATGGCCGATGCCGTCCTCCTGCTCCAGTAGAGCCATGAGAACATGCTCGACTTCCATGTATTGATGGTTGAATTGACGGGCAACAGCTTGTGCTTCAACAATGGCATCCCAGGCTTTATCAGTGAACTTATCCGGATCGGTGGGCTGCATGGTGGGGTAAAAACGGGCGCTCTGGGAGAGTATAGACGACTAGGTGTTTAAGTGTATCAGGCGGATGAGGAGGTGAGAGTGGAAAGGTGGAGAGAGAATAGGCAGTGGAGGAGATAGGGAGGCAGGGGGAGGGAGGAATGGAGCGATAGTGGATAACGGAGGAGCGACTGTCTAGGAAAAGAAGATTTCCGAATTCTGACTTCCGAATTCCGACTTCACACCCCGCGACCCTACTACTCTTCCACCCTTCCACTCCCCTTACGCAACGGCTTGTGCCTGCGGTGCTGTCTCTTTCTGTGCTGATCCTTGAGTACCCAGCTGAATAAGCTCGACTTTATAGCCATCGGGATCTTGGACAAAAGCGATAACGGTTGAGCCGTGTTTCATGGGACCGGGTTCGCGGGTGACTTTGCCGCCTAACTCCTTGATAGCACTGCAGGTGCCGTAGATATCGTCAACCCCAATCGCGATGTGGCCATAGCCCTCGCCTAGATCGTACTGGTCGGTGCCCCAATTATAGGTAAGCTCCAATACTGTATGGTCAGATTCATTGCCATAGCCAACAAATGCTAGGGTAAATTCGCCGCCGGGGTAGTCTTTTTTACGGAGGAGCTGCATCCCCAAAACGTCACAGTAAAACTTCAAAGATGCGTCCAAATTACCGACACGCAGCATGGTGTGTAGAAGTCGCATGAATAGTTCCTCTCAATTTTTGGGGTTCTTGCTATGAGTATAGAAAACCAGTGATGCGATTGCTTCACGCGATGTCATGACTGCCTGGTATCGGGTTGGCAAGTCATGTATGCAGCAGCGTAGGCTTGGTCAAATAAAACTTCGAGGGCAGGATGAACACCCCGAAGCTGATCGACCACCTGCTTACACCAGGCACAATAGTTGCGCAGGCGCTCAGATGACCAGTCGGCTGGGGGTGAATGAAACAAATCCCGCAAGTTATGAATTTTGTCGGCAAGCTTCACTAGCTTGGCGCGATCGCATAGAGTTGGTGCGTGTTCAATTTGAAGCTGTTTGCGAGTTGCTTTGGGTAGGGATTTATCATCCGTCACCTGAGCTACAACAGCTGCAACCGCAGCCCCAAATTGGTCATGAATCTCGGTCAGTGATGTATCGGTATCTTCGACCGTGTCGTGTAGCAGCGCCGCCATCAAAACAATTGGATCAGCCACCTGGCCCTCTTGGAACAACAGATGAAGCAACCCAATCGGATGGTTAATGTAAGGCGTGGCCTCCGCATCCTTCCGACGCTGCTGTCGA
Organism: Leptolyngbyaceae cyanobacterium; assembly: GCA_050330865.1. GTDB lineage: Bacteria > Cyanobacteriota > Cyanobacteriia > Phormidesmidales > Phormidesmidaceae > SIO1E4. Next base: position 13,128 of record JBHJHM010000109.1, read on the forward strand.
TGTTTCCAGGCTGCAAACTGCAGGGCATCCAAAACCAGTGCAAAGCTGTCTTCAGTCATGGCAGGGGTTCTGGGCACAGTGACGGGTAAACCACTTACTGCTGAGACGAATCCTATGTGTCGTCATGCAGCCTGTGAAACATTCCTCAACCATAGAAGTAAACGTTAGCAAAGGCTTTAAACTGCTCGCGCCTCTTCAGGGTCACAAATTTTGCCTGGAACAATGGGGCTAAAGCGGCGAAATTCGCCTAAGTATTGCTCGAGGATCACAAATTGCGACAGATTTAGACTGTAGTAGGTCCAGCGACCTTGGGGTCTTGCCCGGACAAGACCCGCATCCTTCAGCACACGGAGGTGAAAAGATAGTTTCGACTGACTGACTTCTAGCTGATCGCACAAGTCACAGACGCACATTTCCTGAGTTCTGAGGCTGTCTATGACGCTCACTCTGAGAGGATCAGAGAGAGCATGGAATCCTGCTAGGCAGACCTCTGTACTTGGTTCTAGGATAGTTACAGCGTTCATAATTGCCTGGGTGTGTGTGGCCCTATATTAGCGAACTCAAATCCTGCTCGGAGGATTGATACAGCGGTAACCGAGGCAGTAACCGCTCTCAAAACTCCTATACCCAGCGTAACCAACCGATAATTAGCTGATATCGCCGTTTCAATTTCTGACTCAGTCCAGCCGCCTTCCGGGCCAACTGCTATCACGGTTGCTTGATGACCCGCCGACAAGCATACAGATAAGAGGGAGGGAGCAGTGTATCTGGCAACACAGAAATATCGCCCTTGCTCACCCTGCTGAGCCAACCATTGGGGTAAAACTATTGGGTCATAAACTTTAGGGACGGTCAAGCGCTCAGACTGTTCCGCAGCTTCGGTAGCAATTCGCCGCCAGCGCTGTAATTTGTTGGAACTGGGACGTAACAAAGTGCGATCGCTGATTAGCGGCACAATTTGATCGACGCCTAGCTCAGTTACCTGACGCACAACTTCGTCAAATCCTTGTTTGGGCAAGCAGGCAGCCAGCGTAATGGGAGGAATCGCATTAGCAAGCGGCGATTCTGAACTGAGTAAAGCGTCTGTAGACCCATTCTCTGAAATTGACAGCAAGGCTTGTTCTCCTGTTTGGCTCAGTGTTGCTAGCCACAGGGCTCCTTTACCATCAAGCGCCAGGAAGCGATCGCCGCTCCGCAACCGCAGTACGCGGGTTAGATAGTGTTGCTGATCTAGGGTGAGCGATAGGGTCTGGTTTTCTATCTGCTCGGATCCAACAACAATTCTTTGCAAATAGCCTCCTTGATGAGTGGTTCTTGGTTCTTGGTTGATAGTGGATGGTTAATGGTCGATAGCTGGTAATTGGCTTGAGTTTTGAGTTTTGAGTTTTGAGTTTTGAATTGAACTAAGAACTCAAAACTGAGCACTTTGAACTCCCTTGACTCTCCCAACTCCATCACTCACCCACTGCCCTTTACTCCATCACTCCCCTTTTCCTATCCACCCTTCTACCCTTCTACCCTTCTACCCTTCTACTCATCACTCCCCGACTCTCCTGTAAGAAACTGCCCCTGAGTATTAATAAATCCCCACTGATCGTTAATCTGAACTCGGGCAAACCCTTCCGAAAAAGAACTTGCATTCTGAAAGGTAGGTAGAATGACAACTTCTCCAGATGCGTCGATGTATCCATACTGATTGTCTACCTGGACGGCAGCAAGTCCCTCAGAAAAATCGGCGGCGTACTTAAAAGGACCGGCAATCACCATCGCACCTGTGCTGTCGACATATCCCCATCGGCCCTTTTGTAAAACCACAGCTCGGTTTTGCGAGAAGTCAGAAGCATAGTCAAACTGGGCTGGGATAACCCAATCTCCCGTAGAGTTGATGAACCCCCACTGGTCGCCTTGGCGGACCCGAGCCAGTCCTTCAGAAAAGTTAAAAGCACCGTCGAAGATAAGGGGAATGGCTATGGTGCCATCAGGAGCTAGATAGCCATATTGGTTATCTACTTTGACTACCGCCCGCGACTCGGAAAATTGCCAAGCGTCGCGGAACTGAATAGGAATCGTGAGATCGCCATCTGAGTTGAGATATCCGTAAAGGCCCTCCTGCTTGACAACCGCCAGCCCTTCGGAGAAGCTCTCTGCCAAAGCAAACTGAGGTTCAATTACCCAGTGGCCTCGAGTGTCCACAAAACCGTAGGTATTGCCGCCCTGCACAGCTGCCAACCCTTCTGAAAATGCCTTAGCCTGGCTGAACTGAACCGCGATCGCCCAGTTGCCGGTTGTATCTAGGTAGCCGTAATAATCACCAGCACGGGCTAAAGCCAGCTGGTCTGAAAAGCCCCCAGTGACCTCTACCGCCATATCGGTGACTGTAATGACAAAGCTGCCTGTAGAGTCAATGTAGCCGAGGCGATCGCCTTGGCGCACAGCTGCTGTCCCTTCCGAAAAATCAGTAGCGGTATCAAACAGCAAGGGGGATGGTGTCACCGGCGACGGCTCCAAGGTTTCGGGCTCTATGAACTGTACCATCGTGACGACTGGGGGAGTCGATTCCCAGTTGACTAGACGAGAACAGCCTGCGATCGCCAACAAACTAATCCCGATTGCGGCACACCGAAAGGAAGCAGGAAGCAGCATGGACGAGAATGGGTGAGAGCATTAGAGAATAGTTAGTCTTCAGCTTGGCGTGGGGATCGGCATCGGGTGGAGAAATGACACAAAAGGTTTTGATTTTAGGAGGACAGGGACGTATTGGCGCCAGCGTAGCAGCTGATGTGTTGGCACACACTGAGGCTGACATCACTGTTACTGGACGGCAGCAGTCCCTTACCCCATTGCCTCTGCGCTATCGGTTCCTCGCTCTCGATCTAGCAAATCGGGATGCTGTCGTACAAGCGATCGCTGCCCATACCCTTGTCATTCATTGCGCTGGACCTTTCAGCTATCGCGACACTCATGTGTTGGAAACCTGCATTGCTCAGGGCGTGAACTACATTGATGTGGCTGATAATCCGCGTTATGTGCGAGAGGCTTTGCAACTCAGGGAGACAGCTGCAGCTAAAGGCGTGACTGCAATCCTCAGTACTGGAGTCTTTCCAGGTATTTCTAACAGCATGGTGCGCCAGGGTATGGAGCAATTGGATGCGGCTGAGTCGATCCGGTTGAGCTATGTGGTGGCGGGTTCAGGAGGGGCCGGCGTTACCGTCATGCGGACAACTTTTTTGGAGCTGCAGCATCCTTTCCCAGGATGGATTAATGGCGAGTGGTGCACAGTGAAGCCCTACAGCCAGCGTGAAACTGTGACATTTCCAGCTCCCTATAACCGCTGTGGTGTCTATTGGTTCAACACCATTGAGGCGATGACGTTACCGGATTCTTTTCCGGTCAAAACAGTGGTGACTAAATTCGGGTCTGTTCCCGATCTATACAATCACCTCACCTGGCTGATGGCGCACTGGGTGCCTAAGCGGTGGCTGCGTCAGCCTGATACGGTCGAATTTCTAGCCGATGTCAGCTACCGCATGACTGAAGTGAGCGATCGCTTCAGCGGCATTGGGATTGCGATGCGTGCTGATATCGATGGCGTCCGTGCAGGCGTTACCAAGCAATACACCGCTACTTTCTTACATCCCGACACGGCAGCGGCAGCAGGGATGGGAACTGGCAGTGTGGTCCAGTTCTTGTTATCGGGTGAACTGCAGATTCCGGGTGTTTGGCCCGTTGAAACAGCAGTGCCGACGCCTCTTTTTGAAGCTGCCTGCCAGCAACGAGGACTTATAGTCAGCACTGCAATGAGTGATGCAGAAGCTTTAGGCAGAACGTAGACTGAAGAAACGGCGCGACTTAACGCTATGCTAAACAAACTCTGCAATCTAGAACTAGTCAGGTTCATACGCTTTTGTTAGTCTCCCATATCAGCAACGCCGAAGACATTTGTTATTCAGAATGTTCTAAAAAGCAAGACAAATGATGACAGCGAGGAGATGGAGGTGGATAGGGCGGAGGGGACTGATTAAAGGTTAACAAGGTAGCTCCATCGGCATTCAGTAGCTGTAACTCATCATCCGTCATGGCATAGCTTGTCACCTGAAATAGAAGATTTAGGAATCGAATCTCCTGAGCCAGAAGCTCATCCGGGCAGCCCGCTAGCGTCATCGAGCCGGACTTAATTGTCAACTCATTTCCCTCTAGAACATAGGTGCTTTGGAATCGATTGCAGGACGCGTTACCAAAAACCTCTCCCTCACTGAAATGAATAGAGGGACCCCGTCCAAGCGTGTTCGCAGTGTTTGCCACAATAGTCTCCCCAGTCTCAGTTCTGTAACTAGTGAGATACCATGAGTCTCCCAAAGACAGGACTCTGGACCTAAAGAGGCTGCTAAAGTGTCTCGATGAGCCAAGCCTTAGGACGGGTTCTAACTGTTCAGCTTCATAAACTGTAGGCGTTATGGCGATCGCCCGCCCTGGCTCCAGACTGCCTCCGAACAGGATCGATATTGCCGCCCACATGTTGATGCTTAATCGGCTCAGTCGAGAAATACCCATGGCTTATACTGAGATCTTGCACTAGTACATCAGCACCTTGCGTTCGCCCCCTAAATCCCCCAATTCTGGGGGAATTCAACCTCAGAACCCCCCAATTTGGGGGGCAGGGGGGCCAAACCAGGCGATGTAAGCTCAACTGCAATATC
>JBHJHM010000110.1:0-7222 GCA_050330865.1 Leptolyngbyaceae cyanobacterium
TTGACTTAAAAACGATGCCTGCGAGGTGTACGACTCTTCAACCTCCTCAAACTGAATGCCAACCTCTTCACACAGTTCCTTCAGTCGTTGCTTAAGCCGCGCTGTCGGAATCTGAACAAAACTTTGAGTGTTGCGCTTGCCGATATTGAGACCGTCTTTCTGACGGGGATTCCAGCCAAAGACAATTCGGCCAACTCGGTTTTGCAAGCACCAATTCACCACAAATCGAGCGGCTTTATTGACGGCATCTCGCATCTGGCGATTGCGCTTTTCAGTCAGGCTGGCAAGGTTATCATCCCAGTACGCTTCAGGCTTGCCTTTCTTGAGAATGGCAACCCGCTTGTTGTACCACTGATTCTGAGACTTAAGACGATGCCCATCGATAATGAATGATTTACCAGTTGTCGTAACACAGGTAAGCCAGTTTCCCAATCCGTGGTCAACTCCCAAAGCTTGCTGATGAGCCAGGTCTAAATTGCAAGTGGGGCCAGCGTTACCCGATTGATAAACGTACTCGGCATACAGCTCACCGTTACGCGGCACAATTCGCAGCTCAGCTACAGTCATTGGGTCAAAGCCATCGCCACCGGGCAACCACAGCTCAGCTCCAATGTCTTGCCAGTCCGACCGGCATTCATTACTGATGGGCAGTCGGCAGCAGCCTGAAGCTAAGTCCCACCGCAATGCTTGAGCCGGTATCGACAGCTCAGACAATCCGCCTGACTTTCGATACCCTGGCATTTCAGGCTTTACATCAAGCTCACCAGCAAACCACAGCGGCAGCAATTTGTTGTAGCTAGCAAACGATTCACAGACTGATTTAATGGCCTGCTGTGCTTGCTGCCCTCCTATTGCTTGGTAGTGAGGATTGGTTTTGAATTGAGCTGCTAACTCACGGTAGTTAGCTCGGACGCGAGACAGCTTATGACCACTGCGGCAATTGCCGCAGTGGTCATACCAGGTTGCTGGCTCCATCCGCTCAAAGTGCGCCTGCCGAATCGCAAATGTGACGCAGTTCTGAAGGCTATTCGATTGACGCAGATGCCACACGAGATAATCCCATGCGGCATCCGAAATACTCTCTGTAAGCCTAATTTGCTGCGTCTTGTACATCTAATTATTTGTTGTTATGCTCAACCTAATGACAATATTAGTACATAATAACTCATGGGGCAAGACTATCGACGGACGCGCCACAGCCTTAACCTCATCAACTATCACTTTGTTTGGATCCCGAAGCGTCGGCGTCCTGTCTTGAGGGGTGAAATTGCACGGCGACTCAGGGAAATAACGTATGAGGTGCTAAAAGAGCATGACTGTAGCATTCTGGCTTTAGAAGTCATGCCGGATCATGTTTATCTATTCGTCAATGCTCATCCTGACCTTGCTCCCAATCAGATTGTCCGCTACGTCAAGGGGCGTTCAGCAAGAATGCTGAGGCAAGAGTTTCCTAAGCTCTGTAAGTTACCTTCGCTTTGGACTCGAAGCTATTTTGTATCGACTGCTGGCAACGTCTCTAGTCAAACGATTCAGCGATATATTGAGAATCAATGAGCGGGTTCAAACCCGCTGAGTTGGCTGTATCCCCGAGCTGAAGCAACGGGGTTCTAGCCTGCCCACTCAGCCTCTATAGCGACGAGGTTGTTACGCATCGAACGCGGCTAGTGAAGGCGTTGAAGGAGGCGGGGATGTCCAATTAAAATAAAACCCCCGTGCAGACGAGGGCCATAAGTCAGAGATAATGTTGACCTGCTCAGTTGCAAGGATAGTTCGAGATCCGCCGACCGGGGTGTTTTAAGTGAACGCTTGAAGATAGCTTTGTACCGAGAGCCTTTGGGTGGCATTGAGGGATCTCTCGGGACCAGTTGTCATTTGCTCCTGCGCGAATCAGTGTCGCTTAAAGCGTAAGCTGACCGCTCCTTAAACCATGAGGTAGCCGAAGATTCAAAATCCAAAGTGCTGAACGGCTGAAACCTCCCGAAGGATGCTGTCTCAGCTTCTAATCATGCAGCCAAGGCTACCCAAACTGGATATTCCTGACCGAAGCCCTGCTCGAATCTCACATGCATTACGGATGCCTCCAAGCATAAGCCGTTCGAATGGCCAACTTATGCTTAAAACGACAGCGATTGCTTGGAAACACCTAGATGGAACTTGCTGCTAGTTTGTAGGGGAAGTTTTAGTGTAAGTATGCTCTGCATCTTTCCCAAGAGTCGCTTTGTTTCAGGTAATTGTTTCGCCTAAAATCTCTTCTAATAGCGCTTCTACCTGTTCCATCTTGCTCTTAAGGTCAGGGTTGCCATCGATTTTCTTCCAGACAGCTTTGCGGCGTACAGCTTGATACCGTTTATGTACTTTTTCTCTAAGTGTCGGCTCTATAATTCCGGAATTATAGGTGGAACTCTTTATTTCAGAAATCTTCTGGCGCAGTTCTTGCTTCGTGGTATCCATTCCAAGATCGATTAAGTGCGCGTGATGCTTTGAATCGGTTCGGTTAATTAGCAATGCATTTGTTGGGCTGAGTTTGCCAGCACGAACTGCTTCCAGAATTGGGGCAGCCATGTCTATCAAGGGCATGCGATTTGATACAAAGCTTCCCAGATTGAAGCCAAAGCTGTTGAGCGTTGCCTCAACCAACTCCACTGTCTGTTCTTCAATATCTGCAAGGCCACTTTGGCGGAAATTTTTGGCGCGTTCAAGTAATCTTTTGATCTGCTTGTTGTCTTGATCGCCTTTTATCCCTAGGTACAGCTTCATGAGGGAGAGGACAGAGTCCGTTTCTTCTATGGTGCTTACACCCTCTGAATGAATGGTTGCAATTAGAGCAACCTCTAAGGCATCTTCATCGTTCAAGGATTTTATCGATGCTAGTATCGTTGGCCTTCCCAGATCTCGACAACATCGCCACCGACGTTCGCCACTCACCGTCTCGTACAACCCATCAGTAGCATGACGGACTAAGATAGGTTCAAGGACGCCATGTTTCTCGATCGATGCCTTAAGGCGCTCAAGTTTAATGGGGTCGAAATATTTTCGAGGCTGCCCCATGTCGTCCGGCAATCGCAAGCTCGTTATTTCATTGATTGGAATTTCCTTGAAGTCGGCCTGTCCGCTTTGGATCCTTAGGGCCTCTAACTCGGCTTTAAGTCGAGCGATTTCTCCAGATTTTTCTGCTGCTGCTGTCGCTGGGGCAAACATTTTGCCGATGTCTCTTCGTGGCATAACTACTTCACCTCAACGAGGCGCTTTGCGATTTGGGCATAAATCTCATTCGTCGCTTCACCCGGACGAAAGAGCCCGAGTGGTAATCCATGGGCTCCAGCATTTGCGATGTGAGCCTGATCTTTAATGACAGGGAATACAGGAATTCCCAAATTTTCCATGATGTCGTACAGGTTCATCCTGTCCTTATCTGTGCCAGCTCCTAAGTTGTCCCGGTGCATCGCTCGATCCTTAAAGCCGTTAGGGACAATGCCAAGAATTTGAGGTGCTGGTCTGAGTCTTAAAGCATCTCGCTTTTCATAAAACCATTCCACAAGTTTTGCCAGGGCATCAATATCTTTGTCCTCTGGCTTAATCGTCAGAAGAGCATGGCTTGAGGCTGCCAACGCGACTGTATGCATTTGCTCAATAGTTCCAGGACAGTCAAAAATCACCACGTCATGTTCGAGTGGATAATCTTCAAGTTTGTCGGCAAGTAGGTAGTCTCCTCTGGTCTCGTTAACCAAGCGAGTTGCTGTTTTACTCAAAACTAAACCACCCAAACAACAATCGACGCCCTTTACTTTGTTCGGCCATGCAGGAAACAAGGGGTATTTACCTTTGAAGCCAGGGCGCAACACAGTGTCAAGTGTCTGGTCATCAGATGGATCATCTAAGCCACAGAACAAGGTTAGTGAGCCATTCGGGTCGCAACCAAATAGAGCGACTGTCTTGCCAAGTTTTGTTAGTTGATAGGCTAAATTGACTACCAGAGTTGTCTTGCCAACCCCTCCAGAGTTGGACATAACGCTGATTCTTTTTTGCATTTCATCCTCAGATCAACTTTACTCCCGTATGTGGTGGTGTACGGGAGGATTTAAATGTCCAGGCGGACATCTTCAATAATTCCAGAATTATAGTTGGCAATTAAACGTTTGCCAGTCATTCAGGATTTTTCAATTGGTCAACATCTTCAATAATTCCGGAATTATAGTTGGCAACTAAAGGCTTTTTAGCCAATGGTCGAGATTTTTCAATTCTGGCAATTAATTTCTCTGCTGAGTGAATGAATCAAAATAAGGAGGCTTGACGGATTGCGCCTTATGGAGAGTAGCTCTACTTAGCCGGAGTCCACTCAAAGTTGGAATGGATTTGTTTGAGCTGCCGTAATTAATGCTGCAGGGCATGCTCGCTCAGGTTTTGACTCTCAAATTGAGGCTGGTTGCGACTCCGTTGCCTGGATGATCAAGAATCGTGCTCAAGGCGCTGGAAAGATAGTGGTGCGTGACATCATAGGGAAGCTACGCGATTGTGAACGAAGGGTTGTGTTTGAAAGTGCGCGGCAATAGTGCGGGCGGACCAATCATGAGAATTGCTACACACCTATTTGAATCGACTGAGGTCGAAGGTTGTTTGCTGGGGTTGACGCTGGAGCAGCGGGCTGTGTATCGGCGGCATGTTGAGGTGTTCAATGCCGGTGGCTGGACCGCGTGTGGTTGGTATGCCGTCATCACGCAAGCTCTCAAGGAAGCTGGATGTAATGAGCGGGCTGTGCTTGTGTTGGGGAGGGTGATCGATGACGTTGAATTGGAAGGCGAAGGCTTAGTCTAATGACTGAGAAGCGGCATTATCGAAACATTAAGCGGCTGGAATTAAAGTTTTGTTTGGTTGTTGCCCTGTTTGTTTTTGGTCTTATCATGGCCTTCACAAGCCCCAATGTCTGGACGATTGGTTTTATCGTGTCCTGGTCTTTCTTTGCCTATCGGTTTCTTAAATGGATTTCAGAACCGCCATCCTTAACGGAAGGGCGAACGCTGCGGGAGGATTGATGGCTCTGGAAATCGCTACCACACCTAACAACCCGGAAGTGTTGGCTGAACTCAGCCGCCTGCTGCGATTCTCCGAGGGCGAGTTTGCCCTGATTGTGGCGGTGTGTAATGCCAGTGAGCAGCGTCAGGAGCTAGTGAATCAGTTACGCCAGCAGTGCAGCGTTCTGTTTGATGAAATGACGCTGCTCGCGTCCAGTACAACGCTGTTCACCCCGCTCCGCCACCATGTCAGTGCTCAGCCGCCAGCAGCCCTCATGGTGTACGGCTTGGATGAAGTGCTCGACCTCAGATCGGTCTTGGTCGCTGCGAATCAGGTGCGTGAGGAGTTCCAAATTACCCTTTCCTCTGGTGCTGTGGCTAACGGACGACGGACTGAAGCAACTGATTCGTACAGCACCTGACTTCTACAGCTGGGCAAACGTAGTGACTTTTGAAGCTCGCCCGAATCTTCTGGATGATGTCGAAACCTCAGGGCAGGGTTGAGTAAGTAGAGTAGCGTTGGGAGCGATCGTTGAGTCGGTGGCTTTAAAGAATCAGAAGCAGGCCGAAGGCGATCGTGATGATGGCGATCAAGCCGAGGTTGATGAAGGACTGGTATCGGATAGTTTCGGCTTGTTGTTAGATTGTGTTCTGAGCCTGTTTTAGGGCGACATGAGTGACGACAAGTTCGGCCTGTAAATGCAGGAGTTGTCTTTGGGTTGGACCGTCGTCAGATGTGGTGAGAGGGATGGGCATGACCTGACCTCTGGGGAAAGCCTACCAATGGCCTTCTTGCAGGAACGGTTCAGTGAGGCCGTGCTGTTGGCAGAAAGTTTCGACTTCTGCGGGAATCGAAGAAGGGCTCATGGGATGTTGCCTAGGGCTTTGGGGAGCATGTCAGGTTTGCAGAATCGGGCGAAAACGTTGAAGATACAGCTATCGTGACCCTTGGTAGCACCCATGACTCCAGAGCAAAAGGCCGAACTGCAACCGCATCTCGATGCGATCGCCAAAATCTTGTACGAGGACAGTGACCCGGCCTCAATGCAAACACTCGAAGCCATTGAACTGAGGGTTCGCGAGCAAATTCAAGCGCATGTGAGTCCAGAATTAGGGCGTTTTTTATCGGCTCAGTTAGCGGTACGCAGGTTGGCAAAGAACGAAAGCTCAAAAGCACGCTAGGGGAGTTGGTGTTGACCACAGCACAGGCCGAGCAGTTGTCGGTTGGAGGGTTCTGTCGCAAAAACGCAGAAGTGGTAGATTAGGAAACCAATTTCCTCGTGTCATCTACCGCCAATTTCGAGTTCATGTCCCATCCTGTTCTGTTCAAGTGGAAGCACTTTCAGCCTGAAATCATCCTGCTCAATGTCCGCTGGTACTGCCGTTATGCTCTGAGCTATCGGGACTTAGAAGAGATGATGGCAGAGCGCGGCTTGTCGGTTGACCACAGCACCATCAACCGCTGGGTGTTGCAGTACGGCCCGGAACTCGATCAGCGCTGTCGCCCGCACCTTCGGATGACGAATGACTCCTGGAAAGTCGATGAAACGTACGTGAAAGTCAAAGGGGAGTGGAAGTATCTTTACCGAGCCGTGGATTCAAGTGGTCAGACACTGGACTTCATGTTGAGTGCCAAGCGCGATGCGAAAGCTGCCAAACGGTTCCTTAAGAAGGCCTTGAAGGCCCGTCACACGTCTACTCCTCGTGTCATCAACGTGGACAAGAATGCGGCTTACCCGGCAGCAACGGATGACCTCAAAACGGAAACAACGCTTCCGGAAGAGACCGAACTGCGTCCCGTTAAGTATCTCAATAACATGATTGAACAAGACCATCGCCGCATCAAACGCTTGGTCCAAACCGGTTTAGGCTTCGGCTCTTTCAACACGGCTCGACGGACTCTCAAAGGGTACGAAGCGATGGCCATGATCCGCAAAGGACAGATCCAAACTGTCGATAGGGATAATGTGACAGGACAGATCTCTTTCATCCATCAAATCTTCGGCATCGCGGCATAGATATGGATAAGGAAGAGGGATTTCATATCCTAATTATGTTTTTGCGACAGAACCATCATTCCAGCTATATTTTGTTGATCTAAGTGACCGGGGCGAGCGAAGTTATCCGAGGCTGAAAAGAGGCTGAAATCTTTGTGTTATGGGAGTTTCAGGATTAAATGACAAATATTGTGGCACGAATTGCATGACAAATAT
>JBHJHM010000111.1:0-6954 GCA_050330865.1 Leptolyngbyaceae cyanobacterium
GGAGAATCTTAACTCACGGCTACGGAACTATTTCTTCCTGCGCCGTCGGCTGGGCGATGCTTACTTAGGCTGGCTGCAGTTTTTCCTCAATCACCGCTGTTTCATGCGTTCTCAGGTGCCGGAACGGGTGGGAAAAAGCCCCAAGGAATTGCTGACCGGGCAGCCCCTCCACACTGGCTAGAGTTACTCGGTTTCAAGCGCTTCCAGAGAGCATAAAGTTTGACTCATCAGGAAGCTGGGCCATTGTCAAAGAGGGTCTGATTTGGGCTGCCAGTGTTACCCAAAAAACGCTGTTTTTGAACCATGCCCACTATCTTTGCTAACCTGCCAAGCAGTTTGACCTCCTAGTTTGCCGACCTTCGTGAAGCGCCAATTGCCCCGTTGATAGACTGTTTCGTCTCGGTGGCAGTGCGGTTTGACCCCGATTAATTGCTCAACTTCTTCAGTCGTGAGTTGCCAGTTAGCGGTGCAGGCTTGCTCCAGGACTTCCAGATACCACAGAGGATGAGGCGATCGCTGCGCCATCAGAGTTTGGCTTAACTGCTGCAGTGCCTGAGCCATGGCGTTTAATCCTGCCGCGATCGCCTGAGTGCTGTCTGGCTCCATAGCATTGCTTGTTTTGGAAGAGGGGGAAGATGGAGGAGACGGGGGAGAGATGAGAGGATGGGGGGATGGGGAAGATATTGGAGCGGCGGCTTCTTCAGCAGAAGACTTCCAAGGATCATCCAGATCAGGATCAGTGACAGGGGTTTGTGATGGTGCAGTTGGAGCCGACGCAGATGTGGATGTAACAGATGTCCCCGGTTGTGTAGTCACTCCAGGAGTAGCACTTGAGGGACCCGATGCTGTAGTGGGTCCTTTCTGGACGGGAACTTTCTTGAGGTTGGCTTGAAAATCGTGTTCTCTGAGCCATTGCTGATTTAGTTGATGGGCCAGCCGCTCTAAAAACTGAGCCGGTTCGACATCATCTTGACGCATTAATTGCCGCGCCACCTCATGCATCTTGTGAACTAATCCTGGACCTATCGGTGCTTGGTGAGCCTGGAGAATTTCTTCTGCCATCTCCCGTGGGGAGGCCAGCAGTTTTTGGATCACATTCAGATAGACATCCGACTTATTTTCTTCTGGCGGTGGTGGCTGAATCTCCTTCACCAGAATGTGGTGCAGTTTTGCAGCCCAGTTATGGAGAAAAACTGCAGACTCGCGATCGCCCTGTCGAGCCAACTGAGTCGCGACCTGTTCCATAACCTGTAAAAACTGCACATCCACTAGATCTTCATGGTTTTTGAGGTGAATCCATTCTTCGCCCTGAGGGCAGGTCAATAGGTCTTGAATCAAGTTCAGATAAGCGGCAAGGCGCTGTTGTTTCATCGGGAGTCTCCTGAAGCGGTGTTGAGGCGGGGGAGAGGGCTGTAGAGATGCAACATATCGTTTGGGGATGGGGAGTGGGGGAGAAGGGGAGAAGGGGAGATAGCAGAGTGGGGAGGAGGGGGTAGAGAGTTTTGTCTGATTACCTATTACTCATTACCATCCATCAACCATTAACGAACAACGGCCTACGCCCATTTCCTTATTCTCTAATTCACTACTCCTGATTATGGTTTGAGCTTAGAAAAAAGACTTGAGAAAGTTATGAGGATCTTGCCTGCTGAACGTTATCTTCTCTGTGCCTGCTCCTCATTGCTCATAACTTCCTCAAAAAGGATATCTACCCTTGAGGTATGGAGACTACACGAATTACTGAGCGGCAGCCTTGTCGTTGCTATCGCTGGCTTTACCCCGCTGGGGCAGTGATCTTTGACCTTAGCACTATTTTGGGGGTGCCTTCTGCGAAAGCGGATACTGACATCCTTGACCTCATTTTCCAGGGTGTTCGCATTATTCAACTCTCTAATCTTTCCGATGAGCAGGAGATCGAATTAGGCCAGCAAATTAATCAACAAATCTTGGCAGATGTGCGGGTGTATGACCATCCCAGCATTACTCAGTATGTCGATAGCATTGGGCAACAATTAGTGCTGGGAACTGATCGCTCCCAAATTCCCTACACCTTTCAAGTGATTGAAGACGATCAGGTGAATGCTTTTGCCACGCTGGGTGGGTTTGTTTATTTGAATACGGGGCTGTTGCGGGTTGCCGATAATGAGGCTCAGCTAGCCAGTGTAATCGCCCATGAAATTGCCCATGTGGATCGTCGCCATGCCATTCAGCAACTGCAGCAGGCCGCGATCGCTCAAGGTCTTCTCACCGCTGGAGGCTTAGACCAAAACGCCGCGATTGCTCTCGGCGTCGAGCTAGCGCTACATCGCCCTAACAGCCGTGCCCATGAGCTAGAGGCCGATGAAGCAGGGTTGGCGCTGCTGACACAAACGGGCTATGCCCCCATTGCCGCTGTTGACTTCCTGCAAAAATTGCTAGATCAGTCTAACTCCACCCCCGACTTTCTCAGCACCCATCCCCATCCAGAAGATCGCATCAATGCCCTCAACAAACAATCAGATCCCGCCACTGCATCAGCGGGAGAGGGGCTAGATGAGGTGGCTTATCGCGATCGCATTCGCGCCCTACTGTGACCATAAGGAGAGACACCATGAAAGTAACCGATATCATGACCCCAGATGTAGTCACCATTCGTAATTCGGCGACGGTTGCGGAAGCTGTCAAATTGATGCGTCGGCATGACATTCAGGCTCTAATCGTAGATCGTAATCACGATGAAGATGCCTATGGGATTGTCACGGTGACGGATGTGGTGTCGAAGGTCATTGCGTTTGGCCAAGATGCCCGACGACGGCGGGTCTATGAAATTATGAACAAACCCTGCATTGTCCTGAATCCGGATCTGGGCATTGAATACGCGGCTCGGCTATTGGCTAGTGCAGGCATTCACAGTGCGCCGGTTGTTCAGCAAAGACTCTTAGGGATTGTTTCGATGACGGATATTCTGCAGCAGGGTGACTTCATTGAACGGCCCCAGACATTGAAATTAACTGAGCGACTGCAACACCTGGAAGAAACGGCCCGACAAATCTGCTACCAGAAAGGTCCTGGTTCTCAAGAATGCTATGACGCCTGGGCTGTGGTGGATGCCCTAGAAGCCGAGATTGCCCATCAAAACACTGAACCGATTGAAAGAACGGCCTTTGAAAGTTACATGAGTGACTATCCAGAAGCCTTCAAGGATAGAGAATACGAAGCCTGGTGTGCGGGCTGAGGTGTCAGTGAAGGAACGAAACTACCAAGAGCTGAGATATGTCCAACAACACTCCGATCCCTCCCTCCAGGCGTCCTCAAGAGACTCCATCCGGCCCGGTTCAGTGGCTAAGCATCCTGGTTTGGCTCGTGATATGGTTCTTCGTGATCACGCTATTAACAAGTCGAACTCCTCGCCGAGAGGAGGTACCCTATAGCGAGTTTATCAATCAAGTTGAAAGTGGCCAGGTGGCTACAGCTAAGGTCGGCTCCAATAAAATCGAGTACACCTTGAAAACACTTCCTGATGTCACGGCCACAGACGACCTGTCCGCTGAGGAAACCTGGATCACCAGACCTTTGCCAGCCGATGCCGACTTACCCGGCATCCTCCGAGCCCATGAGGTTGAGACTACGGCGTTACCGGTTGAGAGTGGTGGACGATTTGGGGGCTTTTTAGCGCTGCTGCTGCCGTTGGCGCTGCTGTGGATTCTGTTGAGCTTTTTAGCGAATCGAACCGGAACGGGCTCTCCTGTTTTCAATGTGGGTAAAAGCAAAGCCCGCATTTATTCCGAAATAGGAAATCGCGTCACCTTTGAGGATGTCGCAGGTGTCGATGAGGCTAAGGCTGAACTGCAGGAGATTGTTGACTTCTTGCAGAATGCGGTGAAGTACACGCGGCTGGGGGCTAAGATTCCTAAAGGGGTACTGCTGGTGGGACCGCCAGGGACCGGCAAAACTCTACTAGCGAGAGCGATCGCCGGGGAAGCTAGGGTGCCATTTTTCAGCATCTCTGCCTCCGAATTTATCGAGTTGTTTGTCGGGGTAGGAGCCTCGCGGGTGCGCGATCTCTTTGAGCAAGCTAAGCAGCAAGCCCCCTGCATTGTCTTTATTGATGAGCTAGACGCTTTAGGCAAGTCGCGGGCAGCTAATAGTCCCTTTGCAGGTAATGACGAGCGAGAGCAAACCCTAAATCAGCTCCTGGCCGAGATGGATGGCTTTGAGCCTAACGCTGGCGTGATTTTGCTGGCGGCGACTAACCGACCAGAGGTTCTCGATCCAGCCCTGTTGCGAGCCGGACGATTTGACCGGCGCATCGTAGTTGATCGCCCGGATCGCTCTGGTCGGGAAGCCATTTTGCAGGTTCATGCGAGAACGGTGCAGTTGGCTGATGATGTCGCCTTGGATAAACTCGCGGCTCGAACTCCTGGCTTTGCCGGAGCTGACTTGGCTAATTTAGTCAACGAAGCGGCGCTACTGGCAGCTCGTCACGATCGCGAAGCTGTCACTATGGCCGACTTTAACGAGGCCGTGGAGCGCATTTTGACTGGACTTGAGAAAAAATCGCGCGTGCTCAATGATCTGGAGAAGCAGACGGTGGCTTATCACGAAGCAGGTCACGCCATCATTGGCGCTTTGATGCCGGGTGCTGGCGTCGTCGAAAAGATTTCGATTGTGCCTCGGGGCGTTGCGGCTCTGGGCTATACACTACAGCTGCCCGAAGATGATCGCTTCTTGATGATTGAAGATGAAATTCGTGGTCGGTTGGCGACGTTGCTAGGAGGACGGGCTGCCGAGGAGTTGGTGTTTGGCAAGGTCTCAACAGGAGCCAGTGACGATATCCAGAAGGCCACTGATTTAGCCGAGCGGTGTATTACGCTCTATGGCATGAGCAAAGCCCTTGGCCCGGTTGCTGTGGACCGCAGCCAGTTGCAATATTTAGAAGGGTTTCCGCAAGCGCGACGGGCCGTGAGTCCTGAGTTAGCGAGCGTGATTGACTCTGAAATCAAAGATCTGATGGAGCAAGCTCATCAGATGGCGCTGGAGACGCTGATGCGCAACCGCGATGTTCTCGAGCGCATGGCCCGAACACTGCTGGAAACAGAGACTCTGGAAGGCGAAACACTGAAGACATTCCTGACCCAAATCAAATCTCCCGCTGACCTGCAAACCTGGCTCAATCAAGGAACTCGCTCCCCCGCTTCCCCTGCTTCCCCTGCTTCTCCTGCTTCCTCTACTTCTACGAACCATAAGAAAGCAGCTTTCTGTGCTGGCTAAGTAACTAGTTGAGTAATGCGACATTGGGTTGAATTGTAGGAGGTTAATTCAACTTTGACGCGATCGCCGACCAAAATTCGGGTGTAATTTTCTCGCATGTTGTTGGAAAGGTTCCCTAAGATTTCGTTGCCATTATCGAGTCGAACCCTAAATACGGTGTTGGGTAACACCTTTGTGACGACGCCTTCTGTTTCGATAAAACCACTGCTCACAGAAGATATCTCCTATCCATTTCTGGGAGAAATTGCGATCGTTGTATTGAAATGTCTTGTAATTAAGTTAATTGAATGCTCTATTTATGCTCAAATATTGTCTCGCCTGATTACCTATCAATCAGTTATTAAATTCATACAGAATCTTGGCGATCAGTTGTAAAGAAGTTGTGAAGAAGGCATGAGCCACTAAAATTCTATAGCTGAATAATTTAGCTGATCATACTGTTAAGCGGACCTTCTCTCTCTGATTAAATAAGAATTGTGGAAATCAGCCACAAAGAAAGTGTAAAGAGAGAAAATAAAAGTAGAGGTACGTCAATAAATGGCCAAAACAGGATTCAATTTTTGATAAAACTTCATTGAATATGGGTTGGTCGCAGGTTCATCGCTACAGAACCTAGTGGAGGCCATCATGAAAATTCTGGTCGTCGAAGACGACTCCTCGGTTGCACAAACTTTGCAAATCCTGCTCTCTAATTACCATTACGCGGTTGACATCGCTGCTGATGGCGAAGCTGGGTTAGAGATGGCAGATACCTTTGACTATGACTTGGTGTTACTGGATATCTGGTTACCTGGGATTGATGGTATCAGTGTCTGCCGACAGCTGCGCGCTCAAGGCTTGAAGATGCCCATTTTGGTGTTAACGGCCCAAGCTGGAGGATCCCAAAAAGTAAATGCACTCAATGCCGGTGCCGATGATTATGTCGTTAAGCCCTTTGACGTTGAGGAGTTGATGGCACGGGTGCAGGCCCTGTTGCGTCGTGGCGGTATTAGAACTCAACCGATATTGACTTGGGGGGCTCTGTCGCTTGAACCCAGCAGTCGTAGCGTTCGGTATGATACGCAACTGCTTCCTTTGACTCCCAAGGAATACGGCATTTTGGAGTTGTTTCTGCGCAACCCACAACGGGTGTTTAGTGCCCGAGCTACCCTGGATCAAGTCTGGAGTTCTACTGAGTCACCAGGAGAGGAAGTAGTTCGGGTTCATTTAAAGGAGGTGCGGAAAAAGCTTAAAGCAGTCGGCATTCCCGAGGATTTTATTAAGACAATTCATCGTACGGGCTATCGGTTAAACCCTTTGTATGCAGCTGAGATTGCATCTCAAGCTGATGAACCATCAGCGGCACCGCTAAGGGACAAACTGGATCAGCAAATTTCGGCTAATTGCCAACTCCAGCCGCGAGTCAAGACGCAAAGGAGCAACCAATCCTATCAAGCTCAACAACCGGATAGTTTGGGCCAACTGGCTAGTACAATTGCTCGCGACCTCAATGACGTATTTACGTCTATTTTGGGCATTGTTCAGTCTCTACGGTTGACCCAAAAGGATATTGATACAGCCACACCAGGGCTGATTCACTGTGACGGGATAAAAATTATACTGTCAGATATCCTCTATCGCCAGTGTTACCATGACCCTCATCGAAGCTTTACAGACTGTGCCGGATTATCGCAAGGCACGTGGGAAACGGCATCCGTTATGGAT
>JBHJHM010000112.1:0-8952 GCA_050330865.1 Leptolyngbyaceae cyanobacterium
TAGGGTCGCAGGTGTTCATATTTCTGTTGAATGATGGCTTCTGTTGCCTCACTGGGCATCCCTTATGCTGCCAAACTCTTGACGTCTTCAGTCTACTGTGTAGAAGTGAAATTGTTCAGGTTATTTTTTCATGACTCCTTAGGCTCTGGCTCCGATTTGATTTCACGGTCCTCAAGCTCTGTCTTGAGCTTCAGCCGGAGCGGTTCGGGAACCGTCTCATCTTCACTCAAATGCGTGACGAAATCGCGCAGCTTGTTAAATTCCTGAAGCTGAGCCAGAATACTAGGATTTTCAGTTGCCTTGGCGCGGAACAGTTCGGCATCCTGGGGCAAAGCGGCTTCATAAGCCTGGTCCACAGACGCTTGATGTCCAGTTTGATTAATTTGATTGAGCAGGGGCTCCAATAATTTCACTAGACGCTGAGATACTTGGTCCGCAGAGAGGTCGGTTGCATCCGCCCCGATGACGAGCTTGTCGATGAAAAGGCCCCGGCGCTGGTCTAAGTCCCGTTGCGCGATCGCCCCGCCACCAGAGTTGAGGGTTTCCTGATCACCATGCTGTACCTCAACGGGGCCTTGGGGCTTGTTGATAAACCCTTGACCAGCCCGTGCATCAACCGTGTCGCCATTACCCATCAGGACACTACCTTCTCCTCATATGCCTGCCCTAACGGCAGATTCCGCTACTACCCCTGATTCAGCTCCAATCAAAGATAATCAGCTTCAATGGTTACATACAAGGTCAGTTGAGCTTATTTCACGCACAGTGCGAAAACGGTCATAACGGTTCCTTCCTGATACCGTTGGTGCCCTTGATAGAATTGCTATAAGCTGCTCTTGCTAGGAGCTAATCTGTGATGACGAGCCTGTTGATTAAAACTGAACTGACACCCATGATGGTGGATTTATCATCGCTGGTGCCGCAGACCAAGATGACAGATGAGCAGTTCTATGGGTTTTGTCGGGCGAATCGGGAGTTGCGGATTGAGCGGACGGCTGAGGGTGAGGTGGTTGTGATGCCACCAGCGTTTTCGGATACGGGGAATCGGAATTTCAAGATTGCCCAGCAGATGGGGAACTGGGCCGATCAGGGCGGTACGGGTGAGGTGTTCGATTCCAGTTCGGGGTTCACGTTACCAAATGGGGCAACCAGATCCCCAGATGTTGCCTGGATTCAGCAAGAGCGCTGGGATGCACTGACCGAGGAGGAAAAGGCTTCCTTTGCCCCAATTTGCCCTGATTTTGTGGTTGAGCTGCGATCGGCGAATGATGCGTTGACGGATTTGCAGGAAAAGATGAAGGAGTATATCGAGAATAGGGCTCGGTTGGGCTTGCTAATTAACCGCAAGAACCGAACAGTTTATGTCTATCGTCCGGGGCAAAAGGCTCAGATTTTGGAGCATCCTGGCGAGGTGAATTGTGCGCCAGAGCTAGCTGAGTTTACGCTGCAAATGGCTAAGATTTGGTGAGGTTTATCCTGTGGAAGGCAATTTCATTTTGAAGTTGACATCGTCCATGTGCTCTCTAACTCAGAGTATTAGGTCGCATGTGGGAAATCGTTCAGGCGACTCTTGAAATAGACTCGATACAAGTCACATTGAGGCACTGCTTCATTTCCTAGCAAATGTACAATTCCCATACTGTGTAGTTGAAAGGCCTGTAACGGTTCGAGACGAACAGGACTCGCAGACGTCACGACCCGTTGCATTGCCTCTGCCATTTCGGGACGCTGCTCCAAGTTCCACCAATGTCGCCGCAGATGATCTCCATATGGGCCAGTCTCTGTAGGTGCGATCGCCAACAGCTCATTCAAAGTGATTTCCTGTCGGGCTATTTGATAGAGCGCTACTCGCACCAGGTAAGGATGTCCTCCCACCATTGCCATCAGTTGCTTAACAGTTGCTTCCTCCCAAAGCAATCTATGCCGCTGTGCCAGGTACAACACTTGCCCTAAAGTAAATTCGGGCAGTTCAATAGACAACCCGACATTGAAGGGAGATTGATTGACATACAGGGGCATGTAGACCTCGGTGGAATGCGCCACCACCAGTCGCAGCTTTTTCCACAGGTCCCTGTTTTTTGCTAACTCATGCCAAACCCGCAGTAAGCCCATAAAGTCTGCCGCAATGTTGGGATGCTCAAACACTATATCCACTTCATCCAGCCCTAACACAAGCGGGGCCTTAATTTCAGGTAGCAAATACTCTTCAAAATATAAGGTGCAATTATCCTTGGTGCCAAAAATCTCGTCCCAGTAGTCACTGAGTTTGTTGGAAAGCCGCAACCGTCGTCCCACACTGGCGCAAAACCACCGCGAAAATTTATCCAGATCAGCAAAGATAGCAGCGTCTGCTAGCTGAAAGCTGAGAGGAACCGTGATGTACCCATGCTTTGCTGCCTGGTGCAGAATGCGGGACACGAGGGAAGTCTTACCCATCTGCCGAGGAGCTTTGATGCGGATCAGCGCCCCTGGCTCCAGTATTGTTTCATAGCAGTTAGCTTCAATTGGTGGTCGCTCTACATAATACGGTGAAGCTAAATCAACCTGTCCACCTGGAATCTCGAACTCAATGTCAGAAAGCGAAGGCAAATCGGAGGATGAATTATTTAGCTTGGAACTTGAGAAATTATTGGAACTATGATTAAAGCCATTTCTAAGAGATTCTATACAACTTGCCAAGGAGAAAAGTTCATAACTTGCGACATAGGCGAAATCGTTAATTTCTTCTATTAAATTATCTAAGATTTCTCTACTACGCTTCTGTAGGTGAATATCAGCATATGCAAGAACTATCCTAACCTCTAAACCAGGAGAGTTTAGAGCAAGTAAAACTTCCTCTTCCTTCGACCTTATTTTGTCATTGAATGAATGAAATCTCTGCGCCAAAAGAGCTAAGACTCCATCTTTAAGTATTTTTACAGATGAAGATTGTCGTTTTTCTTTTCTTTTCTGGTTCCACTTTGCTTGGACAAGCCAGAGCGAATTTCGCCTCTCATCAAAATAAAGAGCATCGATACCGTTATCTTGAATGCCGTCTACTATTGTATTGGCAGCTATGTTAGCATCGATATTTGCTAAATTGCAAAGCGAATAAGCTGCCAACCCTCGACTGAGAAAAATAAGATCAGTCTGTACTTTGCTTCTCAAGTCTTGCATATCAATCAGATGACCAAATGTTAATTTAATCACTTCTTCAACTTGCCTTATATCGAATTCTTCTCTCCCAGATCCGATAGGCAAAAATTCATATTCATCCAACTGAAAAGCGACACGGTTGACAATCTCTATAGTTTCTTCTTCTTTGCCTACAATGGTAAGTTCTTCAATTCCATGACTAGCCATAGACTCCATTGCTTGATCAACGGCCTTCAATGTTGCTACAGCAATTTGTTCGATTGGCAATCTATTACGTCCAGTTCCCAAAAGGGGAAAGATGATTTTTTTAAGTCCTTCCTCTGATGCCAGCCTGAGAATTGACTCTATAGCCATAGCAGCATTTTCAGAGTTTATCAATCTACCACCAAGTTCTACCGTCGCACAGATGATAAAAATACTTTTCTCAGAAGTAGTTATCGTCTGAGAATATCGCTTAAATTCTGAAGGAAGAGAGACAAGCAGAGGCTGATGAGGCTCAATGAATTCTTGGCTAACCTCTTCCATCCTTTCAAAGATTAGTCGAGAGAGTATTTTTGATCTATGCTCTGAGATACTTATTAAATATTGCTCGAAATCATCTCCAAGCCCTCCAAGAGTCCCACCGGAACCCACTGGAACCACTAGAGCATCAAAAGGTAGTGTCCAAGGGACGCTAGTTTGTAGTGTGTAAAGTTGAGTGTTATCCCACCTCAAGAGTGGAGTACGATCAGCAGTTTTTGAATTTATGGACTCAGGAAATGTTTTATTCACAGGGAAATCACTGTCTTGATTTTCCTGTTCTGTTTCTAAGCTTGATTGATAGCCAGGCTCCAGTTCTTCTGCAAGGCGAGCATGGCTACCACCCAAGGTTCTCAATATCTGTGCCGTGATTGTCGCAAACGGATGAGACCAGCCCGTAGCTCGATTTTCCTGAATGTGCCCTGGGCTCATCAATATTGCGGCAAAAGAAGCTAGTGATAATCCCAAGTGCTCGGCGATGAACCTGGATACTTCTTCCAAGACATTTACCGAATCATCGGTAGGCACTGACTCTAGCAACAGCTCTCGTATACTGCTCATGAAATCATATTGCACTAAATCAAAATCTACATCTGGTTCGATTGTTGATATTGGTTTCAATAACCCACCTAGAAAAACTTCTGCGACATTGATCTGTCGTGATTGAGGTAAAAGGCGATCGCGAATAATCCTTACCACAGGCAAACTAATTACCGGAGCTGCTGCCAACAAACCAGCCAATCGCCTTGCCATCGGAGAAGCTGTAGCCCGGAATCTCTGTACCCGCTGTTCTGCAGAATCCTCTGAAGATGCGTCCAATGGCTGTATAGTGCCTGTCGATACCACCGCCTCTGGCTCAAAAACAAACCCAGGAGCCGAAGCTCCCTCCTTAACGCTCACCATTTTTGCCCAGGCCCAAAACGGCTCTGGTTCCAGCGTCACCACCGGCACCCGAACGCCTGTCTCCAAATCTACTTCATCCCACGGCGACAGGTCGCGTACATCCAGCCGCTGATTGGGAACCCCCGGCATTAATGCATGAAGCCGTACTGCTGCGGCAAAACCTAACCCCGTTCTTGCCCACAACCACTCCGGCAGCATCTGCACGATCGCCATTGGTCCGCTCGTCGCCCACAGCTTCAGGGCTGGTAGAACCGTCCCATCCTGCCAAATGGCTGATACACAGTCCGTGGCAATCAAAATCAGCCGCCGTCCTCCAGCATCAATCAACTCACTGGGACGGTGCAGGATTTGCCGACGAGCGGCGGCTCCTAAACGGGGTCGCAGTTTTACCTGCCCCTCGTCATCCGTAACCAGACTCCAAACCCGCACATCCCGAAACACCCCATAGTTTGCAAACAGTCGCTGCAGTTCCGTGAGCGTATGTTGCCACAGGTGCATCGAAATATTTTCATCCACCACCAGCGCCAGATCCAGCCAAGGTTCCAAAGCAGGCTGTAATACCGGCATCCAGATGCCCTCGCCCGCAATGCGCTCCACCGTCGCGGCTTCATCCAGCTTCGTACTCCACCCGGCGGTGACTTTCTGCAGCAGAGGCTTCAGGGACCTTGCTAAGGAAAGAGGCTCACGCAGGGACCGGGCATTCGGAACCTTCAGCATCAGCTCGGAACCCAATCCATCGCCATTCTCGGATTGGGAATTCGGGGTATGCAGTTCCGCTGCCGGTTGTGCTTCCTGTGAGGGTTGCTCCGGCTCCAAGTCTAAATCTGTAGTCGGGGCGCGATTGACGGATTGACCTCTACTGGACCTTGTATCGGCTTCACCACTGGTTGCTTTTCTAGCAGTTGCTGCAGATAGCCCTGATGACTCCATCTGCAGCGCAAGCCAAACCGTGTCTGCGATTTCCTTACTCGTCAGACCCAGCTCCTGCCCTAATGCCGCAACCAGTTGATCAATCATCCATCCTCCACACTGGAAAGATACTTCATCAGCACATCCATCAGCTTCGTCTGATCGCCCCCAACAGGGCTAAACTGTCGGGTTACCAAATACACCGCATTCAACAGCTGGTCGGGGGAGAGGTCGCCCTTAATTCGCTTCTCCACGAACTGGGCAATCAAGGGTTCTGCCTCTGCCAGCGCCTCATCCCCCAGGTGTGCTTTCACCGTATCCGCCAGTGTCTCCTGGTCAGCATCAGGCATGGTCAACCGCAAACAGCGCCGCAGGAACGCTGGGGGAAAATCCCGCTCCCCATTACTGGTCAATACCACAAAGGGGAAACTGGCACACTTCACCTGTCCCGTTTTGACGGTAACTTCTTGCCCATCATAGGTGCGAACCTGAACCCGTTCTGTGTCCTTCGCGATCCTTGCCAGTTCCGGAATCTCAAATTCCCCCTCTTCAAACAGGTTCAGCAAGTCGTTGGGGAGATTGATATCGCTCTTGTCGAATTCATCAATCAACAACACCCGAGACCGTCTGGTCGGTAACAAGGCCGTCCCCAGTGGTCCCAGCTGAATGTAGCGACCAATATCGGGACTCGCTTCGCCCCTCGCTGGCCCATTTTCTTTCGGTTTCAGCTGCACATCCTGCAACCTAGAAATCGCATCGTAGCGGTATAAGCCCTCCTGTAAGGTTGCTCGCGCCGTAATCGACCAGGATAGTACCGCCCCTAAATTCAACTCGTAGGCAATCCGATAGGCCAGGGAGGTTTTTCCTGTTCCGGGCTTTCCTGTCACCAGGAGCGGTCGCCGGAGATAGAGCGCCGCGTTCACCACATTCACCAAATCGTCATCAGTGGTTGAGACTCGAAAATTCTGTCCTCGGGTCCTATCTCGCTTGACGAGATCTGGTGGGGCACCCACCCAATCGTCTTCTGTGAACTCTCGTTCAAACTGTCGCCAGCTGGGAGGCTCTGGCAATTCAGCAATTCTGTCGTGGGGTTCCCCCATGCCGGTAAAAATGCGCCAATCGCTCACGTCTGCTCTCCCTCCCGCTATTGTCCTGGTGGTCTCAGTTGCGCCAGCGCATCAGGCGTCAGCCGATAGGGATCTTCCCACATTACCGCCAGGTGGGAGCCGAGGTGGGAGTCTGGGCAATCGGCGCAATCGGCCTCTTCACGCTTCTGGCGAACAGCGGTCAGGAGCTTCAAGAGTGGGCCTGACGCCACCAACTGCTCGATCTCCGCCCCCTGATCAATCTCAGGCAAATCTAACCTGGGCCAAATGGCGATGGGGAGGGCAGCCTTCAAGAGACAGGTAAACAAGTCCTTCTTCTGAGTATCCACCAGCCCGCAGGTTAACTTAAGCCCCAGCTTTTGCTTTAGCCGCTTTACCAACTGTTTCCAGTTGCAGGCATCCATCTGACTGAGATACTCAAAATCATCCTGACCAGAGATTGAAGATAGGCGCATTTTGACCCGATCCCAGTTCGTATACCACTGGTTCAACCGCGAAGCCAGGTATCGAGGGTCGAGGCGTTCCTGCGATCGCACCACCACGGGATACTTCGTTCCCAGCAAGTAGGTATCCTCTTCAAAGAACAGATCCGCCAACTCCCAGGCATCCACATCGGCACACAGGTGATCCAGCGGCAAAAAGACTTCGATGGTCAGTTCGTAGCGTTGTCCTCTGAGATACTGGAGCGCTTGATTGAGGAACTGGTTGAGCACCTGCGGAACTGCCTCAATCTGACAGGAGGCCCCTTTCTGAGTCTCATCGAGGTCGAGCGGCTGATATCGTTTCGCAGGATCCTGAACGGTATCGTCAGGGATCAACCAGGCATTCACGACCAGTCCATCTGAGCTTAAATCTGGGCGCAAAACGATTTGGAGATAAGCTTGACAACCCGATTGACGCTCGTTTGCAGAGGCATTCTGCGGCTCTTGTGATTCACCACCACTGTCCAGCTGCCTGAGTTTATTTAGCTGCTTGCGAATCGTCTCCGGTGTATCAGGATGTTCTGCTAACCGCTGGAGAAACGGCTGCAGCCGTCGAAATTCTTGAAGCTGGTTCACCATCCCTTCAAAGCTTGTGGCGATGGGGCGTGACACCTCCGCATCAGGCGGTAAGACCTCCTGGTAGGTACGCTTCACACTCTGGTCATCGGTTATCTGTTCCAGAGCCTTGACCAATTCTTGCAGAGACTGTTGCGAGATTGAACCCGCTGGATATGTGCCGAGCAAGTTAATGATAAAGGTGTTGCTGCGCTTATCAATAGTCCGCCCCGCATAGTCACCACCATCGGTATTGGCAGTCTGGCGATCGCCGTACTGCTGATCTACCGCTGCCTGTGGGTTATTGATCAACCCTTGCGACTCGCGACCATCAATTTTTGCTTCATCCATGCTGTCTTCCATCGCCTAACAGCAATTTTGACTCATCACTCTTCTAACATCCATTGGCAATAAGAATCAGTAAACTCCCCTAGTTTTCCGGATTGAACCGTACTTCCGAATTGTGTGTCTGGAACATCAACGAGCAGAGTTACCCAGATACTTTTTGAAGTGGACAAGTCCTGGCAAAGGGTCAGGGTGCTTAAACATCGAGCTGTATCGCTATTCAGCCATGAGCAAGCCTGTCTACTTACAAGGAATATGGGTCACATCAGTTCGGGGAGCGGCAACTCCCCAATAGGGCTCCGTTTCATGCTGCGTAGTGTGAGCGGTATCGCTGCAGCGCTTCATTGACCTTTAGACAAGCCTCCAGATAGTTACACTGCTCTTTGGCCTGCATCCAAACCACCAGCTCGCCATAACTCGTTTGTCGTTGGATGAGCTTTGATACCTCTTCCATGTGCCAGTCACCTATCAATGTTGAACAAGCGATCCTCAACACACCTCCATTTCATGCTCCGGCATACCCTGACGCGAGGATGTGACAGGTATCATACGTGTGCGCGATCTGAATGCGGTCTGTACGTGCTTGGTCTCACCCAATGTCTGAAGCATCACACTGTCCTCGAGAAGTACATTTTCAGATTTTTTCCGTGTCACCACAAAGAAACAGGTCTGTCTAGTGACACAGAAAACTATTGCAACGAAAACCATCAAGTCATTCGGTAAGCTCCCAGTTGCTCGACTGGGTGTTGACAGAGACACTCAGCCTGAGCATCCAGCTTGGGCCAATAACAGTTACTCGGATTTGGGGCTAGTAGCCTAACCGATATCCCGATGACAGGGGCACCCGACTTAGAGAAGCTAAGGGAAGCGCAAACAAATAAAGTACCAGCTAGCCGGGAGCGACCAAGACATCCCATTTCGGTAAAGTTTCTGAGCGTTGCCAATGCTGTTCGTACTCGGCTAACTCATCTTGCGGCACTGAGACGGATTGCGGGTAA
>JBHJHM010000113.1:0-43141 GCA_050330865.1 Leptolyngbyaceae cyanobacterium
CCCAGCCCGATCCTCTTCCTGCCCCCCAGCCCGAACCACCACCCGACCCATATCCAGAACCCCTTCCCGAACCGATTCCAGAACCCCAGCCCCAGCCACAACCCGATCCGACTTCAAAGTCGCTCTTTACGCTGGCGTTGATGGACGCAGCTACGGATGAAGTCGTGAAAGGGTACGAGAACCTCGGGGCCATTTCTAACGTCAACCTCAGTGACCTGGATTTGACTGAGTTTACGCTGGTGGCTCAGGTTAATTCCAGTCATCCCGATGCTGACTTGGTAAAGAGCGTCAAGTTTGAATCTAACTTTGGTACCCGCACAGAGAACATGGCACCCTATGCCCTGTTTGGCGATAAAGGAGGCGATCTTGCTGGTAAGCCCCTGAACCAAGGCAACTACACAATTAAGGCAACTGCTTACACCCAGAAAAGAGGCGGTGGTTCGGCGATCGCTACCGCAGAGGCAGACTACACCATTAGGCATACTGACAATGCCCCTATAACGCCTTCACCAACGCCTTCACCAACGCCTCCATCTAATGATCTAGATGCTCCAACCCGTGTAATTATTAAAGGCTCCAATGCCAGTGAAACTCTGATGGGTAGTGGCCTAGCTCAAAAGATTCTAGGCCGGGGTGGTGACGATACTATTCGGGCCGGTGGTGGCAGCGATTTAGTCAAAGGAGGTAATGGTGACGATGCTCTTTATGGCGATCGCGGCAACGACACAATCAACGGTAATAAAGGCAGCGATCTTCTCGTCGGTGTTGCGGTTGAGGATGCTCAACCCGGTTTAGGTGAACAAGATGTGCTCATGGGCGGCAGCCAAGCCGATACCTATGTGCTGGGCGATGACTCCCAGGCTTATTATGATGATGGCAATGTACAGAGTCCAGGTAAGGCAGATTTCGCGGTCATCAAGGACTTCAACCAAAAGCACGGCGATCAGATTCAACTCCATGGTGAAGCGAACGACTATCGCTTAGGTAGTTCTCCTGTAGGAGATGCTGAGGATGTCGGGATCTTCTTAAAAACCTCTGGCCAAAATGAACTCATTGGTGTGCTTCACAAAGCTGGGGAACAACTCAATCTGGAGGACACCTCTACCTTTAAGTATGTAAGTTAGTCATCACGTCAATTCAGAGTTATGTAAAGTCCCTTGCCCGTTCTGGGTGAGGGACTTTGTACATAAGGCCACACCTTGCCAGACAACAATTTTGAGGTTAGAGTGCAGTAGGAATAATTCCCAGATAAGGGGTTATTTATGAGTAATGATTTTGGAATTATTTACGTCGCGACGGGTAAAAAGTACCGCGACGAATGCGTAAAGTCGGCCCAGTCGGCCAAAAAAGTAATGCCCGACATCCCGATCACGCTTTGGACAGATAGCGATGTCGAATTGGCAAAAGATGCATTTGATTTTATTCATATTCTAGAAAGTCCTAAATATTCTTTTTTCGATAAGATATCCCCCCTCATTGAAACGAAACATGAAAAGACTCTTTTTGTAGACACTGATACCTACTTCCTTGACAGCGTTTATGAATTCTCTGACCTTTTAGAGCGCTTTGAATTGGGTTATTGCCATGCACCGTGGCGTATCTCTCCAGGAATGCATAATGTCGTGGAAAGTATTCCACTTTGCTTCGCTGAACCAAATACGGGCGTTATTCCCTACCGCAAGACCGAAACGGTGATTCAGGTTTTCCAAGCATGGGAACGTATATACGCTGAACAGTTAAAGGGAGATAATCCTCCCGCCCACGATCAGCCTGCTTTCCGAGAAGCGCTATATTTCTCGGACATTCGCTCAGTCATATTACCGCC
This sequence comes from Leptolyngbyaceae cyanobacterium, assembly GCA_050330865.1. Taxonomy (GTDB): domain Bacteria; phylum Cyanobacteriota; class Cyanobacteriia; order Phormidesmidales; family Phormidesmidaceae; genus SIO1E4. The sequence continues at coordinate 1,826 of JBHJHM010000113.1, forward strand.
TGAATATAATGTCAGAACGGTTTATCCTGTGTTCGTGGGAGGCTGTCCAGCCAAGATCCTGCATGGCCGTGAACCCTCTCTAGGACGTGCCATCAAGCGGATCAATGAATACTCTGATCTGAGAATTTACGACTTCAATAACTATAGAATCAAGAAAGCGATCAAAACAGTCAAAAAGAACTATCGTTTGCTCAAGAAAATAATTAAGAAATAAGAAAAAAGTAGCTGATGACTAGACGTCACGCCTGCCGATAAAAAGTCCGCCTGCGCGGGCTGGTTGTCACAAAGGTTTTGGAGCCTGCCTTCACAGGTTTAGTTCCTGTGGGCGTGGTTAAAACCGCTTGCCGAAAGAGTTTTGTCGGTCGATCAACTCTGAACAGGTACACCAGCTCTCTAGATCATATGATGTCCGTTTGCATGCACATGCTTCGTCATTCTGTATGCCTTTCAGACAGGCTATGCCTACGCGAAGCGACTCCGCTAGTCATGAAGCGGAGTACAATGTAGACGCTACGCGGCTTCCCGCAGGGTGGAATCTCTAGCTGTTGCTCAGCATCGAGATGTCTCGACTTCCACTACGTTGCTCCCAAAGGGAGCCGCTAAAGCGTTGGCGAAGCCTGTCCCGAGGACATACGACATGACATGGGTAATCAACCGGACTTGATATCACAGTTGCAAAAAGGAAGATGCGATTAACCACATCTTCCCTTCGATTGGGCCAACAGGTAAGACCTTAAGGCAAGGCCACTATGCCGATTGCTGTACCCCTTCGTCATCTTGACCTTTCTGCTTTCTCCGAAGAGCCGCGATTCCCGCACCGATTAAACCTGGAATAAGCGCAGGCGTCGGTACTTCACCTGCAGCATCAGCAGAATAACCTAGGCCATCTGAGTTGCCCTTAAAATTCGCGTAGAATCCATCTAGAAAGAAGCTGAAGCTGTTCGTGACACCTGCGCCAAAGTTCAGGGTTGTATAAAACGAAGCGGTGTCGCCTAACTTAACACCACTACTTTGCCCCCCAGAGGTACAGCTGTAGCCATTGGAATAGCAGAGTTCAACCTGATCAAGTCCAGTGTTTTGCGTACCAACATACGCTTCATTGAAGACTCCGCCAGAAGTCGCACTAGTAACATCCGGATCAACTGCAAAACCAAGACCGGTCACTGAAGCCGTATCCCAAATGTTCGCATCACTGGTGTTGGTGACATCTACCTTAAACTTAGCTGCCCCAGTCGAGGCATCAAAATCCTCTTCGAGTGTAAAACGGGCTTCAGCCTCCAAGCCATCGAGCAGCTGCTCTCCTGAAAAGGCTTCTAAGAAGAAAATATCGAAATACTGACCTTTGGCGTCGCCGTCGTCAATAGTGATAATATCGTTTTCTTGATCCCAGCTAAACGCATTGGCAGAAGCTGTTGGAAGCAGCACTGCTATGGAAAGAGTGCTCAGGAGTAATATTCCGGGCGATAATTTTCTATCCATTATTTTCTTTCATTATGTTAGAAGACAACAAAGGGAAGCAGGGATTGCCCTGTACCCCACAACGCAGACCTTAAGTAGCTAACTAGAACCGTAGAAAGCTGCGGCTGCTAGAATACTCCACCTTCAGATTGCTCAAACGTATTAAATGCTTCTATGACGCTAAATGCACTCGATGACAATAATGCAGTGCTGGTTAACTCCTGCAGGAGTTCTCTGATTAAAAGATATAAGATGCAACATCAGAAGGCAAGTAAACTCCTGGTAGAAATACTGATCTTCATTGAAACTTCACGTAGCTTTTCAATATCACTCCCTATCTAGATCCATGATGTGTCTGACGCTACCTGGGAAAAGGGCTGAAATTCAAGATTCTGTGATTAGCTCTTGTAACAACTCTCGTTGTAGACGCTACCGATCTGTCAGCTCCGTGACCTGTCATGGGGCTACACTGATTCCCTTTTGTAGCTGCGATTTAGAGGGCTGGTATTACTTCTCGATGCTCTTAAAGCTCCCTTCAAGCTGAAGTTTTAGCCGGCTTTGTTAAGAAGACGACGAGATAGTAGTAGAGGGTAAATAGACAAGCTGAGAATACTTGCCCCCCCCAAAAACCATGCCAGAAGTTAAACCAGCCTTTGCCCCAGTAGACATAAGCAATTGAGACCAACATAAGGCGAGGGATGTTTGCGATCAGCGATATTAAAATCCCGATCGCTATGAATTGGGTAACGCTAGCTACCGTTTGCCTAAAGATAAGTCCTAAAAACAGTCCAGCAAAGGCGATCGTTATCGCCATGTCCAGACCATTGCAGCCCCAGCCAACTTCGACCATTCCTTGAGGAAAGACCATAAATCTTCCATCTGTGCTGACCTGAAAACCAATATTTTTCAGGGCAAACGATGCTCCCTGAGCCATTAGATTTTCCAGTGCATAAGGAGGGACGAAAAACTCCCAAGCCGCGCGCGATAGGATCCCTAAACGAGGATAAACCGTAAAGCATAGAAAGATAGTCGATAGCTTGTTCTGAGTGAAAAAACCAAGTCCCCATGTGCTGATGATGATGCCAAGCATGATGACTAGCCATAGTAGGGCTTGAGGCCAGATGGCAAAGCGGCAGAAAGGATAAGCTAAGACACCCGAGATAATGAGTGCATAGCCAATGATCTTATCTTCCTCAGGAGCGACATACTTCTGCAGTACCGTGCGCTTTTGATAGAGATCGATACTGATGAAGAGCAGCATAGCAGCAATCAGAAACCAGCTGACAGCTCCTGCCAAAGCTCTTTTAAACAAATAGCCGAACCACGTCGGAAAATAGAAAAAACCTATCAATAAACCACATGAAACCATAAATCCATGAGGTGTGCGAACGGATCTCAGAAGGCTTGAAAGCCGTTTACTATCAGTATGGCGATTGTGCTCCATGCGTCCTACCTGCCAGATTTATAGAATGTTAATGACGCAATCGTAACGAAGGCTACCTTACTAGGGGCTTTCACCGTAAACCTATCTTATTTTCAAGCCAAGTCTTCCCAAGCCAATAAGTCCAAGACCGGGGATTAAGAGATTCCCAACACTGACAATTCCAGCTCTAGTAATATCAAACTTTGCTTGCTCTGACAGCTCTTGCTCAGTAATAGCGATTCGTTTAACGGCTTGTTCAGCTTCCACTGTGTCATCAACGTTGATTTGGCCTGCTTCGATTTGAGATATAAACTGCTTTGCTTGCTGAGCAATATTGTCTGAGGCTTGTTGCTGGATAGTCAACGTATCGTGAATGACTAGGAAACACCCCATTTGGAATAGGATCCCCGACATTAAGCAAACAAAAGCCAGTGATTTACGCAAAGTATAGTTATCTGAAAAGCCATAAATTATGAGTGCAAATCCGAATAGAGGCGCAATACTGCGGTTGCCTAATTGGTCTAAAAAGTTAGCTCGCCATTCAACTGAACCAGGCTCTGCTGCTAACGCTAACGCCAATATGTTGAAGATAAAGATTACTAATGATGTGATGCCAATAATTAAACAAGCCTCTCTGACATTGTGCAAATTCAGACCCCCTGGCTTAGACGGATATCGCATGAGTTATCTTTCCTATAAATTTTTTCTATGCAAAGCTGCTCCACTGTAGTAAAAATACCATCACCTGAACAAGAACCTGGATATTGCCTAGGTGCTATTTCTTATGCAGATACCTTATTTTGAGCATAGACGTAAATCTCTTCTGGGGCTATTTTATGTGCGATCGCAGCCAGTCAGCCGATTACGGCTATTCACTATACATCGAGTCCTTTTCTAGGTGAACCATTAGACCTTGTGACATTCAATACAGAGTCAGGCTTTCCCAACATTCAAAATCGAGGCAGTCGCCGACGTAGTCCACTCTCGTTAGCAATCTGGTGTGTTGCCAGCAAAATGAATGGGGGAATTGTCTTCCAATAGCGCTTCCAGAGACGACGAGGCTCTTGTACTAGTCGGTAGAGCCATTCCAGTCCGAGATCACGAATCCACTTCGGAGCATGCTTTCGAGTTCCTGCATAGACCTCGAACACAGCACCAATTCCCACCATGACGGATCGCACCTTATCCTTGTGCTCAGCCATCCAACGCTCCTGTTTTGGACACCCTAGCGATACGAAGGTTAATCCTGCCCCGCTTTGGTTAATTCGCTGAATCAGATCTCGATCTTCGGCTGGAGTTAATGGGCGAAAAGGTGGCGATTCAACTCCGGCTAAGCTGAGTGACGGAAAATCTGTCTTGAGTCGCTGCTGCATCCTACTCAGAACATCTTGCGTCGAGCCTAGTAGATAGATTTGAACGCCTTGGTCGGCTGCTCGTTGGCAGGCGCGAAGAAAGAAATCCATCCCAGCAACGCGATCTTGTTTTTTGATTCCCATTGCTTTGATCATCCACACCAGAGGCATGCCATCCGGTGTAACCAAATCAGCATCCTCTAGAACTTGTCGAAACGTCGTGTCCCACCGTGACTCCATCAGCATGTGAACGTTGGCCAAACAAACAACTCGACTTGAGAAACGCTCAGCCCAGTCCAGTACAGCCTGAACCTGTTCTTCCAAAGGAAGAGTGGTCACAGGCGTTCCAGTTAAATTGATTGTAGGAAAACTCATAGTTATGTAACCCGCCATGTATAAAACCTTCTATCTTGCAGGCTTACCCCTGATAGATTGCTTACGCAATTTGGGAAAGTGATAAAAACGCTGGAAGCTGAAACATTCCTGTCCTTGCTCTTACGGTGTCCTAAAACGGCACTTTACAGAGAACCGACTACGAGACTAATAATCGCGGCTGGCCAAGATCATAAAGTACCCATTGCGAATGACGACTCTCTTAGCGATAGTGAAAAACAGGAACATCAAGGAACTCAGAGAGCTGCTTAAGAGCACTGATAACTTTCGTAGAAGCTCTAGAGAGTATTTGAGGTTTCGATGGAAATTATCTATTCGGATTCGTGACTTCTGCAATGGTAATGAGGTTAGAGCCAGTATAAATCGGTAATTCTGACTTCGCATACTCTAATAAACAGCATTATGTTTGCTTAGAAAGCAAAATCAGATCGACTTCACAAACACTTCACAGATATCTCAGGTCTGATGTAATGCTACCGTTGCTTGATACCTCATAGACTCTGTTTGAGAAAGCAATGGTTTTCAGAAAATCGAAGCATGGTAGAAGCGTTCGCTACTGACTTATCTTTATTGACATACTCCTGTCACTCTTTCAGAAAGATTACTGAGAGAATTTTAAGGCGCTCTTGCTTTAGGTACGGTTGACCCATACATATATAGACCTCTACGGATAGGGTAGTCTCCACCCTTAAATCGCTAGGATGGCCAGAAATGAAGTGAAGATTTGAGAAGGCTGGATAGCCGGCTAAGTATCACATGCAACGTCAGACGCAATGAGTCTGCTAGTGAGAACCCCCCTCTCGCAATCATGCAAATTTTGCACAAATCCTACTGCAGAAAACCCATCAAGAATCAGACCGATCATCTGTAAGCAAATCTTGTTGCCTCTATTAAAGTCTTAAAATCGTGCAAATTTTGCACAAATCCTACTGCGTGATCACAATCGGAAAATCAGGTCGGCAGTCGATAGTTTGGTTGTGTATACCTCCATCAAGTATTAGTTCCAGTAAAGGTGATGGCCCCTGATTGAAGGTTATCAGCCCCCGAAGTTCAAGGATTCGCAGCGCTTGACTACGTTTCTCTAATTGAGAAAGCGTAATTTTGATGGCAGTGATTCTGCGTGCTCCTGATGGATGATTGAGCAGTCGCTGATGAGCCGTTGAGGACAAATCTAGCAACGTACTGAGCGCAACTGTGCTGGGAACGATAAAGCATAGTGGCTCGTGCTGACGTCTTAGGTTGTCTGGTGCAAAGTAGATAGAGGTTTCGGTTTGAGGCATCGAGCGACCATTCGCAGTAAACGGTCGGGGAATGTCTTCTGACTCTGACTTTAGACAAAGTGCAATCCCAAAGGGTGATGCCAGAGATTCCTGCCATCGCTTACGAAGAATAGGATTAACTCCTGTACGATTTGCATACTTTGCAGCGATCGCTTCCTCATAAACATGAACAATTTCGAGGTACGCATTTTCAAAGAAGATAATCTGCGAGGCCGTGCCTTGAGCTGGATGAAGAATCGTGTCGTGAGTACAGCATAGATTCAGCCGCTCTGCCAGTAACTGGCCTTCCCGCCTATGTTTAGCGTAAAAAACGAGATGATCGATCGCGATGGAAAACTCGTCGGGCGGATCTTCCTGGAGCCCTTTCTGGCTGTAAAAAAGGTGCTGATACATATCTCGGGGGCTTGATGATAACTGCGGACATTTCGGGGGAACAGTCACGTGGACAAACTTAGGGCATGTACATACATAAAACATACTCTGCTAATCGGGAAGGTCCCGTGAAGACATCGAGAACATCTGGGGAAGAGTACAGATGCAACTTCTGCATTAAAAGTTTTAGAGGGTGAATGCAAACTGCTGATGTCCTAGTACAAGATTTCAGTATTAGGTATTAGCTAAGGCATAGCTCCGGTACACAGTGCTGGAACCACGCATCCTAGCATTGTGATTGCACATACGCCCCTCAGATGTCGGCTCAACAGAGTATTTAAAGTCAGCTCAATATATTCGCTCCTTGACACATCTTTTTCACATTTGCTGTCTACGCTCTAGCGAGTGAGGAGTATCGACATGCTAGCAAAATGCTGCTGTCGGAAGTGCTGGGAGGCGTGTGGCCAATGGTAGCAATCTTGACAAAAGAACCCAAATTCGTGAGGAACAAACGACTTGGCTAAGGAATCTGGCTAGGAATCTAGCTAAGGAACTGTTTACGCGTGATTCTTTAGATCAGAAATCTCGTTAAGAGAAGCGTGAGATAGCCTCTCTGGGTGAAAAGCAACTAAATGCCCAGCCTATAGCTGCCCATTCTGAGTTTTTTTGCTGTGTGGCGAGATTCTTGATGTAGAAATAGCTACAGCGTGAGGTAGTTTTAGCCGCCACTGTCTTTCTTTGGGCAGAGCGGTGTATGTGTCAAATGGATTAAGATATATAGGCTGTCTAGAGAGTCAGTTTGTTTCATCTAGGGTCATCAGTTAGAAAGTTTAGCTCGGGTTTGTTGACGGTGGATAAATTAGAAAAACAGGAAGACGCAGCAATCTACTTCGACTATCGAATGCTATCTTCTGCCCAGCGACAGATCGTTCAGCAGAAGACCGGAGAAATCCGCGAGCGTTTGCGGCGATCGGCACAAGATATTTGGGAGATTGGTCAGCGATTGGTAGAGGTGCGGGCTCAGTTAAAGCATGGACAGTTCGAATCCTGGTTGAAAAATGAATTTGGCTGGAGTCGACGGACAGCTTACAACTTCATTGGCGTTTATGAAGCGTTTCGTGAAAGCGCGAGTTTCGCACAAATCGATATTGCTACCTCGGCTCTATATTTGCTAGCAGCTCCATCAACCCCTCAATCGATTCGCGAGGAATTTATCGAACGGGCTGAGCGAGGCGAAAAGATTACTTACAAAGACTTACATCGAGTCATTAAATCAGAAAAGGACGCCGCGGAAGATCTATCTTCTAAGCTGCGCGATGCTTCATCTGTAAGCGGTACTCCGTCCTCTCCCCATGTTGCCGAGCACAATCAGGAACGACTAGGTTCTGGGACCATAACGGGCGAAATCATCGCGGTTATTCCCAAATCTGTTACACAACCAGATGCACAGTCACCTGTAGAGCCTCCGATAAATCTACAGGTTGCGCCAACGGACTCTGAGAGCCAACTGTTTCCGGGTTGGTATCACTTGAACTCTCAACATCTACTCTTCTGTGGTGACACAGCCTCTTCCCAATTCTTTGCGCGTATTCCACATGCCAGTTTAATCTTGGCAGTTACCTCTGACGATTGGGACCATGATTGGATTGTGGAAAAAGCTGATAGCGTCCTAATTTTGCGTGAGACTGCTCTCAAGGAAATCCCCTTAAAACAGTTGATATCGACTTTTTCTAAACCTAATGATGTTGTTGTCTTTCCGTGGTTACCAGACGCTGAGATGCTTTCTGTTGCCCATACACTAAACCGTAGGATTTTTGCAGGTGATCCTGATCCAACACGATGTGCGCGAGCGATCGCAGCTGCTAAACTTCGAGTTTCAGCAGCTGTAGTTAACGGTGCTAATTTTTTAAGCGAATAAAATAGAAGACTGTCATGCTATCTGGAATGTTGTGAAGCGTGTAGAAGCCTATCTTCTTTGTTGCAAAATGCCACCACATTTATACCCCAGCTTCTATGATGATTATACGATAAGCAAGTGTCTCTGCATGAATCGCTTTTGCTGCAATTTTATTCATACATGAATGGATTCAATTTCTTCTAGCCCCTGCTCAGAACAGCCGTTTTAATACATGAAACACACTGGCGATTCAAGCGGTTTGCCCAGAGGGCGGTGTAGGTTAGGAGAGAAGAGCACCCCACTAAGCGAAGTGACCAGAAAAAGTTGGTGAGTAGGCGCAACCGTTCGTAAGCTTTGTAGAAGGCTTCATAACATCTTCATACAGAAGTATCAGAGAAGCGTAAAAGCTCCGTTGTTTCACTTAAAGGTTCAATGAAGTTTCTTGGTAAGTGGTTCCAAGTTCTCATCTGAATTACGTAAATTGTCATCAGCCCGGACACATTAGGTGTTAGTAATCTTTGGGATTAGATAAGCGGTTGGCTTGTGCCCATTGCTTGTAAGTACCCAAGATGGTGAGGGCGTTGTGGACACTGTTTATACAGGGCGACAGGTTTCAACGATACAGGCGATCGCTGAAGTCGCCCGTACGCCTCTGCACGGTTCGGCACACAGGTAATCTGCATTCTCGCTGTTTCTGATTTGGACTTGCTGAGATCCCAATGCTTAGTCGGCTACTGTCGTTTTGACACAGCAGCTTCTGTATAGGCTGCATAGCCACAGGCTGTTCTCTAGCAAGTGCGTAACCCTCTGGGGCGGTTTCTATCCCTCCTGATGGTGCTGCTTGGAAATTTTTACTGTCTAGTAGTTTTTCGCTTTTTGAGAATCAAGCCTTTAGGAGTCTCTGAATATGAGAACTGTAAGCCCCCCTAATTCTCTCAGTTTTAAGCATGTGAACCGCCCGGAAGCATATCTATCTCGTTGTTTTGAGGCATCGACTAGTGGCTCGACAACGGGTGCAGCCAATTTAGTTGTCATTGACCCGACGGTTGCAGCCTATGAAACGCTGCTAAGTGGCCTTCTGCCCGGGTATCAAGGGTTGGTTCTGGCTAGTGCTCGGGATGGCGTAGCGCAAATCACGCATTGGCTGTCTGAGTTTGCCAACGTCGGCAGCCTCCATATCGTTTCCCATGGCATTTCAGCCGCGCTGAAATTGGGATCTACAACACTGCAGCGTGATAACTTGCGCCACTATGCTGCGATGCTCGAACAGTGGTCACAATTTTTGACTGACGATGCGCAGTTACTGCTTTATGGATGTCATGTTGCCGAAGGACCGCACGGGCAAGCATTTGTCCAGCAGCTGCATACGATGACGGGAGCAACGATCGCGGCTTCGTCAACTTTAGTGGGCGATCGCAGCCAAGGAGGTAGCTGGAACTTAGGTTGCCGAGTGGGTCCATTTACCCCAGTGCTAGCCTTTGACGCCGATACTCTAGCAAATTACTCACACACGCTTACACCTGACGAAGCGTTTGCCAGCATTGTGCCCGTTGACCCTGAAGATCCTACTCAAACCGGTGCCTTGAAGGTCACAGTTAAGCCTGGAGGGGGGCTACAGTCCTCCACCTTCAACAAAGGTTCATTCACGGTTGAAAATACTGGAGACAAGCGGATTGCCGCTATCTACTTTGATATCACCGATGCGATCATTCCCGATGCCGTATTTGACCCAGTGGGTCTTGCGGGCGATAGTGCTTTTCGCGGCCTTTCGTTTAGGAGTACGGGTGGCACCGGTGCCTTTGAACCCGGCAATGGTGAGGCACTGGTGCCGTTTTTTGGAACCGGGGGCGCTGACGGCTTTGAAGGCATGCTCTTGACCTTTGATCCCAACACCGACAATGGCTATGATCCTGGCGAAATCATCCAGTTTGGCGTGGATGCCGATCCCAACTCGATTGTCGGGTTACCCAAACAACCGGTTGACATTGACGGGAATTCACCGGTCTTGAGCAACTGGGATCTCGGGGGAATCTCGGGAGCCGAGTTGATCAATACACAAGTACATGTGTTGTTTACCGACGGGACGACCGCCGTGGGTGAACTCATGGGGGATGACTCACAAGGCGGCAGTGTAGCGGTGGTGGATCAGGCCAGCCCTGCAAAGCAGGCCACCCTCACGGTCAACGGCATCGACGCGGGGGGGACTGGCTCCTACTCACAAAGCAATATCCAGGTACTGGTGTCGGGTGAAGCGGGCGATACAGCCCGAGTGGTACTTATGAAAGGGATTGTTCAGCCCTTCGCCTACATTAACCCAGATGGCACCCCGATCAATCTCGCAGCGCAGTTGGCGGGTTCACCTTTCCCTGCCAATCATGCTGTTGAGGTGCAGACCGTTGACGTCCCGCTGGATGGAACCGTTCAGGACATTACGTCGCTGTTTGATTTTGGCGCACCGGGTACCGTCGGTGCCTTTGCAGGGGATGATACTCTGCCTATTGCCCTGGTGGCCTCGGTAATTGATGCTGATGAGCTGCCACTGGGGCCTGTTACCGAGCCGGTGTATCTGGAGCATACCGATGCCGGAGTTACGAACACAGCGCCTGTCACTAGCGGCATTGATGATGTGACAGTGACGGAAGGCGCGGCCAATACCGTTATCAATCTATTCGACGCCTTCGCTGATTTAGAAACGCCGGACCCTGACCTGCTCTACGAAGTTACGGACAACACCGATGCGGGGCTGTTTGACGCGGTCAGCATTGATGCGGTAGCCGGTACTTTGACCCTGGACTACGCGGCGACGGGCATCGGCACTAGCGACATCACGGTCACTGCGACCGATGCTGAAGGGCTTCCAGTGGCGACGACCTTTATGGTGACCGTCAGCGACCCGAATGCTAACGCCGCTCCCACCACCAGCGGCATTGCCGATGTCACCGTTACCGAAGACGCCGCTAACACCGTTATTTCCCTGTTTGATGCCTTCGATGATGCGGAAGATCTAGACATCGCGCTGACCTACGAGGTGGTTGGCAACACCAATACAGCCCTATTCGCGGCACCTCCTGTCATTGATCCAGGGACTGGTGAGCTGACGCTCGACTATGCAGCCACGGGAACAGGGACGACTGATATCACTGTGCGAGCCACCGATACCGGTGACCTGTTTGTGGAAACGACCTTTGCGGTGACGGTAGATGAACCCATACCGCCACCACCGGATGGCGTCATCCGCATTGAAGCCGAAGCGTACCGAGCTGGAACCAACGGCGTCGAGTTTTTTGACACCAATGGGGCCAATCAAGGGGGAGCCTTCCGCCCCGATGAACCCGTCGATATCCAAACCACGCAGGATGTCGGTGGCGGCTTTAATGTGGGCTGGATCAAGGCCGGCGAATTCCTCACCTATGACCTCACAGGGGTAGCACCTGGCGTGTACGACATTACCGTCAGAGTCGCAGCCAGTCAGAATAACAAGGGCTTTACTCTAACTGTGGGCGGCCAAGACTACATTGCCAACTTCAATAGCACGGGGGGCTTTCAGTCCTGGCAGGATGTGGTAGTTCCGGGAGTCACCATCAATGCCGGTGATCAAGTGCTGCGCATGGATATGGATACCAACGGGTTCAACTTCAATTACCTGGACTTGGTACCGGCGGGTCCGATTGTGAATACAGCTCCGACCACCGATGGCATTGCCGATGTAACGGTTATTGAGGGAGCTGCCAATACGGTCATTCCTCTATTTGATGCCTTCGAAGATGCACAAGACCCTGACACCGCCCTGACCTATGAGGTGGCTAGCAACACGAATGCAGCTTTGTTTGCGACTCCGCCTGCGATCGACCCCGTGACGGGCGAATTAACTCTCGATTATGGGGCAACCGGTACTGGCACGGCAGATATCACGGTGCGCGCTACTGATACCGGCGACCTGTTTGAGGAGACAACCTTCACGGTTACGGTGAATGAACCCGCTGCCAACACGGCCCCTACGACTGATGGTATTGCTGATGTGACGGTCAGCGAGGGAGCTGCCGACACCATCATTCCCTTATTTGATGCTTTCGAAGATGCGCAAGATCCTGACACTGCCCTGACCTATGAGGTGGTTGGCAACACGGATGCGACTCTGTTTGCGACCCCACCCGCGATCGACCCCGTGACGGGCGAATTGACCCTCGACTATGGAGCAACCGGTACTGGCACGGCGGATATCACGGTGCGGGCAACCGATACTGGCGACCTGTTTGAGGAGACAACCTTCACGGTTACGGTGAATGAACCCGCTGCCAACACGGCCCCTACGACCGATGGCATTGCCGATGTGACCGTGGCCGAAGGGGCTGCTAACACGCTAATTTCCCTGTTCGACGCCTTTGCCGACGCGGAAGATTCGGATACCGCTCTGACATACGAGGTCATTGCCAATAGCAATCCAGGGCTGTTTGCGGCACCGCCCGCGATCGCCCCTGCCACGGGCGAATTAACGCTCGACTATGCAGCAACGGGGACCGGCACAGCGGATATCACGGTGCGAGCCACCGACACGGGCGGCCTCTTTGTGGATACCACCTTTGCGGTGACGGTGAATGAGGTCGTTCCTCCCCAACCCGGTGACACCATCCGCATCGAAGCCGAAGATTACCAAGCAGGCACGAACGGCGTCGAGTTTTTTGACTCAAATGCCGTCAACCAGGGCGGTGCCTTTCGCCCAGATGAACCCGTCGATATCCAGACCACTCAAGATGTGGGCGGTGGGTTTAACGTTGGCTGGATTAAGGCGGGCGAATTTCTCACCTATGACCTGAGTGGCGTTGCTCCCGGCACCTATGATATTGCGGTCAGAGTTGCCACCAATAAGAACGACAAGGGTTTCACCCTGACGGTGAGTGGACAAGAATATACGGCTACCTTTGATAGCACGGGAGGGTTCCAGTCCTGGCAGGATGTCGTGGTTCCGGGTGTACTCATCAATCCCGGCGATCAGGAACTCCGCATCGATATGAATACCGGCGGATTCAACTTCAATTACCTGGAGTTGACAGCTGTTGAACCCGATGAGACCGCACCGGAAGCGATACTCAGCTCCCCGACGACAGAGCCCTTGCTGGGTGCCGAAGAAGCGCTGTTCACGATTGACTACAGCGACAACGTAGCCCTTGAGTCAGACACCCTTGATGACGGGGATATTCAGGTCACCGCGCCGGATGGTAGCCCCTTGGCGGTGACTTTCGTCGGTGCGAATCCGCCCGAGGACAGCACATCCGCCACAGCGACGTATGCCATTACGGCTCCGGCTGGGGGATGGGAATTCGCCGATAGTGGTACCTATACCCTCAATATTCTGGCCGATCAGGTTCTGGATACCAGCGGCAATCCCCTAGCTCCGCAGCAGTTTGATCTTGACCTTACGGTCAGCGACCCGCCCCGAACGGCATTTACCTATGGCATTGCCGACATTGTGGTTCTAGAAGGGGCCGACGACAGTGTCGTTGATTTATTTGAAGCCTTTGAAGACAACCAGGATGCCGATAATGCCCTGCAGTATGGGGTGACGGAGAATAGCGATCCCGGTCTAGTTGGAACGGCGATCGCGGGCGGTAACCTCACGCTTGACTATGCCGCCAACGGCACGGGGGCCGCTGATATCACCGTCACCGTTACTGACACCGACGACAGCTCAACGGCAACCACCTTTACCGCTACGGTAGTGACGCCCCAAGCAGATGATGGTGCAATTCGGATTAACGCCGGCGGTGGTGAGGTCTACGACGATGAAGGCAACCTGTTCCAAGCCGATACGTTCTTCAGCGGTGGGCAAGCTGACAGCGTATCGAGCGGGCAAGGGATTGCTGGCACGAAGTTCGATGCCCTCTATCAAACCCAGCGCCAGGGGGGCAACTTCTCGTACAGCATTCCTGTTGACAACGGATTTTATGTTCTGAATGCTCACATTGTGGATTGGGATTCTCCTAGCCCCGGACAACGGGTGTTTGATATTACGGTCGAAGGGGAGTCCTACTACGATGATCTCGACATCTACAACGAAATTAGAAATGCCTTTCTGGATGGTCAAAACACCGCCAAGATCATTCAGGGGCCAGACAAGGACACCACCATCATTACCAACGTATTGGATGGCATCCTCGATATTGATTTCAATGCGAGCCTGAGTGAGGCCACCATTGCAGCGCTGGAAATCGTGCCTTTGAATGACCCTGGTGTTTTGATTCAAGAAAACCCGGTGGAGGATCCTGAAACCACGGTTTCAGAAGATGGCCAGACGGTAGATACCTACACAGTGTCGTTGACCGCGCCTCCTACGGCAGGCACCGTCACCATCGACCTCGACTTTGATAACGCGCAAATTAGCCCCAGCGTTACGAGCCTCGACTTCGACTCGACTAACTGGAATCAGCCCCAAACCGTGACGGTTTCAGCCGTCAATGATGCGCTCGAAGAGGGACTCCATACAGCCGCGATCGACCATACTGTTACGGGGCCAGCGGGCTCTAACTACGAAGCCATCACAACCGCCGAGAGCGTCGACGTTAATATCATCGACAACAACGTGGGTGAAATCAGCTTCAACAAAAAACTGATCACGGAAAGCTTCCCCAATGGGTCCGGAGGACCGACCTCCGGTGCGTTTGGCCCCGATGGCCGACTTTATGTCTCAACGTTGAAAGGGTTCATCATTGCCTATGAGCTGGACGACAACTACAACGTCGTCAGTGAGGAAGTGATTGACGTCGTCAATACGCTCGAAAACAAAGACACCACGGGCATTGCCTTCAACCCCTATGACACTGAGCCCATCATTTATGTGTCGCACAGTAACCACCGGGCCAATGGGGGGAGTGCCTTCCCGGCAACGGAATTCTCGCCCTACAGCGGTCAGGTCTCGACCTTACAAAAAGTCAACGGCACCTGGGAACTCACTCCTTTAGTGACAGGGATTGGGGTTTCAAATCACGATCACGGCGTTAACGGTCTGGAATTTGACAACAACGGGGACCTTTACATCACCTCTGGGAGCAATACCAACGCTGGGGTCGCCGATACTGAGATTGGCGGCATTGATGAGTCGCCCTTCACAGCTGCCATCCTGAAAGCCGACATCACTGACCCTGATTTCGATGGCAATGTTGAGTATGCACTGATTGGACCGGAGGATCTGCTCCAGCCTGTTCCTCAGGAGTTCTTGGACAGTCTGCCACCCGAAATCTTTAACCCGCCGGATGATTTACCGTTTGATCCGGCCACGAGCCAATTTTGGGGCGGCTATGTCGAAGTGGTGTCCGGTGATGTTGAAGTCTATGCCCATGGGTTCCGGAACCCGTACGACTTAGAGTTCACGACTCAAGGATTCCTTTACGCAACCGAAAATAACGCCAATGGTGGGTTTGGGGATGTTTCCACCGGTGCCTACACTCAAGAACCCTTTGGCTCGGAGCAAAAAGAGGAACTGAACCTCGTAACTGAAGGAGCCTACTATGGCCAACCAAACCGGAGCCGGGGTCGGACGGATCCCAGACAAAACATTTACTTCGACAGTCCAGTTGATTTACCCGCTGAAGGGTACACAGCTCCCATTGGCACCTTCAAGGGATCAACCAATGGCCTGATCGAATATCGGGCAACCGCCTTTGATGGTCAGCTACAGGGAAATCTCCTGGCGCAAAAATTAGGTGGAAAGCTGTTTAGCGTTGAGCTATCCCCCGATGGCCAGCAGGTTGAAGAGATTGTCAATTTGAACAACACGGCTAACATTACTGTTCCGAACCCCGGTGACGATATTGCAGAAAACACAGTTGCGGATGGCTTAGACGTCATCACCGGTCCTGGAGGGGCCATTGTCGGCCTCGACTTCGATGGTGGCGGTCAGCTGACGGTGGCAATTCCCAACGAACCGGGCCTGACCAATCCAACCGCTTACGACATCTATCCTTGGCGGGCACCTGTTGCCGGCGGTCAAGACTTCGTGATCGGAGGTGTCAATTTCGATACTGATCTGGGTGATACGAGGGTGTTTATTGGAAACGAAGCAGCTACTGCCACTGAAGTGACCGGTATCGACGTGTCATCAAATCGGATCACGGGTGTCATTCCTGATTTAGCATCGCAGCCAACTGAACTGCTGGATGTGTTTATCACAGACGCTGGCGGCAGCGTTGTATCCTCGATTCCAGAGGCATTCTTGCCCCTCGTTGGTTGATAAAGGGGGTTGTCGTCATCACACTCGCCGCTTAGACTAGGCTTGCAAGTAATTCTGTCTTTCAAATCACTTGGGTAGCCTGGGCTAAATAGTGGCGAGTGTTTTAGGGTGAGCCAAGCACGGCGATCGCGTTGGCCTCAGGGTGCCGCGATCACCAAGTGTAATGGTGGATCCGCCTATGTAGGTAGCCACTTAGACCGGGAAATCCTGGTGGCGTAAGAGTTGAGAATCCAGGAGGCAGAATTCAGTCGGATCTTGGCTCCTGAATTTTATCCTTGCGAAAACTTACTGCTTTAAGTTGGTTGCCTCCCAAACCACGCCCGGTTGGGATGACGACTGCTATCAATGAACCCTCTAAATTTGAGTGAACCCGTGATTACCGGTAAACGTATTCAAAAACTCCTTAAGCGAACATCCAGGATACCATTAGCGAGTCTGAACTATCACCTCGGCAACTATGAGGATGTAATATGGCTTGTTAGCGACGGTAGAAGCGGTAGCACCTGGGTGTCCGACTTAATTAATTGGGATAGATGCTATCGCGAACTCTTCGAGCCGTTTCATCCCTACATCGTCAAAAGGGTACAAGATTTTGAGCTGTTTCAATATCTAAGACCAGACGATAAAAATTCCGATCTCGGTGACTTTTTACGGTCTGTGTTCAGCGGCGAGTTTAAACATCTGCGGGCCGATGTCAGTCAGCCCCGCTTGTTCTACAAAGGATTGTTAGTCAAGGATATTTTTGCCCATCTGCTGCTGCCCTGGGTGACGCGTAATATCCCCCAGGTCCAAACAATCCTGCTGATCAGAAATCCCTTTGCGGTGGCGCTATCAAAGCAGCGGTTAAAGAACTGGACCTGGATGACGGATCCAACAAAATTTCTCGAACAGAACTCCCTTTATGAGGACTACCTAGCCCCATTCGAGGATGTTATCAGAGCGGTCGGCGATGATTTTGTGGAAAGGCAGGTCATGATTTGGGCGATCGTTCACTACGTTTCGCTATTGAATGTAAGCCATACAGATATTTACGTCGCTTTCTATGAAGATTTCGTGTCTAATTCCCCTAAAGAAATTGCTAACCTCTTCAAATTCTTAAATAAGGATCAGACAGAGAGTGAAAAACTTATTCATAGGATTCATCAACCTACCCGTACGGCCAAGAAGTTTCACCAAAGTATTCCCCGCGAAAGCTTGATTGACGCCTGGAAAAGCGATCTCTCCGTTCAGCAGATCGATCAAGGCATGAAGATACTTGAGTGCTTTCAATTGGACAAAGTTTATCAGGAGAATTTGAAACCCAATAGGGCTGCTTTAATGCACAGAAGATTTGCCGTTTAGTAAACTTTCAGGTAATATAATGAGGAAGCATAAAGTGAAGCTCTTCCGACACCATAAGCACTGTTATTCGTTCTGCTAAATAGCTTTCGTCCTTATTGGGTAGGCGGCTAAAAATGAACAGCGCTGTTAGGGTGTGTTGCGGCTTTAGTCCAACGCACCGATACGTAAGAGGTTGGTGCGTCACGCTTCGCGATGACACACCCTACGAAGATTGTGACTATCTGGTTAGTCACGAGTCTACTCTAGAAATAATCAGGTAGGGATAGCTTAGATGACAAGAATGCCTAATTTCTTGATAATCGGTGCTGCTAAAGGGGGCACCACTTCGCTGTATCACTACCTCAACCAACATCCCCAGGTTTATATGAGCCCGGTTAAAGAGCCGCGCTTCTTTGCTTTGGAGGGTGAGACGTTAAATTTCCAGAACCCCGATCAGGTCATTAACCATACGTCTGTAACGACCCTTCCCGAATACTATACATTATTCGAGGGAGTTACGGATGAGGTTGCTGTGGGTGAGGCCTCACCGCTTTATCTCTACAGCGATCGCGCTGTCGAACGGATTGCGCATTACATTCCAGAAGCAAAGCTGATTGCCACCCTTCGCAACCCAGTTGATCGCGCTTATTCATGCTACAAGCACTTGATAGCGCTTGATCCTTTTTCTTTTGCTGAGGCTTTGAATCAAGAAGACCATCGCATCCGTCAGAATTGGGCGCATCTTTGGCACTATCGACAGGGAGGGTATTACTACAAGCAGCTCAAGCGCTATTTCGACAAGTTCGACGGGCAGCAAATCAAAATTTATCTATTCGACGACTTAAAGTCAAAACCTCTAGACGTTGTGCAAGACGTCTTTTCTTTTCTAGGGGTTGATAACACATTCATTCCAGATTTAACTTACAGAAATGTGTCTAATAATCCCAAGATAAAGGTTTTACAGAACACGACAAATGGTAAAAGCCCTGTACGCTCATTCTTCAGAAAGGTATTACCCAAAGAACTCAGAAGTGGTCTGGCGAAGCGTGTTAGAAAGTGGAACTCTAAAGAGTTTATGCCAATGTCCGAAGAGGTCAGGTTGCAATTAATTGACGGCTACCGCGAAGATATCTTAAACCTGCAGGATCTCATCGGTCTTGATTTATCCCACTGGTTGAAATAGCAATGCTAAACCATCTCAAGAAGATCCTATATATCCTACCGGCAAGCAAGCTGAAGCTTTCCCTGGCAGCGCTTGTCTTTATCATGACCTCCTGCATTGAGGCCCTTGGCATTGGCGTTATTGGACCATTTATTGCCTTAGCCAGTGACTTTAGCTTAATTGAGCAAATGCCTTTACTGGCGCGGGTGCGCGAGGTTTTGAATATTGAGCAGGAGAATCATTTTGTTGCCATTGTGGGATTGTTTGTTGTCACCCTATTTTTGATCAAGACGCTCTCAGCTTGGGCTACGCAGGTCTTCATTGCGCGATTTAGCGATCAACAGCAGCGACTGCTCATTATCAAGATGACGCGGGGCTACCTGGAGGCTCCCTATGTTTATCACATCACCAAAAATAGCTCCTCAATTACCGATAGGTTGATTGAAATCGCCAACTCTTTTTCAGGTGCGATGTTTATGCCGCTGCTGACAACAGCAGCCAATGTTTTTCTATTTATTGCCTTATTCACGCTCCTGTGTTTCACAAGCTTGCCCATCATGATCGGTCTGTTGGCAACGCTGCTGCCCATTCTGATTTATTTCAACTCCTTTGCGCGTAAGGTGGGAGCGTGGGGCAAGCAAATGCGGGAGAGTAAAGCTGGGATTATTCAAACTGTTAATCATGCATTTGGGAGTGTCAAGGAAACCAAAAATATCGGATGCGAAGCCTACTTTGAAGACCAGATTGCGTATCAGGCTAGGAAGTTAGAGAAGGCGCACCGGACGTTCATCGCCTTCAAGATATTGCCGCGCTTTGTGCTGGAGAGCGTCATTGTGGTTAGCGTGATTGTGACCATCTCCATCTCCATCTTTTTGAATGGGGCAGGGGTTGCAGGCACAACCTCCGTGCTGGGTGTGTTTGCGTTGGCATCGGTGCGCTTGCTACCGGCGATTACCAACTTCATCAATGGAGTCAACCAGCTGCGAGCCTCAAGCTACACCGTCGATCAGATTTACCATGAGCTGCGGGAGCTGTCCGCGTTCCAAGAGGGGCAAAGATTGACCAGCGATCGCCCCCCATTGAACGGTTCTTCGCAACACCACCCCAGGAAGCTGGCGGCTAGCCTGAGTTCGAGTCCCAGCCCTGCCAGTCACCTGCAGTTTCGTCAGCAGGTTCGCTTGAAAGGTCTTACCTACCGATATCCCAGCGCTTCCAGAAACGTGATCGCTGATTTGTCTTTGGCCATGAAGAAGGGCGAGTCGATCGCCTTCATTGGCAAGTCAGGGGCTGGCAAAACGACGTTGGTAGACATTATCCTTGGGCTCCTTATTCCTCAGTCGGGAGATATCGAGGTGGATGGGGTTTCTGTTTATCAAGACCTGCGGGCCTGGAAAAATCTGATTGCCTATATTCCTCAAACCATTTTTCTGATTGATGATTCGATCGAAAAGAATATCGCTTTTGGGGTTCCTGATCATCTTGTTGATCGCGAAAAGATTGCCAGGGCTATCCATGTGGCTCAGCTCACGGATGTGATCGCGGGCTTGCCCAACGGGGTTGAAACGCTCGTGGGTGAGCGCGGTGTTCTGCTATCAGGGGGCCAAAGACAGCGCGTGGGCATTGCCAGGGCTATCTACCACGATCGCGAGATTCTCGTGTTGGACGAAGCCACTGCTGCACTCGATAACGAAACGGAAAAGTTAGTCACGGATTCGATCGCATCGTTATCTTCCAGCGACCAGATAACGCTGATTACAATCGCGCACCGACTCTCGACCATCAAGGGATGCGATCGCATCTACATGCTGGGCGACGGCCAGATTGTGAAGTCCGGAACCTATGCTGAGGTTGTTGATGGGGAGCCTGTCGCTGGGGAAAACCGTAAAAGCTTGGTCAATGCTGATTGAAAGATGGGATAGCGATGATGAATCTTGCAATTAGAGGAAGGGTTTTCATGGTGGGCTGTCCGCGATCGGGCACGACCCTCTTGCAAAGCTTGGTTGCAGGACATCCGGAAGTGGCGTCCTTTCCCGAATCGAACCTCTTTCACTGCCTGACCTCCCCGGATTCACGCCGCGGCAAGTTAGGCATTGCGTCGAAAGGGGCCAGACGCGCCTTCACAAAATTTCTGGCTGAGATCGATCAGCCTAATATGACCCGCTTTTTGCCGCCTTATGCGTTTTCCTTGCAGCAATATGCGGCTGCTTTTACCAAAACCCTGGATACGTTAGCCCTCCAACAGCAGAAGAGCTGGTGGTTAGAAAAGACCCCCTACCATCTGCACCGTATTGACATTATTGAAAAGTTTGTCAGCAATCCTAAGTTTATTCATATTGTGCGGAATGGCGAAGATGTGGTGGCATCGCTCTATGAGGTAACGCATAATCATCCCGAAATCTGGGGGGGCGCTAAGGATATTGATCAGTGTCTAAGGGAATGGCGGCAGGATATTCACCTGAGTGCCTGTTATGCCTCTAAAGGCAATCATGCGATCGTTCGATACGAGCATCTTCTACAGAATCCAGCATCGGTACTGCAAAAAGTCTGTGGGTTTATCGGGCTTGCCTACAGCGATGAGCTGCTGAAGCGGCGATCGCGCACGACCGAAAAAATTGTTAAGCGCCGGGAGGTTTGGAAAGATGATGTGGCTAAGCCTATTCAGAAGAATCGCTCCCAGAAGTTCCGCAGCATTTTTAGTTCAGATGAACAGCAATACATTTTAGCAAAGGTTTCAGAAACCAATTTAGAGGGCTTAGCCGTCCTCTAGATTCAGTTAAAACGATGCTGCTTGCTTGATCCTATCAGCCTCTAAAACTTACATGAAATCCCCCGCCCATCCTACAAAATATCATGCCAAACTTCCCCCCACTCTCAGTAAAACGCCTGCCCAAAAGGCTCAACTATTGGTCGCGGCGATCGCGGCAGAAGCTACAGCATAAAGCTGAAGATTTGGTTAGGGCTACCTTTCATCATCCTGATACGCAACCTGTTATCAATAAAAGAGAAGTTAGGGTTTTAGGGCTAAGGCGTTCTGGCAATCATGCCATCATCAATTGGATTGGCCAGCAGGTTAAGGGAAATTCTGTCTTCATCAATCATGTCAGACCCCTCGAGAATCCGTATCGTGATCAATATGAAAGCCAGCTAGTTTTAGGCCGCAAGCTGCCTCAAGGCGATTGGAAGTATCACGATATTGACTGGTGGAAAAAAGAAAAAGAAGGCAAGTTCTCACTAAAAGATTGTTTGATTTACAGCTACGAAGACCAAGAAATTGAGAAAGTTGCTGGAGCTTCGTTCGAACGCAAGCACGATTTATATCTGGGCAGAAGCAAGGAGCGATTTGACGTCATTGTAATGCGCGATCCTTTTAACCTAGTCGCCAGCCGATTGAAAACAAAGCCCCGCGAAGATGGCCCTAACTTCGATATGCTCAATGTCTATTCACGTCGCTATTCCCTGCTGGAGCTGTGGATTGCCTATGCTAAAGAGTGCTTAGGCGAAACCTCCTTCCTGCAGCATAAGAAGATTTTTATTAACTACAACAAGTGGTTTACGGATATTGATTACCGCAGGCATATTGCGGCTCAAATGAATATCACGTTTTCGGATGAAGGCTTTAACGATGTTTCAATCTCGGGTCGGGGCAGCTCCTTTGATGGTCTTAAACATGCGGGTGAGGTTCACAAAATGGATGTGCTCAATCGTTGGCGAGAATTTGCTGAAAATCCTACCTACCGAAAACTGCTAATGAATACAGAGGATCTCTTGAAATACTCGAATCAGCTTTTTGGCCATATTCCCGGCACAGAAGTATTGCTCGACCAGCCCGTAGGCGTTTTCTAAGGAAACGGATAGAGATAGCTTGTAGGCATTGATATTAATCATCGTGAGATAAGACATGATGGAACTCACTTCATTCAAAAAAAGCTTTAAATCCTTTATCAGAAGATGCCTAAATTCGCGCACAGTCTCTGCTAATCAGGCGCAGATCATCCGGTTGACTAAGACGAAGAACGTCATTTTTTTGCAGCCGACCCCTCCCGTTCGATGTGGTGGCACGGTTGACCGCTACTACCACTTTATTTTTGACCTGGTGCTCCCTCTGTACTGTCTCCGGCGTCAGGTTGCGCCTGAAGTGACGTTTTTAATGGAAGCACCGGGTGGCTTTATAGAAAGGCTGCTCAAGATTTTTCCGCAAGGGGTCGAGGCTGTCGATGCAGATAACATCATCAGCAATTTAGATACGGTGCCGTTAATTGGAATGAACCCCAAAGGTGTGGGTCTTTCAGAGCGTCTCCTGAATATGTTTAGGGAAGACATTTGTCGATGTCTGAACGTTGATGCAGGCGGTGACACAAACAAAATCTTGCTCATCGAGCGTTTGCCACCCGATGAGTATTTTTTCACCCAAGCGAAAGTTCAGGGCGGTGGGGCTAGCTGGCGATCGCTCCAAAATCATGCTGAGGTGCGTTCAACACTTGAATCGATGGTGAAAGCGCCGTTTGAGTTCCATAATCTGCAATTAGAAAAAATGTCTTTTGAGGATCAAATCTATCACTTTAATAGAGCCTGTATCGTCATTGCTCAACATGGTGCTGGACTTACCAATTGTTTGTGGATGAGGCGAAATACCCATGTAGTAGAGCTCAATCATGGCGATGACAATAATGATCACTATCGGGTTATTTGTCGATTGCGACAGCTAGGCTATGCGCGGTATGAAACCGATTCTAACCATGCGACTATTGACGTAGAACGATTCTCCGATTGGCTGCTCAAAAAAATAAGCTTGGCTCAGTATTTTACGACTCCGAAGGTCGCTAGCTTAAAGTGTTGATGGCTGGGAATAGGGAGTAGAGAGTTCGGAATTCGGAATTCGGAATTTGGAATGTAAGGGTAGGAGAGGGAATAGGGAATAGGGGATAGGATTCGCCGTGAGCATCAGCAGAACGGGAATAGGGAGTAGGGAGTTCGGTTTTAGGTTTTCGGATTTCGGAATTTTGAATGTAATTGTATGTGTGTGAATTGGGATTATGTGATAGGCTTCTCCGTTATCTTCAGCCGTACGGGAATAGGGAGTAGTGAGTTCGGAATTCGGAATTCGGAATTCGGAAAGTAAGGGTAGGAGGGGGAACAGGGAATAGGGGATATTTAACTCAACGGTGCATTGCTATGGAAGAGCTTATTTAGATGCGTAGAGTTGATGCTTTGTAATTAACCAGTAGGAGGATTAGGTGATGTCATGATGAAAGAACCTCGGGTCAGTATCGTAGTTAATAACTACAACTACGCTCAATTTTTGGGCGAGGCGATCGCGAGTGCTTGCAATCAGACCTATCCCAACGTCGAGGTGGTGGTGGTGGACGATGGTTCGAGCGATCGCTCCCGCGACATCATCAATACCTTTAAGGAGCGTGTGACCCCTGTCTTCAAAGCGAATGGCGGTCAGGCTTCAGCCTTTAATGCTGGGTTTGCCGCTAGCAAAGGCGACGTTGTGCTGTTTTTGGATGCGGATGATTATCTGCTGCCGGAAGCGGTTGAGCGCGTGGTCTCGGCGTGGGAACCTGATACTGTCAAGGTTCACTTCTTGCTGAAAGGGATTGATGCGGCGGGAGAGGCGCTGGGCTACACCTATCCAGCTCGAGGCCACTACTTGGGACGGGGGGATGTGGTGCCGAAACTGCTTGAGCGAGGCGTCTATGGCGTTGCACCGACTAGCGGGAATGCGCTAGCTCGTAAGGCACTGGCGCAGATTTTCCCGATTGATGAGGCCAAGTATCGCATTTCCGCGGATGGGTATTTGGCCACGGCGATCGCCTTCCACGGCAAGATTATGGCATTGGAGGAAACCCTCGGAGCCTATCGCGTCCATGGCAGTAACAACTGGGGTACCGCTTTGGATGGGAAGCGATTTCGGTCCTTCATCGAGCATGACTTGAGGAAACGCGATTTGTTGGTCGAGCAGGCGACTGCTCACGGGTACGAGGTTCCCGCTGACTTACTCTTTCGCACGAATACCCATTTACGAGCCCGGATGGCGTCGCTGCGGCTAGATCCGGCCAACCATCCCGTGCCTGAGGATACGGTTTTCAGTTTGATTTACCACGGCATCTACTCAACCTGGCTGTATACCAGTTTGAACTGGCCCAAGCGATTCATCGTGATTGCCTGGTTCTTGGGGGTGGGTCTCATCCCGATTGGGATCGCGAAGCCTGCGATTGGCTGGCTGTTTGCCCAGGAAAGTCGGCCTAAGTCGGTTGAGTGGGCGCTGAATCGACTCCGACCATTGCTGAATCGAGCGTGAGGGAAGGCTTACGATGCAGACTCAACCCCTTGTGAGCATCATCATCAATAACTACAACTACGCGCAGTTTTTGCCGCAGGCGATCAACAGCGCGCTGGGCCAAGGCTACCCACGGGTCGAAACCATCGTTGTGGATGATGGGTCAACGGACGCTTCGCGCGAAGTCATCGCTCAGTATGGCGATCGCATTCAGGCCATCTTGCAAGCCAACGGGAAACAAGCGGCGGCCTTAAACGCAGGTTTTGCTGCCAGCCAAGGCGACATCATCCTCTTCCTCGACGCTGATGATTACCTCTTGCCGACCGCTGTGGAAAAGGTGGTTGCGGCCTTTAAGCCCGGTATTGGCAAAGTCCACTTTCGCTTACAGGTGGTGGATGGAGCTGATCAGTCCTTGGGCTACTTCATTCCCTCTGTGGGGATGACCTTGGCCTCGGGTGAGGTCTGGCGTCGGCTGCTGCAAACCAGTAGCTATGTGAGCGCGCCGATGAGCGGCAATGCCTATCGTCGAGAAACGCTTCTACCCGTGTTCCCGGTTCCCGACGCGTATAAAACGACGGCGGATGATTATCTGATGATTTCAACGCCCTTTTACGCCGGGAGTCTGGCTAGCATAGATGAACCCGTGGGGGCTTATCGGGTGCATGACAGCAACCAGTGGGCGCTAACAGCAGTTTCGGGCAGCCGCTTCCGGCGATTCGTCAAGCACGACCTGCAAAACTTTGCCCTACTACGGCAACGTGCCCAAGCGCTAAATCTTGACTTTCCCGAAGATTTGGAGCAGCGATCGCTGGGGCGAATCTGGTCGCGTTTGGCATCGCTGCGATTAGAACCCGAGTTCCACCCGATTACCAGCGACCATGGGGTGCAGTTGGTTTATTGGGGGCTCACGGCCCTGTGGCGATTCTCTCGCCATAATCTGCCCAAGCGCCTAATCTACAGCCTGCTGTTTTTATGGGTCGGGTTTATGCCCGTCCCGTTGGCCAAGCTGGGCATCACCTGGCTATATGCCCCCCATCTGCGTCCCAAACTAGTGGATAGCAGTTTGAACCGTCTACGCGCCTTGGTCAGCCGAGGCAACCTCAAAGCCGAGTCATAACAGTCGCCCTTCTGCCTTCGTTCGACTGAGCGCTCACGACGAAGTCTGCCTTCCACCTTCTGCCTTCTGCTAAACCTCATTCAGGAATGTCCTCATGCGTGTTGCCATCCTCCGGAGAATCCCCAAAGCGTCGGTCAGCATGGATGTCTATGCTGACAGGTTGGTGAGTGGTCTGAAAACGGTTCGCCCGGATTGGACGATTCTAGAATGTTACCCGATGGTCACCTCCAAAGACGCCAGCTTCTTTCGCCGGTTTGAGGGCGTCCGCAAGTACTACGAACGCTACTGGCGCTATCCGGCTCGCCTGGATCAATTTGAGGCCGATATCTTTCATGTGATTGACCATGGCGATGGCTATCTGAATGCGCGCTTGCGGAGGGCTCAGCGTCCTAGCGTTGTCACCTGCCATGACTTGATTAATCTCATCAGGCCCGACACCTTCAAAGGACGCGCTCGGTTTCCGCTGATTAGTATGGCGGCTTGGCGTCGGGGCGTGGAAGGGATGCATCAGGCCAACCACATCATTACGGTCTCGTCGCAAACGAAACAGGATGTCATCCAACAGATGGGCATTCCTTCCCAGAGGATTACGGTTGTGCCGAATGGCGTCAACGCTATCTTTCAACGTCTTGCACCGGACGAAATTCAAGCCGCTCGTCAACATTATGGATTAACCAAAGATCACCTCTGCTTACTAAATGTGGGTTCTAATAATGCCCGTAAGAACATTGCGACAATTTTAGAGGTGGTATCCTTGCTGAAACAGCAAGGGGTCGCGGTTTACTTTTGGAAAGTTGGGGCGGACTTTACCGTTGACCAGGCAGAAATTATACGCGCAAAAGGCCTAGAGGACTGTGTATCGTATCTGGGTAAACCAGACGAAGAAACGCTCGTCAAACTTTATAATGCGGCTGATATTTTAGTTGCTCCTTCAACTTACGAAGGCTTTGGGTTAACAGTTTTAGAAGCAATGGCTTGTGGGACGGCTGTGGTCACTTCAAATGTGACGTCTTTACCAGAGGTCGCGGGCGATGCCGCCCTCTTCGTTGACCCCATGGACAAGGACGCTATTGTCGAGGCCATTCTTAAACTCCACACCAATTTAAGCCTGCGCGACCAGCTGATTCAGAAGGGACTAGAACGCGTCAAAGCATTTACCTGGGAGCGCACAGCAGAGCAAGTTGTCAAGGTTTATGAGGAGGTACTTGCCCAGAAATAGTATTTGTTGAAGCACTTACTAGACGGTATTTATTACAGCAGTGACTACAGTTTGATTACTTCACGAGAATATACACCAATCGTTTGCGATCGCCGATACCTAACAGAACCTATAGTGCATACCGACAAATCAAATATATCCCTTTCCCCTTTCCCCTTTCCCCTTTCTCCCTCAACCAACGAGCGCCATCTCACTTTTCTATCACAGGATAACGGCAACCATGGAGTATCACTTCGATGCCATCTTAAAGATGTATGGGCGCGACTTTGTTTTCGCCACAAAATACTATCGTGAAAAACTTATGTCGCTTTTAAGCCAGCGACCCAGGAAAACTTTTGTCCTGTGTAATTCTTATCACAAAAGTGGAACTCATTTGCTCTATCAGATTCTCTACTCGGTTCCAGGACTAAACAAGTGGGATGATATTGTCGCCGTTCAAGCGCTCTGTGGACTGATGAATTCGGTTAACCACATTCGCTGGAAGCTAGGCTCAGCAGCGGACACCTCGATTATCAGAAGCCATTTGATGTACTGTGATGAGGTCTTATCGATCTTAAAGGAATTTGATGTCAAGCTACTATTTATTTATCGCGACTTGAGAGATGTGGCGCTTTCCCATGCGCGTTGGGTGACGAAAGAAGAGCGCATTTTCCTACACGATGTCTATGCAAAACAGGAAACCTTTGATGAACAGTTAATGAGTTCTATTGTGGGAGTGCCCCTTGGGACTCCATTTGCATCGAATGCCTCGCATCCCGACATTGGTACGGACTTTTTGCGGTGGCAAGGTTGGGTGACGGACCCTCAGACACTGGCGGTTAAATTTGAAGATTTGGTAGGAGAGAGAGGTGGGGGTGACGAATCAAAGCGGTTGCATATTGTTGAGCATATTATGGATCATTTAGGAGTTTCAGTTTCGCCAAGCGAGATCAAGTCGCGCTTTGCGTCGCATGTGATGAATCCGGAGGAGTCGCATACGTTTCAGAAGGGCGGGAAAGGGACTATCGGCGGCTGGCAGAAGTTTTTTAAGGAGTCGCATAAGCAGGCGTTTAAACAGGTGGCAGGCAATATTTTAATCGACTTAGGCTACGAAACAGATTTGTGCTGGTAGATGGGCTTCTCAAAAGCTCTTATGAAAAATATTCCCGGTTATTAAGGTATCAATGGGGAGGAGGAATCGATGAATCAGAAATTTCGACTGGCCGTTGTCTTCACGCATCCAACGCAGCACCATGGACCGCTGTGGCGTAAGTTGAGTGAGCAGCCGGATGTATCACTCAAGGTATTCTATATCTCAAATGAGAACCAGGTGAGCGGCGATAGTTTTTTAGGCGGCAAATCGCAACCTTGGGATGTCGATCTCCTGGGAGGATACGAGTACGAATACTTGAAAGACCTATCCGGAAAACTCCCCGCCAAACGCCGCAAAAATATCATTAGTCCGGGCTTGATTAGTCAGCTAACTAAGGCCAACTTTGACGCGGTTTTCATGCAGAGTTTTGTCAATTACTCTTATCGACTCACGGCACTCCTTTGCAAGCTGCGGGGGATTCCACTGATCATGCAGAACGACGCTTCCATGATGTCGGATGGACGCTATGGGCGATCGCGTCTCATCGCCATGGCCATGCTGTATCCCTGGATGAACAACCTGGCTGATTACTGGCTGTCGTGCGGGGATCACAACGAAGTTCATTTACGGCATTACGGCGTTGCGGCTGCCAAAATTGTGCGGGGTTGCCACCCAGTGGATGGCGATCGCTTCCAGCAAACCGTGGCTGCCCAACCCGCAGCGCTGCAGCGGATTCGTCAGGAACTCGCCTGGGATGAAAACACCATCCTGTATGGATTTATGGGCAAATATATCGAACGCAAGAATGTGTTTGAATTTATCGACGCGATCGCCCAAGCCCATCAGCGCGATCCCCGTGTTCGGGGGGTGTTGTTTGGCGGCGGTGACTTAGAGGCGGCTATTGACCAGCGCCTTGCTGAACTGCAGGGTGAAGTCATCAACTATGGCTTCGTCAACCAGTCGCAGGTGCCGCTCTATTTTGCGGCCTTGGATGTCTTTGTGTGTCCGTCGTGGATTGATCCCCATCCCCTCGTCGTGTCCGAAGCGATGGCGGTGGGAACCCCACCGATCTTGAGCGATCGCTGCGGAAATTGGGGCTATAGTGACACCGTGCGACACCGCTACAATGGCCTGGTATATCCTTGCGGCAACCCGGAGGCGCTGGCTGATGTCATGCTTGAAATGACGGACGCGGAGGTGCGCCAACGCTACAGCGACCGTTCGAGCGAAGTCTTCAGCGAGCAAGATTTGTACTGCGAAGTCAATGCCTTTCGAGAAGTCATTGAGCGTATCAAAGCTCAAAAGGGTGTGCCGGTAGCCGCACCTGCTGCCGCAGCCACATCGCCCGATGCGATGGATCGAATTCCGGCCAACATTCCCTAACCCCCTTCTGCACTGAGGCTAGCAACCCATGAAAGTACTCATATCAGCCTATTCTTGTGAACCTGGCAGAGGCTCGGAGCGGGGTGTCGGGTGGAATGTGGCGCGCGAAGTCGCTAAACGCCATGAAGTCTGGGTCCTGACTCGACCGGATGAAAGTAAAGCCGCGATCGAGGCCGAGTTAGCCGCCCACCCGATTCCCAATCTGCATTTTGTCTACTTCACCCTCCCCTTTTGGCAAGACAGCATGCGCTGGGGGCAATCGGGGGCCATGCAGATTCACTACTATCTCTGGCAAATCCAGGCCTATTTTGTCGCCCGCCGCCTGCACCAGGAGATTGGGTTTGACCTGATGCACCACGTGACGTTCGTCAAATACTCGGCTCCGAGTTTAATCGCCTGTGTACCAGTTCCCTTTGTCTGGGGGCCGGTCGGGGGGGGCGAATCGGCTCCCCCTAAGTTTTGGCAGGACTTCAGCCTCAAGGCCCGACTATATGAACTAGCACGGGATTGCGTCCGGCAGATGGGTGAACGGGATCCGTTCGTGGCCCTGACCATCCGCAACAGCGCGATCGTGCGGGCCACGACCGATGATACGGCGAAACGGCTTTACCGCATGGGGGCTTCGCACGTGGACATTGTCCCGGAAGTCGGGTTGCTGGAGGAAGAAATTGCGGCTCTAAATGCGTACCCACTGCCGTCCTCCCGCTCGGTGCGATTTATTAGCATGGGGCGTTTGCTCCACTGGAAGGGGTTTCATTTAGGCATTCAAGCCTTTGCTGAAGCCAATTTGCCCGATGCCGAATATTGGCTGGTGGGCGATGGTCCGGAGCTAGCGACGCTGCAGCGTCTGGCGCAAGACTGTGGCGTGGCTGGGCAGGTGAAATTCTGGGGACGCTTATCCCGTGAAGCAACGCTGGAACGGTTAGGCGAAAGCCACGTTCTCGTACATCCCAGTTTGCACGATTCGGGCGGCTGGGTGTGTGTGGAAGCCATGGCTGCGGGGCGACCCGTCATCTGCCTCAATCTGGGGGGTCCGGCCATCCAGGTTACGGACCAGACAGGCTTCAGGGTGGCGGGCCAAGACCCTCAGCAGGCAATTCGCGATATGGCGATCGCCATGACCCAACTCGCCCAGGCACCCGATTTACAGCACCAAATGGGGCAGGCAGGTCGGCGGCGCGTGGACGACTATTTTAGCTGGACGGCTGTGGGTGAACGCCTAGATGCGCTCTATCAGACCACCGTTGTTAACACGCTGGCAGTGGCGTGATGCTGTCAGAGGGAGTGATACCCATGCATGTGCTGATTCCCGTTTTACATCGCCCCGTCAAACCAACCGGTGTCTGCCGACATGCGGTGAACCTGGCGCACTGTCTGGCCGACAGCGATCGCGTCCATCGCATTACTTTGGTGATTGGCAAATGGCAGGAGGACTATTTTGAGCGATCGTTCACGCTCGACTCGCCCAAGATTCAGCTGCTCACGGTTGACATTAAAAGTGGTTCTTTGTCGCGTAATCTGTGGTTCGTGCTGGGGTTGCCTCAACTAGCTCGGCAGCTGCAACCCGACATCATTCATATGTCGTTTCCCTTTCCCTTTATCCGGCAATGGTTTAAGGCTCCCATCGTATCCAGCATTCACGATTTATACCCCTACGAATTCCCCGAGAATTTTGGCTACCCTCAAGTGTGGTTCAATCGCGGGTTTCTCGACCAATGTATCCACAATAGTGACGGCCTCACCTGTGTTTCGCAGGTAACGCTTAAGTCCCTCAATCACTTTTTCCCACAGGACAAAATTAAGCAGCACCGCGATGTCGTCTACAACTATGTGGATTTCAGTGGGGTCGAGCTTCGAGTTCCGCAGGCACTGGCCCCAGCCGAAGATTTGAAGTTTTTGCTGTGTGTTGGTCAGCATCGTAAAAACAAGAATCTCGACTGGCTGATTCAGGCGTATGCCAATCTGCGGCAAGCGCAGGCGTTGCCAGAGCCCCTGAAGCTGGTCCTCGTCGGGAGTCTGGGGCCTGAGACAGACTCCCTCAATGACCTCATAGAATCCTTGGCCCTCCAGGACACCATAATTTTTCTTTCAGCCTTAGCCGATGAGGAACTTGCCTGGTTGTACAAGCACAGTGAGGTCTTTGTCATGCCATCGTCTACCGAAGGCTTCTGTCTTCCCCTGGTGGAAGCCCTGTTTTGGGGCTGTCGGGTCGTCTGCTCGCAAATTCCGATCTTTCAAGAGGTTGGCTCCGATACCTGCACATATTTCGAGCTGGGCGATACTGCGATCGCGAACTTGGAAGCGGCGATCGTGCAAACTTTGCACGCTGAGCCAGCTGAGTCTACCCCCGTCAATCCCAATTTTCTCAAAGCCAATATCACCCCAAAGCTGTTGGGATTTTATGACCGGCTCGGCATTCCCTAGGCGATCGCTGCAGGTTGATAAGTAGGTTGCCACGAGTATTTCAAAGATGTCATTTCGACCAAAGGGAGAAATCTCAATGTCACGCAATACACCCAGATATCTCGACTTCGTTTCACTACGCTCGACATGACATGAGCAATTAACCGGATTTGATATGACGATTTAAAGCTGTTTCAGAACCCCTATGGATACGCTAGCAGTAGGAAAAAGAAAAAAGGCGAGCGGGATTAGCAACTCCATCTTGGTGCTATTCACGTTTGCGACGGTCTTTTTTCCGCGCTTGCTGTCTTACTTCGGGGCTCCATCCCCCATTAACTTCGGTCATTTACTGACCGTTCCGGTAACGCTCTGTATCGTCTTAGCGACAACGCGCACCAAAGATCGAAAACAAATTTATATCGTTTGGGAAATCATTACGGCGCTACTCCTCTTTCTGGCTGCTATGGTAGCGAGTGCGCTCGTGAATGATGCGGGCTGGGTCAATGTGGCGGCTCAATTTCTGCTGCAGTCTCAACCCTATCTATTTCTGCTGACCATCATCGCCGTTTCATTCTCAGAGGCAAGCTGTCGGCAATTTAGGCGCTGGGTGCTGGGCTTTGGAGGTATCAATCTAGTTCTAGCGCTGGCTCAATCGGTCCTCATACCCATAGGTCTCTATCCCCGAAGAGGCGGCACGATCGCCGACAATACCGCTGGCGTGTTCGCATCCTCAAGCGGGAGTGCTGGGAACTACGTCTCTTGCACAGTTTCAGTCTATTTTGCCTTATACCTATTTCGCTTCAAATCTGTCCCTTTATGGATTCGCATCGGGGCTCTCATAGCTTCTCTATATCAAGTCTATATTTCTGATTCTAAGCAGGTACTTTTAGCCCTTTTTGCCGGTTGGGTTCTCCTGGTTTTCACCAAAACTAAAGAGCCCGTAAAAATGATCCTCTACGGCGTTCTCATATTTCTCTGTG
Source organism: Leptolyngbyaceae cyanobacterium (assembly GCA_050330865.1). Classification (GTDB taxonomy): domain Bacteria; phylum Cyanobacteriota; class Cyanobacteriia; order Phormidesmidales; family Phormidesmidaceae; genus SIO1E4. Next base: position 35,164 of record JBHJHM010000113.1, read on the forward strand.
CGCTCCTATTCTGGTGGGCTTTGTATCGATTCGAATTCATGAAGCCCTACCTTAACTGGATTGATCGACCCCACATCTATGGCCCTGAAGGGGTCGCCACGCAAACAAAGTTGGCAGCCTTTAGGATTGTCCCCTCCCACTATCACACGCCTCTAAATCATCTGTTTGGGTTGGGGCCGGGCCATACGGTAACCCGCTTAGGCGGATGGATGCTAAAGAAATATGCTTCGCTGCTGGTGCCGCTAGGAGCTACAATTCATCCCTCCTCTCAAGAGGTTTTTCGCGTGGTAACCGACGGTTGGATTGCCCAAGAATCCACTATTTTCTTTCCGCTATTTACGTGGGCCGGGGTGTGGGGCGATATTGGGTTTGTCGGGTTAGCAAGCTATCTCTATTTAGCCTCGATCGCTTGGCGCAAAGTGTGCGTCGATGACTTTGGCAAATTCATGATGTTGTCAACAGCCGTTCTGGGCTTCATTCTGACCCAAATGGAGGAACCCGGACATATGTTAACGGTTGCTTGTTTGTTAGGTCTAAGCTGGCACGATCGCCGTTTAAGGTGCGAAAAAGTGCCTTAGTAAGCACTCTTTTTTCAATCAACTACTGAGTGAAGCACGACTAACGATTTGGGAATTTATGTCAAACGCATTATTTATTAGGGACAGGCATCATGCAGATACAAAACACCGAACTTAAGCCTAAATTTAAAAAGAAAAAGCAGCGATTATTAGGCGTTGAGCTGATGCGAGGCGTTGCGGCCTTTGCGGTCGTCCTTTCTCACTCAGGTGATGCGACTTGGGGCGAGCTATCGCGAGGCGTGATCGGGTTAAGGGCGCTGTTCTCCTTTCATGTTCCTTTTTTCCTGGCGATATCTTTTTATTTCCTAGCCCAAAAATTTCTAAACACCCCGCAGAGTGCTCCTTTCAGTAACGATTTAAGGCCACGGCTTCAGCGTATTCTCCTTCCCTACGCTACCTGGACCCTGATCTATCTTGCCTTTAGAAGTGTTTTCTTTTTCATGGAAGGCAAGAGTGAGCGACTGCTTAAACTCTACGGTGACTTTGCTTCAACGCTCTTTTTGGGGGGCGCTTCCTATCATCTGTATTTTCTGCCGCTCTTGTTTGTGGGGACCGTAACCTTTTATGCCCTTAATCGAATTTTCAGACCCTGGACGCTACCCAAGATTTTAGGAATCCTAACCGTCAGTATTGCTATCCGAGCCCTGATCTTGATCACGGGGAACCAGTTCCAGCTGGGACCCAACATCGCTTTTCAAAATGTTTTTGACGGGCTCGGCATTGATCCCCACGGTAATATTATCCTCCGACTCTTAGCCGTGACTGTCGTCTGGGCGGCTACGTGCCTGCCTTTCATTAGCGTTGCATTACTCTTTAGTTTTATAGGTAACCGATTGAGAGCTGGCGAGTCCAATATAGTAAACCGAGGCCAGGGAGATTCATCGCTCAATCCGTACTTGCTGCTGACGCTAGCGATCGCCATCTTTTTGACCGCAACGTTCCTAATTGATGCGGGTGCCGTATTTCGACCTTTTCAGAAACTGATTGTGGCCTTCTCCTTAGTGGTTGTAGCCTTATCACTTTCCTATACGATCTTCCGATCGGGAGGGCTTCGTAGAGAACTCGCGACCAGTTTAGGCCACTGTACTTTAGGGATTTATCTCGTTCATCCCATCATTATTCAATTCGTCAAGCTAGGCTTATCAGCTACTTATCCTACGCTTTTAAGGGGTGTTTCCGTGTTTTCAATATTAACGATTTCGATCACGACTTTTTTGATCAGCTGGCTGCTGATTTCTATCCTAATTAAACGTAAGACTATTCGACCCTATCTTGCTTAACTGCAAGAAAGTAGCCCTAGCTACTGGGCGATCAAAATCGAGTTTAACGCGTTGAATCCGCATCGCAAATTGATAGTCAAAGTATTCGGAAACAGTCAATGGAAGAACTGACAGCCTATTCTCAAATGCCTTTCATGACTCAGTTGAAGAAACGTCTTCATTACGAGTCCCGTACGATTCTTTCGCAGTACTCGCTGCCATATCTCCCCATGAAGCGTTGGGAATATAGCCGGTACAAAGCCAAAACCGGTATCGATCCCGAGCTAGAAGGGATTTGGTGGGGCGTGATTCATGACGCCACGGATATTGTGATTGAAGGGTTTCCGCGATCGGGCAATACCTTTTCATCCGTCGCTTTTCGCTATGCCCAAAAAGCGCCCGTTCGCATTGCCTATCGGCTGCATGCACCGATTCAACTAATAGAAGCCGCTAGACATCACATTCCAGCGGTTGTTTTATGTCGGGAGCCCGAGGGTGCCATCCTGTCCTGGGTCATTCATCGCTCGTACGTTACCATCCCCCAAGCCTTGCGAGGATATTTACGCTTCTATCAGCGCACGCTCCCCTACCTTGACCATCTCGTGGTAGCGGATTTTCACACGGTCATCAACGACTATGGCCGCGTTATTCGGGAGGTCAACGAGAAATTTGGCACCCAGTTTACCGAGTTTCAGCACACTCAGGCGAACGTCGATGCCTGCTTTGCCCTGATCGATGAGTTTTATCAATCGGCGGACGGCTCGGAGCGCATCGTAGCGCGCCCCTCAGAACATCGAAAACAGCTGAAAGAACAGCTGCGGGCAGAATTCTTGGCTGATGAACTCGCAGAGCTGAGAGAGCAAGCCTACGACCTTTACGGTGCATTTGTGAAATCGAAAGCTCCAGAGGCGGTTCCTAGTAGTTGAGGAGCCACTTGATTTTTTAGGTAGTTCATCTCCAGGTTGAAAATGCGATATCGAAAACTCGGTCAAACAGATTTGATGGTCTCAGAAATGGGGCTGGGGTGTTCGCGGATTGGCGGCAATCTGGAAGGCGGCACCCGCAAGGATTCAGAAGCCACGTTGCTCAACGCGTTTGAACATGGTGTCAATTTCTTCGATACCGCGGATAGCTATGGCCAGGGTAAAAGCGAGGCTATTTTAGGCAAAATCTTTCAACGCCAGCGCGATCAGGTTGTTTTTGCCACCAAAGCGGGATATGTATTGTCGCCTGTAGGTAGCTTAGCCGCCAAAGCAAAGCCGATTCTAAAGCCTATGGTTAAGCTTATGCGATCGCGCCAGACGGGTTCGGCGTCGAATGCTTTGGGCGAGGCCAGGGGGTCATTTTTGAGGCAAGATTTCGCTGCTGCCCACATCACCCAATCCGTTGAGCGCAGCCTGAAACGTCTCAGGACGGACTATATCGATCTGTTTCAACTCCACAGCCCGCCCGCCGATGTGTTGCAGTCAGGTGAGCCCTTCTCGGTTCTGGAAGACCTCAAGCGCCAGGGGAAAATCCGCTACTACGGCGTCTCCTGTGACACGTTGGAGGATGCTCTGACATCGCTAGCCCACCCGGGTGTGTCATCGGTCCAGCTGGAGCTGAATTTGTTAGAGCGACGTCCTATTAAGGAGGTCTTGCCCGTCGCTCAGGCCAAGGGAATCGCAGTCGTAGCGCGCCAACCCTTCGCTTCGGGTAAATTGCTCAAGCCCGACACGATTAGTGATGCAGACCAGCGTCAAAAAGCTGAGCAGTACTTAGACTTTGCCAGCAAGCATGGCTTACCCATCACGCAGCTGTCCTTAAAGTTAATTTTGCAGCTTGAGGGGGTGACATCGGTGATTCCAGGCGCAAGTTGCCTTAAGCATTTGCAGGACAACTTGCAGGCGCTTGAAGGTGAATCGCTACAACCGGCTGAGTTAGAGAGTTTGCTGTCGACGCCAGTCCCTACATAGCTTTGAGGAATATCACTAGGACATCACGGCAGAAGTAGGCTCACTATTCAGAATGCTGGGAAGGCTTATCTGCCTTAGGTTTGAATTTTGAATTTTGAATTTTGTAGAGCTTTGCTCTTCTCGCAGAGTATTTTGAATTCTGCGTAGCAGTACTAGGTTGATTCGGTATTTGATGAAACCACATCCGATGTAGAAACTGGAGTTTTCCTTCAAGCAAAAACCGGGGATCTGGATGTGGTCAAGAATAGCTGTCTAACTTTTGGGTCACTCAAACATGATTATTGATGCCAAAACACTTGAAGCGGGAGCAACCTTAGAGGCCGCGATCGCGATCGTCGGTGCGGGTCCAGCGGGCATCGTCCTGGCGTTAGAGTTAGCCCAAGCGGGGCATACCGTCATTTTGATCGAGAGTGGCAGTTTAGAGTTTTCGGAGGCGGCTCAAGAGTTGGGGGAAGCGAGCCATTTCGATCCCAATTTCCACGCCCCGATGTCAGAATGCACCCGTCGCCAAGTGGGCGGCACCTCCGTGATTTGGGGAGGGCGCTGTGTCCCCTATGACCCGATTGATTTTGACCAGCGCGACCATATTCCCAATTCATCCTGGCCCGTTACCTATGGTGAATTGGAGGGCTATTTTCAAAGGGCCTGTGATTACTTTTTCTGTGGTAAGTCATCCTTCAATATTCGGGAACTTCCCAACATTGCTCAAAAATCTATTGTTCCTGATTTGCCGGATGAGGCGGTGCTGACCTCTACTTTGGAGCGATGGTCGCTACCGACAAACTTTGGCAAGGAGTACTTTCCTGCCTTGCAACAGTCCGAAAACATTAGACTTGTCCACAGTTTGACCTGTACTGAGATTGAAGTGGAGGAGTCTGGATCGCAGGTTGCGTCTCTTAAGGCTCAAACGCTGGCTAGAAAGATCGTTCACATCAAAGCGCGTCGATATATTCTAGCTGCGGGTGCCTTAAACACGACTCGATTATTGTTGGCCTCCGATAAAAAGCAGGCAGGGGGAATTGGCAATCATAGCGGGCAGCTCGGACGGTTTTATATGGGGCATCTTCCCGGCGAAATCGCCATTGCCTGCTTTAAGACCCCGCCCGCAAAGACGGTGTTTGCCTTCGATCGCGATGCGGATAATATCTATGTCCGTCGTAGATTTTCCTTTACGCGCGAGTTTCAGCACGAAGCGAAGCTGACGAATGTCGTGGCGTGGCTGGGTACCCCTAAATTTGATGATCCCTCTCATCGCAATGGAATTTTCTCCTTTGCCTATTTAGCCCTTAGCGCGCCCTTCTTAGGCAAATATTTGGTTGCTAAAGCAATTCGGAAATCAGCGGTTGGCAATGGCGAGAAAGGAGTTTATTGGCAGCATATTTGGAACGTTCTGCAAGACTTGGGTAAGACTGCGGCATTCATTCCTACCTTCGGATTCAAGCGATACATTGCTCGGCGTAAAATCCCTGCGTTATTTGTCTACAGTGCTGCGAATGAATATTACCTGCACTACCATGCTGAGCAGGTTCCCAATTTTGATAGTGCCGTTAGTCTGGCGGATGAAGTCGATGAATTGGGTATGCGACGGCTAAATATTGATCTCCGCTACTCTCCCCAAGATATTGAGGGTGTCATCAGAGCCCATCATCACTGGGATCAGCATTTAAGAAAGCATGATTGTGGGTACTTAAAATATTTGACGGACGACCTGGAAACCAGCGTCTGGACGCAAGCCTTAGACGGATTTCATCAGAACGGAACAACGCGGATGTCAGAGCATCCTAGTGAAGGGGTTGTAAGCCCTAATTGCAACGTCCATGGATTCGATAATTTGTTTGTGGCTAGTAGTTCTATTTTTGTCACTTCAGGGCAGGCAAATTCCACCTTTATGATTGTCGCGTTTGCCTTGAGGTTGGCTGATTACTTGAAAGCGCACATGAGGCTTTAGAGGACACGAATGGTCACTTATTATGTTGCAACCACCGGTGTCGATGCCGCTGAGCGCGATGGCCTATCTTGGGAGACCGCTTGGCGTTCCCTGGCGTATGCAAGCGATCGCGTCCCTGAGGGAAATCACACCATTCAGCTGGGGGCTGGAACCTTCGTGGCCACAGAAACAGCCTATGTCAAAAGTGGCGTCACTATCCGCGGCAGGGGGTCGGAGGGAACTGCAGGAACACGCATTGTAGCGGCTTCAAATTGGCCGTTAGCGGCTGATCCTGAAGAGAGTGGCGATGTGCTAAATGAATATCTGATGGTTTTGCAGAATGCTCAAGATATTACGATTCAAAATCTAGCCTTAACGTCTGAACCGGGCCATCGAATTACCGGTGCTGTTTACGCCTTTGGGTCAGAGCGTATTACGCTGCGTGATTTAACCGTAAAGGATTTTCGCTGGGTGGGTCTGCAGGTTGAGCGCTCAGACTATGTGAAAATTCACGATAACTATATTGAGAATGCCAGCACAGAGCACTTTCGTATCAATAATGGTCTGATTCGAACTCGGTTTATCAAACATTCGGAAATTTACAACAATACAATTATTTCAACTATTGGGCGCGGCTATGGCTACAAAGGCGGGGGGCATGAAAATGTCCAAATACATCATAATTCCTTCACCCTCGATCGCGGATTTGCCATTGAATCAGCCCACGAAAATGAGTTCGGGGTCGAGATTTCCCATAACTTTGCCAATCAAACAATTTCGATCCCGCGAGGTCGCCAAGGGGCTGATCCCAACAATCGCGGCTATGACTATACCTTCTGGATTCACCACAATGTTCTGACCGATAGCTACACCATCGAAGGCCCGCGCAATCATCTCCGCCTCAGCCATAACTACATCCGCATTGACGACACCGGCGGCAATGTTTATACCCATCATGGAGGCACAAGCAACGGCCCGGTTTGGATTCATCACAATGTTATTGAAAATGTCGATCGCGGCCTCGTTTGGATGAATCGAGGCGTGGCTGAGAATATCTATGTTTACAACAACACGGTCACACTTGCGGATGCGGGCGATCGCGCCGGAGCCATTCTCAGTGCCCCCAATCGCGATGGCCTAAGTAATCTCAATAATTGGGTTGCAAAGAACAATATTTTCATTGCTCCAAACCGCCAACCTCGCAGGTTAGTTCAAGCCAATGGCACCGCAAACAAGATGACGGTCACAGATAACATTACGGTCAATGTTCTGGATGTCCCCGAAGGAAATTATGCTGACATCGAGCCCGAATTTCGGGGCAGCGGCGATCGCCCCTGGCCTTTCTATGCCCCTGCAAATCAAAATAGCTCTATTGTGGATCAGGGTGTTGATGTCGGACTGCCGTTCCTGGGGACAGCGCCCGATCTGGGTGCTTATGAATTAGAGCACGAGAGTCCTTTTCCGGTAAACATAACGCTATTGGGCACCGTATTGGCGATCGCTATTGCCCCAATCATGTTGCTCAGAAGGTTGAAATGGATGCGATAGCGCATTGGCTTAAACATCTCAGATCGGGGTTGCTGGGCACTGGAATTCTGATTTTACTCTCGCCGCTACTGTTGGAACTCTCAATGCGATTTTGGCTAGGCCTACTGCCCAAGGTGCAGGATACAGCGGCATCCTCGATCCTAATTCTAGGAAGAGGGGTAGACAGCCAGAGGCAAAGGGCTCTAGTGGGAGCACAGCTATGGAACGAGGCGCGATCGCAGTCTATTTTTGTGAGTGGCATGACCGATGCGCCTGAAATCATGAAGACATTGAAACAGGTGGGGGTTCCTGAAGCCAGGGTCAGGGGTGAAAGGTGTTCTAAAACAACCTGGGAGAACGGTTTATTTTCCCAGATCTTGCTGCGCGCTCAGGCTGGCAACCGCATTGTGCTGGTAACGGATGAGCTGCATATGGTTCGAGCCTTTTTGGTGTTCCGAGGATTCGACTTTGATGTCACAACCCATCCGATTGCCCACGAGTCCACTCCTCTTTTCTCCCTAAAGCGATGGCGAATTCTCCTCAGAGAGCACGTGGCCCTCTTGGCGTATGCTGCAAGGGGCAAACTGCAGGCAAGCTTAAAGGGTGACAACCTAGCTACAGCTCTTGCTGCATGAGGGATAGAGCATTGAAACCGCGCTGAAAATAGAGACGTTTATGGGGCTTGAGGGCAAGCAAGGGACCGACAAAATCCGTCCATAAAGCCATCGAAAA
>JBHJHM010000114.1:0-51541 GCA_050330865.1 Leptolyngbyaceae cyanobacterium
TTCAATTCTTGCCACAGCTTACCGATGAGGACATCTTTCTCATCAGGACTGAGTTGGTCGAGTGGCGGCAGTTCTTGCATAGCAAAAGCCTACCATCCTCTCCTGCAACAACGCTCAGGTCAACCCAGTCGAGCAATTACGTCTAGACTAATGTGCTGTCAACCATCAACTACCAACTAAATAACTAACAACCAATAGCCAACTACAAATAACGCCTGCAGCAGGTTCGAGCCTTTCCTATGGCTTGGACCTGCTGTACTCTTTTGAGAGAGATATTAAAACCCAGACATATGACCGAGAGTACTGAAGCACTGTTTGAGCAGGGACTTGAGCGGTACAAGGCGGGCGCATCTGCAAGTGAGCTGATTCCTGTCTTCAAGGAAGTGTGCGATCGCGCTCCTAAAAGCGGCGCGGCTTTTACCTGCTTAGCGTGGCTTTATCTGCTAGATGAAAAGGCTAATGCAGCCTACAAAACGGCACAAAAGGCTGTCAAATTGAATGCACAGGATCCACAAGCCCGCGTCAATCTTGCAATCGCTCTGCTCGAAGTGGGTAAGAAAGGGGTCCGCGACCACATCGAAGCGGCCTCTGAGGTCATGGCGCTGTCAGAAGAATTACGTGAAGAAGTACAGCACAACATTGAAGAAGGATTAAGCCGTAAACCAGATTGGAAAAGTCTTCAAAGGATCCAAAAGTGGTTATTTGAGAGCTGAAACAGTTGACGGGTCGTTATTGCATATCAGATACGTTCCGCGATCGCAACAAATTGGCTTTTGTAAATCAAGCTTCATGAATTTTGTTGCCGATGTTTGCGCTCTAAACTGTGCAATGTCAGGCGTGTATTTCGCTATCTCGCATAATTGCCAAGCCTTTTCAGGATTGACGAAAACATCCCTTTGGCCCGTTGGGGATCATAAAGCTTGTAAAAATAACTTAACGGCATTCACAGAATCCTAATGATAAGCTTCTCTCAATGAAACCATAAGGTTTACTTGAGTTTTTGTTTAGTCAAGCCAAATTACGGAGCAGGATCCATGGTCGCACGTACTGTGAATGTCAAGCCGGAGACCCGCAATCATAAGGGGTTCTTTGTTCAGGATACTGATTATGAATTAGTGGGTATTGAGCAGTCTGGTTGGGCATTGATCTGTATTGACGAGGCAACCTGTCACTACGTAGATCCTGATAATTTGAAAGGATCTGAGACTGTACTCTCTAACGTTGAATAGGCACAGCCCAAGCTATTTCAACTCTGCTTTGAACGACTTCAACGGCTGCCTTACCTAATTGCGAAACAACATTTTCTGGTTTATAAAACATTTCTCTGAATGTTTATGCCAGTTTGCAAAGGGGTAAGGTAGCCGTTTTTGTGAGCAAGGGAAGGGTTCAAGATTAAGTAATAAAGCAAAAAGCTTTGAGTTGAAAAGCTTCAAGTTTGAGTAGGCACTTAAAGTTGAAAATTTAGAACTCGCTTCGCTTCTGATTTCGACCTTTCGGTTAAGCCGAATTAGGCCTTTTGCTTGGGTCCTGCTGAAAAGAAGTTGAGTAGCCAGCTGAGTATAGGAAGTGCTACTCGATCAGGTAAGACGTTGATCTGGAAATTGAACGGTAGCAGTAGCTGCATCGCCGGACGATTCGGATCCGTCATTGATCGCACCCATACCAACATCCGTAGCGAATACATTCGCATCGACTCCTTCATCTCAGGAACCTTGTTGAAGTCTACGAGCGAGGTTGCTGATTCTAGAGCGCTCTTATTATCAGGACGATTGAATAGGCTCTCGCTAGTCACCGTTACACTAACCATCTGTCCTGGATTTGCGACGGTCATCACTTGAGGCTGAAAAAGATCGACTGGCATTCCAGGAACCTGACGAATTACTCGGTTGGCTAGGCCGCCATGTACAGCAAGCGAACTACTATCCCAGTTGACGAATACTTGCTGGTCAGGCAACCCATTCACGATTCTGACCTTTAAGTCTTTCATCGGCGGCTCTAATGGACGCTTTCCCTGAGGGAATACCTGTACGAGTACATTGCCGACAACCGGTTGCTCTTGGGTCGAGAAGATTAACTGCAAGAAGGAACCTATCTTTTCCTCTGAAACTACTTCGGCCTGAGCCTGATAGATTCCCTGCTGTTGTAGTTGCCCGGCAGCTGCCTCCTGAAGTGCTGCTTTATCTAGCACAATCTCAAACTGATCCTCTAGCTTGTCCTCTAGGGACAGTGCCATTTGGTACAGCACATAGACGACACAAATGAGGTAAACCGTCAGAATAAACAGATCGGCAGCCATGGTAATCCGGACATTGATATTAATCTCTGCAAGGATAACGGCGAATGGGGACTTAGGGACGATATTTGTGATGATTGGAAATTGGTTTGTCTGCTTTCTCTGCCCTGCTTCTATGCCCTCATCCTAATCGCTTCCTCAGAACTGATAACAACGTCACAAAATGATTGGGTACTGGTGCGATCGCCATTACCCAATCACCGGATACTGGATGCTGCAGCGATAGCCTTTCTGCATGCAGAGCCTGCCCTGGTAGATTGACGCCGACTGATCGCCCTGAGCCATAGACTGGATCGCCGACGATGGGGTGACCGGCGTGGGCGCAGTGGACCCGAATCTGATGGGTACGCCCCGTTTCTAGCCGAAATCGCATTAGGGTAAAGTTGCCCAGCCGCTCTTCGACTTGCCAGTGGGTGATGGCATAACGTCCACCTTTGAGGGCAGGAATGATGGCCTGCTTTTTGCGATCGCTGGGATGTCGCCCGGTTGGAGCATTGATCGTGCCTATCTCGGTCTTAGGGACACCGTGAATAATGCCTAAATACTCACGCCGAGCCGTCTTTGCCTTCATTTGAGCCTGCAGATGCTGGTGAGCCAGATCGGTTTTAGCAATGACAATCGCGCCTGTGGTGTCTTTGTCTAAGCGGTGAACAATACCAGGCCGCTCGACGCCACCAATCCCAGTTAGCTGATCGCCACAGTGAGCTAGCACCGCATTTACCAACGTCCCACTCATATTTCCGGGGGCTGGATGCACCACAAGACCTGCAGGTTTGTTGATGATGAGCATCTGCTCATCTTCGTAGAGGATATCGAGGGGAATCTTCTCAGGAGTTATTTCCAGAGGTTTTGTTTCTGGAATCGTAAGGGCGATCGCATCGCCTACCTGCACTGTTGCCTTCTTGTTAGTACAGAGTTCGCCATTGAGGGTGACATATTCCCAGTCAATGAGTTTCTGGATGCGGTTGCGCGAAAGCTCCTTAAGATGAGCCGTCAGCCAGCGATCTAACCGCGATGGCTCAGCTTTCTCAACCGTTAAATGAATCGTCTCGTCAGGGATAGGATTTTGCTGAATTCGATAGAAGCAAACTCTAGCATCCTTATCGTAGTTGAGTCATCTTCGTAGTTGAGTCATCTTCGTAGTTGAGCCATCTATGCGGAAGGCAATACAGTCGTGTATCGCTCAACGCTAGAAGGGGCTCAAACAGGTGAGTTTCTAGGGATTCCGCCAACAGGAAGAACAGTCAAGATCAATGATTTTACGCTACTGCAAATCATCAATAGCAAAATCGTAGAATGGTGGTATGAGTGCAACTTACTTGAGGTGATGCACCAGCTCGGCCTATCCCAGGCAAACCAAGTGCGTTATCACTTCTTAACCTTCAGAGTTCTCGTTATTGCCCTCTTCGGAGTCTCCGGTTGGAGTAGAAACTGGCTGATCGCCGCCGTTTTCAGAAGTGGCTTTGCTTGCATCCTTGGCAATCTGAGCTTGAGTCCGCTCCTCGCGCTTCTTCCGTTCTACTTCAAGCATGTCGGCCATGATAGCTTTGGCTTGTGCCATCTTTTCCAGGTTGCTCTGGTAAAGTTCTACGTCTTTCTGAAGTTTGTCAAAGGAGATGGAAGTAGCCTCGGCACTCTCTTTTAAGAAAGCCATTAGCTTGTCCTTATCCTTCACAAACTCGGGGGATATTTTTTCAATCAACGTGTAAAGGCCAATCCCGAAGGCGCGGCTGTATTTGAAGCGATCGCGCTGAGCAACCGATTTAAAGAGACCTGGCAATCCGTCTGAGGGAGCTGTTTCCAGACTCTTGATAGTGCCTTTGAGATCCTCCAGAGACATGCCCTCAGCAAGATTCAGTATTTGCTGGGCATCGTTGCAGTACTGCTCAGCAGAAGATTCGATTGATTGACACAACACGGAGAATATCGCGTCACGATCATCTTCGGGACGATAGCCCTCCATGAATCGGTCATATGTTGTGACAATGCCTAACGCGTAGAGTCCATCGTAGACAAAATCTGTACTCACTGAGAGGAGATGCATTTCCACCATCAACTCTTCGATCACGCGGCGATAGATGGACGCGATCGGGCGTGTGAAATGGTTGTAAAAAGCGCGCTTGGTATCAGAGACGGTACGAACGTTACTCACAGAAAAAATTGTCAGGAATACAGCTATATTATTCTCACCCTTAGAAGTCGGTTTGCCAAGGTGAGCTGTTGAGGCGGCCCATTGAGATAAGTCATAAACTTCGACGGTAGGAATGTGAAGCTGAGGACAGCACCTGCGTGGATCGGACAAGACAGCTTAATCAACTGGGTCAGCATCTTGCCGGCGTTTTTCAGAATCGCCAGCAAGCCCTGGAAAATCCTGCCCAGTATGTTCATCTGAGACTCTGGATCTGTCCGGTAGCGCTGTTTACGGAGGATAGCCACACATTTTTCATGGAGCAGGCAAGTGCGGCCTTCGCTCAACCACCCTATCGCCAGCGGCTGCTGAGAGTGAGATATCTAAGCGAGAGTCTTACAGCTGAGTATTATGCATTCAAAAAGCCACAGGCTTTCCAAGGAGCGGCACAGGCTACAGAGAAATTAACACATCTAACAGAGGCAGATTTACAGTCCCTTTCAGGTAGCCGCCTACAGATAACTAGCCACGTCTGTAGCGATGCAAAAATATTCAAAGCTAGACAGAATCCAGGCGAACTCTGTCAATTCACTATTGACGGCCAAACAAAATATGTTGAGCTGGGTTTCGATGTAGTAGTACCTACTAGGGCGAATCAGAAGCCAGCACGTTTCCTCATGTACGATAAAGGGATTAATCGCAAAGACGGTAAACCCATCTGGGGTGCTCTGCAGGGGCCATTTCAATTAGAAAAAATCAACGATCTGAGCGCGCTAAGGTAGCAGAACTCCAATGAAGCTAGCTAGCTATACGGCGAGGAGTTCCCTGTAAAGCTTCTTCCTCAGTTTCAAAAATTTCGAATACTGAGTCCATCATAGTCACTTCAAAGACCAGCTTTGCTTCGGGATGCACATTACAGATGCGAAAGCTGCCTTTCACTTTGTCAGCATCCCGCATCCCAGCTACCAAGGATGTCAGACCTGAACTATCAATAAAGTTTACCTGGCTGAGATTGACCACTACATGTGGACTTACCCGTGAGATGCACTCCTGCAACTTCAGACGAAATTGCCAAGCCGTGGTGATATCCAAACGCCCAGTCGGCGTAATGATAATGACTTGCCTCCCATCATCGGTTGCGTGCGTTTTCTGATCCATGCTTTCCACTGGATACCTCCACCTTAGGGTGCAGCGTTAATCAGCTTCAATCTTTCGATATCTTGACCTAGGATGCACTGCTAAACGGCCAATCTAACAGACCTAGTCCACATATTACCCAATATCTTCGGGGTAAAGACGGGAATAATGCTCACCCCAGTACCAGCTTCAACAGCCAGCGTTGCAAGCTACGCTTTTGCACTGCTAATACCTACATGCCGTTGCATAGCGAATCAGGGAAGACGCCCTATGTATGCTCCTCAGCCTAGGATGAAACATCAACAGACAAAAACCAGCCAGAGCCTCAAACGATCAATCCGAAATTCGGCACCTTTGGATGCTCTTTACACAATGTAACACAAGCATTGTGTTGTTCTATCGAGATCTTCGATTTAATTTCCAAGCAGGATTGCTCATAGCTAAAGACAAGAGTATTGGCGATATTAGCGATGATGCATTGAGAGAGGAGATTAACTCGTATCGAAGTATTAACGACTATTGCATTCCAGTTACAACACGCTGGTTGATCGCTAAGTCGACCAAATGCCCGTGATACTATGCATTCCGTAGATTTGAACGATTTGAAGAGGTTCTCTTGACATTGCGAGTTGCCGTTGTTGGAGGTGGACCAGCAGGCTCTTCTGCTGCTGAGACCTTAGCGAAAGCCGGAATTGAAACGTATCTGCTGGAGCGCAAGCTCGACAATGCAAAACCTTGCGGTGGGGCAATTCCCCTATGCATGGTGGATGAGTTTGATTTACCCCCTGAAATCATTGATCGGCGGGTTCGTAAGATGAAGATGATCTCGCCTTCCAATATCGAGGTCAATATTGGCAGTACTCTCAAGTCTGATGAATACATTGGCATGTGCCGCCGTGAGGTGCTGGATGGTTTTATGCGCGATCGCGCTGCCAAATTAGGAGCCAAGCTAATCAACGGCACAATGCATCGCCTCGAGTTGCCGCAGGGAAGCAAAGAGCCTTATACGCTGCACTACACCGAGCACACTCCTGAAGGACTGGTTGGCGAGAGCCGGACGCTACAGGTGGACCTTGTTATTGGAGCCGATGGTGCCAATTCGCGAGTTGCTAAGGCGATTAAAGCTGGTGATTACAACTACGCGATCGCTTTCCAAGAGCGAATTCGTATTCCTGACGACAAGATGGCCTACTACGAAGAGCTGGCCGAAATGTACGTCGGTAATGATGTTTCACCTGACTTTTATGCCTGGGTCTTTCCAAAATATGACCACGTTGCGGTTGGGACTGGCACGATGCGCGTTAACCAGGCAAAAATCAAATCCCTGCAAGCTGGCATCCGTAAACGGGCAGCTAAGCGTATTGAGGGAGGCGAAATTATTAAAGTTGAAGCTCATCCGATTCCTGAGCATCCGCGTCCTCGCCGGGTTGTTGGCCGGGTAGCCCTAGTGGGAGATGCCGCAGGTACTGTAACCAAGTCTTCTGGGGAAGGTATTTACTTTGCCGCCAAGTCAGGGCGCATGTGTGCGGAAACGGTTGTGGAGTTCTCCAAAGCAGGGCAGCAAGTGCCTACTGAGGCTGATCTGAAGGTGTATTTAAAGCGGTGGGATAAACAGTACGGGACTACTTACCTGGTGCTGGATCTGCTGCAGCGAGTTTTCTACCGTACGGACGCAACCCGCGAAGCCTTTGTCGAAATGTGTGCCGATATTGATGTGCAGAAGCTGACCTTTGATAGCTATCTGTACAAGACAGTCGTTCCAGCTAATCCTCTTTCGCAGCTGAAAATCACCGCGAAAACCGTTGGCAGCTTACTACGTGGCAACGCTCTCTCGCCTACCCGGGCTTGGTAGCTACTAGACGCTAGATAGTTTGACACACTCCCCCATACCGTGCCGATTTAATCATCGGTGCGGTTTTTTTCTAGAATTGGTAGATATATATAGCTTTAGCCATCTAGGCTAGGACACCGAGTAGCGTCAGGTGCTCAGCGCATGGCCAGATGGCTTCGCCGTCTTGTTCTGACGGACTTGGCGACGGCTATAGCTTTAGCCGTTGAGGTTAAGTCACCTAGTATCGTCCTGCCGCTAAGCGTATAGCTTGATGTCTCGCTGCTTAGTCCTAATGGAACTGGGTGACGGCTATAGCTCCATTAAATCAGCAAACCTTATCCCTGAATTTGCTTCTGTAGTGACTCCAAAAGGATAGTGAGATGGTGAATGGACAGCCCCAGAGAAGTGAACTGGGTATGGCTGACTATGGCGTGATTTTGGTAACAGTGAATAGTCAGGAAACAGCCCATGCGATCGCGGAAGCATTGGTTCATGACCAGCTAGCTGCATGTGTGAATCTATTTCCGGTTCAGTCCATCTATACCTGGAAGGGTGCAGTTCAGAAAGATAGTGAGTGGCAACTGGTAATCAAAACTCGTCTTGCTCAATTCGCGTCGCTAGAGGCAAAACTTACAGAAATCCACCCTTACGAAGTACCTGAAATTATTGCGCTACCTATTGTTCAAGGTTCGAGCGCTTATCTACAGTGGCTCGGGGGGCAGGTAGGAAGTCGAGGGGAGTGAGGGGGTAATGGGTTGGAGCGCAGAGGGAGTAAGGAAGGGAGGTGAAGGGGACACGACAAAGAAGAAAAGGGATCAGCTGCTCTTATTCACCCTGCTGCAAGTTTTCGGCCTGTGCTAGCGCCTGATCACTATTTTGTTGGTAGGCAGAGACGCGGTCTTGAGCAACAGCGTAGCGATCGTCCGTAGAGGGAACTTCGGCCATGAGGTCAGAGGCACGTTGCCATCGGGCAGCTAGTTCCAACCATTCGGCAGGGGTTTCAGCAGTCTGCCCTGCCTGAGCAGCCTGCTCAGCTAGGCGGACTGCCTGGGCAAAGGTGTCTTGAGCGGGAGCAGGAGCGGCGGGTGCGTCCTCGATCTCTACCTCGGGCACGGTTTCCACAGGTTGGGCTTGGGTCCAAGAAATTCCCAAACGGTGCTTGAGCACCCAGCCAACCAATAGAAGGAGTAAACAGAGGCTCGCTCCTCCCATAAGCCCTCGCCAGAAAAACTTTTGACGCAGCTTATCGCGTTTTGAATCGGAGACAACTATCTCTTGCTTGGCCTTTGGTTGACGCATGTCTTGCCAGAAGCGCGTAACGGGATTCAGTTGTTTTAGAGTAATCAGCTCAGACCAAAGCAATTGACCATCTGGGTCGCGGGTAATTTCTTCTAACCACAGCAGCTGTTGTTCTCGCACGATGCGACTGTTGATGTTTACTTTGCGAATATGCCTAGGTGAGAGGCTTTCCAAAATATTCCGAACACGGCTGACAATTTCTGATTGCGGAAGCTGCTCTGCGGTGGGTGCTTCACATAACAGTTGCAGAACACCGTCCGCCAAAATTGCCCGGGTTCGAATGCCATCATCGGCAAACCGCTCATTCAGAACTTGAATGATTGCAGCAACACTTCCCTGACGCGCTTGTCCGATGATGTCGTTAACTGTACTTGTTTGAGCCATTTGCATTACAGGCAGGCAACCCTAAAAGAGTAGCGATAGTTTATCGATAAGCGAATATTACATCTAGTCTTGGAAACGTTTCTAAGAAGGGCTAACGGTTCAGATTGAATGAACGCTATGACTAAATGCTTCATCCTTAAAAACCGGCTGAAACCCTGCTGGAAAAACGCATCACCCAATTGCAGATATTAAAACATGGTTAAAGCTTCGGGCGACTTTCCCACTCAATATTGAAATTACGCAAGAAAATGCGAGTGTTTGCTTAGGTGCGAAGACGACAAACAACCAGCTGCTTTTATTCCTCTTTGTCAGGAAGAATAGAAATTAGTCTGTGATTGCGAGGAGATTCGCTAAAGTTCAGCTTGGCGGTGACAAGCGGTGCCATAGTGCCATATCTCTAAAAATGAATGTGTTTGGCTCAGCGATATCGCGATCGCCAATCTATTGATCTTTTGAGCGCAACGCTATCGAGAAAAGTCAATGCTATTAGCTTCGTCAGTGAGATGCTGATAGTCGGCAAACCGCTTGATTTGCCAGAAATTACTGATTCCCAAACTCATTCCTGCGTGTGACCAGCGATCGCGATCAATCCAAAACTCAAACAGAGCTGTATTGGGAATTATCACTTGCCAAGTGCGATCGCACCCCATCACCGCCGCAATCAGATGTTCCATAATCCAGTGATGAGCGATCGCCCAAATGGTGTCGCCGTTGTGATGGTTGGCAAGCACCCGCTGAATGAATGCACGCGCCCGCTGCTGCCCCTGTAAGGGAGTCTCAGCCTTAGGAATTGCGACCCATTCGGACGAGGTTTCAAGAGCTTGGCATAGATCTGGATATTGCTGTTTTGCTTCTGGCCAGGTGAGTCCAGTCAAAACACCGGCTTGAAATTCCTGGAGTTCTTCAGCAGCTATTATCACTGGCAAGTCTTTAATCGGTGGTGCATGGGCGATTGCCTCGCTAGGAACAAGATCGGTTGGGAGGATAGTTTGGGCGTGCGGCAAGTGGGCCGGTAGTAGCCATCCCCACGGCCTTAGCAAATACGCAAGTGACTCAACCGCACGATAAAGCGGACTGGTGTAAATATGACTCGGTCGCCAACCTTGCTGGTATAAGTGGCGCGCTAGCAATTGACATTGCAGCTGCCCTGTCCCTGTCAATTCATCCGCTAGGTGACCGGTCATCCGCTGCATTTGGTTTCCCGTAGACTCCCCATGTCGAATCAATAGAAGCTTGAGCATCGTTTTTTCAAAATCGTAGGATCCTATAGGCAGCTCAGATTCTTAGTAAGCAGTCTTAACGGTAAAGGGATCCGCCAGCCTAGCCCTCTCCCTTTACAATAGCTATCAGGTTTGATTCGTTATTCAGTCTCATAAGTGCGATGCTGCTGAAATCTACAACTCGCCACGTTTTTATCTATGCTGCTGAGGTCAAAGATGATGAGCTGGTTCCCAGCGAATCTGTGTTGACCCTAGATGTTGACCCTGATAATGAGTTCAACTGGAGCGATGAAGCTCTTCAGAAAGTGAACGAGGAATTTGGTCGACTCGTCGAGACTGCCGAAGGTGAGGAGCTGACCGACTACAACCTACGTCGGATTGGTTCTGATCTGGAGCACTTTATTAAGACACTTCTGCAAGCTGGCGAGATTAGCTATAACCTCAAAAGCCGCGTCATGAACTACAGCATGGGTTTACCCAAAGTCGTCTCTGATGTGGCAAGTGATGCCTAGGGTTTCTACCATTACCTTCCTGCTACTGTGTGCTGCTGAGTGATTCACTGTTCCAACCCAAGCTGCCGGGCTGCTAACCCCAGCGATCGCCAAATTTGTCAAGCTTGCAAATGGCCTCTGGTGCGCCGCTACTTGTGGGCACAGGGAGCAGTGTCTGCTGAACTGGAGTCCGGCACGGTACTCGCAGAGCGCTACCAGGTTTTGCAATTCCCGCTGCTGCTAGATACCTCGCCAGCGGATCCTCCAGTACCACTGGATAAGGTACCGCCTCTGGCAGCGCCCTATTTGGCACTCTCCCATTTTCCCCGAGCGGTTCCCCGTCCTTTTACGGAAATTGTACTCTCGCAAACCGGGGAGTCTTTGCTGCTATTGGAAGATATACCGCTGCAGTGGCCAGAGAGCACCTCAGAAATTCCGACTCTGCTACCGCCTCTGACTGCAAATTGGGCTCACGCTACGGCCTTGCAACAAGTCACTTGGCTATGGCAAATTGCTCGGCTTTGGCAGCCGTCCGTAGATAATCAGGTAGCCGGAGCACTCTTGGACTGGGAAAATATCCGGGTCGATGGGGAAGATGTACGACTGCTATCGCTGCCGATGGAAGCGACCGCTTCCCCTACCCTGGCAGATTTGGGTAGTCAGTGGCGGCCTTTGCTGAAAGCAGCCGCAGCACCAGTGCAAAACTTCCTGACGCGGCTGGTAGAAGATCTCAGTGCCGGCCAGGGAACGGCGGCTGGGCTCGTCAATGCTTGTACCCAGGCTTTGGAAGTTCTGTCGGCACCCCCAAAAGTATCGGTTCAGTTTGCCACCTATTCCGATCAGGGGCCAACTCGCAAACGAAATGAAGATGCCTGTTACCCCAAGAGTGGCACGGTAAGCAGCGTCTCTTCAACGGCCAAGACGGTAGCGACGACTCCGGCTCCGTTCGTCATTGTATGCGACGGCATTGGCGGACACCAGGGTGGCAATGTGGCCTCTCAAATCGCGATTGATGAAGTTTCTGAACAACTTCAGGCTTTGGGCAGCAGCCCTAATTTAATTCACGATGATTTGATCTTTCTGCTTGAGAAGGCCATTTTGGCGGCGAATCAGGCAATTTCTTCCCGCAATGATGCCGCTCAGCGACAAGACCGCGCTCGGATGGGGACCACGATCGCGCTGGCGTTTGTCTATGGGGCTCGCTTATACATTGCCCATTTGGGCGATAGCCGGGTGTATCGCGTGCGATCGCATAACTGTCGCCAAATCACTTTGGATGACGACGTGGCAACGCGGGAAATGCGGTTAGGGCTGCAGCTTTATCGGGATGCTCTACAGACGTCGGGCGCAGGGGCGCTAGTCCAAGCCTTGGGTATGGCGTCCTCTCGTCATCTGCATCCCACGGTAGAACTCTATCCGTTAACTCAGGAATCGGTGTTTCTGCTCTGCTCAGATGGCCTCAGCGATCAGGATTTAGTAGAGCGTCTATGGATGACAGAGCTGCGTCCCGTGGTGACCGGCGATCGCGATGTGGCCACAGCGGGCAAACGCCTGATCAAACTTGCCAATACCCACAACGGTCATGACAACGTCACTGTCGGTGTCCTGCGGGTTATGCCTCAAACGTCCCCCAAAGCCGTTACGGTTCCCGCCACCTGTGCGGGTCTCTTGACCGCTCCTGTCGCACCGTCTGCCGCCCCCGCTCAGAAAGCGACCCAAGTTGTAGCTCCACCGCCCTCTGAGACCCAACCGGTCCCCCGCACTGTTCCCCCACGTCGGCGAGCTGCTCCCATAGCGTTGACTGGTATCGCGATCGCAGGGTTGCTGGGCGTTGCTGGCGTCTATGCCTGGAATCGGTTCGGCCCGCTAGCGATCAACTCCGATTCTCCATCGACTGAAGCGGGAGAGACTCTCGCACCCCAAGCCACACCACCCATTCCCGTTGCCGAGCCAGTCGTCGATGACCTCTCAGTGGGCGATTATCTTCAAATTCAACCGGCTCTGGACACAGCCTCAGCTGCCACTGTCGTTACAACCGCAAGTCCTCCGGATCCGGATCCGCCGCCGGCAATTGACCTTCCAGAAAGGAGTTTATCTGTTGGGAGCATTGTTCAAGTGATTAACCGACAAAAAACACCCGATAATAGACTTTGGGTGCGTCTTCAGGTGTGCTCTGTTGCGGCAGCGGTCACGAGTGTTGAAGCGGATTCCGCCAGTACTCCCTCAACGCCAACGACAGATATGCCTGAGCCAGAACGAAACACCACGCTTCCTACTGCCGTACCGGGGGATCAAGGATGGTCATTGCAGACTTCTGTAACGGGCTTTGCTGATCGTTTGCTTGACACCTCACCTACTCAGCAGGGATTGTGTACGAACTGACTCGCTTTATATTGGTGCTCTAGTAATCCCCATCTAGTTGTTCTTGCCTGCTATATATTCTTGATGCCTGCTGATCCCATCCGCCTGCGCGTTGCCATCGAGCGGTTGTCATCTGCCGCTGAAAATCACTATGCAATTTGGGTAGTGGAAGCCCCATATCCGGGCGGCTACGTCCATCATGATCGCGTCTGGACTGAGGAGCTAGATCAAAACTGGCAGAACTGGCTACAGTTTTTTTCGCTCCGGGGCTTACCCCACGTTCCTCATATTCCTTCAGCTTTACCTCAATTTATCGTTGAAGACCTGATTGACGATCCCTCGTCGACGAATCGTAGCTACACTAGCCGCTTGATGCAGACGCTAGGCATTCGTCTGTGGCGATGGTTATTTGATGGGGCCATTCAAAGCAGTCTTGATCGGAGCCTGGGCATTGCGATCGGCCAAGGTAATCCCCTCTGCCTCTGTCTAGACATTCGCGATCCGAGTCTGATTGCCTTGCCCTGGGAGATTATGCAATCCCAGCCAGGACGGCAGGCCATGTCGCTCAGTGAACAGATCCGATTCAGCCGCACGACCAGTGCTGTCGATCCCCTCGCTGAAATCAGCCTCGACTACAGCCTTAAGGTTTTGCTGGTGCTAGGGGAAGAAGATTTACCTGGCGAAGAAGGGAGTCCTCGCCATTCCAGTGAGGCGCTCCGCTTAGAGACCGAGGCCAACATGCTGAAACGCATTTTGCAGGGAGAAGTCACCTCCGGTATTCGGCAGCGCGCAAACGCCGCCCCCTGCCAAGTCGATGTGCTATTGCGACCTTCACCAATTGCACTCATTAGGGCGCTAGAAAGGGGACAGTACAACGTATTCTTCTATGCAGGGCATGGGGTTCCAGCCCCTGATGGGGGGTTACTCTTCGTTCACGCCGAAGCACCTCTCAACGGTACCGAGCTAGCGCAAGTCTTAACACGCTGTCGGGTGAAGCTCGCCGTTTTCAATACTTGCTGGGGCGCTCAGCCAGACCAACGAAGACAGCAGACCATACCGCGCAGTAGCCTGGCTGAGGTACTGCTGCATCATGGGGTGCCGGCTGTACTTGCTATGCGTGACTCGATCGCGGATAAAGAGGCTCTTAGCTTCGTTCAGGCGTTTTCGCAGGCGCTAGCTGACCGTCATCCTGTAGATCGGGCGGTTGCGATCGCACGTCAACAGCTCTTGACAATTTACAACTTTAATCAACCTGCCTGGACACTGCCTGTCCTCTACATGCATCCAGACTACGATGGTCAGCTCTTGGAAGCCCCCGATATAGACATTACGCGTCTTCCCGGGGAAGGGACTCCGACTAGCCCGGTTGCAGCTATTCGGGCTGTAGAAAATCCTAGCTTGGTGTGGCACATGTACGGCGGCATCATGCGCGTCGGGCGACGGCCTGAAAATGATTTGGTGATTCCTGAACCTTGGGTATCGAGCCAGCACGCAGAAATTTTTTGTCGGCAGATCTCTGGCGGTGGTGAAACCAAACCGGAAAAGATCACCTATCACCTACGGGATAGCTCTCGCTATGGCACCTTCTGCCATGAAGCCGGTCATTGGCGACATATCCATCATCAAGAGATTTCCCTTAGCACCGGTACTCAGCTGAGATTTGGCAGCCCTCAAGGGCGGCTGATGGAGTTTGTAATTGAGGCTTAGTGACAAAAGACACTGGCAGAAGGAATGTGCCAAGGGTTATGGCAAAGGGTGAGTAGGAAAGCGCAAAAGCGGAATGAAGGCGCTTGCAGCAGGCATTTGACCATCGCACATGGTTGAAGGCGGTGTCTATCCATAAAATGACAAGGAAATTTGTAGTTTTATTCGGAACGCCGATAATTGGTTTTGTAGCTAGAGCTAACCTAATTAGGTCCACAGGTAAAAGTCGCCAAGCATCTGGTTGTCGACTTTTCAGAAGATACCTGTACCGTAGGATGGATAACCCCCATCGACCCTACCCCTTACCATTTCTGTGGTTAGTTAGCCCGTAAACTATCCAACCCCCGTGCATCCTCAACGAGAGTAAACCTATGAAAGAATCTACCGGTCCCGTGCCTTCACTACCGAAACAGCAACAAATTGAGTTAGAAATGCTGCATTCTGTCCTCGATGACGATGCTAGCTACCTTTGGAATCCCTCTGATCCAACCAGCACTGTCTATCTAGATAAGCTTGAGGATGCCTTTGCCGCGGGCGACTTGTCTGGAGATATTTTTAAGTCGCAATGGAGTCGGATTTCACAGCAAGCTGAACAACTGTGGGGCAATCAATCCTCAACACTAGCAATATCCTTAATTCAGCAGTTCGAATCACGGATGCCAGCTCAGCTCATCGCTCAAATAGCCGCCAAAGCTCAAGAAGTCTCTGATGGTGGTCTTGCCTTAGTCGACCAGCTTGTGGACTGTGTCCAAGTGGTTGTTAGTGGCTGGGAAGTGGATGACCTACAGGTTATGGCGCGTCCTTTAGCAATGGCGATGCGGGACAGTCGGGGCGAAATTCTCGACATAGCGCTTCGATCCGTTCGGCAAACAGATTGGGATAATTTATCTGATCTGGAACAGGCGCGCCTGACGCTAGCGATCGCCCGACATGCCCTTGACGAGATTGCCAAAGAAGCCGCCAATTGAGCTATCTATTGCCTTGCCAGATGTCTGTCTGCTGCAGGACGTCTATTGCAGGATCATGCTGGTGCCGTTCAACAGCTAAGCCTGTCAATCTATCCTGAGCGTAAAGTAAGCGGAGAAGCTGATATTTAAAGTAAACTTCGCGATGTTTTAGGTGGGTAGCCAGAATCAACCCCTCTTGATAGGCCGTGATAGCAGCGTCAGGCTCTCCTTGGGTCTCGTGAAATTGTCCAAGCTTATCGAAGACTTGCATAAGCTCGTAGCCATCATAGGACAGGCGATCCAGAGCAATTTGCTGCTGGTAGAGGTAAAGAACGTCAGCGGGACGCTCCAACGCGGCATAAATTGCCGTCAGATCTTCTACGGCCTCGCGAGCAATATTGGTTTGATTTTGGCCGAATGCGGTGCTGTGAGCGATGAGGTAATAGGTACGGGCCTGTGGCAAATCTTCCAAGTCACGATAGTTGCGCGCGATCGCCAGCAACAAGGCTGGAATCGGCTGAAGGGTGCTGGTGGTCTGGTACTGAGCTAAAAGCCGTCGCTGGAGCCCTACGGTTGTGCTGAGTTCGCCTGCGTCTTGATAATTACGAATTGCCCCCTGTAAATATTCCACCTGCTTAAGGGCATCGCTACCGTTGTTAGCAACCAGCAAACTCTGGTAAGTTTTGCCCGCTACTTCAAACCGAAACCAGCTTTCTTGCAGGCTGGCTAGATTCTCTAGTAGGCGCTGCCGCTCCTCGCGATCGCCTGCCTGGGCGGCCCGGACAATCAGTGTTTCGTAAACCGCGATCGCCGAGTCAATATCGCGTAGCACTTCAAAAGTGGCAGCAACTGATTCCAGCAGCGGAATATCCAAAGGTTCTTGACTCAACAACTCTGCTTGAATCTGGCGGAGTCGTAATGTCAGTAGCTGCGTTTCCTGACTACGAGAATCTTCCCAGGCCCGCAGTCCCACCCGCTGCATGGCCTGAATTTCAGCTTCGTAACCCAAAACTCGCCGTAGTCGCACCTCACGCATCCATACCTGAAAGGCGCGATCGGTTTCTCCCTGAAAATGCAACCGTTCTCCCTCCGCTGCGAGCTCATCTAGGGCTGTTTCTAGCTCAACCTTTTCTAAGGGACTCAATCGTCGTACGACAGGGAGTTCAGGCAACAGCGGGTCACGGGGTTCCATCAATTCCGGATCGGCAAGGAACGGATCCCGCACCTCAGCCGGTACGGCCTGCGCCCAAACCATCATCGGTGATAAGATCCAGCCTGCTAAGGTTACACC
The DNA here is from genome assembly GCA_050330865.1 of Leptolyngbyaceae cyanobacterium. Lineage (GTDB taxonomy): Bacteria > Cyanobacteriota > Cyanobacteriia > Phormidesmidales > Phormidesmidaceae > SIO1E4. Next base: position 17,087 of record JBHJHM010000114.1, read on the forward strand.
CGCGATCGACAACAGTCGCAGACATTGATGAAATAAAAAGTGCGGCATAGTTTTGAGAGGGCAGCAGTTTTTAACAGTTCCCTGCACTAAAGCGGCAGAAGGAACCAATTACGGTAACCTTAAGATCTTGCAGGATTCCTGCACAATTTCAACTGATTAAACGACTTTAGCAAGCCTGGTTTCCATGACTTTAGCGGCCACTCCTTCCACAACTGCATCGACTCGCACGATTTGTATCGGTTCCCGTAAGAGCCAGTTGGCGCTGGTACAAACCCATTGGGTTCGTGACGAGCTGCAGAAACGATTTCCCGATGTGACGTTCGAAGTCAAGACGATGGATACTCAGGGAGATAAAGTCTTGGACGTCTCCTTATCCAAAATCGGTGACAAAGGGCTTTTCACCCAAGAGCTGGAAGATGGTATGCTGCAGGGCCACATTGATTTTGCGGTGCATTCGCTCAAGGATTTGCCCACTCGTTTGCCAGAAGGGCTGATGCTGGGCTGTATTACCGAGCGCGAAAACCCAGCTGATGCCTTAGTCGTCCATGCCAAGCACCAAGACAAACAACTGAACACGCTGCCGGAAGGTGCTGTGATTGGCACTTCCTCGCTGCGGCGATTGGCTCAACTGCGTCACCACTATCCCCACCTCACATTCAAAGATATTCGCGGCAACCTTAACACTCGTCTCCGCAAACTCGATGAAGGCCAATACGATGCCATTATTTTGGCTGTAGCTGGGCTAGAGCGTCTGGGGATGGGCGATCGCATTCATCAAGTCCTGCCACCAGAAGTGTCCCTGCATGCAGTGAGCCAGGGAGCCCTCGGCATTGAATGTCGGGAAGGAGATGATGAAATTTTGGCTGTCATCAAGACACTGGAGCACTCCGCTACAGCCCATCGATGTCTAGCAGAACGGGCTTTTCTACGTGAGCTGGAGGGGGGGTGTCAGGTACCCATCGGGGTAAATACAGCCATTGAAGGTGAAACCCTGACGTTAACTGGACTCGTGGCGAGCTTGGATGGTCAAACGCTAATTAAAGATCACGTGCAGGGGACTGTCACTGAAGCTGAGACGATGGGAACTCAGCTGGCTCAACGACTCAAGTCGCAAGGTGCGCAGACCATCTTGGACGAAATCACTGCAGCAAATCGGACCTAAAGAAGTCGGCTTGCCAATGGGTCATGATGGATAACTCTGATATGGCAGATGCTGAAGTGATTGAGCTGACGCCAGCCATAATTCAGCGGGTTCAAGAGGGCGTAGCTGCTGCACGTAATCCAAACGTTCAGGCATATACTCAAGCAGCCTTAGCAGACATTGCAGCGATCGCCGACGGTGAGGCGGATACTCGGGTGAGTGGTCGCGTGCGCCGCTGGGTGCTACGTCGATTCATGCGAACTCTGTTTCATATTCGCGTTGAATGTCCTGAGAACATCCCCAAGGAACCCGTGGTTTTGGTGGCTAATCATCTCAGTCATCTCGACCCCTTTCTGATTTTGGCTTCGGTGCCTCATCGTCCCTATTACTACATCTTGGGGGATGCCCGTACTCTTTATAACAAGCGCTGGAAACGCTGGATTGTCGGCAACGCAGGCGGTGTGATTCCCCTCGAACGTTGGTGGAAAGAAGAAGTTGCGGTAATGGAGCAGGCTAAGCGCGATCGTCCTGATTTGAAAGACTTAGCCGAAGCCATTGAGCAGGACGTTCCCAACGGTAGTTCGATCCAGCAGCTGAGGCAAATTGACCAAGCTATTCAGTCCATTCTGAAGCAGGGTGACGGCATCATGCTGTTCCCCGAAGGACGACTGAGCCATCAAGAAGGTCACCTGCATCTGCCGCTCAAGCGAGGTACTGTGATTTATGCAATGCGATCCGGTGTTCCCATCGTGCCGGTTTCGATCACAGGGACACACATTTTGTTTTTTCGCAAAACGCTAACATTACGCTTTGGCCAGCCTATCCCCTTTACCCCACACCCGCGTCCTAAGCGAGCAGAAATTGATGCGGCGATCGCTCAATTAGAAAAAGCACTCAGTAGTCTTCTCACCCCTGATTACCAGGAGCCTAACAGTGCTCAACCTTTCAAAGATTGGCTCAATCAGCTCTTCTGGTAGACGACACTAACCTATTAGCATCGCAGCCGAAATGTTGGGATCGTATGACCACAATATTTCGGCTGCGGCTCAGACATCCGGTCTACATAAGGTCATCCACAATTGTGAAGCTCAGCGTAACGGTGCTTAGCAAGTCACCCCGCAAGCCATTCCGAGAGTAGAGCTCAAAATCAATTTCGTTTTCACCAACTGGAATTGCTCCGCCTCTCAAATCGCCTCCAACATCACCAAACAACGAATAGGGTTCAGCATTTTCTCGCCTAGTTGTGTGACCATTATTCAGGTCTAGAAAAATGCTCTCGACTTGTCCGGCAAAGAGGCTGTCATCCGGTACGAAAGCAGCAATGGTCAGGCTGCGGCCTTCTAACGTACTACCCAAAATTTCATCGCCGTTTTCCAGGAACGTGATTAGGCTGTCGCTGTCTGCATCGAAAAGACCAACGTCCAGAACAGTTGGCTGTTGCTGCACTTCGAAAGCACCGATATCCGCTTGTCCATTGACGACGCGATCGAAGCGATCGCCACGTTGGTCTGTGCTCAAATTGTTGGGATTGCTGCCCGCATCAATAGCTGGACTCCCGGGTTGTAAAGCCTGTGTTTGTGTTGGTCCGCCATTATCAGTCAAAGCCTCCAGGCCTGGAGCGGTAACATTAACCAGATCGCTGGGCTGGTTAAAGACTGCCGCGACATCGGTGCCCGTAGCACCGGTCCCAATCAGATTGTTGCCCGAGCTGACAAAACTGCCGCTAACATCACCATCACTGTTGCCCGCAACAATAGTGGAAACAACTTCGGTTTGTCCAGCGCTGTAGACACCACTGCCCAACTCATTTGCGGTATTGTTCGCGATAGTGGAATTGCCAATGGCAGCGGTTTGACTCCGAATCTCGATACCCCCACCAGAACCTTCATTGACGACTTCATTGCTGCTAGTGGCATCTCTGCCAACTTCATTCCCACTGAGCGTGCTATTGCTGACTATCAGTACATCGCCACTGCTGAAGATACCCCCACCAGCACTCTCGCGATAGGAAGGCGCTCCAAACCGTCCTTCTGAGACGAGCGTAGTACCATAGGCTCGGTTGTCATTGACAGTACTGCTTTGGATAAAAGCGCTCTCAGAACTGAAGATACCCCCGCCAAAAGCGGACGCTCCATAAACACCACTACGGTATATTGAATCGCTCTCACCCCTAGCTACATTACCGCTGATGGTGCTATTCCGAATTGTCAGATCATCTCCTCTGACGCCTCCACCAAAGGCGTCACCAACAGAAGCACTGACGCGGTTACCAACAATCCGACTGTTAGTGATAATGGACTCAACCGCAAAAAGACCTCCCCCCGAAGCATCATAACCACGACTAACATCGGCACTATTATTACTGACCGTACTGTCGTTGACGACTAAATATCCAGCGGCGATTCCGCCTCCGTTGCTGGTGCTGTATCCTCCTCTAGAGGAATTAGCGTCAACTGTACTGTTGTTTACAGTTACAGTTTCTCCCGCGATACCCCCGCCATTACTGGTCCTAGCGGAACTCAAGTTACCGCTGACGACACTATTGCTTACAGTCACGATAGTTCCTGAAATGCCGCCCCCCTCACTATCGCCATTGCCAAGGTATGGATTACTACCCGCATAAGCAGTACTTGAGTTGTTACTGACAACACTATTAGTAACCTCTACGGCTTGTCCTACAATGCCACCTCCCCGACTGCTGTAGCCGCCAAGAGGGAAACCGCGAAAAATTGCGAAAGCATCAGCAACGTTACCGCTGATGGTGCTGTCGGTCACTGTGACAGTTTCACCCAGACTATAAATACCACCGCCGCTGCTTTGGTAGACACTACGGCTGATGTTATTGCTGATGGTGCTGTTGCTCACCGTTAAGTCACCAGCACCGATGAAGATACCTCCACCTGACGTATTAATAGGCGCTGAATAGCCAGGGTAGTTTACAGAAAGACTAAGCGTGTTGCTGCTGATAGTGCTGTTGCGAACAGCAAGACTTTCCTGACTTAGGATGCCGCCCCCTGCCAAGTCCTCAGCGTTATCAGCAATAAAATCGCGATCGAGGGCTATGCGACCTCCTGTAATGGTCAATCCATCCAACGCAACAGCTTTGTCTGGGACTGCATTCCCATCATCGATAGTGAAGATGCGGAAATCAGGCGCACTTTCATCACGCTGAACGGTTAGATCAGGTAAGCCATCGTTGTTAAGGTCACCGTCGATGGTGAGGTCGTCGGTAATGACCAGCTCACCACTTGTCAGCAAGACAGTTTGGCCCGTTAGGCTGTCGGCAAAGGTAATTGTGTCAGCTCCGGGGTTCGTTACAGGGTCATTGGCGTCGAGAATTGCTTGACGAAGAGAGCCAGCACCGCTGTCATTGAGGTTCGTAACGGTAAATGTAGCCATGATAGATTTTGGAACTCCTTTGCTCAGATAGAATTAAGCATCTCAAATTCGTCAGCGATTTTCCTCGGACAAGGAAAGCACTGACCACCGACTAATATCCAGTCAAAGCACCAATAGAGCTATGAGGATTCGAGTATCTAGAAAGCACAAAATAAGCCAGCAATCACATAAACCTTGTTTATTAAGGGCTATGTGATTGGCGAACGCGCACACTGCTTAACTTAAATACCTAATACGTTTTCTCGGGCCAAGTCGAGCAAAATTGCGTAGCCGATCACCATTTCTGAATAGTCGAACCCATATAGGTTTATATGTATTGCCAAGTAGACTGAGATACAAGATATTATGCCTAATTTTGTAGGCTATTCTTATTAAAAGCCTTATTGAGATTTGCCATATAAATTTATTGAGAATGTAAATTTAGCATATAATCTTTTCTTAAATTTTTCTTTTTCTAAAAATAACAAAACACTTTAACTTTCTACCTGACTAGATTCAAAAAAATTGTTTTAAGGTTGAACCAAATTCATTCAATGTCCAGAATGCAATACAATCAGCTCGCAAGGTGTATAAAGTAAGTGAGTGAATGAGTCCTACGCAGAGAAAAGTTTTGGCTGTCCCTAAGTCTTCAGCAAGATTAGAACCGCTTCGGAGTGTTCACACCACTAATTTTCCCGCCATACTCAAACAATTGGGGCTCTCTCTGGTGGTTTCAACGTATCAAGCCGGGAAGGTGGTGCTGGTGCGGGCGGACGGCGAGACCTTGAATACGCATTTTCGGATCTTCCAAAAGCCGATGGGACTTGCGACAGATCCTACGGGACGGATGGCGATCGGTACCAGCTCCCACATTTGGGAATTCCGGAACGTACCTGCCGTTGCTCCTAAACTGGACCCTGTTGACAAGCACGACGCCTGCTTTTTACCCCGCAATATTCATGTGACAGGCGATATCGATATTCATGAGATGGCCTGGGGCAATGAAGGGCTCTGGTTCATCAACACTCGCTTTTCCTGCCTCTGCACACAGGATTTAGATCACAGTTTTGTACCGCGTTGGCGACCGCCTTTTGTAAGTGCTTATGCCCCTGAAGATCGCTGCCATCTCAATGGACTGGAACTCATCGACGGTGCGCCTAAGTATGTGACTGCCCTGGGCATCACCGATACCCCTGGCGGCTGGCGCGAGAACAAAGCCCGTGGCGGCATTTTGATGGATATTACCAATAACGAGATTTTGGTGCAGGGATTGTCGATGCCTCACTCGCCTCGATGGTATCGCGATCGCCTCTGGGTTCTTGAATCGGGGGATGGTAGCCTCGCCGCGGTCGATCGCGGCACCGGCAAAGTCGAGTCTGTTATCCAACTACCGGGTTTCACCCGAGGCATTGATTTCTACGGCCCACTAGCTTTCATCGGCTTGTCACAAGTGCGAGAATCCGCCGTATTCAGCGGCATCCCTCTGACCGAACGCCTGACTGAGCGTATCTGTGGCGTTTGGGTCGTCAATATTGAGCAGGGCGAAATTATCGCATTTCTTAAATTTGAAGATGCCGTGCAAGAAATCTTTGCCGTCCAAGTGCTCCCTGGTATCCGCTTTCCCGAATTGTTCGTTGAAGAAAACGAATTCTTCAAAACTTCGTACGTGCTCCCGGATGAGGCACTGGCAGAAGTAGAGCTTTCCCACACGCCACCGTCTGAATCAGAACAATGTTTCCAGGCTGCGTTGCAGGCTTATCAATCGGGGCAATTAGAAACCGCTGTTCAGCATTATCGCCAAGGACTAGCGCTAAGCCCTCGTCAGATGACCGCCCGCTACCAACTAGGTGTGATTCTGGTCGATTTACGACAGTGGCAGGCAGGTATTGAAGAGCTGGAGCAGGTTGTGGCCGAGCGGTCTGATCATGTCGAAGCTCACAACAGCCTAGGCGTCGCCCACCTGAATTTAGGCAACCGCGAGACTGCTCAGTGGCACTTTGAACGCGCGATTGCCCTTAACCCTGGGTTTGCTCTCGCCCGTAACAATCTCAACGCCTTGAAACAGCTTTGAATGCACTCCCTCGCGCTTCTAATGCCTGACGCCATTCCCCTTCCATCTGCGGCTGCCTCGACTTCCCACTTAAATCTCGTCTGGATCAACGCCCAGCGATCGCAATCGCTCGGCTAGATGCTCAGCTTTTTGCTGTGCTTGTTCTTTCGCCAGGCGCTCTTGTTCTTTCGCCAGGCGCTCTTGTTCTTTCGCCAGGCGCTCTTGTTCTTTCGCTAGGCGCTCTTGTTCTTTCGCTAGGCGCTCTTGTTCTTTCGCTAGGCGCTCTTGCTCCGTATCAGTCAGCAACCAATTGCCCTCAGCATCGCACCAACGTAACCACCGCCCCGGAGCTGCCTCAAAAATACCTTCCCAGAGGCCCAGACCCACTTTTAAGTCTGCTAACCAGACTAGTGGGGCTCGTTCTTGGATAGGCTGCTCTTGATACTCACCACCCACCAATAGAAAGTAGCGTAGCCGTTTAGTTCGACGATCATAAGTTAAATAATGCGGTACTCTCAAGTACCGTTCGTATACCGTCAGTTTATCGGGAGGAGGTGTCCCAGACTGCTCCTGCCCATGCAGCTCTAGAGAGGAAGAGGCCGCTGGCTCACTGTCCTCCCAATAAAAACGGCCTAAGTCTGTTTGCTCCGTTCCAGGGGATAAAAACTCAATCACCACATGGGGCGGTCGTCTTTCTTGCCAGTTAACATAGCTGCGACGTAAATCGTGCCCGTTATAGAGATTGGGGACGCCCACCGCCAAAAACCAATCCGGGCGCTTGTACCAATGCTGATTGTGGACATCGTAATAAAGATTGAGGTCTGACCCTGTGAACCAGTTTTGGCGTTTGTAGTCGGCTAGGTGTAAGGTCCGACTCAACAACTGGGGCTGCAAATCATGAAACTCGTCGGGCAAGCCAGGCTCCTCGGGATACTCGCTGGGCAAATCATACATGGTGGGCAGCGTTTCCCAAGGCGGTAGGGGAGGATCCGTTTGAGGGATGGAGCGGCGTGTTGTGTAGGCCATGGGCAAAACCCGCTTCGGGCTGCGATATAACACGTCTATCATTTTAGAGAAAGTCTACAATCTGAGTTTGTATGCAACAGCAGTCAGTTGGACAGACCTATGATTCCGACGCAGACCGATGGTTCAAACCCAAGCAGGCTTTTACGATTCGCACTGCCCCTATGCAGACCAACCAACCCCTCGTAGACTGAGGGAGAACATAAAAGTTTTCTAAAGGGCGAGAACATGCGGATTCTGTTTGTAGCAGCGGAAGCGGCACCGCTAGCGAAGGTTGGAGGCATGGGAGACGTAGTGGGAGCTCTGCCCAGAATCCTCCGCAGAATGGGGCACGATGTCCGCATTTTCATGCCCTACTACGGCTTCATGAGCGACAAAGTTGACATTCCCAAAGAGCCCGTTTGGTGGGGCTATGCGATGTTCAATGACTTCGCAGTTTACGAAACAGTTCTACCCGACAGTGACGTCCCGCTGTATCTCTTTGGTCACCCTGCATTTGATGGTCGCAATGTTTATGGCGGCGATGACGAAGATTGGCGCTTTACCTTCTTTGCTAATGGAGCCGCAGAATTTGCCTGGAACTTCTGGAAACCCCAGATAATTCACTGTCACGACTGGCACACGGGCATGATTCCAGTGTGGATGCATGAAACATCCGATATCGGTACAGTCTTTACCATTCACAATCTGGCCTACCAGGGTCCTTGGCGGTGGAAACTCGAGAAGATGACCTGGTGCCCCTGGTTTATGCAGGGACATAACACCATGGCTGCAGCGGTGCAGTATGCCGATCGCGTCAATACGGTATCGCCCACCTACGCCCAACAAATTCAGACGCCTGAGTATGGCGAACAATTGGAGGGGCTGCTGTCATTCGTCGGTGGTAAGCTCAGCGGCATCCTCAACGGCATTGATATGGAGCGGTTTGATCCGGAAACCGATACGCAACTCCCCAAATCGTTTGGCCTGGAAACGATGGAACGCCGCCGCGCCAACAAAGTCACCGTGCAAGAAGAAATGGGTTTGGAGGTTAATTCAGAGGCCTTTCTAGTAGGGCTGGTCAGTCGCCTAGTGGAACAAAAGGGCATCGACCTGATCCTGCAGACTATGGATCGGTTTTTGGCCTACACCGATGCTCAATTTGTTTTGTTGGGGACAGGCGATCGCTACTACGAAAATCAGCTCTGGGAATTAGCGTCACGCTATCGAGGCCGCATGGCCGTGTACCTACTGTATAGCGACGGTATCGGTCGTCGTATTTATGGCGGAGCTGACGCCTTCTTAATGCCTTCGCGATTTGAGCCCTGCGGTATCAGCCAAATGATTGCAATGCGCTATGGTTGCATCCCCGTTGTGCGTCGCACGGGCGGTCTGGTCGATACCGTGACTCACCACGACCCCACGAATCAAGCAGGAACAGGGTACTGTTTTGATCGCTACGAGCCGCTGGACCTTTACACGTGCTTGGTACGTGCCTGGGAAGGGTATCGCTACAAGGATGCGTGGCAATCCCTACAGGAACGGGCCATGCAGCAGAATTTCAGTTGGGATAAGTCAGCCGTGGAGTATGTGCGACTGTACTCAGAGATTCTAGGTGTGGATTACAAGACGCAGTTGGATGTCAATAAGACGGTGGAAGTATGAGGGCGATAGAAATGTAGGGACGCGGGGTAGCTTTCGTGAGGAAACCCCGCTTACTCCTGTAAATGTTCGCGAAAGAAATCAACCTGCAATTGTGCCGCAATGCGCTGTAGCCCAATGTCAAAAATACTGTGGCCAACCCCTTGAAACTCGTACATCATGACTGGGGCACCATTATCTTCGATGACATCATGGAAGTTACGGGCCATATCAACCTGCAGGAAATCGTCAGAGCCGTGAAAGATCATCGTTGCGGCTTTGATTTGAGTAGCGCTGTAGAGGGGTGAAATGTGCTGATAGACCTCGGGAGCTTCCATTGGTGTCAGTCCTGTCAAATAAGACAGCAGCGAGGAATAACCCAGCTGCCATTCGGTAAAGGCATCTAGCAGCGAGCATTGAGGATTGGCCGCAGCAAACACATCGGGGAAACGGGCGATCGCCTGGGCAGTGTAATAGCCCCCATAAGAGCAGCCCGTCACCCCAATTTGCTCTGACGTGCTCCACCCACGAGTGACGAGCTGTGACGCAATTTCGACACCTTCAATAATGTCTACCTGACCAAAATTACTGCCATCTGCCTGCAGTCGATAAAGTTCAGTACCGTAGCCTTCACGCCCTGCCAGAGGCACGGATAACACTGAGATGCCAAAGTTAGGTAACAGGTTGAACGGCATTTCAACCTCGATCGCGAACTCGTTAGTCATGGAATAGCCGGGTCCACCCTGCTGCCAGAATACAATCGGCTCGTTTTCAGGAGGGAAAGTAGCCCCCGCAGGCTGGACGAGGAAGCCATCGCGCGTACCGTTGCCAGTTTCAAAACTCACCGGGTTAACTTGGACTTCGTTGATGGCAGCCACTTCAGCGTTGATGTTTGTGATTTTGGTAGGAGGAGTACTGCCATCAAGGGGAATCGAAAACAATTCGGGCGGCTGCGTAATCGAAGAAAAGGCATAGATCAGCGTCTGTCCATCCTGTGCTACCTCCCAAGAGGCGAAATCAACGCTGCCATCAGGAATTGGCAGCGCCGTCAGACTACCTGTCCCCATTTCGTAGACGTAGAGCTGTCGGTTGGTCCCGACAGTAGCGTGGAATAGAAGCGTATCCTCGTCAATAAATTCACCTGAATTCTCTAGTGGACCACTGAGGACCGGTGCCGTAATGGTTTCAACGACGTTGCCTTCCAGGTCATACACCTGATAGTAGGAGCTTTGTGGGTAGAGATAGGTAGGATGCTCGCGCCCTTCAACCTGCCCAGGCTCCAAATATTTGACTAAGATACGCTCGCCCTCAGGACTGATCGCCGCCTCGGCCAACATGTGCCCTTCGCCATCCATTGCCGACAGTTCAAGCTGTAGAGGTTCAAGCTGGGTAAGGTCGTAAACCTTCAGCGCATTTTGCTCCAGAAACATATTCTCCTCTGGCGGAGTGCGTCCGAGCGCATCTTGGTTTACGGGGTCAGACAACGTGGGGCTATAGGGCGTTCGTTCGTACAGTTTGCGTTCTTCCAGCGATGAACTGACTAACACAACTCGTCGCCCATCCGCCGACCAAGACGGTGGCTGAATCGCCATGCCCTCGGGTAGGCGGGCGACCTCAATACGATCTAGCGATCGCAGCGATACCAGGTAGATGACGTCTTCTTCGCCCTCGTACACCCGCAGGGCAAAGCGCGATAGATCAGGGGCTGCACCTAAAATTTCGCCCGACTCAGTTTCAGTAGGGTATACGTTTGTGTGAGAGACGATGCCTGTTTCACGATTGAGCGAGACAATTTCCCACGGCCCAAACAGGCTCTCCTGCACAAACCGAATGGTGTCGTTATCAACCCACTGAATGGGCGTCGAAGGACTGAATACCTCGTACTCTAAGGCCAGCGAATCTTCTAGTTCACCCGTGTTGAGATTCAGAAATTTTACTTGCCAGTCGACCTGACTGAGGCGATCAATCGTCGCTACAACCAGCGTTGATTGGTCAGGACTAATCTCGCTTAGGATAATGGGCAAGCGGGTGGTTTGCAGCGTGTCAAGCTTCTCTAACTCGGCTTCTTCCAGACTAGGGAAGTCTTCTCCTTCAAACCCGACATTGACAATTTCTGCCGTCGCAGGCGTTCCTACTAGCGCCAAAGCTGTTAATGCACCAAGCAATAGTTTCGAGGGACGCAAACTGGCGTGCAAGAATACTGAACCGGGAAAAATCATTATGCGCTAGCTCTGAATGGTCAAGCGTCTCTTAAAGGGCAGTCCTGAGACTCAGGCTTTTCCCGTTCTACCCTAAGTTCCTGAGGAATCCGGGCACCTTATCATATATCTTTTCACCGAAGTCTTTTGGCCAAGAAGACCAAGACCAACCATTTCTCGTCTCTGTAGCTACAGTTTCGTAAATTCTAGTATGGCAATGTGAAAAGGTTTACAGGCAAAGCGCTATCGTTTCAATGCGGTAAGACGAATGACAGTTGATATGGAAAGTATGGCTTCTTCGACGCTGCAGCCCGCTCATGATAGGGCTGGTACTGTTCAGCGGACGGTGGCTGAGCAGGCGGCTGGGGTAGCGCTGCGATCAGTGACTAAGCGATATGGAGCTGTTACTGCTGTCGAGGATTTAACGCTGGATATTCCGGCTGGTTCCTATTGTTGTTTGCTAGGACCCAGCGGTTGCGGCAAAACGACAACGCTGCGAATGATTGCGGGCCATGAGTCAGTAACAGGTGGCGAGGTTTATATTGGCGATCGCCCCGTCACCCACCTACCTCCCGCTAAACGAAACACGGCCATGATGTTTCAGAGCTATGCCCTTTTTCCTCACAAAACCGTTTGGCAAAATGTTGAATTTGGCCTCCGGATGCAGCGTGTCAACGCCGCTGAACGCCGGACACGGGTAGGTGAAATTTTGGATCTGGTAGGACTTGGTCATACACGCGATCGCAAGCCCGATCAGCTTAGCGGTGGACAACAGCAGCGTATTGCTTTGGCCCGTGCCTTGGTTACACGTCCTCAAGTCCTTATGCTGGACGAGCCTCTCAGCGCCTTAGACGAAAATCTGCGGGTGCGGATGCGCGGTGAGCTGCGCCGCATCCAAAAACAATTTGGCCTGACCTTTATTCAAGTCACTCACCATGTGGAAGAAGCCTTTTCACTGTCAGACCAGATTGTAGTGATGGACCACGGCCACATTGATCAGGTGGCGGCGCCAACTGAGCTATTCAATCGACCGGCCTCACGCTTTGTAGCAAAATTTATTGGCGACAACAATATTTTTGAAGGAAAAGTTGTGCGATCGGTGCCGGAGAGGGATGGCTTCGATATTATCGAACTTGATGTAACCGATATCGGTTCTGTTTTTTGCCGGGGGCAAGCCGTTCAGTCAGGTCAAATTGCTGCTTGTTCAGTTCGACCTGATTTGCTGACACTCGTATCCGATAGGGTCAGTGCCGACACCCACCCCTCAGTCCAAGCGAATCATCTAGCGGCTCGCATCGTTGATGTAGAACTGACCGGATATGTTACCCGCGTGAGCTTACTCTCCGAAGCAACCGGCCAGGAGCTCCTGTACAAAGTAAGGACGCAGGACTGGATAGCAACCGACCACCAAGAGGGACAGGTGGTTACGCTTCGGTGGGCGGCTCAAGACTGTGTATTTTTGCCTAGCTAAACCAGGGCAACGCTGTTTGATAAGTGCTGTTTGTGAGGAAAAGAAATCATCATGGCTGGATTATCCCGTCGTCATTTGATTCGTACTGGGCTCGCGGCTGGGGCGGCTGTGGCTGCGGCTCGCTGTACGGGCGCTCCCGAAGAAACGGCTGAAGCCCCCGCAGGAACTCCCAATAATCCGGCACCTGGCCCCGAAGTCAACACCAATCAAATTAAAGATGTCACGCTGCGGTTGATTGGGACAGGTGTCTCGCAAATCAATGAAATTCGAGACAAGGCCCAGGAAGCTTTGGGCTTCAAAGTAGAAATGCGAGCCCTGAGCACAGAGGAAAATAACCAGATTGCCATTACCCAACCGGGGCAATACGATATTTTTGACGGCGAATACTTTAGCTTGCCGCTGGTTATACCATCGGGCAATTTGCAGCCCGTGGATGTCAATAGGATTAAGAACTGGGACAAGATTGTCCCCTTCTTCACCACGGGGAAGTTTGAGGGTATGCCTGTGGAAACTTCTCAAGGTACAGCGCCCTATAAAGTAATGTATCTGACTGGACCAGATTCCACAGAGTTTTCTAGTACACCTACCGACTACGCTACGCTCATTCCATTCCAATACAACGCTGATACCTTGGGATATCGCCCTGATCTAGTCGGTCGCCAAATCGAAACTTGGGGCGAACTCTTTAATGAAGAGTTTCGGGGTAAAACCTCCATCTTAGATATTCCTCAAATCGGCATTATGGACGCGGCGATGGTGGCCGAAGCACTAGGACTGATGACCTTTGGCGACAAGGGAAACATGACTAGAGAGGAAATTGATCAGATTACCGACATCCTCAAGGAGCAGAAGGCGGCTGGACAGTTCCGCGCCTTTTGGAAAACGTTCGATGAGTCGGTAAACCTGATGGCGTCTGGCGAAGTTATTCTGCAATCGATGTGGTCACCGGCAGTAACCGCAGTCCAAGCCCAAGGTACTGAATGTATCTATGCTCCTTTGAAAGAAGGTTATCGAGGTTGGGCTGGTGGTGTTGGTCTCTCCAAGAATCTGAAAGAAATCCAGTTGGATGCAGCCTATGAGTATCTGAATTGGATGTTAGAGGGTTGGGTAGGTGCATTCCTAGGCCGCCAAGGCTACTACAGTGCTGCTCCTGAAAATTCTAAAGAAGAGTTTGCACCAGAAAGTTTGAAGGATGAGTATATGTCTCCCGCAGAATGGGCTTATTGGTACGAAGGAAAGCCTGCTTCCAAAGACATTGTTGATCCCTTCGGCAAGACCCTAGCAAAGTCGGGTGCTGTACGCGATGGTGGCTCTTTTGAGGAGCGCTTCGGCAATATTGTGGTCTGGAATTCCACGATGAATGAGAACACGTATCTGGTTCAGAAATGGAATGAGTTCATCGCATCCTAACGATGAGAGACCGAGATCCTTAGGCTTCACCTAAGGATCTAGACACGTAGCAGAAGGGACCGGGCTGATTGACTGACAAGACTTCATCGGCTAGCGATTGAAAGTCGCGCCTACATCAGGGGTTAAGTCAGCCGCCGCCGACTCACAGTTTGGGCAAGAACCCGCGAAGGCGGGTTTTGCTAAGGTCCCTGATGAATTTTTACGATTACACGGTACGTAAGCCTCTACTTTCGTTTGGATATCTTTTTAATCGTCCTTATCCAACCAAGCAGCATTAAAACAAACCCGCTTACAAGAAGCGAACAAATTAATCCAACTATGCTGCCAATGGCGAGACCTACAATTCCATTGCTGAGGCCCCCAATAAGCATTGCTAGTCCCGTGCTCGTAATAATGACGATGCCCTGAATTACGTTGTCCTGCAGGCGTATATTCGGTAGAAGGCCCACTGTGTCTGCTACAGTGTCGTACTTTTCACGAAAGCGATCCTCGGGATTTTTAGTTTTCTTTGTCATTGGTTGCCCTATCTCGCCGATCTGTTCAATTATCCGACAACACAATCCTCTGATTCAGTAGCCTTCGGCAACAGACTCAGCAATTTGTCTCAGTTCTTCACATCCTTTACTTATCTTGTCCAAAAGTGGAATGAGTTCATTGCATCTTGATAATCAGGATCTTATGGACCTAATCCCTCCAAGGGACTGGGTCCCTGGGGAGGTGGTATGAACTATCGGTTTCAATTTCAGGTCATTTGGGACAACTGGGATCTCTTGCTCAATGGAGTTTGGCTTACACTGCAGCTGTCGACCCTAGCAACGTTGCTAGGGCTAGCTGTGGGCATAGTGGGTGCGCTGTGTCGAATTGCCAAGAATCCCCTACTTCGCACGATCGCGACACTCTATGTCGAAGCGATCCGTAACACCCCTTTTCTGATACAGCTCTTGTTCATTTTCTTTGGTGTCTCCAGTTTGGGACCTCGGGTGGGCACCGAACAAGCAGCTTTGCTGGCCCTGACAATCAACTTTGGAGCCTATGCCACCGAAATCATTCGTGCGGGCATCCAGTCCATTGACCCGAGTCAAATTGAAGCTGGAATGTCGCTCGGGCTAACTCGTCGCCAGGTATTTCGTTTAGTGACTTTAAAGCCAGCGATCGCTAACATCTATCCAGCGCTCACCGGTCAGATTGTTTTGCTCATGCTGCTATCCAGTGTTGTGTCCCAAATTTCAGCTGAAGAGCTGACTTTTGTAGGCAATTTCTTGCGATCGCGCACCTTCCGAGATTTCGAGATTTATGGAGCGATCGCCCTGATTTATATTGCCTTAGCCTTATTGTTGAAACTCTTAGCTCAAGCCCTCCATCATCGCCTATTCAAATTTACCCGTTATACCTAGTCGGCCTGTGAACTAGCTTTGGGGGTTACGGGACGGTACAAGGATGAAAATGATGGCTAAAGGTATACTGGCGCAGACATAAAGTCCCCATTGATAGCTGCCGAAGAGAGCCTTAAACAGGGCCAAAAGCGACGGACCGATCGCACTAGCAATGACCAACGTCATCATCTCAACCCCAGCGATCGCACCTAAATGTTGACGGCCAAAATAGCGGGGCATGGTTACTGTTGACAGTGTTCCGAAACAGCCGCCACTGATGCCTAATCCAGCTACTGCAAAGCTGCGTGGTATCCAGCTACTAAGGTGCGCCATGCCGACAATTCCAATTGCCTCAAACACCATCATGGCGATATAGAGTCCCCGCAACCTGATGCGATCAGACAGAATGCCTACTAGGTAACCCGTCAGGGTTGAAAAAATAGCGATCGGTAAGAAAATAGCAACTGTCTGTTTCTCGGGTAGGCCTGCGACAGCACCAATATCAACAATATGAAACGTAATGCCTGTAACGGTCAGAGCTTGAGACGCCAGTGCCAATGTCGCTGCCCAAAAAGCTAGGGTTCGCAGCGCCTCAGTGCGGGTGAAGTCACGAATAGCAGGGATCTGTGACTGAGTCAGGTTAGATGGGTGGGCGCGATCGCGAGTATCAGCGTGGGAGTCAGCTGAAACAGAAGCGGGTTGGGAAGTCACCACTACCGATGGACTGGCCGAGGCCAGCACAGCCGCTGCCGAAACACGTCCATCCATCCGCAATCCACATTCTTCTGGATTATCGCGGTAAAATAACCAGCCAATTGTTCCCATGCCGAGGCCAACGAGCGCTGCCAGACTCAGCCAAGCACCACGCCAGCCGAACCCATCAATGAACATGCTAAGCAGCAGGGGGGCAGCCGAGAAACCAAAAGAGGTAAACACGCCAGCCGTGCCTGAGGCGATGCCGCGACGGCGGTCGAACCACTTGCCCAGCGTCGTCCGGCTGACTAAGGTCAACATACCTTGACCGCTAAATCGAAGGCTGACAAAGCCGAGGCACAAAAAGGCAAAGGCGGCTGGTTGTGACGATTCGAACGACAGTCCCGCGCTTATCCATTGGGCAAGGCGATCGCTCAAGCTCAAATAAACCAGAGTTACTGCCAACCAGACGGTAGCTCCGATGACGACTATCCGTGCCCCAAACCGATCAATAAACACGCCACCGAACGGCAGCAGTAGACCGCTAGTGAGTGTTCCAATGAGATAGGCATTACTGAGGGTCAATCGCGATAGTCCTGTTGCAGACAGCAGATGATCGGTGAACACACTCACCCCTGCTGTCTGTCCTGGAATGCTCATGACAATGCCCAGTGTTGTTGCAACCAGAATTACCCATCCGTAGAAAATCGGAAGACTACGGGGCTGAAAGGGAAAATCCGGGTGCATGACCCGGGTTTGATTCAGTCGATGTAAGAACGCTTTGAGAAGGCTCAAAGGCTTTGCCTGGAATGGATTACGCAATAATTTCAGGGAAAACTATCCGTGAGCGATCGCAATACGGCATGAATAAGGAAAGAAGCAGCTACTTCCCAAGATTATGCAGGTTCAAGGGAATGTTGCTGCAAAAAGTCAAACGTTGCTTGTGAATCTAGAGCCTTCGCGAACAAAAATCCTTGACCCAAGTCACATCCGATGGTTTGCAGACAGCCAAGTTGGACTTCTGTTTCAATCCCCTCAGCAATCACATTTATCTTGAGATTACGGGCTAGTGAAACGATAGATTGAACAATTTCCAGATCTTCGTCTTGAGTTCCCAGTCGATATGTAAAAGATCGATCAATCTTAAGCGTATGTATAGGAAAACGTCGTAGATAATTAAGCGAAGAATAGCCTGTTCCAAAGTCATCCATAGCTAATCGAATCGAATGAGCTTCTAGTTCACGAAAAATGGAAGCAGCTGTAATGGGATTTTCCATCAACGAGCTTTCCGTAATTTCTAATTGCAAGTGGTGCGAGGGCAAACCAGTTTTTTCCAGAGTTTGGAGAATTTGATCGACGAGATCGGGATTAGAAAGCTGTTTACTAGACAGGTTTACGCTAATTTTGAAAGCTGCGGGCAGCAATCCCTGTTCTAGCCAATCTTGTGCCTGCTGACAAGCTTGCGACAAAACATACTGACCGATGGGAATAATCAAACCCGTTTCTTCTGCAACCGGAATAAATTGCTCTGGAGAAATCTCGCCCCTGTTGGGATGATACCAGCGTAGCAGCGCCTCAAGCCCCAGTAACTTATTAGAGCTCAACGCAATGATTGGCTGATAATAAACCACTAGTTCTTGACAGTTAATTGCATGTCTTAAATCGGTTTCTAGCTGCAGACGCATCACAGCTTGAGCATGCATTTCCTTGTCGAAAATAGCGTAGTTAGCACCTCCTTTGGCTTTAGCTCGATACATAGCTGTATCAGCTTCCCGGATAAGATCCCGAGGATGCTCCAGAGTTGCTCGCCCTAGCGCGATGCCGATGCTGGCACTGGTGAATACTTCATGGCCTTCCAACTCAAACGGCTGTGCTAGGGCAGTGTTGATACGTTCTGCAACCTTGATAGCATCGTCTAAATAGTTCAATCCCTCTAATAAAACTGCAAATTCATCGCCACTCAGTCGAGCCAACATGTCGCAAGCTCGCAGCTGTTCTTGAATGCGCAGCGCAAATTGCATTAAAAGCTGATCGCCTGATGTATGTCCTAAACTATCGTTAATAACCTTAAATCGATCTAAATCAATAAACAGAAGCGCAAAGCAAAAATCATTCTGTCTTTGGGATAAGTTAATAACATGCTGAAGTCTTTCATCGAACAAAATTCGAGTCGGTAGGCGGGTCAAGGGATCATAGACCTGTCGCCGCTCGGTAATTTCTCTTAAGGAAAGAAGATAAGCCGAAGATCCCTGCCAGAGAACACGGCTACAGGCAAAATCCACTCCTAGAGGTGACTTCCCTGATCTTTGAATATTGATCTCGGCTCGGCTATTAACCGTAATCGGAATGCCTAAAGAGCTTTCTAAAAGTTCAGCAGATCTTCGATTAAAAATCCTTTCTGTAGCTGGGTTAACAAAGATTATTTTGCCCTCTTTATTAAGAATCATAAGATCATCAACCATGCTTTCTACAACCGTATGCAAATCTTTTTCACGTCTGTAGAGAGCTTCTTGGGCTTCTTTCTGAGTAGTAATATCATTTTGAATACCAATAAAGTGAGTCAGGTGACCCTCTAGGCTATAGATAGGTGCAACATAGAGCTCATTCCAAAACATAGTTCCGTCTTTGCGGAAGTTTTGGATAGTGATACAACACTCCTGCCCATGCTGAACGGCTTCTTTGAGTCGATTCAATTCTGGTTGTGAGCGTCGATCTTTACCTTGTAGAAATCGACAGTTTTGGTGAACAACTTCCTCTGATCGGTATCCCGTAATGCGCTCAAAAGCAGGGTTAACGTAGATAATTGGGTTGTCCGGCTGCTGTGCATTAGTAATGGCGACACCATTACTGACACTGTCTACTGCTCGACAGATTAAATCGGACCAAGGCGCTGTATCCATATGTCTTCGGTCAAAGTTATTCAACTGCGCGTATTACGGAATTATTCGCTGTATATGCTCTCAATAAGCCTCTGGATTGATGAGGTTTATACGCCTTATTAACTGGCTAGAAACATGCAGCGAATGGATGCAGTGCAGGAGAACACAACGCTTTCAAATCGAGACCTTACAATTTCAATCAGCTTTAAGGCTTGGGTAAAATCAAAGCTGATACAGAACAATTATAAATAGATGCCCAAAGTTGTTGCTACAGGGTAAATACTTGCAAATGAAATGCAAGCTGTATGCGCTTTTCCGAGTTGTATACGCTGTACAGAATCAGGGTAACACAGTGCAGAATAGACCGTCCTATGTGAGATGGTTCAATTGATACTCCAGGTTTGGGCATATCACTGAATCCAAACATTCTCTTATGTTAAGGATACTTTTTAAATTTAGATATAGGTTCCGTATTTGCTCCGAAGAATTATGTCTAATCTTTGTTATGAAAAATAGCAACCTCTAGATGCTGACTCGTGGATCTAGCGAAACCCTAGGTTTACAAACGCCAACTGTTGTAAAAGCTAATAAAGGAACTGCTGCTAGACAATCGCTTCAAGCTGCTTTTATCTTCGGGGGTTGTAGTCATCGCCCTGATATCTGGCGAACTCTACTTTGAATCTGATACCGCTCAAGTTCATGAACTGAGCCAAGTATGCTATCAATAGTTCGATAAATATCGGTATCTCTTAAATTAGGAGTTTGCTATGAATCCTTTTCAACAGCATGGCGCGTTTAGCTGGTCTGAGCTGATCACCTCCGATGTTGAAGGCGCTCGTGCATTTTATAGTCAGCTCTTTGGCTGGACATTGAAAGAAGGTCCCATTGGTGGCACGCCTTACACCGTCATTGAAGTGGATGGCCAAGAAATTGGTGGTATGGCCCCACCTCCACCCAATCAGGCCAATATGCCGCCGACATGGGGCATCTACATTACTGTTGAAGATGTGGATGCGATCGCTGCGAAAGCCAAGTCCCTAGGTGGCGAAGTCCTCCTTCCCCCAATGTCGGTTGAATCAGTCGGCAAATTCTCCCTTATCAAGGATCCACAAGGAGCAACCTTCTGCGCAATTCAATACAACCAGAGGAACGAAGAATGAATAGGCACCGTTCTTCTACTGTCAACTCCTTACCATCAGCCGCATGGGAACGGGCTACAAACCGCAACCTATAGTGAAGAACACGCCCTAAGCTTCGTAGCAACAAGCATCCTTTTTCCAAAGCCATGTACTCTCAGGTTTACTATTTGCTGCGGTCTAAGCAAGATGGCCGCCACTTGGCAGCTCGTCCCGATGGCGAGAAAGCACCGGATAGGACATTTCTGCTGGTATTCAGTGCCGACCACGAAGCGCTGAGCTACGTCAGCACCCACGCTCCCGAAGTCCGCGATCGCTTCTCAGTCGAGTCGATTCCCGCGTATCAAATCAAATCATTACTCAACCGCTGGGGGTTTACTGGCATAGGCATTGTGAGTGACCCCTTCACACCCGTTGTTGAATTCTTGCAGAGTAATGATCTGCGTTAAATCGGCATTCGACGCCTTCTAGAACAAATCCTGTGAAGTGCCAGAAACATCTGTTTAGAAGAACCGCAGCGTATTTTCCTAGACCCATCTCATGAGCTGTTGGGTCGATTCAGAGTTTTTACGGAATTCGGAGGTTGCTTGTTGAATGCAAGTAAGCGGCCTACGATGGCACAAGTCCCTAAAAACCTAAATGAACATTCTTCTTATCTATCCATGCTTTCCAAAAAGCTTCTGGTCTTTTGATAAAGCCTTAGAACTGGTTGGTTTCAAGGCACAACTACCGCCCCTGGGGCTAGTAACGGTTGCGGCTATCCTGCCTCAATCTTGGAGCTACAAACTGGTGGATCGCAATGTGCGATCAGTCACTGAAGCAGAGTGGACCTGGGCCGATCTGGTGATTATTTCCGCCATGATTGTGCAAAAGCCGGATTTTGTTGCCACGATCAAAGCGGCTAAAACTCACGGCAAGTTGGTAGCAGTAGGGGGTCCCTACGCAACAGCGCTACCTCATGAAGCCGAAGCAGCCGGAGCCGATTTTCTGGTGTTGGATGAAGGTGAAATCACTTTACCCATGTTTGTTGAGGCAGCGAAACGCGGTGATCGCAGTGGCGTCTTTCGCTCTGATGGTGCAAAACCTGCTGTTACAGACACCCCAATTCCTCGCTACGATTTGCTAGAGATGGACGCCTACGCTGAGATGTCGGTACAGTTCTCGCGGGGTTGTCCGTTTCAGTGCGAGTTTTGCGACATTATTGTGCTCTATGGTCGCAAGCCCCGCACCAAAGATCCTAAACAATTGCTAGCAGAGCTCCAGTGCCTCTACGATCTGGGATGGCGACGCAGCATCTTTATGGTGGATGACAACTTTATTGGCAACAAGCGCAACGTCAAACGGTTGCTGCAGGCCATGAAACCCTGGATGGAGGCACATCAATATCCTTTTTCTTTTGCTACTGAAGCCTCTGTCGATCTGGCGCAAGACCCAGAACTGATGCAAATGATGGTGGATTGTAACTTTGGTACCGTCTTTTTAGGGATCGAAACCCCTGATGATGAGAGCCTTAGCCTTACTCGAAAGTTTCAGAACCTGCGGGATCCTCTGTCTGCATCGGTGCAGACGATCGCCCGCTCTGGTCTGCGCGTAATGGCCGGTTTCATTATTGGCTTTGATGGTGAGAAAGAGGGTGCCGGTTTGCGTGTGGTCCAATTCGTGGAACAGACTGCTATTCCCACCGCTATGTTCAGCATGTTACAGGCCCTCCCTGATACCGCTTTGTGGCATCGCTTAGCAAAAGAAGGACGGCTGCTAGACCAAGAGGCAGATGCCAATCAAGTTACCCTAATGAACTTTGTTCCAAGCAGGCCCATAGAAGAAATCGCCGATGAATTTGTCGAAGCATTTTGGCAACTTTACGATCCTTTGACGGTTCTAAATCGAACCTTTCGGCATTTTCTCATGTTGGGTGAGGGGCAAAAAAGCGCCTATCAAGGACGCAGTCACTCAGCTGGCAGCCCTGACATTAACTGGATTACAGTCCGAGCTTTTCTCATTATTTGCTGGCGGCAGGGCATTCTCCGCAAAACTCGGTGGCGCTTCTGGGGAAATCTGGCCGTCATACTGTGGCGATACCCAAACATCGCAGCCAATTATGTCGCTGTTTGTGCCCAAGCAGAGCACTTCATTGATTTCCGAGAACTCGTAAGAGTCAATATCGAAGCACAGCTTCAGGCTTTCTTAGCTCATAAACGCAAAGCGGACTCGGCTTTGGATATGACAGCGGCGTAGAGTCGCAGCCCTTGAGCTTACACCTTCGGGCAAACCAAGAACTATTCTCAAAAGGCGCAACTCTACGTTTCTACAAATCGCGCTGGTGAGAATGCCTCAATCGCGATCGCCCGTTTGCCTATTGCCCATTGAGCAAACTGCACAGCCACTGCAGGTACTAACGCAAAGGGACTGGTGAAACCAGAGAATACACACACCCCCTCCAGACCGGGGACAGGCCCGACTACAGGCAAGTTGTCGCGGCTAAATGCAACCTGACATGCTTGCCATTGTCCAGGGACATCCGCCAGTGCCGGTATTATGGGTGCAATACCCTGACGGAGCTTTTGTTCACTGGCATTGGAATCAATCGTAAGCGTTCGCGAAGTGTCGACACGGCTGATCTGGCCGATTCGTACGGTGCCATCGAGAAACTGAATGAAACCTGTATCCAAAATGGGTGAGGCAATTTCATGGTTCGCTTTATCCCAAAGCCCATCTGTTTCGGCCTGGTTAGCTTGTGACTCTAAATCAGAACGGCTGAGGTTGGCCGGCATCATCAAGGTTCGGAACTGAGTTGTCAGTGCAGGCGTTTCAATGATCTCTGCATGGGTAAAGTAAACCGGCACTTTGACACCTGCCGTTGCCAGCATCGGGCGAGTATAGCTGCCAGCCGCGATCGCTACATTGCCCGCAGCATACGCCTGAGTTGGGGTAAGCACACCCGTGATGCGATCCCCCATACGTACCAGCTGCGTGACCGGCGCAATCACCACTCGCCCACCGGCATTTTGCAGGCCATGGTTGTATGCTTTCACCAAAGCCATAGGATTGACGTGGCCATGCGGAACGGTCAACGCTCCGGCGATCGCTGAGGCGTTTAGTTGAGGTTCACGTTCCACTGCCTCTTGAGCAGAAATAGGGACGGGTGGCGTTTCGACAGCTGCATACTTTTTGGCAAGTGTCTGCGGATCTTGATCAGCAGACACCGTGAGCAACAGATCCAGTTCTCGTAATTCAGTAGAGACGCCCGTTTCTTCGGGGAGCGATCGATGCCGATCTTTGCCCTCTCGGCAGAGCTGTCGTAACAGGTCTGTGCTTCCTGACCAGTAAGGAATGCCGCCATAGCTATAACGAGTAGCACTGGCAGGGTCCAGTGATTTTTCGAGCAGTAGAACTGAGCAGCCCTGCCGTGCGAGTTCGTAACCTAGCGCTGCCCCAGTAAGGCCATTGCCAACAACGATCCAGTCAAAGGTTTGCATAGGTTACGGGTGAACTTGGGAAAGAATAACGCGCAGGCGATCGTAGTCGTCTTTTAGCAAGACGTTGAGTCGCCGTCCGGCCTGTACCAGCCAATCACGGTCTAACTGTCGGAGCTGATACACCGTGCGGATGACCGCTGCAATGAGCCCATCAACCGGTGCCCCTCCCATATCCATCAGCGTTTTCAAGAAATCGAGCTGTTCTGTAAAGGCGATGATTTCCGCTGTATCACACTGATAAACCGCTTGGTGAACCTGAGGTGGGCGTGGCGGCAGATGCTGATACGTAATCTCGCCACCTGCAGGCTGAAATCCCACAATAGCAACCCGAAATTCTGTCTTGAGCATGGCAAAAATTTGTGGCTGCTGCTCACGCAATTCTGTCAAGGAAAGACCTAAGGCCGTTGCGCGGTGAACCGAATCGAGAGGGCTAGTCGTGGCGTGATACACCACGCCGTAAATACAGTTACCGGAGTCTTCATCGGTGGCCTTAATCCAGCTACCAAAGGGGGGCATCTGCGCAAAACTCAGTGCGTCTGGCTCCAAACATTGAGCTAAGAAACCTGTCGTTGAGGTCTCAACAACCTCAGCAATGTGATGAGGCTGGCGAGAATGCGGCGCAAACTGAGGTAACGGCAGTCGCATGGGGGGATGATCTCCGAGCAATGTCAGATGCTTGCTTATCTTACTGAATCTATTTCTTGCCGCGACGTGCCCCGACGGGTTCTAGTTCAGAAGCATTGAAGGTGACGAGCTTATCCCAGTTGCCTCCTTCAAACAGCACCGCAACCTTACCGTCCGCAACCCGCTGCACCTGACCTTGAAATCCATAGTAGGTGTCGTCAACATTTACAACCCGAACAGCCGCACCGGGGAGAAGCATAGCCAGTAAATTCCTGTAAGCGTTACACACTCACTCTTCTAACATAAAAAGCCGCTTTTTTCTGGTTTGTAGTCCTTACGCTAAGCTAATCACAGTAATCGAGATACTCCAGATGACATCTGCTCCGCCTCAATCGATGACTCTTGAGGCGTTCTTACAGCTTCCTAATATTGATGAGTCACCTGCTTGGGAATACAGCAAGGGAGTGATCCTGCATAACCCGATGGGTGGCAGTAAACATAGCCTCTTGCAAAAAGGGCTGATTGCAGCAGTAGATATGCTCGACAGTGCATACGAAGCATTTCAAGAACTAAGGTGCACTTTCGATGGGCGCTCAGTTGTACCAGATGTCGCTATTGTTGCTAGCCAGCGACTTCCTATTGATGAGAAGGGCGACATCTCCAGCAGTGGAATTAAATTTGCCCTAGCTTGGGTTGTCGAAATTCTATCGCCCAACCAAAGTCAGACAAGAGTCACCGGAAATATTTTGCATTGCTTACAACACGGTACTCGATTGGGTTGGCCAATCGATCCTGAGGAGCGATCGGTGCTGTGTTGCGGGCCTGATAGATTACCGGTGTTGGTAGAAGGAACTGCTCTACTACCGTGCCTTCAGGAAGTAGATCGAGAGCTGCCTGCTGAAGCAATTTTTCGTTGGTTGAGACGTAGAGCTTGATTGCCAATCGAGACGCAGTCAGCCGCGATCGCTCTTACGAATTACCCAACTGCAAACTCATCATGTTGCCGCATAAAGGGAGCGTGGTATCCCAAAACAATGTCGCTCTTTGGCATGCCTAACTCCACTAGCTCATTAGCAACTCCAGCTTCCGTACCGTCGTACTGGATCCAGACTTTGTCTTCAATCAAATCTATGTGAATTAAAGGACCAAAGATCCGCTGGTACTGGTTCCAGCCGACATGGAAGACCTGATAGTGCTGATTCTCGTGGTCAAAGAAAGTGAATACCTCAATATCGCCATTAGCAGGTTTGGCCTGCCCGTGCTTTTCTAAAACTAACTGAATCCATTGCTTGTGCTGTGTTAGTTTATCCACTCTAAAATTACCTCCTGAGCCGGATCATAGGCTATGACGCTCATCTGTGATTCCTGCAAAACCTGTGAGGCAAACGGACGTCGGAAAAACTCTCTATAGGTAAATTCAGGAACAGCTGGGTATAGCTTGCGTTCTGGTTCTTGTACTCGCAAAGCGATTCGATAGCTAAAGCATTGACCGATTGCTAGATGAAACTCATAGATGGTTGAAGCTCCTAAAAAGCTCTTGATTTCAACTGCAATTTTCTGAGCACCTCGCTCTGCTGCAATCAGTTTCTCGCCAGCTAAGTCAATCTGAATCCGAGTGTTATCAAAATCCAGAAACAGAGGATCGTGGGTGATTTTCCAGCCATCTTTAACAAGTGCTGCTTTTACGGTGTTATGAAAACGGTCTTTGGTCGACATCCTCTGATTCTTCGATCCATTGCCTGCTCTGATTTTATCTCGACTATTCAGCACAAATCCTACAGTGAACCAGGTCAACTCTAAACAGTCATCAGTGCGCTGGCAGAAAACGTTTGCTGCTTCAGAACCTGCAAAAACGCAAACACCGCAGGTGTTTGGAGGGCATTCGCTAAGAGAACAGCCCCGACGATACGTTCCAATGCGGACGGCAACTGGACGACTTTGACACCCGGCGGCATGGGGTTAGACGAAAGCGAAGGCATAATTGCCGCACCCACGCCTTGGGCCACCATGTTCAAAATAGTTTGGGTTTCGCGGAACTGGTGACGGGGTTCTAATCGTTGCCCGGCTTGCTGGAAATACGTCTGCACATTGGCAAAGCAGCTGTTGTCTTCGGGATACAAGATGAGCGGTAGCGTCAATAATTGCTCCCAAGTGAGGCGCGTACCATCCATCTCAATCTGGGGTGGCAGCAACACCCAATACGGATCCCGCATCATTTCCCAGGTTTCAAAGTCATCGCTGGTAGGCAAAAACGTAATGCCAATGTCAGCTTTACCATCCCGGATTTGCTGCTCGGCATAGGTGTAATCGTAAAACTCGGTGATGGCGACCTCAATCGCTGGATAATCGGCTTGGAACCTGGCCACAATTTTGGGTAGCAGGTTGGCTGCAGCACTACGAAACGTGGCAATACGGACCTGCCCGCCCTGGAGGCCACGGTGACGATTCGCGGTTTGCTGCAGGGTGTCTAGCAGCTGCAGCATGTCACGAGCGTGTTGAGTAATGGCCTCGCCGGCAGGGGTGAGCTGCGCTCCGTGACGGCCTCGCGACAAGAGCACCACACCAAGGTCTTCTTCCAGTGTCGCGATCGCATGACTAACGGTCGGCTGGGTGAGTCCCAATTGCCAAGCAGCCTCACCAAAATTGCTGCAGTCTGCTACGGCTACCAACGCCCGTAACTGTGACAGCTTAAGGCCGGAGTGATGCCCTTTGCCCATAGCGACCTCCAAAGTGCATGCTCCGATTATGACTGAGGTCTATGAAAGTGACTGCGTTCAAAGATAGACGCGGTCTATCGCAAAAATACATGCCTTCGTTTGTAGCGTTGTGAGGGCATCGCTAGGGTGAGGAAAGATTGCAATGCCTCTTATCACCATGACGCTATCGCGAACATTTCCTTGGTTGACTCGACGGAAGCATCGGCTGTCTTCCTTCAAGGCAGATGCCAGATCAACCCCCAAACGACTCCAAGTTCAAACTGAGGTGAAGTCGGAAGTCAGCGAATTTTGTCGCGCTCCCCGACAAATGCTGAAGGTGGTCAACGCTTGTTCACCCCTATCACCAGACCCTTAAAACGTTGGGTATGAATATAAATACTGCTCTTATACAAACATGGCAGCAGCACCCAGCTCATTTCTCCTGAAACTTTTCCTCACTGAATACTGAGCCTACTTCGAGGTGTTTCAATGCCTGCATTTCGAGAAGTCATGCTGTTGGGCATCTACTACAGTGCTCTGTGGGATCTATTAGAGGAAACGTCAAGCGACTGATTGGGTGCTGCTGCCGTTGATGAAACTGAATCAGACGTTAAATCGATATTAACCTCCTGTTTGAAGTGAACTCAACATCCGATGCAAGACCGGAGCTAATTGCTCCTTGATTTCAACTATACTGCGATGCTCCTACCTATGATTTACCCTGCAATTAAATGATTTACCCTGAAATTAAAGTTTAGGGATTGGTTAAGAGATGTCGTTTTTGTGTTGCATTGTATTGTGAGGTGGTTGCAATTTGTCCCCTTGTGCCAACGCTCTGAACTGTTGTGCGAGGCTTTTGTGGTGTGATCGAAAGCTTTTGGCCGTTGGCATGCGATTTGATGCAAGTTAGCTTCCGTGGAAATGTGGCCTTAGGTTTGACGCTTGGGGAAGGTGAAGACACCATTCGCGATCGCCGTTCCCAGCAGAATCAATCCTCCACCGATTACCATCGCTGCCGTAATCGCCTCCTTGAGAAACAAAGCTCCCCAGAGCATGGCGAACAGGGGAATGAGATAAGTCACAGTCAGAGCGCGGGTAGATCCGACCGAGTTAATAAGTCGGAAGTAGAGAATATACGCCAGCGATGTGGACAGCAGCGCCAACCCGATCAGGGCCAAGATAGAAATGCTTGAAGGCAGCTCTGCGGGTCGAGTAAACGGCAGCAGAGGGAATAGACAGAGCGCCGCACTCAGTTGGCTACCCGTTGCGATCACTAGCGAAGGGACTCCCTGTAGGTTAAGGCGGATAAACGGAGCCGCTACAGCATACATCAGAGCTGCACACAAGCCTGCCGCGATCGCCCACCCAAGACCCGCCGTTACCGCCGCTTCCCGCAGACCTACTAGCACCACTACTCCCGTGAATCCCAATAGTAGTCCTACAACGCGGTTCATCGTCAGCTTTTCGTGCAGCCATACAAACGCCACCCCCACGCCAAAGAAGGGGGCTGTGCCGTTCAAAATGGCCGCCATACCGGCGGGTAAATAGAGTGAAGCAAACGCCAGCAGCGAGAATGGCAGGGCTGAGTTCAAAAGCCCCACAATCAGAAGGGGGCGTAGGGAACGATTCAGCTCTGGTAGCAGTCCCTGCCCTAGCAGCAACGGTAATAGCGCCAGTCCAGCCAGCAGTACACGAAATTCGATCAGCCAAACGGGGCCAAACTCAGGAGCCGCAATCCGCATGAAGAGAAACGATCCGCCCCACAGCGCCGCCAACGCAAACAATTCAGCGATTTGTAGCGGTTTCATGGCTCTCCTAAAGCTGGCTAGCTTCCCAGCCAAGAATGGTTGACTTGCGTGTTAAACCCCAACGATAGCCGCCCAATTCACCATTGCTGCGAATGACGCGGTGACAGGGAATGAAATAAGCTACAGGGTTCACACCGATCGCTGTACCCACTGCCCGCACAGCACGAGGATTGCCAATGTGATTCGCAATGTCTTGGTAGGTGGCGAGACTGCCAAACGGCAAGCTTAACAGCGCCCGCCAAACCTGGATCTGAAAGTTGGTTCCTTTAACCAGCAGTGGTAAAGGTTTATTGGCAGGAGCCGCTAGGGATTGGTTGAGGCGATCGCTGACAGCTTCGGTCGTAGATGGGTCATGAATCACCTCGGCCTGCTCCCATCGCTGCTGGAGCCAAGCTCTCGTGTCGGCAAAAGCTTCCGCGTCCAAGAACTGCACATTACAAATGCCCTTTGGGGTTGTCGCAATCAGCACTTTCCCAAACGCCGTAGCATGGATGCCATACCGAATCACCAAGCCCTCGCCATCGGCCCGATATTCCCCGGGCGACATGGCTTCTAAAGTGACGAAAAGCGAGTGGAGTCGCCCTGGACTAGAGAGCCCGGCATCCAGCGATACGTCTAGGAGCGATCGCGATTCCGTTAGCTTACTTTTGGCATACTCTACCGTGAGGTATTGCAAAAATCGCTTGGGACTTACCCCAGCCCAGCGACTGAAAAGCCTCTGAAAATGGTTCTCGCTGAGGTGAACATGGTTAGCGATAGTTGCTAGATCCGGCTGCTCGTGACGATGGGATCGAATAAATTGGATGGCCTTAGCAATCCGAGCATAGTCATCTGAATTTAGAGAGGGCGATTTCACGGGATGGATGCTTGGCAAACAGACTGTTGTCGATATCATCTGCATTAAATCAGTTCGACAGTCATCAATCTATCGAAACTGACGGCTACAAATCGATCCGTTTCTTGCTGCCTTTAGCCAGACCTAATCAACAGCCAGCGTTTTATGCGCTTGCCAATGCATCTTAAAAATCCACACAAATCACCATTGCAGTCTAGAGCCCACTGCTGGCAGCAGCACGATCAGCCCTGGGCCCGTTGCAAGTAATTGACCCCTTTGCCTGGGAGAGCCGCATCACGACAAAGGCTGCAAGCTATGGCATCCCTGGCCAATCGGCTAAGGGCATCGTGGTTGTAACCCGCTGCATTCCTGCGTCAGCAAAACGCTGGAACGCAGCGTCGGCAGCGTCAGTAAAGTCGACGACATCGGGTACGACCACTGGGGACGTGCAATCTTCCAGAAGATACACCTTACGGGCAAGACTGGGATCACGGACTTTGATCTCCGACAGCAAATCATCGATTGACCAGGCTACACAATGACTCTTCGCCTGCCCTGCCACAATGACAGCATCGAAAGTTAATAGAAGGTCAGTGAAAAGCGTATTTTTTTGAGCGATCGCATTTCCCTGGCCATCCTCCAACACCTCAGGCCGTAGTACCGAGTAGTTTTCGGTCAGCGGATTATTGCCCTTGATTTCGTAACGAGTTGGACTATTGCGAGCAATGGCATGGAAAAAACAAGCTTCCTCAATTGCTGATACTAAGGCATGACCGATCCCCCCTAGCATGGAGTGATAGGGCCAAATCGTCAGCGGATATTTGCTGTCTTGACTCAGACGTTGGGTATAGTGCAGCACAAACTGCTGGGCATCCGTGTCTCCAAATTGAGCCATAATTGCCTCATTCACCCGCCATTTCCCACTGACAACATCCTCGTGATTGATCATGGTCATCGGTGCCGGGGGATTACCTGCCGCGTCTGCCCAAAACAGGGGATGAAAGATTTGGGCAGCTGTATGGGTATCCAAGGTAGGTGCAATGGTGGTGATAACACCCAGATTCTCATAGATGAACTGACACAAGCGCCGGTTATCTTCGACTGCGCCCATCCCCGAGCGCCCTCCGACAAACAGCTCAAATTCGGGCAGGCAGAACGTGTTCTGTACGTCAATTAGCAGCAGACAGATACGGGTGCGATCGCTGTCTGCTGAAGCAATACCATAGTCCTTAGCCCAAGCTTTAGCCTCGCTGGCCCGGTCTTGATACGGTACGCGATAGACCTGAACCACCTTTTGAGGATCAAAGAACGCCGGTATCGGAGTCTGAGTTTGAGTCGTCATAAATGGCAGGGACAAAGAATTTCAGAAATCATAGGCTGAAATCGCAGCAAATGGTATCAGCAGAGCCCAAACTTCTTCTGAATCTTACCGAACTATGATTTCTCACCTAGCGGATTGCTGAATACATCAAAGACATGGCGGCAGCATTGCTTAAGGCGATCACCCGCAACCGCTTCAGGCACGACATCCCCTATGAATACCCACTGATGGATGGTTGAAAACGTCCACTGCTTGCCGCGATGGTCAAAGCCACCCACTTCAATTCCGATCACTCGCCTTGTCCGACTCTCACTGTCATCATGAAACCGAATCTGGATGAGTAGGCTACGACAGCGAAAGAGCCGACTCATCCCAGGAAAGTGAAATCCCAAATCAATTGAGTCGGGATCCACAAGCGATCGCGTGTCGCTGTCGTTGGTCCAAGGCTTGAGATCAACCCGTAGGTCCGGAAACTCCGTCTTAAAGAGACGAACGACAGTTGCAATCTTGCTTGCAAATTCAATGCTAGTTGCCTGCTCGGCTGCGTTCACGCTTCACCTTCCCTGTAAACGCGGCTTTTAGCTTAAGATAGCGGCCCACTGCTTACAGTCAATTCTGTAACGAAGCAGATTCAAAATTAGTAGTAAAGGTCAGCAAATCTTTGCACACAGGAACTGAGGAACCATAAACAGGATCATCCCACTGATTCATCAATATTCCGCAACAGCTGATCAGAGCACTCCTCCGCTCGCTTTACAGTTTCAACGTAGTTTTGGAGCCTAAGTCGGTCTGACACGTGGATAGCATGGCAAGCTCTGCCTCCCTAGGCGATCCCAAATCGACTAGTCCATCTAGCTGTAGCGGGACAGCTCCACTGGTTGCCGCAATGGGTTCATCATCAGCCACCAAAGCGATCGCATACTCATAGCTTTCCTGGGTATAGCTATTCGTGATCTGCATCGACAACTCGCGATCGCCAATTTGCCCGACAAAGCAGTCAAAAGAAGAGTGGGGCATGAACACAGCCCCCACAACTCGATCATTTTGAGCTTCAAAAATCATATAACCTGCACCTAGCTCATCTGGCTGTGGTGTCTCGCCGTAGAAATAAACCCCATCCTCAACGACCTGGGCAACAGATCCCTCATCGGCCAAGGGTGAAGAGGCAATCTCTGATAAGTTCAGTGAGCTTGCTTGGGTCGAGGCACTCAGCAGCAAAGCTCCCAAGACCCCCCCCAGTAAAATGCGCCAACTCCAAACGTAGTTCAACTTGCTATCGGAAGTTTTGTTATTGAAATAAATTTTGGAATTTTTGAGGAAGACATCAGCGCTAACCACAATAAGACTCCTTTACATTATGTAATTTTTATGGATGCTATTAAAAGATGTGAATGCCTTTATTCCACCTTAGAGGACAGTTTGCTTTGCCCTCATACTCACGACTCAGGGCGTAACATCTCTTTGTATGGAGCCTCGAAAATCCTCCGCCAAAGCCTCAACACTTCATCCATAGAAAAAAAACTCCATAATCCGAAAGATTCTGAGAAGTTGCACAGTTGCATTCTCAGAATTCATCCAGCAATGACTATTCATGGTGCAGCTTTACAGCTCTAGCAAGATTTACTACGCTCAGAATCCAGGAATACAAGCGTCAAAACCAGCTCGTACCCTCAAAAAGTTACTCAAAACCAACTGACCAGTAGGGTTGGTATTTGCTCCTGTTGCAGAATCGGTTACTAAACATCCTTGGCCCCTTGATCAAGGAACCAGAAGACTCTACGAGTACTCACGCTCAAGTCCTTGCGCCCTTTAGTAGGAATAACCTCTGTCACGCAGCTAAGACCTCTCTCGTAATACAGATATCGCTAATTGAGATGAGAATCACAATTGCCGTGACAGCTATTAAAGTGACCCCTCTTGGCCGACACGCTGGCGGAAGCCTTCTATTTTTTTTGCGAAGACGTGTCTGAAAGCTTCGCTATGAGCGGCTTCAGGCTACGCTATAGGATATGGCATATGCTGATGCAAAAAAACAAGTTGGGATGGAAAAACGCAGCCAAACATTTGACACAGCACCGGTCCCTATAAAACTGCTGTTGTTCATCGATAAGCGCCCAAGTTCCGGGGAGTATGCTCAAGAGCTGCGGAATCATCTCAAGCAGCTCGATAGCGATCAGGCATTTTCCCTTGATGTGGTGGATGTCAGCGAACAGCCCTATCTTGTCGAACACTTTAGACTCATTGCCACTCCTGCTCTTGTCAAGTTTTCGCCAGGCAGGCAGCAAGTCATTACTGGCACCAACATCTTGCAACAGTTAGACAGATGTTGGCCGCAGTGGCAGCGGGAGGTAGAAACCGCGTCCGGTCTCCTGCCATCCAATAGTTTGGAATTTATCAACGAGGGTGACTCTTCAGACCGTAGTGACCTTGTCCACTCTGTCGAAGTGATGAAACTCTCAGACGAAATTTTTCGACTCAAGCAAGATAAAGAAGATCTGCAAGCTCAACTACAGTTCAAAAACCGG
Organism: Leptolyngbyaceae cyanobacterium; assembly: GCA_050330865.1. GTDB lineage: Bacteria > Cyanobacteriota > Cyanobacteriia > Phormidesmidales > Phormidesmidaceae > SIO1E4. The sequence goes on from JBHJHM010000114.1 coordinate 50,744, forward strand.
ATTGTGGCGATGCTGGCGCATGATTTGCGGAACCCATTAACGGCTGCATCGATCGCCGTTGAAACGCTAGAGCTGGGCTATGGCAAGAAATCTTCAGGCATGAAAACGCGTTTGTCACCGGAACTAACCGCCCAGCTTTTGCATCACGCTAGGACTCAAATTCGAGCGATGGATCGGATGATTTCCGATATCTTGCAGACAGCTAAAGGAGCCTCTGCTGATTTACAGATTCAGCCCCAAGAAACATCATTCAATGATTTGTTTGCTGCGGCATTAGCCTCTATGCGAAACAAAGTAGAGGCCCGATCGCAACAGGTAGAGATTGATATTCCTCAAGATCTGCCGCACGTATACGTCGATTCAGGGCAAATTCAGCGAGTTTTATTTAACCTGTTAGACAATGCCATCAAATATACTCCTGAGGAAGGTAAACTCTACATCTCAGCCCTGCATCGAACCACCCAAAAAATTCAGGTTAGCGTCAAAGATACTGGCCCTGGTGTTCCTCCAGAAAACTGCGAAAAGATATTTGAAGAAAGCTTTCGTTTACAACGAGACGAGGAAAAAGACGGCTACGGCTTAGGCCTCGCCCTTTGCCGCCGCATCATCCGCGCCCACTACGGCCAGATTTGGGTAGAGTCCACAGTTGGCGAAGGTAGTCAGTTCTTTTTCACACTGCCGGTTTATCGGTCATAGGGAATAGGGAATGGGGAATGGGGAAAGGGGAATATGTGATGGTGAAGGGGGAATGGAGAAAAGGGAAAAGGGAAGGGGGATAGGAGATAAAGGCTGAGGGAT
>JBHJHM010000115.1:0-7660 GCA_050330865.1 Leptolyngbyaceae cyanobacterium
GGGAGTAGGGAATGGGGAGTAGGGAATGGGGAGTAGGGAATGGGGAAGAGGCTTCGACGTGAGCTTTCGACCTGAGCTCAAGCCGAAGGGCTCAGCCGAACGGGAATAGGGAAGAGAGTGGGGGAGTGGGGGAGTGGGGGAGTGGCAGGGCTTCGACGTGAGCTCAGCCGAAGGGTGGAAGGATGGAAGAGGAGGGAAGCAGAATCCGTAAGGGCGAGGCATTTGGCCCGTATACTTCCTACACCCCGAGACTCTACGCTCCAAATGCCTCGCCCCCACTACGCCCACTACCCACTACCCACTACCCACTACCCACTACCCACTACCCACCAACCAACCACCAACACCTAATAACCAACACCTAATAACCAACAACACCTAACCAACAACACCTAACCAACACCCAACTATGTCTACCCTCAAACTCCAAAACCTAACTAAGGCTTACAGTCGCAAGGTCGTTCCTGTGAAAGATTTGAGTCTCACGGTAGAAGAGGGTGAGTTTCTGACCTTGGTGGGACCGTCGGGGTGTGGTAAATCAACCATCCTGCGCTTGATTGCGGGGTTGGAGCAGACAACTAAAGGGCGGATAATGATTGGCGATCGCGATGTGACGCCTCTACCCGCAGGCGATCGCAACATTGCGATGGTGTTTCAGAGTTATGCGTTGTATCCACACATGACGGTGTACGAAAATATGGCGTCTGGGCTGAAGCTGCGCCAAATGCCAGCGGGAGAGATTCAAAAGCGAATTCAGGAGGCCTCGGAGATACTCGGGCTGGATCCCTTGCATAATCGTCGGCCATCGCAGCTTTCGGGGGGGCAGCGGCAGCGGGTGGCACTGGGGCGGGCTCTAGTACGAGAACCAGATATCTTTTTGCTTGATGAACCCCTGAGTAATTTAGATGCGCTGCTACGGGAACAGGTCAGAGCTGACCTAAAGCAAATTTTTGAGCGGCAGCGATCGCCGGTTGTTTATGTAACCCACGATCAAACTGAGGCAATGACCCTATCGACCAAGGTCGCGGTCTTAAGTGAGGGCTATCTGCAACAGTTGGGAACCCCCAATGAAATTTATCGAAGGCCTGCCAATCGCTTTGTGGCAAGCTTCATGGGCAGTCCTCAAATGAACTTAATTCCTGTGCAGCGAGCGGGGAGCAAAGTGATCTTGGGTGACTTCAAAATTGACCTACCAGAAGGGGCGAGATCTCACTCGGCGCTCATCCTAGGAATTCGCCCTGAGCATGTTCGGCTGCCTGAGCCCGATGATACTCAAACCATTCGCGGCGATGTTTTCTTGGTTGAGAACCTTGGCATCAGTGATCTTATTAGTCTCAAGGTTCACGGCAATGATGACTTAGTGATTCGCAGCCTGCTTCCAGCCGATGCAACCTGGAGCCGAGAGAATCTGGAGTTGGCAATTCCATCGCAAGCTATTCACTGGTTTGATGCAAAAACAGAGACTCGTATCGAAGCGGCATAAAATGTGTACCTGACGCTGAAGGGAAACAACCTAAGCCACGAGGAATTTGGGGCAGCTGATGCTGCCCTTTTTGGATGCGTTTAGAAGGGTATGCAGTACAGCTAATCCATGACTATTGATAATCGGGTTGACCAAATTAGCGACATCGCCCATAAGCAAGATTTAACTTAGGATTAACCTTGTATTTAAGAATGTATGTATCAAATTTATCCAACGAGGCTTTAGACCCTGGTAACCCTGAGTAGGGCCTGTTTAGACGCGTCAAGCACTCGCTGAGGACTTTACAGCGGTCGAGGAAAATCGCTGGAGTTTCGGTTCTGGCAGCGATCGCGTCGGCTTTCAACCAGCGTCCATAGACCTTGGTATGACATAGAGCAGCCCTAGCGTTGGATGAAGTGATTTTTTTAAATTATTTGTAAATCGATACAAGTCGATACAGATGACAACCCTGCTTGAGCCCTGTAACTTGCATAGCGATGGGGTTTTCCAGGGTCTTCTGGCTTGATTAACCTCATCTGATATCGACTGTTGTTCAGGTATTTGATTCCGCCAACGCCTTCCCTGAGATGCTCAGACTGACGGTTTGTCAGCTGTGCCTAGATGTCCATTGAGCTCTGCATTGCGACATCCATAGCGAGATTTGAGTCATGCAAATTGTCCATCATCGGCAGCGTCGTCCCAAGGCGCTGTCTCTGTTTCGCCTATCCGCGATCGCCCAGAAGGTCGTTCTCATGCTGGTTGTGCTAGTGGGACTCCCTAGCCTGCTGTGTATTGCGCTTAAGGCCAATACGCTCTGGCTCCACAGCCTCGTGGCGATCGCGTATCTTCTGACCTGCGGCTGTATCCTGGCTGAGAGCATCGCAGCAACCAAGCCAATTCGGGTGCCTCCCCTTCCCCGAACCGATCCGTCGGTCACCTTTATCGTGGTGGCCTATCTGCCCAATGAGCAAGATCTCATTTTGCAGACGCTGCATCATATTCTGCATCAAGTTCATAAGCCCGATGCCCCGTGGGAGCTGATCTTGGCCTACAACAGTCCAACCTGGTTGCCCGTGAATGCCCAGCTTGATCAGCTAGCAGCTACCTGCCCCAATTTTCGCCCGCTCAGAATTCAAAACAGTCGGTCGAAGGCAGAAAACCTCAATGTGGCGGTGCGCGTTGCTCGGGGCGAGATGATTTGTCTATTCGACGCTGACCATTGGCCAACCGCTGACTGCGTGTTGAAGGCGTGGCGCTGGTTGGCGAACGGTTATGAAGTGGTGCAAGGACGGTGTGTGGTTCGTAATCACTCCAGTCATCTAATCGCTCGGCTGGTTTCCATGGAGTTTGAGGCCATTTATGGTCTGTTTCACCACGCCCGCAGCGTGATTGCCCATACTGCTATTTTCGGCGGCTCAAATGCCTACTGGCGGGCCGATGCTTTAAGACGCATGTATTTCAGCCGCGATCGCCTGACCGAAGATATTGATGTCAGCATCCGGGCTGTGACTCGGGGGCTGCGCTTTATCCATGATCGCAGCATTGTCTCTACTGAGGTTGCACCAGTCTCACTGCAGGCACTCTTTAAGCAGCGCAAACGCTGGGCTCAGGGCTGGCTAGAGGTAACCTTGCTGCATCAGGCTCGGCTCTGGCGGAGTCGCCACCTGACGGTACGCCAAAAACTGTATTGGACCTACACCCTCAGCTATCGCGAAGTGTTCACCATCATTTCGCTACAAATCTACACGGCAGTCCTCACCCAGGCGTTTTTGGGTATTCAGCTGGTGCCTGCTGCCAGAATCTTTTTCTGGGGCACCTCGGCCATTTGTATGGCGACAGGCATTATCCACACGCTGTTCATTCAGCGATATAAGGCCCAGCGCTATCCCGTTGCCAACTATGTGCTGTACACCGGTTTTCACTGGCTATTTGTCACCTGGAAAAGTTTCGTCAGCTTAATTGCCTGGTATGACCACGTGGTCCGCCAGCGAGACTGGGTTGTAACGCCCAGAAGATGATAGTTTCTGACAAAAGCAATACCAGCGCAAAATTGAGGAAGGGGCCATACCCTTGCCATTGCTGCAACGATCCCTAAGACACCTGCCGCCTGCCAGATTTACGAATCCTTCGGAAGAAACGGTAAATCTGACAGGTAATCCTGAGTGGGGGGGTGAGTGTGGTTTTGCTGATCCAAAGGCATGGGGATAAGCGTGCTTTTAATCGGGAAGGGCAGCTCAATCTGTTTTTCCCGAAAGCGGCGGTGGAGTCGCTTAATAAATTCGTGGCGAACGACTAGATGATCGAAGTATTCGCGAATGCGGAGATACACCGTCATCGTGATGGCAAAGTAGCCAAATTCTTTGTATCGAATCCAGGGATCCGAATCCGGCACCCCTCCTTCCACTTCATTCATCACCTGATTGGCAATGTCGAGGGCGATTTGCTCCACTTGGTCTAAATCGGCAGTGTAGCTGATGCCGACTTCGATGATGATGAGGGCTTCCTTGCTGGGTAGGCCGTAGTTCTTGAAAACGTTATTGAGGATACGGGTATTGGGCACCACTACGATGTTGTCGCGGATGTCCTGCAGGATGGTGTGCCGCCAAGCAATGTCCACGACGTAACCCTCTTCTCCCGAATCGAGCTGGATGTAATTGCCAATGCTGATCTTGTTGGAGGTGGCGAGGTTCAAGCCTGAGAGAAAATTGGTGAGGGTGCTTTGGAACGCTAAACCCAAAGAAACGCCTCCAATGCCTAAGGCGGTGAGGAGGGGGGTAATGGCAATACCGAGAGATTGCAGAACAATCAGCACCCCAAATGTGAAAATCACAATTTGGGTCAGCATCTCAAAGAGTGAGGTGAGGTTGCCGGCCCCTTTGGTTTCGGTGAAGTAGCGGACGAAGCCAACGGCAAGGCGCGCAACAATTAGCGTCCCAGAGGCGATCGCGGCTACTAGCAGCCCCTTTTGCAGGGTGAGGAGTAGCTGGGTGTCGATCGGCAGCGTGAGAACGGCGGCAAAAGCTCCGCCCAGAACAAACCACAGCAGAATTAACCCTTTCAGGGAATTGACAATGACATCGGCTCCCCCCCATCTGAGTTTGGCGGCTAGCGCCCGTAGCCGCTTTAGCCCTTGCCGTTCAACAATAAAACCCAGAATGATCCCACTCAGGACTATCGCGATCGGGATAACAATGCGAGCAATGTTTTCAAAGGTAATATTCACGGTCATTCAGCGGTGGACTCTAAGGGGGGCATCCTGAGATGTTTCATAGATACCGCGATCGCTCTTCCCCTGACAAGTCAATTCAAGGGCTGGGTTTCCTACGCCAATCAGAAACCGTGTCCTTGGCGATATCCTTGATGCAGTTGGGCGATTATCGGGAACTTGGGCAAGCCCTCAACTTCACGGGGAGAAATCATTATGGTCTCTGTCATCCAGCCCGCGATCGCGGACACCTTAAGACTTTTGACCGAGCAAATGCGGCAGCTTTACGGGCAGCGCCTTGCCAAACTCATCCTATTTGGTTCTCATGCTAGGGGTGAGGCACGACCAGAGTCAGATATCGACATTCTGGTTGTGCTTTGAGGTGGCATAAATCCTTCTGAAGACGTCATGTTCTACGTTGCCGAAGCACTTCTCTTACGTCAAGGTTTGAGCTTTTCGAGCCATGCCGCTGTAATTGGGGCCTTCGAGCAATATCTTGCCAAGCCTGAACTTGTGCCAGTGGTGTTTCATCGCAAACTGATTGATGCGCAGACATTGCGAACTCAAGCAACGTGAGTTCATACCGATCTTCGGCTCCGCTGCCAATCCGCCCGCGAGTTAACTGCGGGCTAGTCGGGGGAAACTCATTAAAATGAGTTGAAACCCTTGCTATATAAGTTATTGGACTTCTGAGTCTACTTTCAGTAGACTTGCCCAATTAGCCCGCGATTTATCTGCGGGTGGGACGTAAACGTAGCCAAAACGCTGTCGTCGAACTCACGTTCAAGCAGGCTATGGGGTAGATACTGGCATTGATCAGAAGGATGCGCTGGAACAAATCGCAGCAGCAGCAGAATTTCTGGAACTGGTGCAGTAGTCTTGCTGAGGACTGTCGTAACTCAAGTAATGACTGTTATAACTGGCACATAGCCCCGGTTTTTGTAGAAGCATGTCCCTCTCTGCTAGCCAGCGCCTTCAGCTTATTCAGTGGATCAATCGTCTGCCGCAGGGGCAATTTGAGGAACTGATATATGCTCTCAATCCACCTGCTGGTGTTGTGTCCGCATCGACAGGCGCACAGGGCACTCGGGCTAAGGAGTTTTTGAGCTGGGTTGAAGGATCGACTGGACCGGGTATTCAGGAAATGCTGGCGCTGCTGCGCAACTACTTTCCATCGGATGAGTTTGCCGCATTTGATCAAACTATTCGCAATCAGCAGCAGGACGAACATTCACAAGAGATATGCCCATATCAGGGGTTAGAGGCGTTTACGCCGGAGACGCGGCAGTTTTTCTATGGGCGTCAAGGCACTGTCGATTTGCTGCTACAAAAGCTGGCTCAGTTGAATTTTGTGCCGGTGATTGGGCCGTCGGGTAGTGGCAAATCTTCAGTCGTGCGGGCAGGGCTCATTCCCAGTTTGGGTGATGACTGGCAGGTACTGGAGCCGATCAAACCTGACATGGAGCCGATGGCCGTGTTAAGGCGAGCTATCAGCAGCCTGTTTCAGCGACCGTCAGACAAAAAGAAGGTGGCTGCACGCTTGAATGAGCAGGGCTTGATGTCGGTTCTGGCGATGATTGGCTTGACTGTTAATGCTCAAGCAGGCAAAGATACGCGGAAAGTGCTGCTGGTAATTGACCAGTTTGAGGAGGTCTTCACGGTTTGTCCGTTGGAGGAGGAACGGACACAGTTTATTAACTGCATTACAGCCGTTCAGACAACTGAGAATTCGCCCTTAGCGATCGCGACCACCCTGCGAGCCGATTTTGTCGAGCAGTGGTTGGACTATGGCGACCTCGTACAAACCATCCAGGAACAGGCCGTGTGGTTGGGACGATTACAAGGACAGGATCTGATTCAGGCGATCGCGCAGCCAGCCAAGGATCAGGGCTACCAGCTGGGAGCCGGACTGCTGGATTTGATTTTAGAGGATGTAAAAGCTGAGAAAAATTGCCTGCCCCTGCTGGAGTTTGCTCTCACAGAGCTTTGGGAACAGCGCGATACGCAAAAACGCGAGCTACCTCTAGGAGCTTACCGGGATATGCAGCGTCTCAGCGGAGCTTTGAACAAACGGGCCGAGGCAGTGTACAACCACGATCTCGCCACTGATGAGGAGCGGCAGTGGGCCAAACGCATTTGTTTAGAGCTGGTGCGGATTGGACCCGATGTGAAGGATACTCGCCAGTGCCAACCCCGCAAAGCCCTACTAGCTATAGGCAAGACTGAGGATGAGCAGACTGTTATTTATGAAGTGATTGAACTCTTGGTGAAGGGTCGGCTGCTGGTACCTACCAAAGAGGATAAAGTTGACCTAGCCCATGAAGCATTGATGGTAGGGTGGCAGCGCTTTGCTAATTGGCGACAGGAGGATAGAGACCATCGCCGCTTAATACAGCGTGTCAAAGATGCGGAAAAGGAATGGCAGAGTAAGGGTCAGGATACGCGGTACCTGCTGCAGGGGGGCTTGCTGGCCGAAGTGCGAGAGCAGTGGCCAGAACTGCAAAAGGATTTATCATCGACAACTCAGGGATTTTACCAACGCAGTGATGAACAGGAAAAGGAGCAGGTGGCCGTTTTGGAACGGGCACTGGCGGAGTCGGAACTGCGGGAAAAAGCACTGCGGGTGGTAAACCTGCTGCCCATCAAGCCCCATGAAGCCGCGGCCCATGGTATCCAGAATGTTGGGGAAAGTCACTGTCGTTTACAGGGACGGGTAATTACCCCAACTTACTCGGGGCTCAAAAAAATCTTTAATACGGTGCGCGAAGCGGGCCAGGGCCAAGGCCATGAAGACGCCGTTTGGTCGGTGGCTTTTAGTCCCAACGGCCACACTATCGCCAGTGGCAGTGATGATGGCACCGTGAGACTCTGGAACTGCAACGGCACCCCCCACGGTGACCCCTTCCAAGGCCATGAATACGCAGTTTATTCGGTCGCCATATCCTAAGAACGACCAAAAAGCGAAAGTGGAAGATCTGCAGGGTCAGAGAAAC
>JBHJHM010000116.1:0-12022 GCA_050330865.1 Leptolyngbyaceae cyanobacterium
GCAAGATGTTTTTTCTCTGGATTGCAGTTGATGAGCGGCTCAAACGCTCTAAAACTCGTCAGAATGGCCCGTTTCGCCTTTGATGCAGAACCTTGAAATCTCCACATGGCAATGATTTCAAGACTTGGAGATGTCTATTAGCGCGTTCGCTAAGCCGTGCGGGATGTGGAAGGTGCCGCCCAACTGGTGGGCCATCGAGTGGCAGATGCCAAGGAAGCTATTGGCAAAGGCCATGCCCGCGATCGCTGCCGCATAGTGAACTTTCTCCCGCGCTTCAGGATTATGGGCTCCCTCCCGATAGGCTCGGGGCAAATATTCAAAGAGCAATTGAATCGCTTCCAGAGCTAGGCCACTGGTGAAGTCAGAAGCCATCACCGAAACATAAGCTTCCAGGGCATGGGTGAGGGCATCGATACCGCCATAGGCTGTCAGGCGCTTCGGCAAGTTAAGGACCAAAGCTGGATCGACAATAGCCATGGTTGGCGTTAGAGCGTAGTCCGCCAGAGGATACTTAATCCCGACCCGATGGTCCGTCACCACAGCAAAAGGCGTCACTTCTGAGCCAGTGCCCGAGGTCGTGGGAATGGCGACCATCATGGCCTTTTCACCCAGAGGCGGCAGCTCATACACCCGCTTGCGGATATCCATAAACCGCATGGCCAGCCCCTCAAACTCAATGTCGGGGTGTTCGTACATGAGCCACATGACCTTAGCGGCATCCATAGGTGAACCGCCACCCAGGGCAATAATCACATCAGGGTTAAATGAATTCATCAGCGCCAGCCCCCGCTGCACCGTATCGAGGGAAGGATCCGGCTCCACATCATAGAAGATGTCGTAGGCAAGCCCGACCTGCTTTAGCGCTTCCTCCAAACTGGACGTCATTCCCATATCGTAGAGAGGCTTATCGGTGACGATGAAGGCGCGGCGCTTAGTGGCTAATTCCTGGATGGCAACCGGTAGAGAGCCATATTTAAAGTAGATCTTGGGGGGCACGCGGAACCAGAGCATGTTTTCCCGCCGCTCAGCCACAGTCTTGATGTTGAGTAAATGGTGAGGTTCGACATTTTCGCTGATGGAGTTGCCGCCCCAACTGCCGCAGCCTAAGGTGAGTGAGGGGTCTAATCGGAAGTTGTAGAGATCCCCGATCGCCCCTTGAGACGAAGGCGTGTTGATCAGAACCCGAGCGGTTTCAACACTGTCCTCGAAGTTACGAATGTGTTCAGTATTCGCCGGATCGGTATAGAGTACAGCAGTATGCCCACGACCGCCAAAGCGTACGAGTTGCTTGGCTTTGCTAACGGCATCCTCAAAGTCATCAGCCCGATACATGGCTAGCACGGGGGAGAGCTTTTCATGGGCGAAGGGCTCATCGGTACCAATGTCAGCAACTTCGCCGATGATCACTCGGGTATTCTCTGGAACGGAAATGTCAGCAATTTCGGCCAGTCGAGTGACCGGCTGACCAACAATTTCAGGATTGAGGCGACCATTGGCAAGCAGTTTGCTGGCGAGAGCAGCGCGATCGCTCTCTGGCAGAAAATGTGCCCCCCGCGCGACAAATTCCGCGCGCACGGCTTCATATACTTCGTCCATCACAACCACAGACTGCTCGCTGGCACAGATCATGCCATTGTCAAAGGTCTTACTGAGCAGGATCGAGGAAACCGCCACTTTGACATCGGCAGTTGCATCAATCAGCGCGGGGGTGTTGCCTGCACCTACACCTAGGGAGGGATGACCGGACGAATAGGCGGCCTTCACCATCGACGGTCCCCCAGTGGCCAAAATCAGGCTGATATCGGGGTGTTGCATCAAGGCTTGGGACAGCGCTAAAGAAGGCTCATCAATCCAACCAATAATGTCGGGGGGTGCACCTGCGGCTATAGCTGCCTCCAGAACAACTTGAGCCGCTTGAATCGTGCAACGCTTCGCTCTCGGGTGGGGTGAAAAGATGATCGCGTTGCGGGTCTTCAGGGCAATTAATGCCTTAAAAATCGCCGTAGATGTCGGGTTGGTTGTCGGGACAATGCCCGCCAAGATACCGACGGGTTCGGCAATACGCTGAATCCCGAAGGACTTATCTTCTTCGATAACGCCGCAAGTCTTTTCGTGCTTGTACTTGTTGTAAATAATTTCCGAGGCGAAGTGGTTCTTAATGACCTTATCTTCAACCACTCCCATGCCGGTTTCTTCAACCGCTATTTTGGCAAGCGGAATCCGGGCTGCATTGGCTGCGAGTGCAGCCTTTTTGAAAACTTGGTCGACGTTTTCCTGAGTAAAATGAGCGTAGGCTTCCTGCGCCGACTTTACGCCTTGGATAAGCGCTTCTAGGGCATCAACAGTGGTAATTGCCACAGGCAAACTCCTTGGATATAACGGGAAGTCAGATCGCCACTAAAAGATGAATTCATCAACCAATTTAAAGTCTCATCAAATAAAGCACTCGACAAAGACAGCCAGATCCATGCCGGATACCAATAAGGTTGACAAACGAAAACAAAGTAATCAAGTAAACCCACAAACCAAGTTGCAATCGATGGTTTTGCTTGATTATTACCAGCAGCTTAGAGTTAACCTAGCAAATTACATTCTTTAATTCACAAAATAAAATATGTAAATTTCCTCAAATATCCGTCGGAATAGTAATTGTAAACCCTAATACTTTCCGGAGAGGATTACAGTAAAGCAGATTACCTATCAAACTGGTGCAAGCAATATCGATGTCATCTAGAGATGGATTCATGAATTCAGTCAAGGAATCCAGACATTGTGTTTGAGCTCATCCTAAGCTCTATGCATTAACGCTTACTTTGGCCTTAACTAAATCTTTAAATGAAGATATTAAGACTTAGGTTTGAAATGCCTGTCAGATATTTTTTGAGGAAGGTTTTGAGATGAAGAATTTCTTTCAATTATCTTGCATCCATAAATACTGAAACTAGTGGCAGAGTGCCTTACATTATCACCTCTACCTCAATTGCAACGGTGGTATTCGTTTTTTGGCATTTGATGCTAGCAAGCTTAGGAATCGAGGCTGAATCTGAGGCCATTTCGCTAGAAGTTTGGCACCTCGACTCTCATGTCTGCATCTGTAGCGCTGTCATTCGTTTGGTTCAACATTGATACAGCAGGTTTCAACATGGTTAAGTCGCAACCCTTAACGATTCCCGATCCCGCCCATAACATCTTACGGTCAGAGCACCAGCCCTTAAGGGCTATCTTTAAACCCAAAACTGTGGCTGTTATTGGGGCTAGCGATCGCCCCGGCAGCGTCGGTCGAACCCTGTTATGGAATCTCATCAGCCATCCCTTTGGGGGGACAGTATTTCCCATCAACCCCAAGCACAGCAGTGTGCTGGGAATCAAAGCCTACGCCTCAGTCAGGGCTGTTCCCGAACCCGTCGAGTTGGCGCTCATTGCCACGCCTGCTCCTACCGTTCCTGGAATTATTCGTGAGTGTATTGAGGCAGGTGTCAAAGGGGCGATCGTGATTTCTGCTGGGTTCAAAGAAATTGGTGAACCCGGCATCGCTTTAGAACAAGACATTTTGAATCAGTTACGGCAAAGCCAACTGCGGCTGATTGGTCCCAACTGCTTGGGAGTCATGAGTCCTCGCACAGGTTTAAATGCCACCTTTGCTGGCACCATGGCCCAACCTGGAAACGTCGCTTTCATTAGCCAGAGTGGGGCTATTTGCACCGCCGTACTGGACTGGAGCATGCGCGAAAATGTAGGCTTCAGCGCGTTCATCTCCATTGGTTCGATGTTGGACATAGACTGGGGAGATTTAATTTCCTACCTGGGCGACGATCCGCACACCCACAGCATCGTTATTTATATGGAAGCGATCAGCAATGCGCGATCGTTCCTCTCTGCGGCCCGCGAAGTGGCGATGACTAAGCCCATTATTGTCATCAAGGCTGGGCGCACGGAAGCGGCTGCGAAGGCAGCGGCCTCTCACACAGGCTCCTTGGCAGGCAGCGATGCCGTTTTAGATGCGGCCTTTCGGCGGTGTGGCGTGCTGCGGGTAGACACGATCGCCGAACTGTTTGACGTAGCCGAAGTTCTCGCTAAGCAAAACCGCCTGCCCCAGGGCCCCAAGCTAACTATCATCACTAATGCTGGGGGACCCGGTGTCCTCACCACCGATGCCCTGATGAGCTCAGGCGGACAGCTCGCCACCTTGAGCGATGATACCGTCAATGCACTCAACGAAATTCTTCCGACCCACTGGAGCCATGGCAACCCCATCGACATTCTGGGCGACGCCGATTCTGATCGCTATACCAAGACCTTCGATATCGCCGCCCAAGATCCCGATGGCGATGGTCTGCTAGTGATCTTGACACCCCAAGCCATGACCGACCCGAGCCGAACGGCTGAGCAGCTCAAAGCCTATGCACAAAGTATCGACAAGCCCGTTCTCGCCAGTTGGATGGGCGGCGCTGAAGTCATGACTGGTGAGGCCATCCTCAATCAAGCGAGCATTCCTACCTATCCTTACCCCGACGCCGCTGCTGGCTTGTTTAATTTCATGTGGCGCTACAGCCATAATCTCAAAGCCCTCTACGAAACCCCCATGTTGGCCACCGACTGGAGCGCAGAGGGAGTCGGGCCTGCGCAAGTAAACTATCTCTTACAAGCAATCCAGCAACAGGGGCGCACTCTCCTAACCGAACAGGAATCCAAGCAAGTACTCGCTGCCTACGACCTGCCAGTCGTGCAAACCTTGAAGGCAACCAGCCCCGATGAAGCCGTCGCTTGTGCCGAGCGTTTGGGCTATCCCATTGTGCTGAAGCTGTTGTCAGAAACCATCACCCATAAAACCGATGTGGGAGGCGTCAAACTTAACCTCAACAACGCATCTGCTGTACAGCAAGCCTACGCCGACATCGAAGCTGCCGTCACAGCCAAAGCGGGAGCCAACTGCTTTGATGGGGTAACCGTTCAGCCCATGATCAACCGCGACGAGAGCTATGAGCTGATTTTGGGCAGCAGCCTCGATCCACAGTTTGGCCCCGTCCTGCTCTTTGGTGCAGGTGGGCAAATGGTTGAAGTGATGCGCGATAGCGCCGTAGCCTTGCCGCCGTTAACCACTACCCTGGCTCGCCGACTGATCGAGCGCACACAGATTTATGCTGCGCTTCAAGGCATTCGCGGTCGAGCTGCAGTTGATTTAGAGCAGCTCGAGCGGGTGTTAGTACGCTTCAGTCAACTGGTGGTTGAACATCCTCAAATTAAGGAAATTGATATTAACCCCTTACTGGCCTCACCTGCGAATACTCACACTTGCCAAAGTTTGCAAGCACTGGATGCACGCATTCTGCTCCATGAGCCTGAAGTCGATCTGGCGCAGATTCCCAAACCTGCTATCCGTCCTTATCCCACCCAGTACGTTGCTGACTGGGTTCTCAAAGATGACCGTCGGGTGACAATTCAGCCTATTTCCCCAGAAGATGAGCCACTGATCGTCCAGTTCCATCAAACACTTTCGGAACAAAGCGTTTATCTACGCTACTTCCATCTCATGAAGCTCAGCCAGCGGACAGCCCATGAGCGCCTCACGCGGATTTGCTTTATCGACTATGACCGTGAAATTGCCTTAGTCGTCGATTACCAAAATCCCCAAACGGGTCATCACGAGATTCTCGGAGTGGCTCGTCTGAGCAAGCTACAGGGTACGAGCGAGGCTGAATTTGCCATGCTAGTAGCCGATCCGGTTCAGCATCTGGGGATTGGGACAGAGCTTCTTAAACGACTAATTCAGGTTGCACGTCAGGAAAACGTCGAACGCATTACCGACGAGATTTTGCTTGAAAATGGAGCCATGCAGCACGTGTGTCAAAAAGTGGGCTTTGAGCTAAGTCCCATTAGCGAGGGTCTCATCAAAGCGGAATTTGTAGTAAACCAGTCACTAACCGATTAATCACTCTGAATATTCAGTGCTTGGCGCAGCATGGCTTGGTCGTCAATATTGATGTTGAATCGCCCTTTTTCAACGTCACGAATCCAACTTTGACTTTTGCCCAAACGCTCAGCCAAGGCCCGCTGGGTGATCTTTTCGCGTTGGCGAGCCGCTTTGATTTCGCGACTGCAGAGTTGCCCCGACGGAGCCTTAACCTGGGTTGGCGATTGGCGGCGACGCTTGGCCGGTGTACGCCGTTCTGTTTGCTGCCATTCCTCAGACAGTTCAAACCCCATCAGGCGCGCATTGAGGAGACGCTTCCACTTATCCCGAGGGGCAACGTCCGTCAGGCTGAGGGCACAGTTCGCATCCTCAGTCCAGAACTCTAGGGCAGCGTCAGCCTCTTCTGGAATATCGCCCACTCTGGCCCACAGGGGTTGAATGTCTGGAGGATAGGTGTCTGGATCAAACAGCGGCTTGAGACCGTAGGTACAAATGGTTTCCAAATCACTCTCGAAGGTCTTGAGTAAGCGCTTGTGGGCCCCTCGAACCGTTGTGGCTTCTAATAGGCGCTCTTCGCCGTAGGCAAGGCGCAATAGGGTCCGCACCGTCATGCGATGCTCTCCCCCCAGGCGCAACTTAAACAAAAGCCAAAGTAGCAGACGCATCGCGCCCTCATGCTGTTGCCAGTTGCTCATCACTTGCCCGATCAGGGATTGGGGCAAAGTGCCGTACTGGTAAAAGGCAGTTTGGTGTCGATAATCGCGCTTGTTGAGAAAATGCTGAGCCCAGATACCGGCTCGCACGGTAAAGCCCAAGCCAATGAGATGACGCCCTCCTTGAGCCTCTTCTTCGAAGTAATAGTGGGTGTCGAGCAATTGCCAAACGGGATGGGCATCGAGGGAAAAGGACTGCACCTTACCTTGTCGGGGCCAGTCGAGGGCGACAAGAAGTTGGCAAGACTGGTAAACGATGTCTTTAATCAGGGTGAGTTTATCCAGTTTGGTCAGGTCTTTGCGCTTCTCGAGCCCTAAATATTGCTCGATATGCTGATCATTCAGCACGAATGAATCTTCCCAAGGGCAATCAACCGTCGTCGCGTAGGCGGCAAAAATCAGATGGATACAAGCGGCTCGAATGTCGAAGTGAGCGATCGCTACCCTCGCCTCATCTGTCGTCATGGGGATAGCAGAATCGGTTTCGGGGTCTGTTGCCAAACCAAATCGGATTTCTCCACGACCCCGGTGCACCGTCCGGTGATATCGCAATTGGCCATCCGGATCCGCTTGCCAAGGTAAAGCCTGTCGCTGAGCTAAAACGTTGCAGGTCTCCCACATGACCATTGAGGAGGCAAAGGGAGTCGTTTTGCCGTTGAGAAAAATTTCGGGAATTGCCGCCGGGAGCAGGGTACTTTTATAACGCCCTTTTTTAGGCTGCAGGGGAGCCAGCGAACCGATACTACAAGCTTCTACACAGCGGGGAATCTCGACGTCTTGACAGCCGTCACAGAGGGTTGGATCGATCCAATAACCGTCTCCTTCCGATTCAGACTTGATAGCACCATTGGGGCATTGAGGTCGACAGCTATCGCAGGAGATGCAACCGTCTTTGATGTTGTAAGGAGCCATAAGCAAGAGGTATCCATACCGATGATTTACCTTGAAGGGCGTAATGATCTGTCCCTGCAAGGAAACAAACGCAAACCGCTTCAAACTCATGCATAAAGACAAGTAATTGCTGGTGATTTACTTACCCACAATTGTCAATAATCAATCCAAGTTCACGCCAATATGAATAGCCATCCAGAAGTTGGTATTTTATGGCTTTCGATACAATTTAATTTTCCTTTAATTATTCATGGTCGAAAAAGTCCAGGGCAAACATTTCCGAAAAAATTTCTGTTTGAGAAATTACGATCGCCAGAAACCAGAAGCGATTGGCTCCTGACAATATTTCAATATCTTTACAAGTAATGGGTGGCAAAAATTTCCTGACACGCTCTATGAGCGAATTCTCGTAATCAGGTTTGAATCTGCCTGTATAAATTCAGACTTTGTATAGAAACCGCTAAATTTCTGTCGCCCAATTTTGGCGTGTTTTATCTGTTACATAGAAAGGCGATCGTATCTTGTTCTTTAAGATATTCACCATAGTCAGCCAGATCGTCCAATCCCAAAAATCCCAGCAGAATTTCAGCCATTAGCCAGATAAACAGTTTGAATATGAGTTGGCGAAATCTAACTTTCATCGGGACTCATCCTTAGACACGAACTCAAGCACAAGCTTGCTGAAGTCCGCGCATGTAATTGAAAAGCTGCCAGCAGTAATGCTCCGGCAGCCTGCAGGTAATTGCGCCTCGCATCACCACACTGAAATACCAATCATTAGGGGGAACTTCCACCGGTGTTTTCTGTACAACAACATAGGTGCGGACCCGAATGTAGGTTTGTCCTGCACTTTTGACTGTCACCTGTGCATGGTGATAGCTACCCTGCTGAACTCCTTCACGCTGATCGAGGCGATCGCTCAGCCGCCACGGCAGTCGGTAGAGGACCCCGTGAACCTTGCTAGTGGAGTCAGGTAAGATATCGAGCGCTCCACACTGACGTTGTGGCGAGTAGTAGTGGAAGCCTAGTCGATATCGCCGCAGGATAGCGGCACCGATGACGTAGCGGTGGGTACTTTCCCCCAGCGATCGCTTGAGATCCACTGGACACATACAGGAGCCATAAGCGAAATAGTAGAAATAAGGCTCCTCGGCATCCTCAGCGCGATTGGCTGGTGTCAGTTTGGCATTGAAATGGGCTTTAGAGGTCAACATGACTTGAGGTTGAACGCAATTCGGTGGGACAAAAATGCTCTTTAACCAGAGCCGATATACTCTGAGGGGTGAGTCGGTCGTAACGGTGTTTGCCGGGCATGATCATGAGGCTCGGTGCCTTAGAGCAGCGCTTTTGACAGCCCGTGTACTGGATTTCCACCTGGTCTTGGAGGCCGTGTTCTTGCAAAGCTTGCTCCAATGCTGCGGCGATCTGACGTCCCCCCTGCCTCTGACAGCCTGACTTATGGCAGACCAAAATCTTGCTGCGTGTTGGACCTTTCAAGCCGTCAGAGTGTTTGGCTAAAAAGGAATGTACATAGGTATGAGAGGTTTCAGAGGAAGTTGATATATCGGGGCGAATTGTGACCGACTGCTCAGCTTCAGGATGGGACTGTAGAGAGAAGAGCTGATAAGCTTTGAGTTTGATGGTTCCAGCTTTGAAATCAACTTTGGTGCGACCGATACAGCGGATGCGATCGCCCGGTTGAATATAGCCTCGTATAGAGGCACGCAGTTCCTTAGGAATTGAAATAGCGATTTGTTCTTGCTCAACCTGAAGCATGATGGATTTTGGTTTTCTGGCGTCACCCTCCAGAAAATCCAGGAAGATTCCTTCCAGATCAAATAGTTGGCGCGACATGGGTTGGGTGTCTAGCATGGAAACTTCCTTTAGGTTGATAGTTGTTGGGTTTTGGCCGTTGGTTATTAGTCATCGAACAACGAAAAATCAGTTCAACCGCTTGGCCCTGACCGTTTGAGGGGTCTTGATTGGGTCACCTAGCCCAGCTACCGACAATTCCCAACCGTTGTGCAGGGTGAAAATGTGGGCATCGTCGGTTTGGGTCTGTTTGACGACTTCTTCTTCTAAGTCTTTCTTGGGGACGTAGACCATTAGTTTGCCGTCGTGGTCAGGGTGGAGTGTGACTTTCATGAGGATTTGGGGGTGGATGGGTGGATGGGTGGATGGGTGGATGAGGTATGGACCGTCGTAGCAGGTTCAGTTGATCGCTACAAAACCGGCCCTTCCGGAATTGGTATAGACAGTAGCGATCGCCCGAAATCCGGCATCAAACAGTCATTTCATGTGTTTTCTCCCGAGATACCAGCGCCAGGAGTTCATCGACAGTAAGGTTGCGCTTGAGACGGGTGGAGTGATCGCGGACGGCACTCAGTACGGATTGCCCGTGGGTGGCATCGAGTTGAACACCGTAGTCCTGCAAAACCTGGTTCAATAGGTGGCGACCAGAGTGCTTACCAACGACCAAACGGCGATTCCAGCCGACCTCTTTGGGGTCAAAGGGTTCGTAGGTGCGGGGATTTTGCAGGACTCCGTGGGCGTGGATGCCGGATTCATGGGCGAAGGTATTTTCTCCCACAATCGCTTTCCAAGGAGGTACCGGGCACTGCACCGTTTTGGCAAGGAAGCGAGACAGCTCTAGAAAATGCTGGGTTTGAATACCAGATTTGAGGCCATAGATTTGTTTGAGGGCCATCACAACCTCTTCCAAGGCGGCGTTACCGGCTCGTTCCCCCAAACCGTTTACAGTTGTGTTGATCGAGGTAGCTCCAGCTCGGATTCCAGCTAGGGCATTCGCTGTCGCCAGCCCTAAATCGTTGTGGGTATGCATTTCCACTGGAATCTCTAGGGACGCCACCAGTTTTTGGACCTTAGCAAACGTGGTGAACGGATCAAGAATGCCCACGGTGTCGCAAAATCGAAAGCGAAATGCTCCCCATTCCTGAGCGTATTGGGCCGTGTCAATCAGAAACATCTCATCGGCACGGGAGCTATCTTCGCCACCAATACTGACCTCTAAGCCATGGTCGCGGGCAAAGGTGATGGCATCCCGCAGCTGTTCCAGCATTCTGGCCCAGCGTCCCTGAAATTTGACCTGAATCTGCATGTCAGAAACGGGGATGGAAATGTGAATTCGTTTCAGTCCACACTGGATCGAAGCTTGGATATCAGAAATAACGGCACGATTCCAACCCAGGAGTTGAGCGTTCAAGCCCAAATCCGCGATCGCTCGAATCGATTTGGCCTCATCCTGTCCCATGGCGGGGATGCCGACTTCCAGTTCTTGAACACCGATGGCATCCAGGAATTTGGCAATCGCCACTTTCTCTTCTAAGCCAAAGACCACCCCTGCAGCCTGTTCACCATCGCGCAGGGTCGTGTCGTTGATATGAATCTGGGGTGGGGGCGTCATAGCAGTCTCCAAGGTAAATTGAGGGGATACGGTAAGGGCAAACCGTCATGAATTCTGTTGAAAGGAAGCCAGAAGGCCAAGGCAACGACCTGTTGCCAGACCATAGATTTCGAAAACCTAGGCCAGCGGAGGATTATCAGCAGGTTTCGACGGCATTTTTTTGAGATGTTCGAGGTCTGCCTCAATGAGCTGATTCAAGAAATACCGCTGAACCCAGACAACGGTGAAAAGGAATCCAACAACAACGAATAGGGTAAACATGAGAGGAAACTCCTTACTGCGTCGGGGGGAAGTGAGAATTTGGAACTTGGAATTCGGAAACTAAAGGCAAAAGGCAGAAGGAGAAAGGCAGAAGAAGTGTGATGGTATCAGTTAGCTGCAGATGTCTTCTGCCTCTAGATGACTGGCTAGCGTAGAAACGCGACGGTTAGGCTGTCTTCGGCCAAAAAGTGATCGAGGTGAAATGCCCGTTCTTCGGTTTTTAGCAGGATCTGCTCGTAGAGATAGCGGGTAGCGCGATCGCCGACGCTTTCCGCCTGTACAGCTAATCGCCGCAATAAGCTAATCACTTCCTTTTCAGCCGTCAGATCGCTTTCAATCATCTGGCGACAGGTATAAGCTCCATCAGGTTCAGGGGTAAAGCAACACAGCTCGGCTAGGGTAGCAAACGTTCCAGCAGGAATACCCCCCAATCCATTCATACGCTCGGCAACATCATGGGCATGTTCTTGAGTTGCTTCGTAGCTCTCTTGCAGGAACTCGTGTATGGAATAGAATTCGGCACCTTCGACAACGAAATGGTGCTTCTGATACTGCAAATACAGGGCTTGAAAGCTGGCATAGACCAGGTTGAGTCCTTCACATACGGTGGTGGTGACGTCTTTTCCAAGGCCGATGGGGTTATCACCGACTTCACCAAAAGCACGAACGAGAGTTTGTGTGATCATGTGTTTACTCCGATTTAGTTAGAAAAACGTTTTCAGGAAGGAGAGTGGGAGGTTAGGGGAGGTGGGGGAGAAAGTAGAGTGTTGATGTTTGAGTTTTGTGATCGTTATCAAATAAGGGAAGGGCTTATAGATAAGT
>JBHJHM010000117.1:0-27097 GCA_050330865.1 Leptolyngbyaceae cyanobacterium
ACATTGCACTCGCCTGCTAATCCTTCAGTCTCAGGGACAGATTCATCTTCTCCTCAACCCACTTCTTAAGCTTCACCTGACCCGACACCGTAACCAACACCGGAACCGACGCCGGAGCCGACACCGAAGCCCACGCCCGAACCGACGCCGGAACCTACTGTCCTAAGTGGAGCTGATGGTAACGTCACCTTCAGAGTTACCGAAGATAGTGGCACTATCTACATCAAGGATTTTGGTGGGGTTGGCCAAGGTTCTGTTTCTTCCGATGGACAAGAAGAAATTGATGTTATCAAGTTTGTGGGAGAGAAGTTTACGCAGGAGACCTTGCGTCTGTATCAGAGAGGTAATCACTTAATTCTTTATTCCGAAGATGTTGATGACGTCAGCGTTGTCCTACTTGACTTCTCCCTAGAGAATCTTGACAATCTGCCAAATGACAATAGTGGCAACGTCTTGTTCAACGAGAACGTAATACGAGACCGCTTCGATGTCTTCAATGCCAATTCCAGACCCAAGCGAGTCTTCCATCGCAATACTGTCACCTTCCTAAATGACCTAAATAACACGACTCGTGGGTTTGATAATTCCAATGACGTCATCAACGGCCAAGGCGGTAATGACACTCTGACTGGATTGTCCGGGGACGACTTACTACGAGGCGAGAGTGGTGATGACCGACTTGACGGTGGAGCCGGTGATGATATCCTGCAAGGCGGCAAGGGCAATGATTATCTCGATGGAGGAGCCGGTTTCGACCAGTTCTTACTCTATAAGACTGGGACGGATATTATTGGGGATTTCAAGATCGGCGAAGATATTGTTGTCTTACCAGACACCATCACGCTGAATGAGGTGGATATCACCCACAGGATAGGTGCCATGGGGAAAGTTGACACTATTGTTGCTCACAAAAATGGAGAAGTCTTAGCAGTTCTGGAAGGCATAGAAGCCAGCAAGGAAGAGATTTTCCCAGATGAAACGAATCCGTGAGAAAACCTGCGATCGCTGTGACACCCTAGCTTCGGTCCTTTACCGAGTGCAGCTGGATGCGTCAGGACAGTGGCAGTTTGTCTGCGATCGCTGTTGGCCCAGTGTTCGACAAGACAATACCCATTACACCTACGGCGGCACCTGGAAAGCGCGCAAACGCCATTAGCTCAGAGACAACGGATTCCCTTCTAGAAAGTCGACCACCACCATTTTGATAGCTCAGGAAAGGACCCAGGTTTTTGGCCAATCTCGGTATTGAGCTGATTCATTAGCTTGCTTGCTGTTCTAGAAAAGGATAGTCGGTGTACCCCTTCGCCAAATCCTGATCGCCTCTGCCGTAGAAGGTTTTAACGTCGGGAGTGTTCAAATCAGCGTTCGTTGCAAATCTTTGTGGGAGGTCAGGATTGGCGATGTAGGGCTTGCCGAAGGAAACGAGTTCTGCTTTTCCCGTCGATAAAACCTGATTACCCTTAGCTTTGTCATAGCCGCCATTGGTGATAATCGTGCCTTGATAGCAGGGACGAAACGTTGGCAGTACCGGATTCAGAACATCACGGTTCTCTAAATCGGTTTCATTCGGCTCCATGAGATGAACATAAGCAAGCCCTCGTGGACTCAGCTTCTCGAGCACATAGCCAAAAGTGGTTTCAGGATCAGAATCTTGCATGCCGTAGAACGTATTGCTGGGTGAGAGTTTGATGCCCACGCGATCGCTGCCGCAGACTTGACAGACGGCCTCAATGACCTCCAGCAAAAAGTGAGCCCGGTTTTCAATAGACCCACCATAGCGATCCGTTCTTTGGTTAGAGCCATCCTGTAAAAACTGGTCGATTAGGTAGCCAAATGCACCATGCAGTTCAACCCCATCAAAGCCAGCACTTAAAGCATTTTCAGCGCCTTGGCGAAACTGCTCTACGATAGATGGAATTTCGTCTGTTTCTAGTGCACGGGGAGTGTCGAGCGATACCTTACCGTCAGGTGTGTGAAGAGTACCGGTCGCTGCGATCGCACTGGGCGCGATCGGTAACTCACCATTTAAAAGCGAGGGATGAGCAACCCGACCGCTGTGCCAAAGCTGCAAAAAGATTTTGCCTCCCTTAGCGTGAACTGCATTCGTTATCAGCTGCCATGCTGTCACCTGTTCAGGGGTGTAAATGCCTGGACAATTGATGTATCCATTGCTCATGGGCGAAACCATCGTGCATTCGGTCATAAGCAATCCTGCTGAAGCTCTTTGGGCATAGTATTCAGCCATCAAAGGCGTCGGCACAGAATCAACTGCTCTTAGACGCGTCATCGGTGCCATAACAATCCGATTCGGCAATCGATAGCGACCGAGTTGAACCGATGAAAACAGATCAAGGGAAGTGCTCATTACCTGCGTTTTGGGAAGTCTTCACTGCCTCTTCAGGCTAGAATAGCGCTCGCATAAACACAATCAGGCACCACAAGGTGCGTACCAATCTCGGTGGTATACAACTTTCCAGAACCCGAAGTCTTCACGTTGAATTGCCCAACTCAACATATTCTCCAGGTGATTGCCGATAAATGGAGCGTCATTGTGATGTAAGGAAGAATTTCCCAAGAACCCATAACAGCCCCGTACCCTATATCCGGGTTCCCCTCCCGCCCCCAAAGTGAGGTAACCCGTACTGCCGAGGCGCAATATTGCGATTGCTGAAATAGGGCTTCACCCGTGAACATACGGGGTATTTGCAGCTGTCTCACAAAACTGGGTCACTGGACTATGGCGACAATTCTGGAAAAGGGCAATATCAGTATTCATACTGAGAACATTTTCCCGATCATCAAGAAATGGCTCTATTCTGAGCACGAGATTTTCCTGCGCGAGTTAGTTTCTAATGCAGTAGACGCAATTCAGAAACTATCCCTCTTAACGCGATCAGGTCAATACTCTGGCGATGTGAGTAACCCGGAAATCGCGATCGCGATTGATAAGGACGCCAAAACCCTGAGCATTTCGGATACAGGGTTAGGAATGACAGCGGAAGAGGTCAAGAAATACATCAATCAGGTGGCCTTCTCTAGTGCTGAAGAATTTATTACCAAGTTCAAGGATAGTGGTGATGCTAATATCATCGGCCACTTCGGCTTGGGTTTCTACTC
The DNA here is from genome assembly GCA_050330865.1 of Leptolyngbyaceae cyanobacterium. Classification (GTDB taxonomy): domain Bacteria; phylum Cyanobacteriota; class Cyanobacteriia; order Phormidesmidales; family Phormidesmidaceae; genus SIO1E4. The sequence goes on from JBHJHM010000117.1 coordinate 3,118, forward strand.
ATCCTTCATGGTGGCTGACCGGGTCGAAATTGACACGCTTTCTTACCAAGAAGGTGCTGAGGCAGTGCATTGGAGCTGTGATGGCAGTACTGAATTTGAGCTGTCTCCCTCGGAGCGTAGCACCGTAGGCACAACGGTGACGTTGCACTTGATGGAAGAAGAGCAGGAGTATGTGGAGACAGCCCGGGTTAAACAGCTTGTCACCACATACTGCGACTTCATGCCAGTGCCTATCAAGCTGGAAGATGAGGTTATCAACAAGCACGAAGCTCCCTGGAAAAAGTCTCCCAGCAGTCTCAGCGACGAAGACTATCTAGAGTTTTATCGTTACCTGTATCCGTTCCAAGAAGATCCGCTGCTGTGGGTGCACTTGAACACGGACTACCCCTTCGTTGTAAACGGTATCTTGTACTTCCCCAAGCTGAAGCCGGATATTGACGTCACTAAGAGCCACATCAAACTGTTCTCCAATCAGGTGTTCGTCAGCGATAACTGTGAAGAGGTTATTCCCCGATTCTTGATGCCGCTGCGAGGCGCGATCGACAGTACCGATATTCCCCTCAACGTTTCGCGCAGCTTTTTGCAGAACGATCGCACTGTGCGCAAAATTGCTGACTACATTGCTCGCAAGGTGGGCGATAGCCTGAAGGCCCTCTACCGGGACGATCGCGCTAAGTACATCGCCTCCTGGCAAGACTTGGGCACCTTCATTAAGTTTGGCTCCCTGAACGATGACAAGTTCAAGAAGCAGGTAGAGGATGTGGTCATCTTCCGCACAACCGCCAAGCTGGGCGAAACTGCGGACAATGAAGAACCTAAAGTCGAGGTACAGACTGAGGAAGGGGATGCCTGGGCTGAGGTCGATGCCAAGTCGGAAGCGGCTGTCGATGCCAACGGCTATTACTACACCACGCTGAAGGAATATTTAGAGCGCAACAAAGAGCGCCACGAAAACCGAGTCTTCTATGCCACTGACGAAGCATCGCAGGCAACCTACATCGCTTTGCATGAGTCGCAAGGGTTAGAGGTCCTGTTCCTCGACACCTTTATTGATACTCATTTCGTGACGTCGCTGGAGCAGCAATACGCCGACGTGAAGTTCTCACGGGTCGATGCTGACCTAGATGACACGCTGCTGGACAAGGACAAGCAGAGCGAAATCGTTGACCCCAATACCAACAAAACACGTGACGATGAGATTAAGTCGCTGTTTGAGCAGGCGATTAACAAGCCCAAGGTCAACGTTCGTACCGAGGCGCTGAAGTCTGATAGTTCCGATACGCCACCTGCTATGGTGCTGCTGCCTGAAGCGACTCGCCGCATGCAGGAGATGATGGCAATGATGCAGCAAACGACTGCCGAGTTTCCGGAAGAGCACGTGCTGCTAGTCAACACGGCTCACCCAATGATCCAGAATTTGGCAGGACTGAGCCAAAGTGCGATCGTGCAGCCCGATGGCTCCAGCTCTCCTTCTGGTGAACTCGCGACTCTCATCTGTCAGCATGTCTATGACCTGGCACTGATGGCTCAAAAAGGCTTCGATGCCGATGGTATGAAGTCCTTTGTAGAGCGATCGAGCAAGCTCTTAACGCAGTTAACAGAGCGATAGAGGAGTGGAAGGGTAGGAAGGCTTCGGCGTGAGCCCTCGACCTGAGGCTTCGACGATGAGGCTTCGGCGGTGAGCTCAGCCGAACCGCTCAGCCGAATCGCTCGGGCCGAAGGTCGCTCAGCCGAACGGTGGAAGGGTAGGAGGGTAGGGGAGTGATGGGAAAGGGGTTAAAAAGTAAAGGGTGGAGGGTGAAAGGTAAAGGGTGAAAGGTAAAGGGCAAGAACCTTGAACCTTGAACCTTCCTGAACCAAGAACCAAGAACGATCTGTTCCCTACTCCCTACTCCCTACTCCCTACTCCCTACTCCCTATTCCCTACTCCCTACTCCCTACTCCCTACACCAACCCGTACCGCTTGAGCTGTGCTTCAACCAAATTCTTCAGCTGAGTTGATAGATCGGTGCTGTTATGAAATACAAGCTGCTGCTCGGAGGGAACCTCGAAGGGGAAATGCCCTGACAGGTCTTCACGGTCTTGGCGGGCCAGGATAACTTGCTCAGGGCGTTTGCACTGTAGGGCGTAACCAAGTTCAACACAGACACTGGGACTAGCCAGGAGGCTGGGAGGATTACCGTCGACTTCGACAACGGAGGTACCGTCAGCCACAAAGATGAGGGACTGGCGTAGCTTGCGCATGAGGGGACTGTTGCGTCGGAGAGCCCCCTCACCCGAGCGGTTGGATTCTTCGAGGCCAAGGGGGAGGCGCGATCGCTTATTCACCTTATCCAGCAGTTTTTGTAACCCTTCTCGTAGTAGGTCACTGGAGTCAGGATAGGCAGTTTGGTAGCTGAAGAAGATAAAAGGCTCCAACTGAACAATGGAGTCTTGCTTACTGAAGTAGATTTCGTGGCTCAACAGGTCAATGTTGGAAATGGCATAGGTACCACTGCCCTCAATGTAGAATTCCACGGCTTCCCCAGTGAGGTAGCGCTGAAACCAAGCAGACTCACGGACCTCTTCGCTATCGTCCAAAAAATCGGCTCTGAGCCCTGATTTCAGCAGACTATTGCGGCTGAGGCGCAAGTCCTGGGCACGCTTCTCCAGTTCCCGAGCAGGCTCGTATTGTTCCAGGTACCAGGCTTTGAGGGCAATAATCGCCATGGAGGTCAACCTATCTCAACAAGGGGCAGTAACGATCAGTTATCCGAATACTTTACGCAGCATTCGCCTAGAATCAAGCCCCCATGCAAGAATTCTGACAATTCATGACATGCGACAAAATTCCAGGTTAACCAGATCAAAATAGTACATGAGAACTATTCTACAAAGCTTGCGCTTTAAATCCCAAAGTTCTGTCGGAGTTGGGTAAAGTCTACTGGTCCAGTCCGAGAACCTTGGGATTTTGTCAAGACGGGGATTTGGCGTCGATTTACGACGGTGTCGATTCACTTCCTGTCGTACGTTGCCAAATCATCTGCAGACCCAGTAACAGCAGCCCCAGTGCAGCCATCCCAAATACTCCGGTTCCCAACGCGATTGACCCCATTACCAGTGTTCGGACTGCTGCCGATAGGTTTACGACCGTTGGATTGTCAGACACAACCGGCTTGTTAGCGAAGGTCGTCGAAATCGCTATCAGCATTTTGTAAAACAGCAGCGCCATGGTACCTGCAATCAGTGACCCCGTAAACGCTCGCAAAATGCGTCGTGTTGAAAGCGGATTTTCTCCAGAGGTCGCCTTATCAGCATCAGTTTTGTCAGTCGTCGGCAAGGGAGTGCTCATGGTCATTTTGGTTTGAGATGCTCTCTATTCTACGGATTTCCCAGGGCTGTGGTTGAGTCTGTCGAGGGATATAGAGAGGATGACGGGGTTGCCCCGTACGGGTAACGCCTAAACAGCAAAGGCGATCGCGCCAAGGCGCCAGCAGTTCCAAAACCGTGCGATCGCGCTGGTGCAGCGTCCCAGCGTTACCCCAGGCCACTAAAATCCTCGGTGCCTGCTTACAGACCTGAAGAATGGTGTCGTCGTTCTCTAGCCCAACCGGGTCATCCACTGTTTTCAGAACTTTAGGAGACGATGTGCAATAGGCAAATAGATTGACCACAGTGAGGCGGCCATACTGCCACTCCTGAGCTAAGCGAATACAGCGGTGCAGAGTGGGGTCATCTTGCTGATGATCGGCGCGGCTGGGATTCAGCATAATCAGGGCGATCGCGGGCAAAGCGTCATCCCATCGGCGATCGAGTTGATAGCGATACTGTCCTGTCCGATCAAAACGGGCAGAGCGGTGTATTGTGGCGGGGCGGGGCGATCGCATGGCTAAACTGCGGCTAAATAATCGTGATTCATGACTCAAGCTCCACTGCCTGCCCCTACTTTATCTGGTCAGTGATTATCACTCTGGCATCATCTAACAACAGTTCAAACTAATGTCACAAGGCTTTGGTGAGGCGTGGAAATCCAATCAGAGCAGACAAGTGCGGCAAAATATAGAGACCACAGACCATGCGTAGAATACGCTCATTCCTAAGTTACTGATGTCAGCGATTCTTGCCACTCCCTTAAGTCAGATTGAGCTTACCCCTGGTAGTGCTATGCGGATCACAGGCGTGACCTGGGAGAGCTATTTGGCTCTACTGAGCGAACTTGGGGAGAACCGAGCTACCCGCATTACGTACGACACAGGAATACTCGAAATCAGAATGCCAGGACAGTTGCATGAAGTCATTAATCAAGTTCTGGCTGCAATTATCCTGGTGTTAGCCGAAGAACTTGGGAAGGTTTTACGATGACTCAAACTTCAAGCCAGCCCGTTACTTCGTCTGACCAACGTATTGTCCATTCTGATATCACCTGGCAACAGTTTAAGCTGATTCAGAAAGGGTTCTCGGAAGCGCGCAAAGTTCATCTCTACTATTACGAGAATGTTCTCGAAATCTTGATGCCGGGACGTGACCACGAATTCTTCAAAACCATTATTGGCCTATTGATTGAGCTATTTTGTCTAGAGACCAGAACGGAATTTGAGCCCCTCGGATCAACGACACAGGAAAAAGAAGGTGAAGTCTCTGCTGAGCCTGACGAATCCTACACTTTCGGTAAGTCGAAGCCAACGCCTGACTTAGTCATTGAAGTTGTTTTTACCAGTGGAGGACCTGGCAAGCTGAAGCGATATCAGGCGCTTGGTATCCCTGAAGTTTGGCTTTGGCAGGAGGGTGTATTTAGTTTGTACCGTCTGCAAGAGAATAGCTATCAGTCTATTAACCGCAGTTCAATTCCAGAGCTCAGTGCGTTGGACATCGACTTACTGACACGCTGCGTCTTAATCGCTCAAACTTCTCGTCTCGAAGCAGCCGATACCTTCCGCCGTGGCCTGAATACGTGAGCGAAAAGACTTAGACATGTGAATCTCATTTGACGCTGACGAAGCGTTCCCTAGCTATGAGACGCAGGTTTTCTAAATCTTCGCGGCGGCTGATGGAAAGCGGTACTGTGGATTTGACTTCTTCAATAATTAGCTCAGTACTGACAGGACAGGATTGGTGAATAGCACGGTAGAGGGTTGTGATAATGACCTGCTCAATTTCAGCGCCGCTAAATCCCTCGGTTGCGCGTACCAGGGCAGGCAGATCAAAGCGTCGAGGATCTTGGCGTCGTCGCATGAGATGAATTTTGAGGATGGCGGTGCGCTCAATTTCATCGGGTAAATCAACAAAAAAGATTTCGTCAAACCGTCCCTTTCGTAGCAGCTCGGGAGGAATACGGGAGAGGTCGTTGGCCGTCGCCACCACAAACACGTCTTCAGACTTCTCCTGCAGCCAGGTGAGGAAATAGCCGAACAGGCGACGGCTGAGGCCACCATCGGCATCGCTTTCGGACTGCCCCATGCTTTTTTCAATCTCATCAATCCACAGCACTGCTGGAGCCATGGTTTCTGCCAGCGTCACTGCCCGCCGGAAGTTCTTTTCTGATTCCCCCACGTACTTGTCGTAGAGGCGTCCAGCGTCGAGCTTCAGGAGAGGCATACGCCACTCGCGCGCGATGGTTTTCGCAGCCAAGGATTTGCCGCAGCCCTGAATGCCTACAATGAGAATGCCGCGTGGCGGGGGCAGATTTAGCGACTTAGCTTGGGCGCTAAACCCAACACGGGCTCTCGCCAGCCATTGCTTCAAGCCTTCAAAGCCACCTAGCTGAGCCGGATTCATCTCAGGCGGCACGTAGTCCAGCAGTCCCTCATCGTGGAGCACCTGGGCCTTCCGCTGTAGAACGCGCTTTACATCTTCGGGACTTAGCTTGCCGTCATCGAGCGCGGCGAAGGCAATCACCTTGCGGGCTTGCTGTAGCGTCATACCCCGCATTGCCTGCACCAGTGCGTTGATGCCTTCAGACTGAATCTCGATACTAATGCGACCCTTGAGCGATCGCAGCACCTCCGAAATAGCCTGATATAGCTCATCGGGCTCCGGTAACTTCAGATCAAAATGAACAATCTCTTGAGCGAGATCTGGCGGCAGCGTCAGGCTATGGCCTGTGAGCACCACTGTCGAGCGATTGTGCGAAAATCGCTGAATAATTTCCCGCAGTTGCCGGGCCACGACCTCATCCTTTAAATGCGGTCCCAGGTCTTTTAGCCAGTAAATGGCCTGAAACTGCATACCCTGAATATGTTTTAAGACATCCTGGGGTTCAGTGGTACTTTCGAGAGCCTGCGGTTGCTGGCTACCGGGGGGCGCGTACTCATTAGTCCAGCGGTTGTGGACGTTACCCTGCGCCCGGGTCAGCCCCTGAGCAACACTCCACTCAAACACGGCTATGTGCAGGTCGTTCACGGCAGTGTTGATCAAAGTGCGGACACGTTCTTCTTCTACGGTCTCGATCACAATCGCAGCGTGAAAAGACGTTACCAGCGTTTGAAATAAACGCACACTGCGGGTGAAACTCATAGGGCAAGATTCTGAGAATACAGGGCAAGATTCTGAGAATAGTCGGCAATAGAATTCCCAAATGACTGAGATTCCAAACTAAATGTAAAGAAAAACTCTTTAAACCGCTCTATTTCTAGCTTTGTGCTTCTCTATAGACAAGCAGGGCGACAGCAGGGATATGTTTGAATCAGATGCTGCTCCTGACCAGGATCATTCTCCTGCTCAGGACTATTCCCAGACCGATCTTATTATTGAAGACATCGAAGACGATACGCCTCTGGAGGTCTCTCCCGAAAAGCGGCGTGTTCGAACCGAGAAGCAAGATGTGCCTGTAGAAACTCTTGTCAGCTGGGTCAACCGGGGCAAGCTGAATTTACAGCCTGATTTTCAGCGTAATTTCGTCTGGAATAGCGGCAAGGCCAGTCGCCTAGTGGAGTCTTTGCTGCTGGCAATTCCAATTCCTGTAATCTATGTTTCGGAAGAACCTAATCGCACCTATTCAGTTGTCGATGGACAGCAGCGGCTCACGAGCGTTTGTTCTTTTGTTAATGGCCAGTTCCCGAGTGGTCAGAAATTTAAGCTTTCGGGACTGCAGGTACTCACGGATCTAAATCGCAAAGCCTTCAGCGATTTATCTGTTGAGCTTCAAGAAGAGATTCTCAACTTCACTCTGAGACTGATCATTATTGAAAAAGATTCTGACCCCGACGTTAAGTTTGAGGTCTTTGAACGTTTGAATTTAGGGGCTGAGAAGTTAAATGATCAAGAAGTGCGGAACTGTGTGTATCGCGGTAACTACAACGAGCTGCTGCGATCGCTCTCTGAAAACGAGTTTTTGCTGAGAATCCTACAATCAAAAGAACCGCATACGCGCATGGCAGATCGTCAACTGATTCTGCGATTCTTTGCGATGTGGAGAAACACTCACCATAACTACAAAGGCCCCACTAAACGATTCCTCAATACCGAGATGGAACTCCATCGCAATCTCAGCGAAGAAGCTTTAGCTGAAATGCGAGTGGTTTTTGAACAATCGATTGAAATGGCTTACGCAGTGTTTCAGGAAAAAGCCTTCCGCCGCTACTACCCTGGAAACGCCTATAATCCTAACGGTACGTGGGAAAAAACTCGTCTCAACGTTGCGCTTTGGGACACGATTCTCTACACCTTTAGCTACTACAATCGCGATGAGATTTTGCCCATCACCGATCATATTCGCGAAGAGTTTCTCGATCTAATTACCAACGACAAAAAGTTTGTTTCCTACATCAGCACAGGAACAGACAAATCCGATCGCATTCAATATCGTGCGGATGCCTGGCGAGATCGCATTCAGAAACTCATTGGTCTCTCCACTAACGAGCCCCGCACGTTTTCGCTCGATTTCAAAAAATCTTTATTGGAAAAACACCCCACCTGCCACGTCTGCTGGAAACCCATTGAGCATGTGGATGACGCCGTTATTGCTCATACGCCCGATTACTGGCGGGAAAACAAGCAGCTACCCGAAAATGCGCGGCTGGATCATCGGTTCTGTCATCGGAGTCGGGAATAGGAGAATTCGGAATTCGGAATTCGGAATTCAATTTCATCACCCATCTACCCATCCACCCCCACCGACGCCTCCTGACTAATCGGCACCAGTGCTCCCTGTGGGGTCAGACCCAGTAGCATGGCTTCGCCGGGGGCGATCGCCTGGCCAGTGATGGCACAGCGTTCGGCGCGTTCGGCAGTAGCAGGAATCGTGGCCCGGATTTCTAGACGCCCGAGAGTGTTACTGGTGTGGCCCGATTGCTGTTCTATGTAGGCCCACAAAATTTCCCTGATGAGTGCTTGATAGCCCCGATTACCGGCAATGGCTTTCAAACTATCTTTCAGCTCGCGCTCAAGGCGGATGCTGGTGACTTCCATGTCTGTAGTGGATGTGCGGGAAAGTGTGGGCATGGGTGCGGGCACCTCCTGGTAGTTTGATGTGTGTTCTTAAACTAAACCATAGTCTAGACATTTTTGTAACATGCGTGTAGTATTGGCGAAGAAAGTAACAATGCCCAGACATTCCTGATGGGTATCCCCCAAGGAGACTGATGCAATGCTGAACCAACTCATCCAGATTCCATCTCGCTACGCTGGTCTGACCACCGATGGACGTCTTATCGATGGGTTGGCAGTCGTGTCTGGCGTATTTCTTCAACAATTTCAACAATACGAGCAATATTTCGGCATCGGTGAACCATCGCTGCCGATAGGCAATCGTCCCCCAATGACAACGGGCGCTCCTACCCCAGTAGGCGGCGATCTTGGCTGGACGAAACGCTGGCATCGAAAGCAGCATTGGCACTCATTCCCTCATTGCTTGCAGTTGCATCAGGGATAACTGAGTCAATCTCTTCGGAGCGTTCAGAGCGTTTCTAGGTTCAAAACCGAAGCGTATTCCGAGAGAGCACCGCCAATATTGCTGCCAGCGATCGCCCCAGTCCAGTCCTGTTGTATCAGGCAAACCGGAGTGTGATCGCTGCTATCGGCGTTTTATGCGTCTGGGGTTTTGCCATTCTTCCTCAACTCTAGGGAGACGGTCTGCCTCTTGTCGCCAGAACTCGCTACTCGATCATTTTGCCTTGCACTCAAATCAGCTTCTTTTTTCCTCTCCAGCTTCAGGTGTTTTCATGCTGAAAGTTACGTATACCGAGACGGGCCTCTGCTTAGAGTACTGCCCGGAACCCCTCGAACTTTTGCTGAGCGATCGCGTGTGTATGTACGTCTATGCTCAGCGTTCTATTACCGTACAGCCGATGCAAGCCAGTATTCCGTTGCCCACTACACTGGTGGGCATCCGAGAGCTAGAGCGCTTTCCCGAATTAGAACTGTCTCGGTGCGATCGCGACTGGATCGAAATCACGCTGCGGGGTCTATGGATTACCGAAGATCCCAATCAAGATGAGGGGGTGTTTGTGACCGAGCTAAATCCTCGTTTGGAACAGCGCTTGCTTCGCTTGTGGATGCTATCTCAGACAACGTCGCGGGCGGCAGCGATCGCCCATGGCTCGCTTCGATAAGGACAAAAATAAATGGGGCAGCACCTAGCTACCCCATTCAATTCAATATGGATGCTTAATTGCTCTGAGATGAAATCTCAGAAAAGATGAATCTATTTCAGTAGACGGGTAACCCGAACATCAAACTCGGAGGCTTTGGGGTGAACTCCGGTAGCTTTAGATAGGGCAGCTTCGTCAGCTCCCTGAACGGACATAGCATTGACTTCGTAACGGTCTGTATAGATACGGGGTGATGTGCCGGTTGCACCAGCGTATTCTTTAATGTCCACAAAAGCTTCGTAAGTGTGGTCCATGGCTCTGCCCTCCTGGCATTTGAGCGATTTATTTAGAGTCTAGTGACAGTATAAAAAGCCCAACTCCTTGATCCTAAAGCTGTATACGGTTCTTGAAGAGCCGTAATATTTAGTTTTCCACTTAATAAGAAACGTCTTTTAACTCGATTAAGAGTGACGCTACAGTCGTACAATGAGTAATTGTGCCGATTCTACATACCAGCGTGACAGCCAAGTTTTTGCCGATCAATTACACCGCACTTTGTGATCGAGTGTTGTGTGTCAAAGCAGGGCAATCGTTCATGACGCTTCGACGGCACCTCCAATGATAAAAATCGTAGGGTGTCATCGGCGTAGCGATGCACCTTATCCAGTTACTCCTAGTGGGTCATTTGGTTTGTATATGGCCCTTCTTAAAAGGGCTACTTGTCCTGATGATGCTGAATTGAGCGATCAAGTAATGGCTATATTCGAGGCAAACGACCCACTAGCAACCTGAACCACTTGTGAGAACCACCCTTACCATAGAGGCATCGTCTTAGAAGTCCAGTCCGGCCTATGCGATCGCCGTTTCCAGGCATGAATCTCTATCTCGAAAATCCCGAGCTATGGTCATCCGTTCATAGTCGGCTAATCGTGGCGATTGCAGACGAACTGGTTGATCATCTCAGCGAGAAATATCGAGTCGAAATTGAAAAACGAACCTATTTTGCTAACGACGAGGAATCCGTTTTAGTCGGTATTCCTGATGTGACAATAGCTACCAGTCGTATAAGTACTTCCGATGGTTCAAAATTGGCACTAGCACTGCCCGTTCAGCCTGAAAAAGTCACTGTTCCCATCGCAGCAGAAGTTACAGAACGATATTTAGAAATCCGTGAAGTAGCGACAGGTGCCGTCATCGCTGTAATTGAATTGCTTTCACCTAAGAATAAACGGCCAGGTGAAGGACGCATTGCCTATCTGCGGAAACGCAATCAAGTTTTAGCAAGCACCTCTCACCTAATTGAAATTGATTTGTTACGGGGTGGGCAACCCCTACCTATTTCTGGCGAACGCCCTAGTCACTATCGCATCCTGATCTGTCGAGGCGATCGTTGCCCAGTTGCTGAACTGTATCGATTCAATCTACAGCAGCCCATTCCACCTGTTCCAGTGCCGCTAATCGCCAACGAACCAGAACCTATCTTGGATCTCCAGCCCTTGCTGCAACGGGTTTATCAGAAAGGGCGCTATCATCTGGCAATCAATTATCAGCATCCTCCTGTGACTCCTGCGACAGCAGACGAGGCAGTTTGGATGGCAGATCAATTACAAGCAACGAACCCAGAGCCCCATGAGTAAACTGACCACAAAAGACGTGCAAGCCCCTATTCAAACAGCGCCGCCGGAGGTACAGCGGATTATTCAGCAAGTGTTGGAAATTGAGAAAGATCGCCTTGACCGAAACGATCGCGGGCTTGTGAATGCCGACATTTTGCGGATTGTGAAGGAAGCGGTGCAATGAAACTATTGGGCTTGAAACTTTACAACTTTCGCCCGTTTCATGGGGAGCATGCACTGGATTTTGCCAAGACGAATGAGCGCAACATCACGGTTATCCACGGTAACAACGGGTCTGGTAAGACGGCTTTACTGAATGCATTTACCTGGGCGCTGTATGAACGCTTCACAGCAGCGCTGGCCTCGCCCGATCAATTGGTGAACCGACGCGCCTTGGCCGAAGCTGCAGACCAGGAACGAGTGGATTGCTGGGTTGAGGTAGCCTTTGAACATGACGGCAAACAGTATCGGGTGCGGCGATCGTGTCAGGCCTACAAGCAGGGTAATGACGTGACCCAGTCAGCCAGCGAAGTGGCGATGCAGTTCGTCGGCGATGATGGCCGCTGGTCAACCTTAGCCGCGTCGAAAAACCCTGAGGATGTGATTGGGCGCATACTGCCCAAAAGCCTGCACCAATACTTCTTTTTCGATGGGGAGCGTATTGAGCAATTGGTCCGGAGGGATAATCGAGCCGAAATTGCTGAAGCGACCCAAAAGCTGCTGGGTGTAAAGGTTTTAGACAATGCCGTCAAGCACTTAAACGCGGCGCGAAAAACCCTGGAGGATGAGTATGCCAGCGTGGGCGACGCCGAGACCAAAAGTCTGCTGGCGGCACGGCGCGAAAAGGAAACGACGCGGGAGGCGCTAGAAGCAAGACAGGAAGAGATTGATCGCGAACTCGCTCATCAGGCCACCCTCAAACAGGAAACCAGTCTGCGACTGCGCGAATCGGGCGAGTTTGAGTCGCTGCAACAGCGGCGGGATCAGTTAGAGGAGCAGGAGCGGGAATTGCGCGATCGCCTCCGGGAGGCCAAACAAATCCTCAAGCGGGCCATCTCGAATTGGGGCTACACCGTTTTTTTACCATCGTTAGTGGAAAAGTTTCGGGCGATCCTGCGCGACAAAGAAGAAAAGGGGCAGCTACCAGCAGACGTGAAACCCAAGTTTGTGCAGGAATTGCTGGAGATGGAGCGCTGCATTTGCGGCATGGAACTACACCCCGGTACCGCCCATCGGGTGGCAGTTGAAGCTTGGCTGCAAAAGACGGGGCTGGCAGATGTACAGTCCACGGTGTATCGCTTGGAAGGCTGGGTGAATCAGCAGACCGACCAGGAGGAAGACTTTTGGCGCGAGGTGGATCAGGAGCAGGCAACTATTAACCACTGCAAACAGAAGCTATCGCAGATTGAGACAGACCTCGAAGATATTCGCGACCAGCTTCGCACCAGTCCCCGCGAAGATATCCGTCAGCTCCAAGAACGCCTGGATGAGATTGAAGGCATTTCCGAACGCCTGATTCTGGAAAAAGGCCGCAACCAGGAGCGGATTGGGAGTCTGAGTAGTACGATTACCCAGCTCCGGAAGCAGGTGCGCGATCGCCGCCAAAACCAGAACAAACAGAAGCTGGCAGTGAAACGCATCGAAGCGGCTCAGGACGCGATTGATCGCCTGAAGGAGCTCAAGCAAAATCAGGACATCCTCTTTCGTCAGGAGCTTCAGGAAACGCTGAGTCACCTGTATGGCGAAATTTCCTTCAAAGCCTATACTCCACGTATCAGCGAGAAGTACGAGCTGAACCTGGTAGAGTATGTCGGTGGTCAGGACGTGCTGGTGGGCGCATCGACGGGCGAAAACCAAATTCTCAGCCTGTCGTTTATTGGCAGTGTGGTGGAACGCATCCGCCAGTGGAGCCAAGCAAAGCTGGTGATGGGGCCAGACAGCAGCACCTTTCCTCTCGTGATGGATTCGCCTTTTGGCAGCCTGGATGAGATTTATCGACGGCAGGTGGCGAAGCTACTGCCAGAGCTTGCCGATCAGCTGATTGTGATGGCAAGTAAAACCCAGTGGCGCGGTGAGGTAGAAGCGGAGATGCTGCCCCGCATCGGACGCGAATATGTGCTGGTCTACAATTCACCTAAGGATGCGGTGCAGGCAGACGCGATGCAGATTGGCCGCGACACCTACCCACTGATTCGGCAAAGCCCCGATGAGTTTGAGTTCACCGAGATTGTAGAGGTGCATCGCCATGGCTGAAGTCAAATTCAACAGATTTACCGCCGTTGATAGACGAGCTAGAAAAGGCTTTAGCAGATACATGAAGATGAAGTAAAAACTATGGCGATCGCGCGCGTTTATGTTTCCGAAGATAAAGCTGAATTAGTCAGAAACTTGCGGGCTACGCAGGCAAATACAGGACCGTTTCGCACCTATGCCGATGTGGTGACGTTGGCGGCAGTGATAGGGTTCAATAGCTCACGACGGGTGCCTTTAAGCAGCTTTTCGCGCAAAGAACCGGATCCCGTACCCCAAGAGCAGTTTCGCCATGCGAACATTATTAGCTTGGTGGCGCTGGCCGACACCCAAGACCCCGCGATTTTGCACGATGACGATGACTGCGATCGCCGCCGGGTCGAAATTTTTCAGGAATATGTGAACGGCGGGCTGGAAATTTTGGCAGCGGAACTGAGCGGCACAGTGGACTATACTGAGCAACTGCTGCTGCTACTGAAGCTGGAAAAAGAAACGGGGCGGGGCGATCAAGAGTTTGACCTGTCGCGTTTCCTTTGAAACGTTTGCTTACTGTAAAACAAACAAACTCCTACCCATGAATCTTTGACGACAGCAGTTTAGACGTGTTTAAGACATCAGCTTAATCAGTAAGCTGAATACATTACCTCATTAGAACGGGGAAATTCTATGGTCGGCATGACTTCAGCCACGCCACCCGTCAACACCGATGCGTGGTTACCTGCGCAATGGGCTGAGTACCTCGAACTTTCGCGATCGTTGGCGCTGGCTAAGGCTCATTGCTATTTCGATTCAGGATGGATGCGGCTAGAGATGTCGCCCCTAGGTGCGCTACCTGCACGTGAGAATTCAATTGTCTCAACACTGGTTGCGTTATTTACAACCCTGAAGGGATTGCGCATGGTAGAGCTGACGAATCCTACAATTCGCAAAACAGGGCTCCGAGATGCGCAACCCGATATTGCTTTTTATTTAGGGCGAGCTTTTACCTTACCGCCCTGGAACAATCAACCAATCGATACAGATCGATGTGGTGCGCCCCAATTGGTGATTGAGATTGCTTCCACCACACTCGATGATGATTTGGGTCGCAAGCGATTGCTCTACGAGCGCTTGGACAGTCAGGAATATTGGGTCGTGAATGTGCAAGTGGCTCAGGTCATTGCTTTTACAATTGCGAATGGTGGCAGCACTCAAATTTCCACCTCTCAGGTATTGCCGGGGTTGGCGATCGCGACGGTAGAAGAGGCTCTGACACGGTCTCAAAGCGAAGATGATGGGACGATCAATCGCTGGCTGATGGCGACTTTTACAGCGCCTGAGGAAGCTGAGTCATAATGGCGATCGCCGCGCATCTGCTTGGTGCACGGACATTAAACTAGAAACAAGTTCAACGGATGCTGCTCTACTGCCACCCGATGGCATGATGACATGACGCTATCGACTGCACAGATTCAAACGGATGCTTGGGTGAAAGCCACCTGGGACGAGTTTGCTGCGGCCATGAATGAGCCTTTATATGAGGAAAGCCGAGGCTATTTTGACCGTGGTTATATGAGGATTGAGATGGCTCCATTGGGTGCAGGACATGGGCGACAAAACTCAGTCGTGATGGATGTCATCAGCCTGTTTGCTGCTTTTCGCACTATTCGCATCGCCAAATTCATCAATTGCAGCTTCTACAAAACTGGCGAGCGGGGCTGTCAGCCCGATGTCGCTTTCTATATTGGGGCTGACTTTCAACTGCCACCACAAAATAATTCGCCCGTTGATGTGAATCTATTCGGGCCGCCTGCTCTGGTGATCGAAATCAGCGGCAGCACCTTTAAAGATGATTTGGGCGCAAAGCGGCTGCTCTATGAGCGGTTAGATGTGGCGGAATATTGGGTGGTGAATGTGGCGGAGCAGGATGTGATTGCCTTCACGATTGCGGATCAGCGGAGCGGCGAAGTCCAGACTTCGGAAGTGCTGCCAGGGCTAGAGATGGCTTTGGTGGAAGAGGCTTTGCATCGCTCCCAAACGGAAGATGACAGCACTCTGATGCGTTGGCTCATGGATACACTATCCGAATAGCCAGCATCCGTTGATATTTTCTGATGTAATCATGACGCAAGCAACTCAACAGCGAAAGAAACCGTTTTCTAGCTTCACTTATAAAGACGCCTTCAAGCATTTAGGGATTGAGGAGTTGAAGCGCTGGCAATTAGCCGCCAACTCAGTCGCCATTAGCGACTTTTTTCGCCAGCGGCTAGAACGCTTGCAAAGATTTGACCTGGAAAGTCTAGAGGTGTCTAAAACGCTGCTAATTGATGCCATCTGCGAGGAGGGTTTGGAGGGATTTGAGCGGCTGAAGGTTTGGAAAGGAGCCTACTTGGAAGGGGAGACTGTTTGTAGCAATGTTGACTATCTCATCGCCGAGCGCCGAGGCTACTTAGAAGCCCCCTTTGGTTGCGTTATTGAAGCTAAGAAAGACAATTTTGAGCAGGGAACCGCTCAGTGTTTGGTAGAGATGCAGGCATGTCAGTGGGGCAATCGCCAAATGGGACAAGACATGGATATCTATGGCATCGTCACTAATGGCGAAGGCTGGAAGTTTTATTGGCTAGACCGCAATGGAGAAGTGTCTGAATCGCTGCTTTACAGTGTTGGCGACATGTCGGCTTTACTGGGGGTTGCTAAGGGCTTTCTTTGGGCTGTGCGATCGTAGCTTGATGGATGCTAAGGCGTCATGATCGCGATAAACCCGACATCAACAAGTGCAGTGTCAACACTCAGAATTAGGGCTATTTCCTTTAGGAAGGTGTTGCTAACGACAAGCTCCGTCCGAACCATTTCGATTCCGTTTACCCTGAGCTTATTGAAGGGTTGATAAAGCAGTCGATATACTTATCGCGTTCGATCTGGCATTTATAGAGAAGGGGTAGCTTAATCAGCTGCAAGCAGAAGCGATAAAGCTTGGTGCTAGCCTAGAGATGTGTTTTTAGCAAATCCTAGACGCAACCCAAAGTGGCAAGAAAAAACTGCCAACGATTAAAGATGCAGAACGGAGTCGTTACCGATGGTACAGGCACTCGATAGGTCCATTGAACGAATCACCTGGACACGCGATCGCTACATCGCAGCGTACCGAGCTGGGTTGTTACCTGAGAACACAGAACTCATTGCAGGAGATATCGTTGCGGTGCCAGTACCTGATCCGCTTCACGAGACCGCGATTCGTCTGTTGATGAAAATTATTCAGCAAGCGTTGTTCGCTGAAGGGGAAATTACTTGTGAGAAATCTGTACCCATAGCGCTATCCCCAAAGGATCAGCCAGTAGCCGATCTCGTTATCATTCCAGATGCTCCGCTGCAGTTTATCGACGAACATCCTAAGCCAGACGAAGTTTATTTGGTGGTCGAGGTGGCTAATAGCCATCCGGAGCGCGATCACAAAATTAAGCTGCCGCAGTATGCGACGGCGGGTATCCAGGAATATTGGGTTGCTGACCTGCAGAGACGAGAGTTATTAGTCTATCGGCACCCGCAGCGTGACTATTACCAGTCCCAACAGGTCTGGGAGAAGTCGGCCATTAAACTGTTGCGATTTCCCCAGATTGAAATCGATCTGAAGCTGTTTCTAAATTGGCTGTCAGACATAGAATAACTGTATGAACCAGCAGCCCAACCCTCAACAGTCCTACAAAGGGCTTGGTTTGGATGATGTCCGAAAACTGTTAGATACCAAGCTGGTGAATACAGGACTGCCAGGGGCGATCGCCACCGCGTCGAAATTTTTCAAGAACATGTGAGTAGCGGGCTGGAAACTTTGTCGGCTGAACCGCTAATCAAAAAGTCTCGCTTAGACTAGAGACGCAATGCCCCTAGTCGAACAGTCATTATGGCTTCCAAACCCAGTCCAGAACGTCGATACGTACAAAAAGCTGTTGACGCTTTCATTCAGTGGAGTCCTCTGGGGGGAAGCGGTTGGGCGTTTGTGCATTTTCTCTTGCAAGAAGACTGGATACTGGCAATACTGACGTTCCCAGCGATGGTGGTAACGGCAGTGTGGGCAAAGTATACGGAAGGATTTACGGCCCGACTGAGCGAAGCGGCAGGCAGTCGAGGAACACAAGACGCTGATAGCCTGGTGAATTGGCTCGAACGGTTGGATCAGGGTTTACGCTGGCAACTGGCTAATCCAGATACCAAATATCTCAAGTGCCAGGCAAACGACTGCCTCTACAACGAGGTAGAAGGTTATCGACAACCGGAAGATATCAAGATTCCGCTATTGGAAAAGGTCTTCGTACCGCTAGAACTCAGTGCCTCCTTTAGCGTTAATCCTGATGGTGATGTAATCGCCATGCAAATGGGGTCACGGCATCCCGATACTGACAAGTTGCTGGCTAAGCAACTGCGGCAAGGCAGCTTGAGAATTTGGGATTTATTAGCCAGAGCCCAAAAAGATCCAGCTTATCGACAGCTCGCCATTTTGGCTTGGGGAGGGTACGGCAAAACCACCCTGATGCGTCATCTCACCTACATCTATGCCAAGCAAAAGCATCGTCGTCATAAAGCGCCTCCACTGATTCCAGTATTGCTTTACCTACGCAAGTGGCGCGACGTAATGGCTCAGCCTCAAGCGCCAAATTTGCCAGACTTGATTACCCAGAACCACATTCCTGACTTGCCCGAGGGCAATAAGCTGGCTTTACCACCAAACTGGGCCGCTAATCGGTTGACTCACGGCAATATGCTCATCATGCTGGATGGTTTTGACGAAGTTGCCGAAGGTCAACGCCAAGCCGTAAGCCAGTGGATTAGCCAGCAAATGAGCCATTATCCTAAAGCTTACTTTATCCTCACCTCTCGTCCTGGTGGCTATAAAGCTTACGATGCCCCTAACCGTCCCAAGCGAACCGTCTTCGTCAAGCCGTTTAAGCCAAAACAGTGGGAAGCCTTTATTCGCCAGTGGTATCTCTGTCAGGAGCGTCATAGTCGCAGCGATAGCAGGCAAAATCGCACGACTGTGCAAGCAATCGCTAACAAATCAGCTAATGACCTGATTCAGCAACTCCATCAGCGAGAAGAGTTGACCACCATGGCAACCAATCCGCTGTTGCTCAACATGATCGCGACTTTCCATCGATTCTATCCAGGGGAGGAATTGCCTCAGCAGCGCACCAATCTATATCAAGCCATTTGCAATTTGCAATTGGGTGCTCGTCCAGAATATAAGCGCATTGCCATGCCTTTGGCCGCAGAGGATTGTCAGTCAGTGCTGCAAAAAGTGGCCCTTGCCATGGTGAAACACAATAAGCCTAGAGTTCACCAGCAGCCGTTGACCAAATTGCTGGCAAGATGCCTAGTCACTGTTGATGACACTGTTGCAGCCGACGTCTTCTTAGATCGCATCGTCAAAGTGAGTGAGTTGTTAGTAGAGCGTGAACCTCAAGAGTATGAGTTTTCCCATCTCAGCTTTATGGGCTATTTAGCGGCAGTGGAAGTTAAGCGGCTGAAACAAGAAGCGCTGCTGCTCGAAAATGCTGATAAAGCGTGGTGGCAAGAAACAATTTTGCTCTATGCGGCCCAAGTCAACCCGACGCAGTTGATTCGCGCTTTGAACCAACAAGGAACTGTTGATCTGGCCTATCGATGCCTGAAAGAGTCCCCGAAGGCTGACCCGGCTCTAGAAGCAGAATTTCAAGCTGTTAAGGCTGAAGTCACTGCACAGCGATACCAAGCTCTGGAATCTTATTTGCAAAATGGCCAGTGGCAAGCAGCTGACAAAGAAACGTATCGCCTTATGATCACGACTGTTGGTAAGGAAGAGGGACAATACTTTGAACCAGAAGAATTGCTCAATTTTCCCTGTGAGGAACTGCTGACGATTGATGGACTCTGGGTGAAGTACAGTAGGGGAAAATTTGGCTTTAGTGTGCAAAAGGATATTTACGTGTCAAAAGAGGTCGGTGGCGTTGCCGATGGAAAGTACCATAGAGAAGCATTCGAAAGATTTGGCGAAGCGGTGAAATGGCGAGAAAATAGCAAATGGACATTCCGCACACCATATATCGAGGATGCTCCCAAAGGATTCATGCCGATTTGCCCATTTATGCCCTTTCTCAGTAATAATGATGACGATAGGAATTGGGACGTCTTTGGAAACGAGGAAACGAGAATAAATTATGTGATTTTGGGGGGGGAGGGTTTAATTGGGATGAGGAGGGATTTTTCAGTTTCTATCTTCTCTCGCATCAAGACTTGCAAACTGTAGCAGATAAAGACTCCAGCTCAATCCAAAAAGTTTATTTCAGACCTCCTCCACACGGAAAAATAAGCATTTCGGCGATCCGTTACCTGGCACCAAGAGTCAAGTCGTATCCGTAAATTGTGCAGCCGCAATGTCTGGATCCCAACAGTTTGCCAGCACAAACTTTTTCGCTACCGCGACTATTTCATCCATCGGTAAATTCCAGCTATCCCAGAAACTCTTTTGCCCGGGGCTCACCTTCTTCACCTTCATTTTTTGCCGCAGTCCTGCCAGTTTTTTGCTGCCCCAGTGATTCTTTCGTTCAGGCTTAAGCTGTGGCTTATATTTTTTGCAAAACTTGCGGTACGCCGCTGCACAAATCTCCAGCGTGGAACCTAATGCCAAAAAGGCAGGATGCCATTGGGTGATACCGTCATCGGACAAACGATCATAGGTGCCGTAGTTGCTGAAATCGTAAAACCAGCCCTGCTGCATATTGGCTGCCTTGGGGTTGCCGTGAATGTAGCGTAAGGTGTTTAGCGCTCGGCGCTTATCTGAATTGATAAATCCAGTGCTATGGTATCGCTTTTCCCAAAAGTGTCCTGTTCGGTTCAACAAGCGGTTAAAGCACATTGCTGTGTACCAGTTCAGCCAATGCATAATTTGGGGCAAGTCTTGTGGTTCTTGTGGCTCTATCAGGTAATGCACATGGTTGCTCATAATGCAGAGCGCGTACAGCTTAAACCTAAATTTCTCCTGGCATCGCTTAATGGCAGACAGTAAAAGTTCCCGACATTCAAAACGGGTTAGTCGAAATTCGCGATTGTTACATCGAGTCGTGACGTGGTAACAGTAACCTGGGCATAGCTGACGCGGTTGACGTGGCATAGCAAGCGCAAGGTGTATTCCTTATCAACAGATCACTCTCAGACTTCTCACACCATTGGCACGATTTATCCACTCGCACTCGCTTAATCAAAACCTACGTTACCCGCCATTACAGAACCCGACTAAAGCTCAATTTCAACCGTTCGCGATCGCGCCAAAAGCGAAGCGAGCGGATCCTTTGGCAACGTCGATTCTGGGAACACTTAATCCGCAATGACACCGACTTTTCACGGCAAGGAACACACCCTACTGCTGATTCTTAATCCCTTCAACTGCTCAGCCAGCTAAGTTTTCTGTGCTTCCACTTGTATCATTCACGTATTCACCTTCTATATCTCAGGCCAAAACTGAGCATCGATAACTTGGACTATTGTAAAGGGACAGGTTGCCGGAAACGGATTAATAGGCATCGCGGTTTCTTTGGCAGCATCGCGACGGGCACGGCGATAGTATTTGGCGACCCACTCCTCATCCTTCAAAAACCGCTGCAGGCTAGGACTATCCTCCAAGCAATCCTGAATATTATCCCGGCAGTTAGCAATGGTCACTTCCCAGCTTTGGGTGCGCCGCTGCGGTTGATACTGCCACTTGAGCAAATGCATCATCAGCACTTTTAGATAACTGCCAAGTTCCTTCTGTTCACTTCGGCCCAAGTCGGCCAACTCCTCAATCAGATTAGCCGCATCTAACTCGGCCCACTGTTCCCTCTGTAAGAGTGCAATTTGGTGCTGTGTCCACTGATGGAAGTCGCGATCGTAAAGTGGAGTTTTCATAGGTATTTCACTTTCAGTTGTTGAGCCATCAGTGACATGTCTATGGCTCCCAGCAGAGGCTTGAGTCTATTTTAGGTCTCGTTTATGGAAATAAGGATCACGTGACTACAGGTGGCAGGCTAAAAACGGTAGCAAATCTTCTTCTTCATCTAAGACGCCTGCCAAAGCCTCTGCTAGTGACTGACGGGAGACGCGATCGCCATCCTCTAAAGTTGCTTCTAGCGCTGCCTTTAAGTAATGTGCAGCATACTCTGGGTCTGCGAGTCTGACAAGCAAATCACTGCGATAATCCTTGACCGGCATGGTCATTTACTCCTCCAAAACCTGCTTGAGTGCTTGCCCTGCTGCTTCCAGGCATCACAGTTCTACTAAATGCTGCTCGATTTGCCAGCGCTGATCTGCCGTCAGCCAACGCTTATCTACCTGGAACCAATCAACAATGCGGCGATCCGGGTCGAGTTCTTCCAGTGCGTCGTAAACTTGCCAAGAATTCTCCAGTTTTTCCCAGTAGACCAGAGTGATGCCCGACCAATAATTCAACGGTTGTGGCATTGCCAAGTCGCCAATGACCCCTAAACGACCCACCGCAAAATCAGTGCGTAGTTTTTCTGCAGCCTTACGGGCGATCGCCCACCACTCCGCCTTTCGTTCCGCATCCTGACTTTCCCACTCAAGCCGTTGCCGCAACCCCTGTAGCCAAGCCTGGGGCGGCAGTAGTGTCACCACACTGGCAAGGCCAAAAGTCATCAGCAACATCGCCAGCACATTGCGGGTACCCGGCGTCGAGTCAATCAGTGGCTTCCCTTGGATAAACTCGAACTTGGCTCTGGGAGCCCAACTGATGAATTCCTCAAAGCTGATCGGTACGGCTTGTACCTGAATGTTGGGGATAAACAGCAAGGAGCCCCATCGCGGTCCTTCCTCCGACGAGGATCGCTCCCAGTTCTCGACGGGTTGCTCCACGACCCAAAAAGCGGGATCGATAGGGTTGCGATCCTCTGCTTGCCAAAGCGCCGCCGGACAGAATGCCAGCCCCGGAACGCTGCTGGGACGGTAGAAACCATCCCCCGCTAACGGTTGTGGCTGATAGCCATCCTCGATGTGCCGATAAAACTCGACCCGCTCCGCTGCCGGATCAATGAGCCAATATTCCGGCACCCCAGCGGCTTGATAGTACGCATACTTCTGGACGCGATCGCACGCTTCGTGTCCCGGCAGCAATACTTCAATGACGAGTTCTGCTGGCCCCCGGACAAAACGGCTGTAGAGTCGGTTCAATCCAGCATTCTTAAAGAACACTAAATCGGGCGTGAAGCCGTTATGCCCCAGGCGCATCACAAAGTCTCGCCCCAGCGATTGTCCGCCTACTTGATTAGCCAAACCAAAAAGCCCCATCGTCAAATTTTGGCGCATGTGGTGGTGTAGCCACGTTGCATCCACACTGCCAGCGGCTAGATCTGCGGGCGTAAATTCACAGTCTCGCGCCTGCGCTTCCAGAGCTGTCAGTCTTTCATCGATTGATCCGCCTGCCAGAAGGCTCCACTCATACCCCGCTGCCAATGCCGCTAACCATGTTTCGACAGGTGCCAGGGCGATCGCAGCTTCAGCGCCCCACCCCTGTAAAATTTGCCGCAACAGCAAGCGGCTTCCGACCAGAGAATTGCCGACGATGAGCTGACCGTTAATCAATTCCAGCTTATTCTCTGGATGATGATTGACGAAATCTTCAAACCGTTCTTTGGGAGTAGGGTACATGGGGTGATCGCTATGGCTGAAATGTTTGGATCAGCCAGCGAGTTAGCGCACTATCATCCTCAGCCTGACTGCGCTGCATGGCGGCTTCGACCATCGATAGTTCCAATCCTGGCAAAACCTGTGACGTACGAATTTCGCGGCTCCCTCCATTTTTTACCGCAAAGGCCAACACCTCCGATGTGACGACGTTGACAACCCAATATTCCTCCACGCCAAGCCGTTCATACAACAAACGTTTGCGACCCAAATCATCATTCAAGGTAGTTGAGGCGATTTCGACTGCCAGAGTAGGGGCTCCGTAAATAGCGATGTCAACGGGTTGGTTGTTGCGAGGGGGCAGTTGAAAGACTTGACCTAGATAAAAGGCAATATCAGGCTGGGCTTCGCGATCGCCCGCCTTACGAAAGCTTGTGTTCATCAGCTCCACCGCCCGAATATTTTTGAACGCTGCGAATAAGCCAATCACTTTCAAGACAACTGCGGTTTCGCGACCATGCAAGGGGCCTAATGCTGCCATTTCTAGCCTCATCCATGCGTTGTCGTAATAGCATCGAGCTTTGGCATGCTCAGGCTTCTCGCACAGCACTAAGTAATCGTCCCACTCGGCGGGTATCCAGGTATCGGTTTCAATAGTTTGTGGACGAGATGCCGTGTCAACCATCGTGGAACCAAGATACTTCCTACAATCCTAGCGTTTGAGGCAGCAAAGGTACTGCTAAATCCGTGATTGAATCTGGATGATTTCATCCTGACGACAGTATGCTCATAAGCGGACCAATCAGTACGCTCTTTAGCGATCGTAAGCTTAAGATGATTTTTCGGCGTTGCTTAATAGCGGTATGATTTCGCCCCCCTTGCCCCCCAATATTGGGGGGGATTAAGTGCTTGAAGTCCCCCAATATTGGGGGATTGAGGGGGCTGTGCAGAGTCTAGCGCTTGAGCCGATTCATATCCAGAATC
>JBHJHM010000118.1:0-7366 GCA_050330865.1 Leptolyngbyaceae cyanobacterium
AAACGGAAACGAAAACCTAACGTTAAGCTAATTGTCGCTCCTTTTCCTGACCACCAGCGCTCTTCTGAACAGTTTTTCTTCCAACCATCCTCTCCAATCCCCTTGACAACTGGCATAGAGACTTAACTTGTGGCCAATGATTCCAGAGTGACTCTACTATGCCCATCTAAACTCATGATTTTGTCTTTGACCAAGGCAGACCATGATCAAACTGCTCTGGGGTTAAAGCGTGATTTGGAGACCGGTCTCCCCCATTGGGAACCCACGGGAACTTATTGTCTGACGCATTGCAATTAGGCAACGAGATGTGGGCGATCGCGCCTCATGTCTATCCCCTCTAACGGCTAGATATTCTGTGATGACGCTCAAGATGAGATTAGTGTTGTGACCTGTGCGACCACCTCTAAAAATTTCTGAACGACCGGAGAACTTGCGTTTTTTCGCCAAGCCAAGGCAAGCTGAAGAGATAGCGACTGCCCCTCAAGCCGACGATACGTTATCCCAGTCATCCCTGCTTTTTGTAGGCTCTCAGGGACAAAGGCCACGCCCATGCCCGATGCCACAAGACCGATGCGGGTTTGGTGTTTGATCTCTTCGTAAACGATATTGGGCTCAAAACCGGCATCGCGACAGAGGGCCAAAAATTGGTCGTAGAGTACCGGGCCTTCGTAGCGGGGATGCAGAATGAACGGTTCATCGGCTAGAGAGGCTAGCGATATCTGCGATCGCGCTGTCAGAGCATGGGCTTTAGGCAGTGCGACCAGCAGGTGTTCCCCTTGGAGTGGGTACAGATTGAGCGTCATCGCCTCGATAGGAGGATGCAGAAAGCCCAGATCAATCGCCTCAGTTTTGAGCTGGTGGACCTGATCGAGCGTGCAAATCTCGGTCATCGCAATTTCGACGTCGGGATAGCGATCGCGAAACTGCTTCAAAATTGCCGGCAAAATCGTGTGCATCGACGACGGCGTAAAGGCGATTTGTAGGCAGCCGACCTCCCCACGAGCGACGCGCTGTGCCGCTTGAACGGCGGTTTCCACCTGCTGCAAAGCTTTGCGAATTTCTCCCAGAAAGGCGACTCCGGCATCGGTCAGCTCGACGGTGCGTTTGGTGCGTCGCAACAGCGCCAACCCTAATTCGGCTTCTAACTTGTGGATTTGTCGGCTCAGCGCCGGCTGAGTAATGTGCAGCCGAGCCGCCGCTTTGCCGAAATGCAGCTCTTCGGCAACCGCCACAAAGTATTCGAATGTATGAAGCTTCATACTAATGACATTTTGTTATTAATAACGCCTAAAAAAGCATTGGACAGCATTAGTTCTGCTTGCTTATGTTAAGGGAAGTCAACAGGCTTTTACAAAATTGTGGTCAGCCCTGGGCCAAGGGCAACACCGGCTGACACTCAGCGACGCCACCCTTGGGCGAGCTCCGTTGCTGTGCAGTTCATGTTGACTGGCAAAAAGACGCAGGAGATATCGATGAAGACCCTCGTTAATCAAATCTCTGGTGGAATCTTGATGGCAAGTTTGATCATGGCCGGCGGGGTACTCAGTCAGGCAATTGCTCCCGCTGTGGCGAGTGAACCGGCTGAGTCTTTAGCGGAGGATGATTTGCGATCGCTCTCAACCCGTTTCGACACCCCTCAAGCGCTGGCAAACTGGCAAGAATTTCAGGTGGAAGGATGGGTGCCGAAATGGGAAGCCCCCCGAGTTGAAGACGGACTGTTGGTGCTACAACCTCGCTCATCAGGCTGGTTTGAAGACAACACCGCCGGACATTTGTATCAGGAAGTGACGGGCGATTTTATTGTCACTACTCGCATCAGAGTAGAGGGCACACAGAGTTCGGTGCCGCAGCGATCGTTCTCGCTCGCTGGGCTGTTTATCCGCGAACCTCGGACGATGACAGCCGAAACCTGGGAGCCGAATCAAGAGAACTGGTTGTTTTTTAGTGTGGGGACGGCTTCTCCTGCCGGGCAACCGCAGTTTGAGATCAAGTCGACCTACGACAGTGTGTCAACCTTGAAAATCTTCGACGCTCAAGCAGGGTGGATGCGATTGCGGTTGGCTCGCTCTGGCGAACTGTTCACGCTGCTGTATCAAGCAGAGGGTTCCAACGAGTGGACGGTGTTAGATCAGTTCATTCGTCCCGATTTACCGGAAACGCTGAATGTGGGGCTGACCGCCTATGCCGATTGGGAGTCGGTGTCCGTGGATTATCCCAATTACCAGCAATACAACGAGCAAGGTGCATCCACCCAAAACGCTGACATGGTGGCCTATGTAGAGTCGATTGAGTTCCGTCGCCCTAGTACACCCCGCTTTCCCCTGGCCACGCTTGATCCGAGCGTTTCCCTTAACCCTCAACTCTCGGAAGACCGGATGCGCGATCTGATGACAGATTGAGGTAAGTGCCATGTGGAAAGATGACGGTGCCGAGGGGCACCCAGGTGAGCGAGTGGATGATATTCAGATTCCTTGGCTGATTGCGGTGGGCGATCGCGATCCGTTTATGTCTGTGGCTGATAGTGCTGAACTGCATCAGCGGGTTACCGGCAGCAAACTGCTCGTGATGCCCAACAGTACGCATCCAGCCCACCGTGAAAGGTCTGACCTTTTTATTTCCGCGCTTGATCAGTTTCTGAATCAGGCGACTTAATGCCTCGCAGATTAGAGAACTAGTGCCTCATCAGTGTTTGTTTCAAAATTAAGCCTTGAGGCAGAAAAACTGTTGAACTTAAAGTGATTGATTTTATCCAAACTTGAGGAGGTTTCATGAAGCGAGGGTTACAGATTTTTCTGGCTGTCTTATCGTTAATTCCCTTCGGATTTGGCATCATTAATTTTGTTCTTGGCGCAAGCTTTCATCTACCTTCTGAGTGTGTAACAGCGAGAATCGATAGCCATATTCGATTTCAATTTACTTGGTTTTTTGGATTGGGACTCATCATCTGGTGGATGATCCCCAATATCGAACAACACACTACACTTTTTCGAATCATCGCTCTGACTATGTTTGTCGGCGGAATTGGGCGCTTAGTATCAATATATGTTGTGGGAATTCCAGATGCTCCCATTGTGGCCGCTACAGCGATCGAACTCTTGTTCCCACTGCTAATTCTTTGGCAAAACTCGATTAGAACCTCGAAAACTAATTGATTCGCCATTTTTTGAACCTAATTAAACAATGGGTGTCAGGCACATCTGAAACGTTTTGATCAGGACATTTTGACGTATTAGTCCAATACGCCAAAATATTTTATGGCTGAAATTTTAAATATTCCAGAGTGGAATGCTGAGTTTAAATTGTCAATTTGAGAGTGACTTTAGACCTGTAAGGCATTACATGGATAATGCAAGATTTGCACATGAAGAACGTTTTTATTATCAATGCACACGAACCCTATCCGATTTCCAAAGGCGATTTGAATTCCGCTCTGGTGGAAAAGGCTATGTCCATCCTCTCGGCCAAAGGCTACAACATTAAAAACACAACGATGGAAGATGAGTATGAACCTCAAGCAGAGGTCGAAAAACACCTTTTGGCTGACGTAATCATCTTACAAACTCCTGTTAATTGGATGGGCGTTCCCTGGAGCTTCAAAAGATACATGGATTACGTATATTCTGCCGGGATTATGGGCCAGTTGTGCGATGGCGATGGCAGAACCCGCCAAGACCCTACCAAGCAATACGGAACTGGGGGACTATTGACTGACAAAAAATATATGCTGTCGCTAACTTTTAACGCCCCTAAGGAAGCCTTCGATGATCCGAATCAATCTTTTTTTGAAGGTAAGGGAGTAGATGATTTATTTTGGCCGATGCATTTAAATTTTAGGTTTTTGGGTATGCAGCCTCTAGAAACATTTGCTTGCCATGATGTCATGAAAAATCCAGATATTGAAAATGACTTCATCCGTTTTGAAGCTTGCTTAAATCGACACTTCTGATTTGGCAAAAATCGTATTTTCCGGAAAAATTTTGGATCACTGTGATGTTCAATTTCAAGCAACTCTCAACTGCTTTGATCGGATTTTTAGCTGTTTTGGCACTTGCCTGCACCCAGCAGGTGGAAGCCCAGACTCCTCCCAATTTTCAAGGGCGCTACATTGCCGCCATATCGGATGCGGATATGCGCGCTTACGCCTATATCGACGGACAGCTTGGCGAACCGCGCGGCACCGATCAGCTTTCGCTTGTGACCCTGCCGCTGCCGTCTGCACCGGCACTGACCAGTTCGATTGAAGTTTCAAACTCTGTGATTAATCCCGTCTATAGTCTGATTGCGTCGCAAGACGGCAACACAATCTTTGTCGCTGAAACGAAGGAACCACGCGAACCCGAAGACCAGTTGCTTAGCGACCTCGATTTGGGGACAACACTGCGAGCTGTTGACGTATCGGACCCTACAAATCCGAGGGTCATCGCAGAAGTAGAAGTCGGCATCGATCCGCAGGGGGTGGATCTGGATGCAAGTGGGACGACACTGGCCTTGGCGACAAAGGATCCGGATGCACCCTTAACATTTGTCACCTTCACGGATGGTCGTTTTGGCGAACCGACCCGATTGCCTATGCAAGGTTTCGCACCCGTGGCCGAGCTACCTGATCAAGGAATGCTGCCGCATCATGTGGAATGGCACCCCACAGCTGATGTGATTGCCGTGAATGCAAATTTTCGGGGTCAAGTGCAGTTTTTTCGAGTGGTTCGGGATGCGGATGGTGGCGTGGCCGACTTGGTGCCTTGGGGCAATCGTGTCGTGACTTCCAAGTGGCCGATGTCGGGCAAGTTCTCTCGTGATGGGCGTTTTTATGTCACCAATGATTTGCAGTGGGGACCAGACGTGAGGTTATTCTACGAGAACGCGCCCCCCTCGCAACTGACGGTGATCGAGCTAGCCCCACTGGATGCGGGTGACGAAGCCCAGCACTTTGTCGTCGGAGGCGTTTCGCTTCCTAGACATGCGGAAAGTATTGCCTTCTCGAATGATGGCACGCTGATTGCCACCAGTAACATTGGCCAATTCTGGCTGGCACCCGATGAAGTCGGCTACAGTCAGTCGTCTCTCTCCCTGGTTCAGTTCGACCCGGTGGCTGGTCAGGTAACTCACCTTGGGGACTGGGCGTTTGACGGCATCTTGCCAGAGGGCATTGAATTCGATGCCTCCGATCAATATGTTGTCGCTGGGGTCTTTGAATATGAGACGCCAGAGCCCCGACAAGGAGCCCTTGAGTTCTGGCATGTACTCCGCGATGGCGAAACTCCCAGTTTAGAAAGGACAGACTACGTTATTGAAACCGGACCCGGTGCCCATTCGCTTATTGTGGTCAATTAGATTTTGGGAGATTGAAAAATGAACCGTCCCAAATGGATTATGTGGCTGCTGCTATTCGGCGTTGCGATCGCAGGCGCCATGGCCCTAACCCATCTCACCCCGCACCGAGCACTTGATAGCTCATCCACCCGCTATGAGCCAAGCGCTGCAGCCCATGATGAAGCCTTCGATCCCCACCAAGATCCCTATGCTGATGCAGCGTATGAGGAGGAGTCTGGGAATTCCGCAGCCTCCTTAAGGGTCGAATTTCCAGCGAATTACCGCGAGCAATTTGTGCCGTATGTCACGGTGGATTGCCGCAACAGCCGCATTGTTCGCAAGATGTACGTGAATCCGACGGCCCTAGAGGCGCTGCAAACCAGTGATACGGTTCCTAGCGGCACGGTACTCGTCATGGAAACGCACTCTGCCGAAGAGGGGCGTGACGGACATCTGACGCCGACGCGATTCAACAATGTCTTTGTTCGCGAAAAGCGAGCGGGATGGCGAGTGAATGAAGATAGCGGTGAGTGGCGATCAGCTTGGTATGGTCCTGAAGGATCGCTGGTTTCCAACCGCCAGAGTTCCTGCATTGGCTGCCATACGATGGTGCGCGATCGCGATTACCTGTTCACCCTGCCAGCTCTACTCACCGCTGCGCAAACGGGACAGCAGCAATCTCAAGAAACCGAGTTTGGCACGTCCGTCTGTCGATAACGCTTTCTGAGGCTGTAAGCCTGATATGGACGATACTGGGCTCGAACCAGTGACATCCTGCTTGTAAGGCAGGCGCTCTACCAACTGAGCTAATCGTCCGCTCTCTACGGTTCATCATCATAGCAAACAAAGCCGCGATCGCGTCTGCTCTTGATACAAAACTCTCGTTGGATGCCGCAGGAGAAAACTCACCCTGACATTCTCTGCTGTGGCCAGACGAAACGCCTCTGCCACCAGCGCATCATCCAGTTCAACGTTCGTTTGCATTGTCTTCTGTATAAGGTGTACGCCTTTATACATCATGCGTCTCTTTCAGTGGCGAGGATGAAGCGTGTGCTCAAGAAACTGGGATTCTCAACATGCATACCGTATCGAAGTGAGCCTGCACGAAATCGTGTTTCTTGTGAAAATAGGGCCGTACCGTGCCGACTCAACCCAGCAACCCAGTTTCCCACTTCAGCCATGACAAATCCTGCCAATGCTGTTCTTCCGCCTGTCTTGAAGGCGCTGCACCGATTGATTGATGTTGTGGCTCAGCTGCGCCATCCCGAAACAGGCTGTCCTTGGGATTTACAGCAAACGCCCGAGAGTTTGATTCCCTACGTTATTGAAGAAGCTTACGAGGTCGTGAACGCGATTCAGGGCGGTGATCAGGCCGCGATCGCGGAGGAACTGGGAGACTTACTGCTGCAAGTTGTCCTGCAGTCCCAAGTTGCTCAGGACAGTGGCAATTTTGACCTCACAGTGGTCGCCAACGGCATTGCCGATAAGCTGATTCGCCGTCATCCCCATGTCTTTGGTGAGGTTGAAGCCAACACCCCGGAAGACGTCCATCGCAACTGGGAGCAAATTAAAGCCGCTGAAAAAGCTGCCAAAGGCGAAATCCATGATCCGAACATGCTTGCTCCCAAGCTGCATAAATACAGCCGCAGCCTGCCGCCGCTGATGGCTGCCAGCAAGATCTCGCAAAAGGCAGCTAAAGCCGGATTTGAATGGGAAACCGTCGAGGGCGTATGGGCGAAGTTTCACGAAGAGCTAGAGGAGTTTCAGACAGCGATCGCGCACGAGCCCAAAGCCAACCAAACCGCCGAACTCGGTGACCTGCTATTCACCCTCATCAATATCGCCCGCTGGTACGACCTGGATCCCTCAGAAGCCCTCCAAAGCACCAACCGCCGCTTTATTCAGCGCTTTGAGCAAGTTGAAGCCGCTGCCGGCACCTCCCTGGAGAATTACTCTATCGAAGAATTAGAAGCCCTCTGGCAAGCCGCCAAGGCTAAATTAAAAGAAGCCTAAACCCTCATCTCCCCATCTCCCCATCTCCCCATCTCCCCATCTC
>JBHJHM010000119.1:0-11981 GCA_050330865.1 Leptolyngbyaceae cyanobacterium
TTCTTCCTTCTTTTTTCTTTTCTTTCGCTCTTGCTTTCTTCTTTTTTTGGTTTTTTTGTTTTTTGGGTTTTTTGGTTTTCTGTGGTTTGGGGGGTAGTAGAAGAGTGGAAGAGCAAAGAGATAACAGGACCGCAACGTAAAGACGCGACATGTCGCGTCTCACCCCCTCACCCCCTCACCCCCTCACCCCCCATCGCTCCGACTCACCGAAAATCCCCTGTGAATCGGTTGATCTTCCGCTAATTCAACTTCAAATTGCACCCGATCTTGTTGATCCCCACTGCGAACCTCTAGCATCCACTGTCCTGGATGCATCGGCCAAAATAGTGAAGATTCATCAGAAGAATCAAGAGGCTGACCGTTGAGTCGCCACTCGACAGAATTTGAAGAGGCAGGCGGAGCGATCGCAAACTTCAACCGTTGCTCATTTCCCTGATCCCCATGAGGATACAGCCGAAACCGACTGCCTTCTGTAGGCGCAATAATCTGCAGTTGTGTGTTTTTAGCTGCGGCATCCCCTTGGCCTTGACTCACTGCAACAACCTCAGGATCAGCCTGTTCGTAGGCTGCGAGATCCTCTAGAAAAAAATATTCCTGCACGATCGCTTCACAGTCGGGCGTTGGCTTTTGTCCCGTAATGGCACAGATGGGTCGCTTGACCATGCGATCAGGTGGGGCAAATCGACCTGGCTCGTCTTGCTCATGCAAATGCACCATAATTCGATGCCATAGGGGAGCTGCCCCCGTTACGCCTGAAACTTCCCGCATCGGAGCGCCATCAAAGTTCCCTACCCAAGTCGCCACGGTGTAGTCTGTCGTGAAGCCCACCGTCCAAGTATCCCGAAAGTCAGAAGATGTGCCCGTTTTCACTGCTGCAGGGAAAGGCAAATCAAGGACCGAGTCAACCCCGAAGGCGGTTGCGCGGGCGTGGCGATCGGCAAGCATGTTTGTGATGAGGGACCAAATAGGGTGAGGGGGTGAGGGGGTGAGGGGGTGAGGGGATACCGTTGCAGGAGCAAGGCATTCGGAGAATACCTCTTGCTGCGATGCTGAATATTCATATCCGAATGCCTCGCCCCCAACCTCGCAGGACAATGACACCCCATCCGATTTCAAGGGAGACAGCGCAACGTTGAAATCCCCGCCATGGGCCAGGACCAGATAAGCCCGAGCCAATTCCCACAAAGTCACCTCACCGCTACCCAGAGCAAGCCCCAGCCCATAGTGATCAGGCGATTGATCCAAATGTCCAAATCCCAATTGGTGCAAGCGCTCTAGAAAAGTAGAGACTCTCACCCTCTCCAGAACACGCACAGCCGGAATATTAAGTGAATTACCTAAAGCTGCACGGACCCGCACAGGACCTTGAAACGTATCGCTGAAATCAGTCGGGCTGTAGAGCTTAGCGCCTGGAATCGGATAGTGAGTAGGCACGTCGGCCAAAATCGTATGGGGTTCAATAGCACCCTTTTCTAGCGCCAATTGATACAAGAAAGGCTTGAGCGTCGATCCTGGCTGGCGTAGGGCTTGCACACCATCATTGCGTCCTGCTTGTCTAGGGAGGAAATAGTCAGGCGAACCCACATAAGCCAGTACTTCGCCTGTCGCATTCTTGATGACGAGTGCCGCAGCATGGCGAACCTGATGCTGAACTAAGCCTTGAACCACCTGCCGAACCTGCCCCTCAACAAAGCGCTGTAAATCCAAATCCAGGCTGGTTTGAACTTGGGCTGGATGATTAGGCGGTAGCCTGTCGGCCAGCCAAAAGAGAAAATGAGGCGCTGTTGGCAGCCTCTGGCTAAGGAGTTGAAGTGTAACGTGCTGAGTGTAAGCTCGATCTGCCTGGGATTGGGTCAGATGACCGTCATCCACCATGCGATCAAGCACATAGCGCTGCCGCTGTTTCAAGTCATTCCAGCGAGTGTAAGGATCCAGTGCCGATGGAGCGTTTGGCAAAGCTGCCAGAAGGCTACCCTGAGCCAGAGTCAAGTCAGCGGCAGAAACCCCAAAGTAGCCCCTGGCAGCAGCTTCGACTCCATAAATATTGCCACCCATCGGCAGGCGATTGATATAGGCAGCGAGGATTTCGTCTTTGCTCATCCCTGCAGCCAGCCGCCATGCCTGCCAGACCTGCTGGACTTTACCAGAAAACGTACGGGGAACCGGGTCCACCATGCGAGCAAGCTGCATCGTAATAGTGGATGCTCCACTGACAATGCGGCGCGATTGAATCGCTTGCCAACTGGCACGTATAACCGCCTGCCAATCCACAGCACCGTGCTGATAAAACCGCTGATCTTCGGCAGCAAGAATGGCCCGACGAAAATGAGGCGAAACCTGTGCTAACGACACCACAGCAGTATGTTCTTGGTCACGCGACAGCAAAGTTCCGAGAGGGCGAAAGTTGCGATCGCGAAACTCAATCGCCTGATCCATCTGAGCTAGATCTTTGGCCTGTATGGGGACTAGGTAGACCGCCCCCCGAACGCTCAGTGCTAGCGCCAGCAGCATAATCGCAATGCGAACCAGCCAGTTCCGTCGGCACCAGCGTCGATAGCACCATTGGATGAGTTGATGACCCTTACGACCCAGTCTTTTTCTTAAAGAGAGCATCGTTCTGCACTTTCAGCCACAGTCCTTTAGTCCGATACTGCGCCACAGGTTTACTGCTTTTCGGAAATCCTCAATGACTCTTAATGCATTGAAAGGAGAAACGCTGGAGCCATAACAGTCTGCCGTTAATCAAGCATTCCCGGTTCCCGTTCGGCTGAGCGCTCACGACGTTCCCGGTTCCCTATTCCCCTCACCCCATCATCGGCCATCGCAGCATAATGTATCTGCCAATGGCACAGCGCTTGGGTATGAACTGCTAGCCAGGGAAGGTTGTGTTGCCGAGCTAAAGCCACACAGTCTTCATATTCTGGATGTGCCTTCAAAGGTTCATCACTATTAGGGGCAAAGGCCAACTTCATCCGAATTGTCCCCAAAGGCATATCCAGAGGCACAATTTCGCGACGGAGTCGTAGCCGCGTTTGTTGAGTCTGACGCACTCCCAAGGTCGTCGTCTCTCGCAACAGAATCTGTTCGCACGTTTCAGATTGTTCAGGGTAAGTAATAACTGTAATGAGGTGGCCAGGACGAGATTTCTTCATAGTGACACTTTGGGTAAATACGTCCAAAGCTCCTGACTTCAGCAGGCAGTCATAAAGATAGCCGATCGCCTGTGGTGATAAGTCATCGACCTGCGTTTCCAGCACTGTCACTAACTCAAGCCCCGCGCGCTTTTCAAGGTCAGCTTCTCCTGAAGCCCCGTTTGAGGAAACGCTAGCATTCAGGGTTCCCAGGTCATATAAGCTGAGAGAGCCGTTCCGATTTTGTGCTGAGGTACTAACATCCTCAGGTTGCACGGCGATCGCATCAGCCTCATGATGATGGTGAGTATGGTCGTGGGCTGACTGTGTAGTCACCTGATGCTCACGCGCGTGAGTTGTCTTATGGGACAAAGCATCCGTCTCACTGCCAATCCATAACCGCAAAATATTTGGCATGGGGAAATCCTTGTTGCCCGCTCCTAGTCCTACCTTACGTAATGTCATTGCGGGGGGCTCGCCAAATTGATGAGCGAGTTCAGTTGCGATCGCGGCACCCGTTGGCGTCACGAGTTCTCCCTGTAGCCCCGCATTGTAGATAGGTACTTGCGCCATTTCCATCAGCTTCAGCACCGCCGGAGCCGGTACCGGCAATCGCCCATGGGCAGCCCGCACAGTTCCGCGACCTGTTGGCAAAGGCGAACAATAGAGTTCATCAATCCTCAGCCAATCCAATCCCAGACAGGTCCCAACAATATCCACGATCGCATCCGTCGCTCCGACCTCATGAAAATGAACCTGTTGGGGATCGGTGCCGTGAATCGATCCCTCCGCGATCGCTAATCGTCGAAAAATCGCCAAACTCCATGTACTCACGCGCTCTGGAAGTTGAGCGGCAGTGATAATGTGCTTAATCTCTTGCCAATGCCGTGCTGGGGGATGCACCGCTTTAGCATCCGTTTCATGGGGCAACGCGACCACCACCTTTGTTGCTGCGATGCCATTCTTGCGTACGTGCCGTTCTTGAAGGTCCACCGTCTCTGACAACTTAAGTCTTGCCAGGTGCTCTTGTAGATAGATCAACGGCACTCCGGCACTGACAACCGCCCCCAAACACATGTCGCCCGAAATACCTGTAGGACAGTCTATAAAGGCTAAATTTCTCATACAAAATTCCTGTCTCCCTTATCACCATCTTCCATAATGGAGACACTTTCTCCAAAAGCTTTCAAACCTGACACTGCTTCAATTTCAAGATTTTCGATAAGCTGCCAAGCCAGCGGAAGTTTAGAGGCTTTCTAGTATCTATATCATTCTGCAGCCTTTACCTTTCACGGCTCTCGCCCCGCGAATTTGGACTGAAAAACTTCTAGACGTAGGAAGCTTTACCATGCCGACCTTCTACAAAGTGCATCCTGAAAATCCTCAACGTCGCGAAGTTGAAGCCGTACGAGACGCGCTAAGACGAGGAGCCGTCATGCTTTATCCTACCGATACGGTTTATGCCATTGGGTGCGACTTGACAGTTAAATCAGCTGTTCAACGCGTTCGACAACTTAAACAAATAGCGAACGAAAAACCCTTAACCTTCATGTGCTCATCACTTTCCAACATTGCTGAATATGCGTGGGTTAGTGATCCTGCCTATCGCACCATTCGCCGTCTCATTCCTGGCCCCTATACATTTCTTCTGCCCGCGACCAAGCTAGTCCCTCGTCTCGTCATGAGTCCCAAACGGCGTACCACCGGGATTCGAGTACCTGACGACCCCATTTGCCACGCGCTGATTGAGGCTTTGGGAAATCCGATTGTTTCAACTTCAGCCCTTTCGCTCATGGATGACCCTACTGTCAGAGTCTCAAAAGCAGAACTGTTTGACTATATAGGAACACGAATCGATCTCATTATCGACAGTAATACTGAGATGAGGTATGGCCTCTCTACAGTTGTAAATTTGACAGACTCAGACTTCCCCACAATTGAAAGACAGGGGTTGGACTGGGAAAAAGTTGCTGCCCTGGGAATTGAACCAGCGATTGCATAGCGAGTAAGATACAGTACATACCATCACAATCTCGCACAGATACAACCACTCTTTTGACTGTCTGTGTAAATGATTTGGGTCAGGGTGAGCTTTATACCTACTTTATGGGCACCATAAGCCGAACGTCCCTGTAGTTACGGAGGATTGCAGCTGATTTTCTTACGGAACTTCCCACTTACTTGTCACAAGCTTCATAGAACAACCGGCATCGACTAATAGAGTGCCACACCCCCTTGTTTCGAAAGAACGCTTTCTGGATAGAGTAGGGATACCTTTAGGGAGTTCTGCAAGCCACTGACGCCTACGGGCGATCGCTGGATGTCACTCTGTCCCCGTGCATCACCAAAGCTCATGACTGGTTCAAGATTCACTGCTTCCGCAATCACCACTTCCTGCGCTCAGGAATCGACCAATGCGCCGCAATCTCAGACCGAGAACGCAGCTCCGGTCGAACAGACTGATTCTTCTAGGCATCCAGCAGCCAATTCGGCTCAAGGAAACGCACCAAGCGAAGCACACCAGCCTCCTGATGACTTAGTCAGTTGGCTGATATGCGAATTTCAGAAGGAGCTGCCGACACGAGTCAGTAGCTTAAAAGCTGTAACCCATCGTTTTGCAAGTGAGGTAGATCGCATCTGCCGCATGAGCAACCGCATCCAATCTTCAGGTGATGTCGAACAGTGGCAGCGATCATTGGCTCGCCATCGCCTCAACAAATGTTTACATTATTTCAATTTAGGATCGCGCCAAGGTCGGGTTGAATTACACAGCACCTTAAGTGCGATCGCTTATCGCTATATTGCTCCTCGCCAAGCTCAGCTGGGTTTTGAAGGTCGTTACACGCTTCTAGAGGATTTTCTACAAGGTTTTTATATCGAAGTGCTCAAAGCATTTCGTCGCGAAAACCCAGTCCCTGAGGACTATTCACCCAGGACTCGCCTCGAACTCGCTGAATACATGACCTTCACGGAACAATACGCCAAACGGCGCATCACCATTCCAGGCGCGGTCAATCAACAAATCATCGTTTTACGGGCACAAACATTCGCTCGTCGTCAGCCAGCCGAAACCTGTGTGGATTTGGAACTGGCAATGGAATCTCCTAAAACAGAGGAAGTTGAAGGTCACGGACGGTCTGCAGCCCTACAACAGGTGCGGGAGCAAATGGTAACCGAAGCGGTTGATCCCTCCGATCAGGTTCTCCGCGATCGCATCGTTCAGGAATTGATGGACTACCTGGAATCCCAAGACCAGGAAGACTGCATCGACTATTTTGTACTGCGGCTGCAAGATCTCCCGGCGTCTGAGATTGATGAGATTCTCGACCTAACGCCTCGACAACGAGACTATCTGCAGCAACGCTTCAAATACCATGTCGAAAAGTTTGCTCAGGTTCACAATTGGCAGCTGGTACACCAATGGCTTGGGATCGACTTAGAACATAATTTAGGGCTTTCTTCCGAAGAGTGGGAGCAATTTGTGGATACACTCTCCTCTCTACAGCAAAGACTCCTTCGACTAAGACGCCAGCAAGTTCAGCTCGGCAACCTTGA
The DNA here is from genome assembly GCA_050330865.1 of Leptolyngbyaceae cyanobacterium. Classification (GTDB taxonomy): domain Bacteria; phylum Cyanobacteriota; class Cyanobacteriia; order Phormidesmidales; family Phormidesmidaceae; genus SIO1E4. The sequence continues at coordinate 6,687 of JBHJHM010000119.1, forward strand.
AATGGACGCCGACGCCTTGTCGGAGCTGCTGGGTTGTACGCCCAAGCGGGTTCAGCGGACCTGGGGACAAATTCTTAGCCAAGCTTGGAAATACCGCAATCAACGCAACAATCTATAGGTCAACGAATAGCGCCAAAGGCTCCAACGTGATATGCATCTTTCAACAGAACGCTTATCCCTCCCCTTGGAGTCTTGGCCCTAAGACAGAGTTAATGCAAGATTTCCGCAGGATGCTCAGATCTTTTAGTTGCATGTACAGCTTTTGAGCAGCAGGAAAACCGTGCTGCCACGACAAAAGCCTGGGACAGAAATAGTCTCTAAGCAGAAACTCCCGCCCCAGCGGGAGGCTCAAATTTATAGCCAACTCCACGGACTGTCTGAATCATGGCAGGCTGAGTAGTATCTTGCTCAATCTTCTTGCGGATTTGACCGATGTGTACATCGACAACTCGTTGATCGCCAACATACTCATAGTCCCAGACCTTCTGAATAAGTTCTGCCCGGCGCCAAACCCGTCCTGGATGGCTTGCCAGAAAATGCAGGAGATCAAACTCCAAAGCCGTCAGTGGCACCGACTGCTGGTCTAAGGTCACCTCACGGCGAACAGGGTCAATTTCCAGATTGTTGAACGTCAATCTTTGCTGTTCGGCAGTGGTTACAGGACGCTGCCGCTTCAGTATGGCCCCCACTCGCACCTCCAATTCTCCTAAGCTGAATGGCTTCGTGAGGTAATCATCAGCACCCTGGCTGAATCCTCGAATCTTGTCAGCTTCATCACTACGACTGGTCAGCATCAGTACAAAAACACCAGTACGTGTTTGCATTTCTTTACAAAGGTCATACCCATTTGCATCTGGGAGATTGACGTCTAATACGACCAAATCGGGATTGAACTGCTCAAAAACCGCAAGCGCACCCTTGCCGTCTTCCGCAGATTCCACTTGATAGTCCTGTTTGGACAGAAATCGCAAAACGAGGTTACGCACAGCAGGGTCGTCATCAACAACGAGGATCTTGGCAGAGGCCATAGCGTCAATGTCTTACCGAAAGGACATAGGTTGTTTCTTCACATTAGACCGAGCCTATTCCGTGGAAGATGACTTCGGTAATGTTTCTTCAGAACATTTTTCCAGGGGACGACCCAGAAATCAGCGAACATTACACAAACCTTTCCATAGCTCAGCAGTATTTTCCATAAAATACTATTGAGGGATACAAGTCGTGTAAGTCAGCTCGTTAGCTCTTAATGAAGATTACCCAGCATCTTAGCGAAGTTCACCATTCTGCTAGGCGGATTTCATAATCATTCGCTTACTATAGTTAAACTATGCATATCGGATTACTTAGAAAGACCACTCTGTGCACTAGCCAAGTTAGGGGCTGGTTACCGGCCAATCAATGGTTTGCCAGGCTACCGAAGGGATGTCGATGACCGACCAAAACTCTTACGATACGCTAGGACTGGATGAGTCCTCTTCCTTTGAGCAGATCCAAGAAGCAAGAGAGAGACTGCTAAAGGAATGCAGCAGTGATCGCAAACGTACGGAGGCGATCGAGGCCGCTTATGACGCTATCTTGATGGAGCGATTGCGATTACGTCAGGAGGGCAAAATCAAGGTTCCTGATCGTATACGCTTCGCTGAAGAAGCCGTAGATAAGCCTGAAGTATCGCCCAGCAGGCTTTCTGTGCCCAGTCCATCTTGGTTATCAGATTTTATTGATACCCCTTCTCGCAAGGATATTTTGCTCCCAGCAGGAATATTCGCTGCCTTGACTTTATTAAGTTTGATTGTTCAGCCTTCGCTTGCACTGGCTATAGGAGTTGGTTGCTCGATCTATTTTCTCAATCGCAAGGAGTACCGCTTTTGGCGAGCTTTGTTGATTACTATCTTGGGTCTTGCGGTAGGCTTAACTGTAGGCATCGCTGGAGGGCAACTTCTAGCCGATCAAGGAGCGGCCCTCAGCATCAGCGAGGGTGACTTTGTCCAAAGGGTTGCAGTCGCACTAACGCTGATCATTTTTTGGACTGTAAGCAGTTTTTTGCGTTGAATAAAGCAGGCAATTCCATCTGTGGAGATTTTGCAATGACTCAAACAGAAAAGTACGTCACTCTAACCGATACGAACTTTGTCACTGAAGTCATGCAGAGCGAAATCCCTGTAGTTGTTGATTTTTGGGCCGCTTGGTGCGGTCCGTGCCGATTGATGAACCCCATCATCGATGCATTAGCAATAGACTTTAATGGAAAGGCAAAACTGGGCAAGCTCAACATTGACGACTACGACCAAATCGCAAGCCAGTACCACATTATGGGGGTTCCTACGCTGCTGTTTTTCAAAGCTGGGAACTTGGTAGATCGGACCGAAGGTGTTATTACACAAGAAGCGATCGCGGAAAAAATCAAGGCATTGCTGGCATAGAGACTTTTCTGGTATTTTGGTTGCCCTATGTTGACCACAGTCCTGTTGAAGGTGCCTTGAGCCCTATCTCCAAATACTGATGAGGACCATGTCAGCTCTAACGCCATTGAGCAACTGGGCACAATTTATTGCCCCAATAGTTATGGGTGAGAACCTCAGCAGAGAGAATTTCCCTTACAGCTTCTCATAAGCCAAGGTGCAACTCGCGACAGGTGCGACGTTCACTAAACTCATACCGTCGGATTCGCCATCGACCTTGATGCCTATCGTATTCACAACAACATAGCCAGCACCGGCTGGCAGACTCACCAGGATTGCCGTAAGCTAACGAGATACCACGCTGTGGGGTCTCCTGAAGGGATTTTCCTCAGTTCCAAGAGCGAAAGCCATATGCCTGAAAACCAACGAAATGAGACATACGTTTGAGCATTACCATCGTGTCAATTTCCAAGGTCGCTCTAGGCCTGTTACGCCTCACGACATCCAATTCTCTTAGGCAACTGCCAATACTCAAACACTTCATCAAAGCATCACATTGAAAATAAAGCTGGATGACGAGACTTGAAATCGATGCATGTAGCCGTTTTGGTGCGATTTTAGCAATCTTTGATACTAAGTTGGGCATGAGTATCTGCTAATTATTCATAATCTGATGCCCGATGGGTTTGGTAGTTCTTGATAATAGATTCAGAGAAGGCATGCGCCTAGAACAGCTAGAGGCATTTTTGCTGGTCTCGGAAACGGGTAGTTTTCAGCAAGCAGCAAAGAGGTGTAGTGTTACTCAGTCAACTATAAGCCGTCAAATACAGGCGCTAGAGGCTGAGTTAGACGCTCCTTTGTTCCACCGAACTGCCCAGGTTAAACTCACTGTGGCAGGAGACGCACTGTTGCCAAAAGCTCGCCGTATTTGCCAAGACTGGCGGCAAGTTACCTGTGAAATTACTGATCTAATGTCTGGCAAGCAGCCCGAGCTCTGTATTGCTGCAATCCATTCTGTCTGCTCCCATCTTCTACCTCCTGTCCTCCAGCATTTCTGCCAAATTTATCCTAATGTGCAGTTACGGGTTACAGCATTAGGAAGCGATCGCTCTTTGAAAGTGCTTCGAGACGGGCTAGTCGATATTGCGATCGTCATGGACAACGAGCGTCTCACTACGAGTCCTGAGATGCATGTCGAAACGCTCTACGAAGAGCCCGTCGAAATTCTTATGGCAGCAGGTCACCCACTAACAGAATTGGGTAAGGTTCCATGGTCGGATCTAGCTAGATATCCTCAAGTCGTTTTCAAAGACGGCTATGGTATGCAACGGCTAGTTCAAGCACAGTTTGAGCGCAGTGGTGGTCGCTTGCAGGCAGCTTTAGAACTCAACACACTAGATGCTTTTCGTGGAGTAGTTCGTCAAGGACATTTGATAGCCTTACTCCCGCAATCAGCTCTCGCTGATTGCAGGAATGACCCCAATTTAGCCATTCGGAAAACCGACGCTCCTGTCGTGACTCGCAAAGTCGTACTGGTAACAACCTGCGATCGTCTAGCAATCCCAATCATTCAACATTTTTGTCAGCTTGTACTCGAGCGAGGTGCCATTTTCTTACCTCACCACGATATGTCGGAGTTGCTGTCTATCGAAGGCGTACAACGATAATATGAGTCAAGCATTTACAGCACTTCTCAAAAAAGTCGGTAGCGGAAGTCATACCTCAGCTGCACTTACACGCAGCGAAGCTGCTGCAGCTGCTCATATGATGCTTGACCAGGAAGCTACTCCTGCTCAGATTGGAGCTTTCATGATTGCTCATCGCATCAAACGCCCAACAGCGGAAGAGCTTGCAGGTTTTCTAGATACTTATGGCAAGATTGGTCCTCGGCTCAACACCATTCATGCTGACTACCCCACAATGGTATTCGGACTGCCATATGATGGCCGTTCTCGTACAGCTCCTATTCAGCCACTCGTTTCATTGATGTTGTCTAGCATGGGCTGTCCTGTTGTGCTCCACGGAGGCAGTAGAATGCCTACCAAGTATGGGGTTCCTTTAATAGAAATTTGGCAAGGTCTAGGCATTCATTGGGAAAAGCTACCCTTGGAGGCAATCCAGCAAATATTTCAACGCACTTATCAAGGCTTTGTCTATTTACCGGACCATTTTCCTAAGGCGCATAATTTGGTCCCATATCGTGAGCAGATCGGAAAACGGCCCCCCTTGGCCACCCTTGAGCTCATGTGGTGTCCATACGAAGGTCCTTGTCAGGTTGTAGTTGGATATGTCCACCCGCCCACTGAACAATTGGCCCAAAAAACCCTATTCCTTACAAAAGTCCAGAACTTTCTTACTGTGAAGGGATTGGAAGGAAGTAGTGATCTTCCCAGGGCTCGAACAGCAATTGTGGGAACTCATCACTTTCTTCTTAACGAAGAGCGTCTGCTGTTGCACGCTCGAGACTACGACCTTGGCAGTCAAAGCGAAACTCCATTAGGTTCGTTGCCAGACTACATAACAACCTTAAAGAATACTTTGCATGGTCACTTGACCAGCTTACGTCCTATTGCCATCTGGAATGGGGGGTTTTATTTGTGGCGCAGTGGCATAGCTGATAGCCTGGACCAAGGTATCGAAGTCGCGCGGGAACTGCTAGACAGTAATAGAGTTGTTGAGCAATTATCACTGCTATCAGAAGCAATCAAGTCTTATCGAAAATAATCCTTCTTCAGCAAGATAAATTTTCCAACATTCAAAAAAGCGCTGCCTTTACTCAAGAATAAAGGCAGCGCTTTTCAAAGATTGACCTGGCACCGAGCTATTTTCCCGCGGAGCGACCCCCGAAGTATCTTCGCCGCAGGTGCGTTTCACGCCCGAGTTCGGGATGGGTCGG
>JBHJHM010000120.1:0-44102 GCA_050330865.1 Leptolyngbyaceae cyanobacterium
TCTTAAAATCCTTTTTCTCCACTATCAACCCCCCCCCCCCACAACACCACACAAAAAGGTAAGGCAAGTTCCCAGGCTCGGCAGAGGTATCAAAAGTAACATCCTCGTACGAGATGTAGTTGCCATCGACGCGCCACTTAACGCGATCGCTCATCTTTTCATATGCCTGAATTGCCGCTGTTTCATCCTTTCTGTAATCTAGTTTACCGCCTACTTCGACCCAAATCTGCTTCTGCACGCTGAAGCCAAATTCACCTCCGCTGGCCGTCACCCAAAGCTGATCAATGGTTAGCAGATCAGCACAGGGAAAATTGCGAATCTCCTTTAGTTTCAGATAGCTTCGCTTTTCAGCCTCTTGGCCAGCCGCTTTCAGCATGACTTTATAAGTTGCATAGTCAGCGTCTTTCCATTTACCTGCTTTCAGCAAGTCGCGCAGGAGTGTGTAGCCCACTCCTTTTTCTGACTTCAGCGGCACATCATCAATTAAAGGTGCAGACTCAACGACAATCGCATCAGAATTAGCTTTAGTAGAGCGAGCGAATTGATACGGTTGACTGCTAGGGTCAGCCCATTTAATTCCGAACTGCTCAAGATATGCTTGAATTTCTGCCAATCCCCTACCTGTAGGACTTTCAGCCCATTGAAGCAGTGCTGATACGCGGCTCCCTTGCGGAGCTGACTGGTCGGGAATAATTCCCTCTGGGGGGTTCAAAGCAAACACCAGTTCCTCAAAATGTCCAGAGACCAAGCCGCTCAGAGTCCTGAATAACCGAGAGCGATTATTTTGAGCCTTGCTCGAAGGAGGCAATGTTACTTCGGGAGGGCTTGAAGCAGACTCCGTGGATTGATTCGGTGAGGCTGTGGATTGATTCGATGAGGTGTCGGTGGATAGACTTGGTGAGGCAATGAGATCAATATGATGGGTATTCAGGATAGAGGCAATGTCTTCATCGCGCAGTTTCAACACACGCTGAAAATACTGCAAATCATCGATGCTGCTGTTGCTCAGCTGCGGGTCATACTCCAACATCTCTTTTACGGCTTCCTCAAACTCTTTCAGCTTGGCCCAAAACGCCTGATACGGCTGCAAGATTTCATCTAAAATCGCCTTCACTTCAGTAACCGCTAGCCCAAGTTCCTGCCCCCGAAATTTGAGCGCTCGTCGATCAATGGGGGAAAGCTGGCCTCGCTTTTGTTTGGCCCGCTCATTGGCTTCTTTACGAAACACCAATTTCGGATCGCCTTGGGGTGCGCGGGCGATGAAAATCTTGTAGCCTTCCCGCACAGCATAGATTTCAGGCTTCATCGTGGGAGCGGCTTCTTGCACTTTCTCGCGGGCATAGTCGTGCAGCTCATCAACCGTGATTTGGCCGTTGCCGTCCAAATCAGCCGCCCCAGTCTCTAACCCTTGCACCAGGTAGCGGGTGTAAATGCTGGCCCCTTCTTCATAGGACACCTGCGTCGCGGTCGAAGAGGTTAAGACCGCACGACCTTCACCGCCAAGTTGAGCTTTCACATCAACGGCTTCATCCGCTTTGGCCTTCATCTCGTTTGCGAAGGCACCACTAAAGCAGCAGTCCAAAATCAACACCTGCCGTTTGGAGCGGCTTTGACCCATGTAGCGCTGTAACGCTGTAGAGTTGACGGCTGTGCTGGTTCGAATGCGCCCTTGGGGACTCTTTTGAGTATTGCTAACGGCGAAGTACAGCGCTCCATTGTCATCGCGAATGCCATGCCCGGAAAAATACAGAAAAATCAGGTCGTCCCGGTTGCGATTATCGGTAAATAGCGTCTCGATCGCGACTTCCATCTGAGTGCGATTCGGGTTCGGCAACACCTCAACACGGTCAAATGCCCCAACCTGAGAACTTTCCAATACCCGCTGCATGGCTTGCAAGTCTGCTTGGGTTCCCGGCAAGCTCGTCAATGCCTCGCCATAGTCACTGACGCCAATCAGCAGTGCAATTTTTGCCATCAGCTTTTGCTGGTATCGTTCTTCACTACTCTAACCGTGAGGTGCGAAATTTTCTCTAAGGCCGCCAGTTGTTGTTCAAGCTGTTCTGGTGTGCAATATTCCAGCTTCACATCACCGTACTCAACTTTTAAGGCTGCGCCTGCAATTCGCCCTTGCAGCCACCGCAAAACGGTACCGATATTCTTGAGGTTGACTTCCGCCTGCAGAATACCTAAATCAAATCCTGCTTGCCCAGATTTGCTCCCTTCCGGCACATCCGCAGAGCGTGCTAGCTTGGCATCTTCTGCTAGGCCATCCTGTAGGTCGATAACCAAATTTCGCGAGTAGATTTCGAGTTCTTCAGGATCTAAATCAAGCTCGGCTCCGCTCAAATCGATAAAAAGTTCGAGGGTGTCTGACATTATTTCTTGGCTTCGCAACTCGCTTCATTATCTATTCTCTACAGCCCGCTTATCGGCTTTCCGATTACGTTTGCCTTGGATCTTCTTCAGGAAGGTGCCAGCCAGCAGAAACCCAGATAGACATCACCAAACTCTCTGATCTGCACACCAGATGTCATGAGGGCAGAGGGTTGCACCATCAGTTGAGGAGTCATAGTTGTCATGGAGCCTCCAAATCTGATCTAATCTGAACACTCTCTAAAATCTAAGCGATCGCAGCGGTTCTGGAAGTACTGTCTTTGAACGGATGTTGCCAATCGCCGATATCTCAAAACGAACTGGAGACACGTTATGAAAACCCGTTTTTTGCTGGTCTTGGGCCTACTTACCTGTGCCCTGATGCCTCAAAAAGTTGCCGCAGACGAAGTTTGGACGACGGAAGAATATGACGTGGTCTATCTGGAAGATCGGAATGAAACCGCTGTTTGGTCCTATGGCGACGATCGCGGACTGATCTTCATTGACGGATTGGGTGGGGTGTTCAGCGATCGCGGTTCGTACACGGGCTACTGGGTGCAAGAGACCTCTTCCATGCGCTGCGATACCTACCGTGAAGGGGCCAATGGCGAACCGTCCTACCACTGGGGACGATTTGAGATCACCTTCATTGATGCCGATTTTCCATCCCGCTGGCACGCTCACTTTGGGCTGTGCGATCGTGAAACCACTATTTTCTTAAACGGCACACCTGTTACAAATGAGGGACTGGAGCCAGAAAGCTTCTAACGTCGAGAGACCTCATTGAGTGCCGCTTGAAGAACTTCATCACTTACACCGTGACGCTTCAAACTAGCGATCAGCGCCGCAACAGTATCTCCTTCTAAACGCTCCAAATCAGTACGAAGACCCTGCCCGATATAGGCACGGGCTAGCGGCTGGTAACCAGAAAATCCTAGCAAAGGCGCTATTCGCTTCAAGTCCTCAATGAGGTCCTCCGGCATCCGAATTGTGACGGTTGTCATAGGACGATTTTTGTCTAATCGCTTCTTCAGATCCTCAAGCTTCATAGTATTCACGTTCCTTACGATTTGCTTTGCGGGCCGAAATAATTCGGATGGCGTTATCCTCGCGTTCTATGTAGACGACATATAGAAGATTCCAGCGCATGTCTAAACCGATGACTGCATCTCGTCTCTCTGCATTCCGGCTGGCATCAATCACGACCAGGAAGGGATCAAAGAAGATCTCAATAGCTTTTTGATATAAGGTTAACTATCGTCTGGCTTCTTGACCAATGCAGGCATCTCCGAAACATCAGCGATCGCTCTGGTGGCGATCGCTCATCCCCTACCTATTCCTATTTCCAGCCCTCTCGGTATTAGGACTGACAGTGTTTTGGCCGGCTTTGCAAGCCCTCTATCTAAGCTTCACCAGCTACGGATTTGACGTTACCCAGCCGCCGCTCTGGATTGGGATGGAAAATTTCCAAACGTTGATTCGCGATCGCACCTTTTGGATCACGGTCAAAAACACAGTGATTTACCTGATCGGAGTTGTGCCGCTGCTAGCAATCCTCCCGCTGCTGTTAGCCATTCTGGTGAATCGGCAACTACGGGGGATCCGTTGGTTTCGAGTCGCTTACTACACACCCGTCGTCATCTCGATGGTGGTGGCGGGTATTGCCTGGCGCTGGCTCTATGCCGAGAACGGCTTGCTCAACCAATTTCTCATAGGACTCGGGATTACCAAAACCGGCGTGGCGTGGCTCACGAGTCCGGCTCTAGCGCTGCCCAGCGTCATGCTAGTGACCATCTGGAAAGGCTTGGGCTACTACATGGTGATTTATTTGGCCGGTTTGCAGACGATTCCCCAAGATTTGTACGAAGCCGCTGCCCTGGAAGGATCAGACGGCTGGCGGCGGCATTGGGACATTACGATTCCCCTGATGCGACCCTATATTTTTTTGGTGACCGTCATTTCAGCGATCGCAGCTACCAAGGTGTTTGAGGAGGTCTACATTATGACCCAAGGAGGTCCCCTCAATAGCTCTAAGACGATTGTCTACTACGTTTGGGAATTGGCATTCCGCGATCTGGAGATGAGCTATGCCTGTACGGTTGGGCTAGCACTATTTTTAACGGTGCTTGCGTTATCGGTACTGCGACTGATCAGCGATCGCGGCGAAGAGATTTCCTACTTGTGAGGACACTTTCAAACGGTCTGAGGCAGGCGACGGCTGTCAGCTAATTCTTGTAGGCTCATCTGCTCATACTTTTCAAAGGGTTGATGAATCCACGGATTTTCGGCCAAGTATTGTGAATGATAATCGGGCGTGATGGTAGAGCACGCTTTTTGCCAAATGACCGCTGTCCGAATTTCATCAATATAAAATCCGTACTTGTGATGGAGCCAGCGGATGCTGCGTTCAAGGCTAACACCAGAATCGACCAAGTCGTCTACCAACAGAACGTGACTGCCCAGGTTGACGGTTGTCATGCTCAGATCGCGCGAAAAGTTGATGGTCCCTCGTGTCCGGTTATCTTTGCCCCCATAGGAGGCTGTAGACAAAATAGCTAACGGGACATCAAACAAGCGGCAGAGAATATCGCCAACTCTGAGGCCACCTTTAGCTAGGCAAACAATTTGATTAAACTCCCAGCCCGATTCGTAGACGCGGAGAGCGAGTGTTTCGACTAGGGTGTTGTAATCGTCCCAGGTAACGTAGAGGTCAGCCATATCAGCGATCCGACTAAGCGCGCAGCAACATTCAGAAGGGTTTGCGCCATCATACTACTGATATGCTCATCCTACTGAAACAAGGCATACTGATGACCTCAGAATTTTCCGCATCGGATGCGAGTGCCGCTCCTGTCAAGCTCTCCTTTTGGACCAAATTGGCCTATGGTGCGGGCGATATGGGAACCGGCATGACCACGAACCTAATCGCCTTCTCGTTTCTCATTTTCCTGACTGAGGTAGCGGGTCTGAATCCTTTAGCGGCAGGCACGGTATTGCTGATTGGGAAAATTTGGGATGCCGTGAATGACCCGCTCGTAGGATGGTTGAGCGATCGCATCCAAACGCGGTGGGGGCGCCGCTATCCTTGGATCTTGCTTAGTGCCCTGCCTTTTGGCTTCACCTTTGCGCTGATGTGGTTAGTTCCCAGCGATGATGCTACCGTCTTGTTTTGGTATTACGTGGTGACCTCGGTTCTATTTCAGATCTTTTTCACCACAGCTAACCTGCCTTACTCAACCCTAACGGCTGAGCTTTCCCGCGATTATGACGAACGAACTGATCTCACGAGTTTTCGGCTGGGGTTTTCCTTGCTAGGAGCCATCTTAGGACTGGCTCTAGGCTTTTGGATTACCTCGGTAATTGCCAACACGCGACTGCAGTACTTGGCCTTGGGAGGGGTCGCTGGGCTTTTATCAATACTTCCTTTAATCATTTGCGTATTCGGTACCTATCCTCATGCGCAGCGATTGCAAGCGATCGCAGCCGCAGCCCCCGTTCCCCAATCGGAAGCAGAACCTGAGATTCCCTTTGTTGAGCAGCTCCTGATCGTTGTCAGTAATGTTCCGTTTCTATACATCATTGGTATCTATCTGTGTGCTTGGCTTGCCCTGCAAATTACGGCTAGCATCATCCCGTTCTACAGCACGTTATGGATGGGTTTAGATAACTACTTCCTGCCAGCGATATTGGTCCAAGGAACGGCTATTCCGATGATGTTGCCCTGTAACTTGCTGAGTCGTCGCATTGGCAAAAAAGGGCTCTTCTATATGGGAATTGGGGTTTGGCTGATTGTTCAAATTGGTTTGTTTTTCTTGCAGCCGGGGCAGACTGGACTCCTCTATTTCTTGTGCGTAGTGGCTAGCTTTGGCGTAGCGACAGCTTATATCGTGCCTTGGGCGATGCTGCCGGATGTGATCGAGCTAGATGAGCTGAAAACTGGGAAACGTCGCGAGGGTGTTTTCTATGCTTTCATGTCGCTGCTGCAAAAAATGGGGCTGGCTGGGGGGCTTTTTCTGGTCGGGGCAGCCTTAAGATGGTCTGGTTTTGTTTCCGAAGCATCCAGTCAGCCAGCCTCTGCACTCCTGGCGATTCGCCTATTTATGGGACCCGCCCCGCTGGTCTTACTCGTTTGCGGACTGGCAGTCTGCTATTTATATCCCATTACGCGCACGGTCCACGAGGAGATTTTGATGAAGCTGTCTGAGCAACGGCAAAACGCAGATGGAAGCAGGTAGTAGAACTGAAGAATAGGGGTACGAACCTGTAGGAATGTAATCTACCTTATCTAGAAGCAAGAGAAGGTCAGGGAAGATTTTCAGCGTATTTTGCTCAGCTCGGCTAAATGTTCGGAGCTGATGCCTAACCATTCCTGTGTCTTATCAAAACTCCAGCCGCGATAACGAGCAATCAGCTGAATTTGTCTTCGGGTAATGGTTGACCACGCTAAAGGCGACGATACCCTCAACCAATCGTTGAGAATATGTTCTGGGATTTCTAAATCCTTAGCTAATTTCTGAAGCTCTCTTTGGGTAGGAGCGTGAGATTTGAGCCAAGTCACGAGCGTTAAAATCTTCCAGGGATAGTAATCAACCATTGTTGAGTTTCTCCATATCCTTCGATCAAGGAGATGCACATTGAGCACGTCCAAGACGCAGTTCTATTCCCGTCGATGCTCATTTCATACATAACCATAATTGTTACGCATCATTTTCAAATAGCTATGAGAGTGGGATGAGAGCTTATTCAAAATCATGAATGAGTTCTTATAATTCATAGCCTTAGCCATTTAGGTTAAGACACTGAATACTATAGTAAATATACCGTCGTAGGTTGGCGTCGAGGCCCGAGACCCAACACTTCCAGCATTGTTATCCTGCTGGGTTTTATACCAATTCCCGCTGTAAATGCTACAGATCCGTCAGCCCCGCGACATGTCACGGGGCTACCTTGCTTCCTTTTTGTAGCCGTGATTTAGAGAACGGGTATTACTTCGTTCAACCCAGCCTACACAGTCAGCTTTTCGGGTAATTTCTTTCTTGGAGACCTTCTTAGGAAGCCTTCTATCGCTCAAACGCCTTCAGAATTAGTTTGGGAGCAAAGAAGGCAGTCGGCGGTTTGAGCATGTGGGCGATTTCGGTAAATCGAACATGAATCCAGCTTTCTTGCTTCGACTTTTGGATGATGCGCTCCACATATTTTTGGAAGAGGGATGCGATCGCGTTGTTCGGAACGGCACCTTCAGTAGTGGAAAACTGGGAGTCGGAACCCGTCGCCATATTCCAAGGAAACTGTAGGTTCTTTGCTAATCGCTTCTGAAAGGCAGAAGTGTCTAGTGGCTTACCCGCTTTGCTATGCTGCAGCCAATCCTGCAAGACCAGAGCCGACATGGCGCTTACAGTCATCCCCTGACCGTAAACAGGGCACAGCGCGCAGACAGCATCACCAATGACGGCAAACCCGTCGGGCATTGGTATCTGCTCGTAGTGATACAGCCGATTGGCGGTAGCCCGGTGTGCCTTAATCGCGGTAACGGGCTGGGCGGCTTTAACTGCTTCATAGAAAGCCGGACTGGCCAAGCTGCTGGCAAACTCCAGGAATCCTGTCGGGTCTAGAGGAGGATAGTCTTTACCATAGCCACCTAGGGTCGCAATCCACTCGCCGCCTTCGACTTGGGCCAGATACCCTAGTCGAGGATTGTGGGGAGCCTGTTGGCTGACAAGCATCACTTTCCAATCCGCCTGCCAGTCTTTAGGAATGCGCAGTCGCTGGGTGGCGTAGCCGAGATGGGGATTAATGACAGTTTTGAGGGGAGGAGCCGCCGCGATCGCCTCTAGCCACTTGGAAGCCTGGGAACTACGACCGCTAGCATCGATGACCCAATCCGCAGTCAGAATTTCTTCTTGCCCTAGGTCAGATAGGTAGCGAATGCCGCTGACCCGATTGCTATTACCGACCAATCCCAGCACACGGCTGTTCTCCAGCCACTGCACGTTCTTGAGCTTGGCCACCTGCCGACGGATGGTGCTCTCTAGCAGATAGCGTGTACAGGTAACGGAAACGAGGCCAGAGTCTTCCTCGCAAGTAGCATTCCAATCGCCCTGATGGAAATAGTGGAACTCTTTGCCCCAGTCAATGGGAATCGCTCCGGCTGCTTTAAGATCTTTGCCGATGCCAGGGAAGAAGTCTTCTAAGATGCGGTAGCCCTTGGTAAATAAAACGTGGGGCTGGACAGATTGTGGCACTCCCTTACGGGGGACACTGCTTCGAGGCAGATGGTCACGATCCACCACGAAAACCTGCTCGTCGACTTCGGATAGAACCCGCGCGGTCAAAAGCCCAGCGATACTACCGCCAACAATTACAACCTGCGACAGGTGAGGTGCTTTATCGTCCATTGCCGAAGCCCCTTTCTTCTTTGTTTAGCTTTAAATGATTATCATCTAGCATCTTTTAGAAAGCTACTTCACTCCAGAAACCGCGCGAGGTGGGATTGCGGTGATACTGGAGAACCGTTTGAAGTCATCGATATTAAAGGTCAATAAATGCGTTAGTCCATAGGCTGTCATTGCAGCTACTAATCGCACATCATGAGCAGGCTTGCCCATCACCTGATGTGAGACAGTCAAGTTCTTCCAAATCGGGAAAATAGTTTTTACATCTGGCAGTAATGTGAAAGTATCTTGAATCTGCTCTAACTCATTCAAGGCTTCAGTTCCAGACAGCCCTAGTCCATTCACATTAATTAGGCGAGTCGCAACGACCCAAAACTCAATCAGGTTTTGAGATGTAACACAAAGCGGTTTACCTTGATAGAACAAAGTTTTTACAGCCTGGACAGCCACTTCACGTAAGGGGTGATTCTTTTGAGTGCTTCTTAGCAGAATATTTGTATCAATGAGATAACTCATAACATCTCATCTTCGCGAACATAGATGCTCTCTCTACTAATGGCTTTATCGGATAAAGGAGGGGCCGTGATTGATGTATGACTTTCTGCCCAGCGTACAAATTTTTCAGCTTTCTCTTGAGGCGAAAGTATTGTAGGTGTTGAGGACATTGTGGTGGAGAGTAACCCTTCAATAAGTGTTTTCAGCAACTCCTCAACAGACTTGCCTTGCGCTGCAGCTTGAGTCATCAGTTGTGATTCCGTTTCAGGCTCCAAGTTTAGTATGATTGCCATGGCCTCAGTCCTTCACGAGTACCTTTAGCTTAGCGAAGCTGGTCAATCACCACCATATTGAGCTTTGAGCTCAGCGACGCGATCGTCATCGAGTTTTTGAAATAGGGGGGCAGGAACCTCGAAGGAGCGACCAGCGGCCAGAATTGTCAAGTCGGTAGCTTCAGCCAGGGTGTGGCGGCGCTCGGTATCGGTGAGTTGGAGAGCGTCGTAGAGAGCTGCAGATGTGTGGGGAATGAAGGGAGCACTGGCGATCGCGTACAGGCGAATCAGGTTAATGCAGGTCCGAATCACCACAGCGGCTTCATCCTTGTCTGTTTTGAACAAGGCCCAAGGCGCACGCACGTCAATGTACTGATTTCCCGCTGTCCATAAGGCGTTCAGAGTTTCCGTGGCACGGCGAAACTCGAGACTGCTTAAATGCTCCCGCAGTTTTGTGGTCAGCTCGCAGCAGGTATCTTGTAGTTCCGACTCGGCCTCGCCCGATGTACCGCCCTCAGGCAATGCATTGCCAAAGCGGGAAGCGGTGAATTTAAGAATACGGTTGACGAAATTACCCAGGTTGTCCGCGAGTTCCTTATTCACCCGCGTTTGAAATTGCTCCCAGGTGAAGGCCGAATCTGCCGATTCGGGGGCACTGGCCATCAGCATGTAGCGCCAGTAGTCCGCCGGGGCAATCGCCAAAGCCTGATCAAGAAACACACCACGTTTAGAGCTGGTGGAGAATTTGCCGCCGTAGTAGTTCAGCCAGTTGAAGCCTTTGATGTAGTCCGCCATTTTCCAAGGCTCGCGGCTACCCAAAATGGTTGCGGGCCACATGATGGTGTGAAAGGGCAGATTATCCTTAGCCATGAACTGGGTGTAGTGGACATTGTCGCTGTCTTTCCACCAACGCTCCCAGTCGTGTTCGGGGTCATTACCCCAAGCTTTAGTGGCCGATACGTAGCCAATCGGTGCATCAAACCAGACGTAGAACACCTTGCCTTCAAAGCCATCGGCAGGAACAGGAACCCCCCAGGTCAAATCACGAGTGATGCCGCGACTTTGTAGTCCCTCATTCAACCATTTGAGCGCAATGGATTTGGTCAGTGTTGGCCATTGTTTCTGCTGTTCGACCCAGGTCCGGACTTCGTCACTGAGCTTGTCTAGCAGCAGAAACAAGTGCTTGGAGGTCCGAACTTCCAGGTTGGTGCTGCCCGAAATTGTGGAGCGGGGATTGATCAGATCGGTGGGCGACAGGACCTTGGTGCAGTTTTCACATTGATCACCGCGCGCCTTTTCATAGCCGCAGTTAGGGCAGGTGCCAGTGACGTAGCGATCGGGTAAGAAGCGATCGTCGTCTAGCGAATAGATCTGGCTAATCTCACGCTCTTCGATAAAGCCGTGCTCCGCTAGCTGACGATAGAAGTGCTGGGTCAGCTCGTGGTTTTCAGGGGCTGAGGTGCGGCCAAAGTAGTCGAAAGAGAGACCGAAGCGATCGTAAATATCCTTTTGTTTCTCGTACTGCTGTCGGCAAAACTCAGCCACGTCTAGTTTTGCTTCTAATGCCGCAATTTCAGCGGGGGTACCATGCTCATCCGTCGCGCAAATATAGAGGACGTCTTCTCCTTCTTGGCGTAGGAAACGCGCATACACATCGGCAGGCAGCATAGAGCCCACAAGATTGCCCAAGTGCTTGATGCCGTTGATGTAAGGAAGGGCGCTGGTGATGAGATATCGCATTCTAGATTTCAGAGCCGAATGGTTCTACTGCTACTCAATCTATCCTACGTTTGTTACGGGGGATTTGTTCGTTGTTCCCCTGTTCACCCTCTTAGATTGTGGATCATGGTCAGGTCAGGTCTCGCTGTGAGCCTCTGCTGTGGTCAAACACCCAGTTCTTTATGTCACTCACCCTTAAAGCCACCAGATCGACATGGGTCTAAACCTGATGGCACTTTGACTCGCGTCAATGGCATTGTGAATGCAGGTGAAGCAATCGTTTTGTAGCCTGCTACCGGTGGCTTCTATGCATTGCCCGACGAAGTTGTTTTTTGACTGGCCTCACGGTTGAGAGGCTGAATGCTGACAATTTCCCCGCCCATTCGGGTAACCCACCGCATGACTTCATTCATACGGTGAAAGGGCACCTGGATGAACTGGTTATCGCTACTGCGAATGGGGGATTGGTGACCAGCTGTCACTTCATTTTGAGCCAGACCAGCCACCTCGTACACAAAAATGCGACTGTCCACGCTAGATGCTTGGCTTGTTGCGTACTGTCCTAACATTACTAACACCTTTTGGTTGATTGTATTTAAGGAAGGTTGATAACCCTTGGGGTGAAGGCGGTCATACCAGCTCTCTCAATCACAGCTACCAAAAGGAATCAATGTAGCCCCGTGACATGCCACGAGGCTGACTGATCGGTAGCGTCTACAACGAGAATTGGTATGAGGCGAAGATTCTGGGCTAACCATAGCTTTAGCCATTGAGGCTAGGACACCTAGTATGGTGCTGATGCTTAGCGCATAGTCAAATGGCTCGCCGTCTGGTCCTAACGGAGCTGGCGACGGCTACTAGATCAAGCGGGTGTAATGCTGGCTACGCGCCCCCCAGTTCTGTTGATTTGCTGCAAAGTTTTAGACAGGGCTTCGTAAGGTACGACCAAAACGCGATTGCTGCGACGAATGCTGGGATATCCCGGAACGCGTCTCCCAGCGACTTCAATGCGATAGAGACTGCCGCGCTCAGCTGTCGAGCAGGGTCGGCCAAAGACACGCGTCGAGACCGTTCCTTTTTTGGAAGCTTGGTAGGCCCACCCTTGGCTATCGCTTCCGGAGGGAGGAACCACTGCCGACGTGCTACCCAGGGCTAATTCCGCAGCAAGACGAGACTGGCTACCGGCAGCCTGGGCGCGATCGCTGTTGGCATACCCGCGATACAGACTAAACATGCGAGTAAATCCAGCAATCTTTTGACCGGGCTGAGTATCAAATCCCCGATAGTAAGGAACAATGCTATCGCCAAAGCTATTTTCGTACTCGACCGTGTCAATGTAGGAGTCGATATCAGCTTCAAATCCTTGATTTTGATAGCGATCGAGGTGTTCAATGACTTCGGCCTCATCATAGGGAGCTCGCCCTAAGAGATGCTTGAAATTCAGTTCAATGACCCGGGTTTGAAAATTGGGATACAAAAACTTGGTTTTGTACAACTCTGATTTAGCCAAAGCCCGGACAAAGTCTCTAACAGTCAAGGCTCCGTTTGTTAGCAAGGACTCTAATTCAGTCAAACGCTCTGCCCGCATCAGATAGTCATTGCCTAAGACCTGACGATAGGCAGCATAAATCACTGCCTGAGCATCGCTAGAAGAAGCCTTGGGACGCAGTTCTACAGGATTTTGCTCGGCGAAGGGTTCTGTGCCTAGACGGGGAGCTTCTACAGTAATTGCCACAGATATATCTCCTATCGTTATTGGTTGTTGGTTATTGGTTGTTGGTTATTTAGTTATTGGTTAATGGTAAGCGAACAACGAGCACCCAATAACCAATAACGAATGAATGTGCTCAAGCTGACGTGATATCAACAATGCGGCTACCTCGCTTATTAAGACGCTGTAAGGTAGGCGACAGTTGCTCGTAGGTGACAACATATTCCTGGACGCCTTGACGAATTTGTGGCGTTCTTCCACTGGCAGATTGAGATACCCGAATCCGGTAAAGCTGTTCGCGGTTGCCTCCAGTGGTTCCTAAGAGTTCTTTGCTCGAGTTGGGTGTTCGTAAGGGACTGGCAGTATTCCGAGCAAGATCTGAGGTAAGACAAGCTTTTTTGTGCATTACCCGAGCGCGATCGCTGCTGGCATACCCTCGATAAAGCTGAAACATTCTGACAAAGCCGACCGTTTTTTGATTTTTTTGGGTGGCAAATCCACGGTAATAAGGCACAATTTGATCGCCGAAATTTTCCTGATACTCAGCCGCATCAAGATAGCTATTGATTTCAGCTTCATATCCTTGCTTTACGTAAAGGTTAACGTGTTCAGAAATCTCTGCTTCATCATAGGGAGCCCGCCCGAGTAAATGCTTAAAGTTGAGTTCAATGAATCTTACCTGAGGCGTATTGTAAAAAAACTTTTGCTTGTACAACTCCGAGAGCGCCAAAGCACGAACAAAATCGCGAACCCTGATATGACCTTGTCTGAGCATGGATTCGGCACTGGTGAGATGTTCTGCCTTCATCACATGATCATTACCAAATACCTGGCGATAAGCAGCCCAAATTACGGCTTGAATATCTGCTTCGGTAGCGTTAGCTCGCAATTCAGTAGGAGAGCATTGGGCAAAGGGCTCAAATCCTAGTAGTCTTGCTGAAGTTGCACTCGTCATAGGGGGGATCCTCAGGCCAACTGGAATTATCGAATTAGGGATGAAAAATGAGGCGTTGCTGAACCTAGCGTTGAATTAGCTCAAACACTAAAAATTTGCTCAACAACGCAAAGAATTAAAGGGTTAGTTCAGAAAACCCGATGTCTAAACTTTGGAGTGATGGCAATCGCTTGGAGGTGCGTAGGCATCGGGCAGCAAGTCCGTATTTCGCAGCCACAATTTCTGTCGGGTGTGTCATCGCTGTATCAACGCACCCACTCTTATTTAGCGGTACGTTGGGCTAGCGCTGCAACACACCCGGCAGCGCTGACTTCTGACGCTTGGCTACTAGCTCAAAGCGTTGATAGCATAATCAAGGTAAGAGTTGGCCTCAACTGCTGCATCTCCGCTCAATCCATGGTTAGATTTGATGTGCTTGAGAGCCTCTATATACCAGCTAGGAGACAACTCAAACGTGGAGTTAATTTCGGCAATTCCATTGATGAGATAATCATCCATGGGGCCTGTTCCCCCGGCAATGAGGCAGTAGGTTACCATGCGAAGATAGTAGCCAATATCGCGAGCGCATTTGGCTTTACCTTCGGGTGTTGAGGCATAGTTGTTACCTTGCATTTGAGTCGTGTAAGGGAACTTTTGATAGACAGCCTGAGCGGCTCCATTCACCAGGCTATCGGCATTTTTGCTCAAGGCTTGAGCAGCTTTCAATCCAGCTTCAGCTTGGCGAAAACGACCAAAGGCAACTTGGAGTTCAGTACTGCTGAGAAAACGGCCTTGGGAATCGGCAGTGGCGACCGCTTCAGTCATGGGGGTTTTCATGATGGAAAATCTCTCTAAACGGTTTACAAAAGGAACATCAACAAGATTTAGGCTCGGGTTTGGGCTTAGCCAACGGCTGCCGCTGCCCGATCAAAGTAGCTGCTAAGTTCAGACATTAAAGAACTGCAGTCGCCCTGAGTAATGCCACCGCGATCGTTCGCGATCGCGATTGCGGCATCTTTCATCTTGCTGACACCCGCTGCAACCGAAGCACCCGGAACGCCGAGAGCTGTGTAGGTTTCCCGTAAGCCGTTTAAACAGCGATCGTCCATTACACCACCGTCACCCACAAAAGCAGCGTAAGTCACATAGCGCAGGATAATTTCCATATCCCGCAAACAGGCGGCCATGCGGCGACTGGTATAAGCATTTCCCCCGGGAGAAATCAGCTGGGGCTGCTCTGCAAACAAAGCCCGGGCCGCATTGGAAACAATTGTGGAGGAATTACTTGTCAGTCGATTAACCACATCCATGCGCTTATTTCCTGCAGCCACGAATTGGGTTAAGGCATTAATTTGGTCATCGCTAACATATTGTCCCCGCGCATCGGCTTGGGAAACGACTTTTGTAAAAGCGTCGAACATGAAAAAATCTCCTAGAATACGCAAGCAAAACTGGCCCAGCAGCAACCTGTATTGTTTGGGTGCTTTAAACAAGCCGCATAGCCCAAATTTCTTGTTTCTGAGAGGGGAGAGCAAACCTCTAAATAGCAAGAAACTTGCTAGGGCAAAACACCGTGTCACAATCGATCTCAAAGCTAGTCGATAGATGACCTAAAACGATCGCTAAAGTACCAACTACCACAGTTTGAGATAACTGAGCTCTGACAATTGAAATATCAGAGCTCAGGCCTTTTGAACCAATGACCTGATTTAATCAATTCGATTGTGCAGATACTGTGCAAAACTTTGTATCGGAATGGTTACAATCGCCCAATCCTTTGTAGAACAAATGGTGTGTGAGTTTTCGAGGATAGTTCCCATGCTTAGAATGCTTTACATTCCGTTACAGTTATTCTACTCGGAGCATCTTCGACGTAGTCAAATAACATATTTTGCAAGTATCGATCAGCCCACTCTGACCCGAAGGCTTGCTCTAAAATACGGCGGGTTTTATCGTTTTGCTGTTGTTGTAAACAATACCGCCGCTGTCCTGCTGCCATCGATACCTGTTCTTCGAATGAAGCAATTGAGGTTGATTGGCAGGCGAGTTGGCAATGAATTGACAAATATTGAATGGCCTTGTCAAAGAAAGCCACTTCTTCCTGATGATTGGTCGGGCGTACAAACAGGCAAAACTCTGAGAAAATATCGCCCCAGGCTGGTAAGGTACGAGGCTGAGAAAATTGCAGCCGCGGTAATGACTCTAAGCGTTCGCTGTATGCTTTAGGTAAAATCTGTTCTGGTGAAACGGGTGATAAATCAACTATGGCAGCACTGATACGTCCTCGACCGGCCACAATATCAACCCCAAAAATTGGCAAATGAAAATCCACATGAGGAAACATTACACAGTGAAGAATATCTAGATTATTGCCGACTTTAGCCAGTTCTAGATGAAGTTTGCGAAACTGCGAAGTCTGATAGCAGTAATTTTCGATGGTAAGCCGTTCGCCTTCGAGCGTACCTTCTACACAGCCCAAATCGGCGGGTGTATCGTAGGCGTAGGTTGTCAATTGACTCCGCCAAATCGCCTCAATAGTGTTGGCCAATTGACGAATCAAGGGATGTTGTTGTTCACGCAAGGAGTGGAGACGGGGCTGAACCATAATGCTTTAGGATCCTTGGAATATTTTTATTCCTCACCTTGCCTTACCCTTGTGCAAACCTCGTGCAGGTTCTAGCTAACAACCGCTGCTGTTTGCTGCCAGCGAAGACATGCCTGCGATCGCTTCAATCGGTTGAGTAACCGGAGTGCTAAGTTCTTTCCCTGAATGGGCTTAGTAATATAATCATCGGCTCCTAAAGCAAAGGCCTGATCCTGCTTTGCCTGATCCCTGTGGATGCTCAAAAAAATGATGGGCAAATGCTGCCACCGGGGATGGCTCCGGAGTACCTGGCACAGCTCAAATCCATTGATGTGAGGCATTTCAATATCGAGGATAACCATATCGGGGATGATCTGGTTCAGGAGCATCCAAAAGCGCTGGGGATTGGCCAAAGGCGTAATCTGAAAGTCCCAAGGCTGCAATAGTTGAATAACTTGTTTCAGATAGTGAGCGTCGTCATCGACGATCATGATTTTGCTGAGCCGATAGCTGTGGTGAGTTGTCTGGGTCACAAACTCTAAAATCTCGGCAGGCACGAGGGGGTACTCGAGAATAATCGCGCCGCCTCGGCGAATCAGATTGAGACGGTTACCAAAGTCTGCTTGCGGCGTAACGACTAGCACCGGCAGATCCGGCCATTGCTGGGTCAACCTGGTGATAAACTGCAGCAGCCTCTGTAAAATGGGCTCATCTAGTACTGAATCAGTTTTGCCAGTAACGAGATTGATCAGGACTAGGTCAGGCAAATCACGGGTTGGCTCAGGCAGCGGGGAAGGCGATAAATCCATGCACAATTGCTGGGACGCTGTTTCAATTGAAGCAACCACAGTGGTTTCAAGTCCCTGTGCTACGGCCAAAGCCATAAGCTGCTGAATGTAGGGCGCATTATTGACATCAATTATCAAAACTCGCGGCAGTGGCGGCGCATCTTCGATGGGACACGTTAGCCTCGGCGATTCGTCCAGCGCGTGGCCTAATGTCGTCACTAAAGCTTGCAATTGCGATATTTGAGCTGAGGAGAATAGTGACTCTGACTGTAAAAGCTGTTCTATCTGAAGCGCTAGACGATAGCCTTCCATTAAGCCGAAAGTGCCCAAGGTTCCTGCTAAGGTATGAGCCATCCGCTGGGCCTGAGTTCGTTGCTGCTCGCTCAGACTTTTGGCTTCAAGTGTTTGGGCCATCTGCAAAAGATAATTCCAGCGATCAAGGCTTTCTCCTTTATGGGCTTTCCACGTTTGGACAATGCCTTCTAAATAACGGGTTTGACGCCCCGTCTGGGTCGGTTGGATTGAACTATTTTCATGCGTGTGGAGCAAGGCTTGGGTCTTGAGGCGATACCCCAATCCATGGACAGTCTCAATTAAATCGGCAGGGGCTCCCGTACCCTTGAGCTTGCGTCTTAAGCCTCGAATATGCGACCGCACAGTGGCTTCACTAGGAAATTCTTCGGATGACCAAATTCGATCAAGCAGAGTGCTAGCACTAAAGACTTGATGGCTATGGCGCAAGAACACCTCAAGTAAGGAATATTCCTTAGCGGTCAGTGATACAGGGTGTCCTTGATAGGTAACCTGACAGCTTACGGGATCAAGACACAAATCGCCCCAACCCAAAAACGGGGCTGATTCGGTGAGTGTTCGTCGCAGCAGCACACGAATACGAACAAGTAACTCAGTAATATCGAAGGGCTTGATCATGTAATCATCAGCCCCTGCTTCGAGTCCTTTAATTTTGTCTGTTTGTTCATCTCTGGCTGTAAGCAACAAAATCGGAACACTGTAGCCCTGACTTCGCAACCGTTGACAGAGTTGGATGCCATTTAACTGAGGGAGCATCCAATCTAAAATGATTAGGTCATATTCAAATGTCGAACTGTAAGCCCAACCTGTTTCGCCATCGGCGACTCGATCGACAATATAATTCTGGGCTACTAACTGCTGGGTCAGTAGCGCGACTAAAGCGTTGTCATCATCAACTAGTAAAACTCTCATCGTACCTACCTTAAATAGACCAACCCAGCAACCTGGCAACTTGACTCGCGAGGGTTAGGGGATTGAAGGGTTTGGTAATGACCCCAGCTACACCGATCTTTTGAAATAGCCGTTTTTCCGATGTTCCAGTTTTAGCGGTCAACAAAATGACGGGAATAGAGTGAGTTTGAGGGTTTTCATGCAATGTTTCAAAGGTCGCAATGCCATCTATCTCAGGCATCATGACGTCTAGCAGGATGGCATCGGGCTGACACAGTTCGGCTTGGCGGATACCTTCCTGGCCAGAAGATGCCGTGATGGTCTCCCAACTGGCTTCCATTTTGAGGCTCAAGCTCACGACCTTTTGGATCGATTCTTCATCATCAATAACTAGGACACATTTTGATAGCATGGCCTTTAAACCAATTCGGCTGAGCAGAGGGGAACGGTGAAATAGAAACAGCTGCCAATGCCGATCTCGCTTTCGGCCCAAATTTGACCACCCTGCTGCTCAACAATTTTGCGGCAGATGGCTAACCCAAGGCCGGTGCCTCCTTTCTTGCGAGAATCCGAAGAGTCAACCTGCTGAAAACGCTCAAAAATGCTGTTGAGTTTGTCTGAGGGAATGCCTTGACCATAATCTTGGACACAGAAAAGAGCCATGGGTGGGGAAGCCCTGCGACGGCGCAAAGCGGTATCGGCAAGCGAGAATGGCAGGATTGGGGCAAAGCTCGATCGCACCGCTAAGCGGATAGCATCGCCAGGGGCTGAAAATTTGATGGCGTTGCCAATTAAATTGGTTAAGGTTTGAACGATGTAATCGGGATCGGCCCAGATTGTGATGGACTCTGATTGAGTTTGTAGCTCGATATCGTCTTGCTGAGCGATCGCGCGCATCGCTTCAACCGCTTGGGCAATTAAATCAGCAGCGTCGCAAGCGCGAGCATCCATCGTGACCTCTCCCGACTCTATCCGCTGGAGGTCAAGGACGTTGTTAACCAACCGCACCAGACGGTCTGTGTTTTCGTCAGCCACTTCGAGCATCTGCTGCCCAGCTGCAGACAAATGACCTAAACGTCCAGTGGCCATCAGTTTTAGCGAACCGTGAATCGAGGTCAGCGGCGTTCTCAATTCGTGGCTGACCACAGCGATGAATTCATCTTTCATGCGCTCAATGGCTTTGCGATCGCTAATATCAGTCGTAAGAGCAAAGAACCCTTTGATTTGAGCCGAATCTTCTCCCAACCTGTCAATATGGGGGACATAGGTCACGCTCACCGAGTGACAGCGGCCATCTTTCAGGGTGAGTTCGCTCTCATAGGTCACTTGATGCCCTGTAAGGGCTGTTTTGATATAAGGCTGAATGGCCTGATAGTAGGTGGCACCCATCACAGCTTTCATTAGCTTGCCGTAAATCTCGGTCGGAGCCTGCCCAAACCAGTGCTGATAAGTCTGATTGTTGAAGCGGTAGCGCTGATGACAATCCACATAAGCAATGAGAACGGGTAGATTGTTCGTAATCAGACGTAACTGCTCTTCACTCTGCCGGAGGGCCGCTTCAACTTGCTTACGGTCTTGAATCTCTCGGTGTAAGGCCCGATTCGCCTGGGTCAACTCGATAGTGCGGAGCCGGACCCGTTCTTCCAGATACTCCACCATCTGCCCATGCGAAAGCGCGATGCTGATTTGATCGGCCAGCTGTTGCATCAGATCGAGCTCAAACTCGCTCCATTGACGAGGACTGCGACACTGATGGGCGATCAGTAATCCCCACAGATGATTGCGTAAGGGCGCACTGCCCACAGACTGTTCTGGCTTCAGGGGATGCACAATAGGGACGATCAACTTTGATTGGATGCCCCATTGCTGAATGAATTCCACCAAGCAATCCGCCAGTCCTGAATTAGGGGCATGGACATCGGCGATCGCCTGCACTCGTCCTTGGGCATAGAGCGTCTGATATTCCTCAGGGAAGACCTCTTCTGGGAAAGAAAATCCTAAGATAGCCGGGTAGGGAGCAACGACTGCTTCACTGATGGGTTTGCCGGTACCGTCCGGTAAAACTCGATAGATCAACACCCGATCAGCATTCAAAAGGCGCTGCACCTCGTCGACCGTCGTTTGGAGGATCTCTTTGAGCTGCAAAGACTGGCGAATTTTGAGCGTAATTTCTGCTAACAGCTGAGCCCGCTGATGCTGACGCCGTAATTCTTCACGGTGAGCTGATGGGGCAACCGCAGCCGCCGTGTTAGAGGTAGACAACGCAGGCAGCGCCCGCAAGAGACGAGTCTCGTTCAGCAGCCCAATCAGGTATTGGCGCTTATCGACAACTGGTAGATAGCTGATTTGATGACGCGCAAAGTTTTCCAGTAATAGGGGAACCGCATCCAAATCGGAGGCTAGGGCTGACTTTGGCACCGTAATAACGGAACGGGTCATTACTTGCGCCAACCGCAAATGGAACCACTCAGAATTCTGGGCGATCGCGCGCATGAGATCCTGTCGGGTTGCAATGCCCACCACCTGACGGCGGTACAGAACTAACACACAGGCCGCACCTGGGTGAGTTGCCATGCGATCCAAAATTTTGGGCAGCATCGTCTGACCAGAAGCCGTTAACGGATGAGATTCCATAACTGCATTCCAGAAAGGCGAGTTGCAAGCCGCAGATTTGGCCAAGACGGGAGGCTCAGATGACATCAAGGATGGGCTCTGAGTAGATTTACTATTCCTCCCAATCTATGAGACTTTAAGCAGGATTATTACGAGGCTGTTTTGATCTTTAATTTTTGGATAATTATCGTAATAGAGCTTTACAAGGCTATCCAGCCTCTTTCTAGGTCACAACACAATTAGGAGAACGGGTTCGAAAGGTGTGATTCGATCATTTAATCGAGATCTTCACTCTCGCCTTTGTTTTTGTTTGCATGCAGCAAGCCAAATATCAACTTAAACGCTTGACTAGGAGATTGAGTTCTGGCTGATTATGAAGTCACTTGCATACTTCCTCGAAAACATTCTAAGTTCTGAATTTCCTAGTACTAAGCTTGAGTTTTTGCATATACATTTTGGCTTGTGAGTTGCATTCGTAGAGAAAGCAGTGAGGGTATCGGTAAATAATTCTGTAAGATAGCTAGAACCTTCTCGGACGTAATGGGTTTCGCCAAGAAGTCTGAAGCACCTACAATTTTGGCTCGGGTCCGCTCAAAAATGCCATCACGACTAGACAAAATAATGATGGGGGTATTCTTAAAGGTTGAAATCTGACGGATCAAAATACAAACTTCATGGCCACTTAAAACAGGCATGAGAACATCTAAAAAGATTAGATCCGGCTTTTGTTCGAGTAGCCAAGGTAAAGCTTGGACTGGATCGTCGATGCTGGTGAAGCGATACCCTGCCTGCCTGAGGATTTGTTCCATTGCCTTATTGTCAAATTGACTGTCCTCAAGATAGGCGATGAGCGGACGAATAGGCTCATGCAGTATAGGCTGAGCTTGATTCGTTTGTACTAAACGAGAGGGAAGAACTATATCTGGAACGGCAGTCAATCCCATAATTCCTTGCGTGACATAGGGCATAATTGAGCGCGTTAATAGGAGCACATGTTGCTTGCGTTTGATGGCAAGGTCATAAAGCGTATGATTACCGTCGATGAGCTGAGTGAGATTTTCAAACACAAACGAAGACGTCTGCTGTCGTAAAGCTTCAACATTCTGAATTACTGGTGCCAGATTAGGAGAATATTTTCCCAGCCCTACTCGGTTCCACGCATTCCAAATCTGCATGGCTTGCCGTAAGACATGAGCCGGCTGAACCAAAACGGTAGGTAAAGTGGCTACCCTTTGACAAAAGTCGTGATAAGTCAATTGGAGACCTAAGGCGCGATCGCTGGATTGGTAAGTTTGAATGAAATCGAACAATATTTCAATCAGATTACCTCTCACAACTGCCATCATCTGACTTTGCGAAAGCTGCCCTTGCTGAACCTGTTGCGTAAGGAATGAGTAGTCCCAAAGCGGAGATGAGTTGACTAGCTGAGGCAGAAATTCAGGACTCAATTGGGGACAATAGCGCGCAATTTGGCGATACCAACACCGTACAGGATGAACACCATTCTGACTGCCTACCAGCTTTCCGTTGAGAAAATACAAATTCCAAACTTGAGTCTGATTTCCTGGTACTGCTAAGGTCAAATAACCAGAAAACAGCTGTTTGCTGCAGATTAAAAGCTCCCGCAGTAACTCCTCATGGTTGCTAAAAACCTTATGAGTAGCAGATTTGCACTCCAGGACCGCTAAGGATTTGGGAAGAAACATTTGGCGATTCTGACCTTCTAAGCTTGTGACTTTGAATGCCTCACAGCTGGCGATGCTAACAACCGCCCAACCGACTTGTCTAAGGCATTGCGTAAATAATTGGGCTTCTATATAAGCTGTCTTCGCCTGATAATAATTTTTGATTAGATTTGCAGTCGTTGTGCAATCTCTTGCAGGCTCTCTTCCCTAGAGAGTTCAGATTGACGCCAATCTGAGAACGCCTTTCTACTCCAAGAATAATCGTTATACATCTTTGACTTCTCTACAGGACACACGCCTCTTCAAAGGCAAATCTCGATTGTGAAAATTTGTCTTTGATCGCCAATTAAATCAGCTCAGCTTTGTGTACATTGTCATCCTATTTTTAATACGGCGAGAGATAAATAAAACCAGACCAAGTTTATAAAAAAAAGAACTACATTAGAAAAATCTAAGATTTTGACCACCTCTAAGGTGTGCATCTAAGGCCCTCAAGTCTCCTAGCTGCCTGCCCTCTTGCAACCAAATCTCAACCGGTAAAGCGCACAATGCAACAGAAGCACCCTGCGATTTATCTACATCAGTATCACTGAATGTCCATCCGAAAGTTTTTCACATATCGGCGAAAGCTTCTAAACTGCGGCCTCCTATCTATCCAAGACATTGATTTTTATCTATTCTGTCTGGAGTGATTTTGAGGATAGCCATCGAGTTAAGTTATTTTTATATTGTCGTTGCGATTTAAGGCGAGTACCCAGTTTGACATATAGTGAAATAGTGCAAGCAGGGTGCAAACTTAAGTTCTGGATAGTGCTACGGTTGTTGATTTTACCCAATATTTATAACCTCCCCTTCCGCACTGCGGGTCAAATTTTCATCGACATGATGAACAGCCAACCCTACTTAAGGCTTAGGTTAGCCTCTATCTCATTTCTAGTAGTAGGAGATAGTTATGACCCAGTTAGGAGAATATTGGGAACGTCCGTACACCAAAACAGAAGTACCATCTTTGTCTGAGGTCTGGGCCAAGAAGTATTTGGATAAGCTCGAAGAGCAAGATAGATCGCTGAATAATTTAAGTCGCACACAATTGCATATTGATGTCGCGAAGATGCTCAAAGAGCTATTACGCCCTATAAGTGCTCAAGCCTGGAGTAAAACTGAGTCTTTACTGTCTCATGAAATCCGACGTCATCAAATTAGTGCTGAACTAATTGATCCTTGGAGCATTTCTAAAGATGCTCATCAAGTCTATGAAAAGGCGCTATCAGCTTATGCTGACAAAACATCTCCTGAACGGCTTTCCGTTGCGATCGCCTCTGATATTGGCCACATACGCAAACATCACACGGCTGCTGATCCAAGAGTTATTGGGTTTGTCAGTATGCAATTTCATTACTGCGGTCAAATATTGATCGATCAAGCACCAGATACTGAACAAATTCCATTGTCAGCCTATTTCAAAGTCATTGATGATCATCTCTACATGCCGCTTCAAAGAGCATACGATGCTGCCGCTCGCTACGATTACGACGCTCCTCAACTTCAGACTGTGCGTAATCTTTTGCCCCACAGCAGTAAAATTGCTGCGAACGTTGTCGACCAAGTCAATCAACTCTATCCAACTTACACCAGTTATACCGGCTTGCTGAGCAGCCAAGCTGTACGAATATCGAGCATCCGCGATGTTGAAATGTTTCAAGTCTATATATGGACATGTGTTTTGGAGCAGAATATTGCCGCTATCCAGCAAGAGTTATTTCCGCTGTGTGTAATGCTTTATCCCAAACTGAATGTGAGTTGGGAACTCGTGCGTCAAATGCTATATCTTCTCCAGAATGAATTTCTGCGATATGGTCAAGCCTGCGATCAAGCCCTCTACAAGCCTTACTATGAGTCTCTTTGGAGAATATTTTCGGATGCAGTCGTGAACTGACTCTCTACACCGCCTACTTCACTGTGATTTTATCGTTCACCAATCTTCAGTCAAAGATTTTCTGATATTGCAGCTGGCTTTAGAGTGGAAGCGCTTGAAATCATCTGTCGTATTTGAATTCATCAAAATACCTAAGCAGTTTTACTGGCATCACCAAGTTAAACGTAATGACAGTAAAGTCTTACTCAGAAGCCTGAGTTTCAACCAACCTGATTGAGCAGTTTTTGCTGATGGCTTCAGCAGCTAAGAGCCAACCTGACAGCAAAAGCTAGACTATGGACACAATCAGGTTTGTAGTGCGTTGAGGTCTGCCACTTTTCCCCAGCGGTGATAACATAGGATGCTGTTTGGTGATAGTTCGGTATTGCAGGTCTAATGTCCAGAACCTCTCAGATCGCGGATACTCAGGAATTGAAGCTGGTTAAACCTAACCTTGAACTTAAAGGTAATGCGCTCAAAGCATTTTTTATTGTTGTAATTGCGATCGGTATATTCTTTCGATTCTTCAATATCAACCACAAAGTCTATTGGCACGATGAGGTTCTGACATCACTACGAACTTTCGGCCATACAGCGTCTGAGGTGACTGAAGAAATGTTCACGGGGCAGCTAACAACGGTTGGAGCGCTCAGTGAATACCAGCATCCTAGTCCAGACAAAGATCTTTTCGACACGCTATATGCCCTCAAGGGAAATGCTGAGCATCCGCCGCTCTACTACTTGATGGCGCGAGCTTGGGCAGTGGCATTTGGTTCGTCGGTCGCTGCTATGCGATCGCTACCCGCCCTAACGAGCTTACTCGCGCTTCCCTGTATGTACTGGCTTTGCTTGGAACTGTTTGGTTCCTCACTGATTAGTTGGCTAGGCATGACCCTAGTGGCCATATCGCCATTCCATATTCTCTATGCTCAGGAAGCCCGCGAGTACAGCCTTTGGATCGTGACAACCTTACTTTCGAGTGCAGCATTCTTACGAGCCCATCGCCTCAAAACGAAAGGCAGTTGGCGGACCTATGCTGTCACAGTAGCTTTACTACTGTACTCCCATGCGATGGCAATCTTAATCTGCATCGCCCATGGGCTCTATTTACTTCTCAATAAAGGGGTTCGTAAAGCCAAAACCTTGAAGTCATATCTTTGGGCTTCTATATGGGGGTTTATCGCATTTTTCCCCTGGTTTGTTGCCATCGTTATTACGATTACCGCTATCTACAAAACGACCGCTGGATCGCGACGACCGATTAGCTTCTCAAGGTTAATTGACTGGTGGTTCTTGAACTCGAACCGGATTTTTCTTGATCATGAGTTGGCAACATTCAACATTATTTTTGTCGTATTTATCATCTACGTGCTGTGGTTTATTTGCCGCAGGACGCCTAGACCTATTTGGTCTTTTATTTTGATCTCATCTGGTGTAACAGCGCTGACTTTGATGGTGCCGGATATCTTCTTTGGAGGTAAACGATCAAGCATTATTCGATATATAGTTCCTTGCATTATTGCAATTCAGATGTCGGTGGCATATTTCCTAGCCGTTCAGCTTAGTTCCCCTCGCCGCTGGCAGCAAAATCTTGGCAGGTTTTTGATGGCGCTTATTGTGACAACGGGGATTGTCGGAAGTACTATCAGTGCACGGGCTGATATTTGGTGGACCAAAAGTGTTAAGCGAAGTGGCCACTACGACGATATTGCAGCAATTCTGAATCAAGCCGAAGATCCTCTGTTGATTAGTGATGGTAAGCGCATTGAAATGTTGGCTTTGACGCGCCATTTAGACTCTGATCTTCCTCTGCAGTTAGTTGCCGAAATTGATTCGCCTGAAGTTCCCGATAATTTTCAGAATCTGTTTTTGTTAGGCCCTTCTCTAAATCTCAAGGAAAGAATGGAGAGTGATGAGGGATATACGTTTGAGCCACTTCATGAGCATGATGATGAAGTCAAACTTTGGAAGGTGAACAGGCCGGCTGAAAGATAAAGGGTCTGCCAATGTGTTCCGCTTATTTAAGGGGGAACGCAAAAAAGGAAAAGGGGTTGAGGCGCAAAGGGACTATTAATTCACCAATGCATTGCTGGACGTTTGAAGTTATGGCAGTGTTGCCCAGTATAAGTAATACCGCTCGGATGCTATCCAAGAGCGCGTGAATTCTTCAATCGGTTGAGTGCTGAGTGCTTCGATGCTCGTTTCCAATGGCTCATGGAGAATCAAAAGTATCTTCTCAGCTTGATTTTGTGACCTCAGTAAATCTCTTACTTGTACCAGAACCTCCTCATGACTGAGAGAGTCCTTATGGTCATCCGATTCGCGATCGCCCCCAAATAACGTGAAACTGCCGAAGTCTTGTAATTCTGGGTAATAAAGCTGGCGATCTAAATAGCCAGAAATGGGTGCCATGTTAGCATCACGGCTAGCTACGATAAATTCATCCTGCCAACCAGCATCCCGAATATAGTTGGCGGTAGCGCGAGAAGCCGAGAAGGGAATCAGTAAGTCTCTGGGCAGGCCATACAGTCCCGCTAAAAACTGAATTGTCAGGATCGTTATTAGAACTGGCTGATGCCATTTATGCCCTAGCTTGAGCAACTGAGGGGATAGCCGTAGGCGCTTTATTACCACAGTAGAATCTGGTAAATAGCTAGCCAGCCAAAGTGCAGCAATTAACACCAGATAGAAGTGACCAAAGTGACGCGGACCAATTCCCATAAACCGTAGGTAAGAGAATGCCAAAATCTCTGCGTAGGCTAGGGTGAAGAAACAAAATGCGAGGGGCTTTCTGACCAGTTTCAGCATAAACACCAGCACTGCAAATAGGGTAACTAGCCCACAAACAATGAGGTCTAACCATCGCCTATGCTCTGGCAGCATTAGCGTATAGCCACCAAACACTCGTCCCCAGGCGCGTAGCACTCGCCTCATATCCAGCTTTAGCTTCCAGGCATCTAACCCACCGTGGTTATAGCTGTCGGCGGGTGGCGTCAGAATGTAGGCCGCAAATCCAAAACTGGCTATCACAATCAGCAAGCTAAGGATGAGATCGTAGCTGCTTGATTGCTGCCAATACTGCGATCGCGCCTCAGCATCAAAAACAAATTCAATTCCCAAGGTTGCCAGTAGAGCTATCGCGATAAATAGCCCATAAGCACTACTATTAGCCATTAACGCAAGGGCGATCGCAGCTGGAATATAGCTCTGCTTCCGAAAGGGAAAAATCGCACAAAACAAAAATAGAAACAGCATCCCCAAAACGTAGGGCCGGGCAATTAGCAGATATTGATAAAACGGCAAATATCCGAACGTAAAAAGAATCTTCTGCCGGTGTGTAAAAGGGCTATACAGCCAGAAGAGAGTAACCGAAAGGACCGCGATCGCCCAGTGAAAAAGCTGCATAATTACGGGGGACTGCGAAAAATTTCGCAAAAACGAGAGGCACAGCGCCCAGAGTGCTGTGTGGCCCTGATATTTGACACGTCCCAACATCTCCCCCAGCGATTGACTGTCACGCACAATCAGCCAGGTATTAAACTCATCGCGCCACATGGCATGGTTCAGAATCCCGACTAGCCCCAGCACCGCAAACAAACCCACGATGCTCCAGGGCGAAGCGAGAAACGTGAGTCGCTTTGAGTAGGCTTGC
The DNA here is from genome assembly GCA_050330865.1 of Leptolyngbyaceae cyanobacterium. GTDB lineage: Bacteria > Cyanobacteriota > Cyanobacteriia > Phormidesmidales > Phormidesmidaceae > SIO1E4. The sequence goes on from JBHJHM010000120.1 coordinate 28,337, forward strand.
AGTTGCTTGTATGCCATCAACGTTTTGGTCGCCGGTCAGGCGTCAGAAGCCAGAAGCCAGAAGCGAGTTATAAGTTTTAAGGTTTGAGTTCTTAGTTCAATTCAAAACTCACAACTCATAACTCCATCACCCCTCTGCCCTTCTAAGCCTCAACTCCCTATCGCCGTACCCGTCCGGTAAAACCAGATGCTTTAAACTGCCTTAGCTTGAGTGGTTCAGGCTGATTTGCGGCAACCGATATACGGAGCTCAAAGGGACTTTCGCCGGGAGGAACCTCGTCGATAGAGCCCAGTCGTCCGCGATTTTGCATTACAGGATTCTCGTTAGCGTCATAGACGCGCCCGAAAATATCAGCGTTGAGAACAGGCTTACCAGAGTTGTTGACAGCGGTGCCTGTGATGATGAAACAGTTGGCGCTCTGAAGCGATCCTGGCGTTACGATACCCTCTGATAATTCTTCTGAGCATTGGGTATAAGCCAAGTCTTTTATCCCGATTTGGGTCATAGCATAGGCCACTGGGGCGCTTAGAAGCGTTAATAGCCAAACTCCTAAAACGATGAGCGTCACAAAAGCAGCCCGAAATCCAGTTCGCATCACAGCGTCTCCCCCAGGTCATATAAACGAATCCTTCTCACCCAGCGTATCGCGAAATTCTGATAGAGTTTGACCCGGGTCGTCAATGTCCTAGCTGGGCCTTGAGGACTCGCCGCATCGTGTTGATGGGGGGAACCCGCTGAGTCCAGATTTCTAAGGCGGCAGCTCCTTGCTGGACTAGCATTTCGGTGCCGTCAAACGTAGTAAGTCCTCTTTGGTTCGCTAGCTTTAAGAACTGGGTAGGGCTCGGCGTGTAAATCAGGTCGTAAGCGATCGCCCCTTCAGGCAACACCGCTATTTGTCCTTCAGTTACAGGCGATGCCTTCACATGCGGATGCATTCCCAGAGGGGTTGTATTTACCAACAGGGACGTCTCTGCCAAAAGAGCATCCAAATCCTCTCCCAAGCAGGTCTGAAGCGTCGGTTTCAGGGGTGACTCCTGCCAGCTTTCAACAAACTGCTGTAGTTTTTCAGGACTACGTCCCACCACCCACAGATCAGAGCAGCCTAGTGTAGTGCAGCCTGCAACCACAGCTCGCGCTGCTCCACCATTGCCCAGAATCACTACTCGCGATCGCGACCAGTCGCAGTCCTGCTGTTTCAGTGGCGCGACAAATCCCGTGACATCAGTATTCGTCCCGGCCCAACCCTGCTCAGTTCGCCAAACCGTGTTTACGGCTCCTACGGCCTGTCCGATATCGGTGACTGTTGCCAAATGCGGCATCACTGCTTGTTTATGGGGGATGGTGACGTTGAAGCCTTGAATCCCGAGCGACCAGAGCCCCGCGATCGCTGTCTCAACTTGGTCAGGCTGCACCGGAAAAGGCACATACACCGCATCAATACCAAGCTCTTGCAATGCTGCATTCTGCATTGGGGGTGACAAGGAATGTTCAACCGGGTGGCCGATAATCCCTAAAACCCGAGTTTCACCCGTAAGGTCGAAGCGTGTCTGCAGTGAAGTCATAGTTGAAGAATCTTTACTGGTTAAAAGGCCAATACCCTTTTTTATTAAGGAAAAGGCACAAAAAGGCACCCGACACTATCACTAATACACGAATCTGCCATCTAAATTTTCCCAAACAGTCTCTATAGGGACTGATGCTGGACTCCTCAGGGAGCTTTGTGAAGCAAATCACCACCCCTTGTTCCATTTTTGTCCCTAAAAACTTGGAGGCACTGGGGACAAACTTTGCCTTCTCTTGCAAAATATTGACATCTAGATTGGACGCATGTCTCAAATCAGAGAAACTCAGATCGACTCCATTAAATTGAATATCCTTCAAGTTGGCTTTACTAAAATTGGAATCACTGAGATTAGTATTTTCTAGTTCCACACCAGACAAATTAGAGTTTCTGAAATTAGAATTATTAAGATCAGAATTTAGGACTTTTGCTCCCTTTAAACTAGCTCCCGAAAAAAATACCTTACCTTCAAAAATCCCATCAAGTACAGCATTCTCCAAATTCGAATATTCGAAGCTTGAAAATCGAAGGCTAGATGCTGAAAATCTCACGTTTTCAAGCACAGAACCACTCAAATCAGCTTTAGTGAAAATTGAATTACTGAAAGAGGCTTCTGATAAATCAGCCCTTCGAATATCTGCAGAATAAAAGCTTGTGTAGGAGAAGCTAGAACCATTTAGTCTGGCTTTTCTCAAAATCGCATTAGAGAAAAAAGTTGCTTCTCCCGAATTTTCAGAATCTTTAGACAATAAATTTCTTAAACTTCTTCTAATTGGTTTTGAGTGACTAAAGGAATTTCTTAAATCTGCACCAACTAGCTTTGAGGAGCTAATGTCAGCACTAGTAAAATCAGCACTTCTTGCTTCAGTAAAAGCCATACTTACACCTGATAAACTTGCATCTCTGAAGCTAGCATTATCTAAATCCGTATAGTCCAGGTTGGATCTATCTAGTTTTGCGCCATCAAGATTTGCACTTTCTAAATCAGAGCCAACTAAATATGAATAGCGAATATTTGCTTCTGTGAGGTTTGTCTCTCCTAGCTTTGTGCTGATCAGGTTGGAATGCTCTAGATTTGCCTCAGTTAAATTTACATTGTCAAGATCTATTTTGTGATATTCGCTTTTATTTAGTTCATTTATTAACTTACTTTCATGCGCACAGCGTTTATTCAAATTTACAGAATCCATGGGATTAGGGTATCCAGTATCGCCACAATAAAAGATCGCATCGAAATCTTTAGCAATGTAATTACTGATATTTCCAGCTAACTTGTAAGAAGAAAAATGTTGAGGAACTCCTGAATAGCTTTCGTGTAAAGGAGGCGATTCAAAACCCCAAAAAGGATACAAAGATGATTTTTCCTCTGTAGGCATTTGCATATGCACTGGGATTGATAATCCAGAATCTCTCAAATCAAGGCCACTAAAATTTGCGTCATTCAGAACTACTGTTGGATTATCTCTTTTGATAAGCCGTAATTCATATAGAAGATCAAATATCGAGCGTTTTTCCTCAGCCCCTAATAAATTCAACGTAGATATAGTAACAGCACTTGTTGATTTTGATATTGGTTCTTCTGATGAAAGAGAACTTAGATCTTGGTTATTTGTAAGTGAAAGAATCTGCTCAAGATATGATTGTAAAGTCTGCTGATAGTTGAGCTTTTGTTGTGCTTCAAGTGTTGCCTGAAGAACCCTTTCACTTTCGCCAATCTGTTCGCCAACCAACTCGCGATTAGTACTAATTTCATGTAATATTGCTAAGGTTGCAATACCGCCAACACCTACTGGGATGATAACATGCTGAAACCAACTCCAAGCTGTTTGCTCTGTGAAACTTTTAGGAATAAACCTCTTTGAAAATCCGTAAAATTCAATGAAATAACTCTTTAGAGTTTGCTTCCAAGCCATCCTTTTATCACTCATTTTTAGAAGTATTCATAGCAAGAAGTTCACTCTGTATAGTCTCTGCATTCTCAGGAATTTATTGCTATTTCATTACCTACCCAGATCTACTAGGAAAAGATCTAAATTATATGAATTTTCATCAGCTACTGGCGGCGTAAAAAATAGCTTCGGCTGTTAGCGTCAGGTTTGGGAATGTTTTGGAAACAATGCGATCGCTACCCCGAAACTGTTGCAGTTGATATTCCTCATTCGCGAGCGTATAAATTGACAGTGTAGGTGTTTTGGGAGTCCCGATATAGCGAGCGGCTCCAATTGCCAGGTAATCTGCAATCCAGTATTCCAAAATGCCTAGCGCTTCGTACTCTGCAAGTTTGTATAGGTAGTCATCCCGCCAGTTTGTAGAGCTGACTTCAACAGCTAGCTGAATCGGATCTTCCAGAGCAGCATAAGCCTTCGGGTCTGAAGTCCAGAGAGTTTTATCAATAACACTCACATCAGGCGTTCGACCTTGGACAAGGCCATCGTCGCGAGTAGTTTTAACCGAAGCAAACCGACTGATTTTATAGTTGAGATTAAATCGGGTTACCTGCTCACGAAAGGCATCATAAATAAAGTCTGCAACGTCATCATGGGCTCGGGTTGCCATTAGTTGAACTAGACTGCCGTTGACAAGTTCGTAACGCCTGCCATCATCAGGACAGGTTTCTAGAAATTTTACGAAGCTAAGAGGTTTAGCGACGGCCTGGGTCATAACAACTGACTGTCCTAACAATACACAAGACTGACAACAGTAGATTTAATCCGCAGATGATGCGGAGCCTAGTACTTTCCCTGAGCGCATGATTCATAATTAAAAGAGACCGCTTGGGAATAAGGCCGTGTCCACTACACCATTCTATATTCCACAGACCGACCCGCCGCGATCGCCTCGTGAAACGCTGCCGACCATGTACGACCTCCCCAGCGAAGACCCGGAGGAACCCGGTTTGCCAGACGAATTTCACGACCACCAGCCTGAGCTATTAAGCCTTACTCTGCGGCTAGCTGACTACGCCGACGACAACTTCTTCACCGGCAAAGACCTCAATCTTTACTATGACGTTCGGTATCCCAAGTGGTACAAGCGGCCCGACTGGTTTTTGTCCGTCGGGGTGCCACGCCTTTTTGATAACCGAGACATGCGTCTCAGCTATGTGGTGTGGCAAGAAGGCGTGAACCCTTTCGTCGTGGTGGAACTGCTGTCTCCAGGGACGCAAAAAGAGGATCTGGGTGAAACCGAGCCCCGATCAGATGCGCCGCCGAACAAGTGGACGGTATACGAAAAAATCCTGCGGGTGCCTTACTACATCCTGTTTGATCGCTACACAGATAACTTCAGGGCATTTAAGCTCAACGCTGGACACTACGAGGAACTGGATGTGACGGCAGGGCGGCTGTGGCTGCCAGAACTCAAGGTGGGGTTGGGACTGTGGCAGGGGTGCTATAAGCAAATTGAACGGTTGTGGATACGCTGGTATGACGAAGCAGGCAACTGGTTTCCAACCCCCTCAGAACAGGCAGCACTGGCCCAACAGCAGGCCCAACAGGAACAGCAGCGGGCCGACATGGCTCAACAGCAGGCCCAACAGGAACAGCAGCGAGCCGACATGGCTCAACAGCAGACTGTTCGAGAGCAACGGCGAGCTGATGCTGCTGAAGCGGAACTAGCCCGATTAAGAAACTTACTCAAAGGGAAAGGAATTGATTCTGGTGAGTTGTAAGTTTATAAACGCCGCTTGGGGCTGATGCCATGACGACTACTCCCTTCTATGTCCCGCAGAGTGACCCGCCGCGAGCGTCCCGTGAAACGCTGCCGACCATGTTTGACCTCGTATGACCTCCCGACTATGTATGACCTCCCGACTATGTACGACCTCCCCAGCGAAGACCCGGAGGAACCCGGCTTGCCAGACGAATTTCACGACCACCAGCCTGAGCTATTAAGCCTTACTCTGCGGCTAGCTGACTACGCCGACGACAACTTCTTCACCGGCAAAGACCTCAATCTTTACTATTACGCTCGGTATCCCAAGTGGTACAAGCGGCCTGACTGGTTTTTGTCCGTCGGGGTGCCGCGCCTCTTTGACCACCAAGATATGCGCCTCAGCTATGTGGTGTGGCAAGAAGGCGTGAACCCTTTTGTCGTGGTGGAACTGCTGTCTCCAGGGACGCAAAAAGAGGATCTGGGTGAAACCGAGCCCCGATCAGATGCGCCGCCGAACAAGTGGACGGTATACGAAAAAATCCTGCGGGTGCCTTACTACATTCTGTTTGATCGCTACACCGACGAGTTCCGAGCGTTTCATCTCAAAGCTGGACACTACGAGGAATTGGATGTGACGGCAGGGCGGCTGTGGTTACCAGAACTGAAGGTGGGGTTGGGACTGTGGCAGGGGTGCTACAAGCAAATTGAACGGCTATGGATACGCTGGTATGACGAAGCAGGCAACTGGTTCCCAACACCTTCAGAACAAGTTATACAGGAGCAACAGCGAGCCGCTGCTGCTGAAGCAGAGTTGGCTCGATTAAAGAATCTGCTGCGAGATAGAGGGATTGATTCAACTGAGCTGTAGCCCGTTATTACGAGCGCTGTAGCTGATAGATGGTGAGTGTGACGCCAGAGATTTCGTGAGTGAACACATCGAACCGATGAGCCGATTCGACGAGGAAGTTGTGGGCGGATTCGGTTAGCAGGATTTCATCGTCGCCCGCAATATCTTCTCCTAGCTTGGAAGCCAAGTTCATCTCATTGCCATAGAGGTCGCGATCGCCCACTACCAACACGTCACCATAGCCAATGCCAACACTGGCATGGAGATTAGCAATATTTAAATGTGTCAGTAAATGATTGGTTGCGTGCAAGGCCGCATCGGCATCGGCAAACACAGCATAGACATTATCGGCCTCTACCTTGAAGACTCTTCCCCCCTGTTTTTCCAGTAGGGGAACTGCAATATCTCTGAGACGATAAATCTCCTGCAGTGTGTAGATAATGCCCTGTCCCTGAGTCTGGCGCGAAAAGCCGACCATATCTAGCACCACAATGGCTTGGGTTTGTAAGAAGCGATCGCGAATTTCGGCATCGATTTCAGCGGTGCGCTCTGGCTGCTGCAAACGTTGTCGGAGAAGTAATGCCAACTGCTCATCAGGAGAAATATCAGCGACTCCAAACTGCCCCATGTCACCAGCCTCGGGTCAATTATCCGGGGTCTTCAGTACCCTCTATTAAGCTATTCCCCTTCCAGCGATCGTCTGCGACAGCAGAGGAGAAGATATTTGCGGGGCGTTTGCAGCCGTTCCAGAAATGGTTGCAGATTGGGCAAACAAGGATGACTTTTGTCTCCGGGGGAGCTGTTCTCAGAGGCGCTCATTGAATTGTGTTACGTGGACGTCACAAATAAGTCTGTAGACGTTGAACTAACTGGTCTGCCGTTTGCACCCCTTCAATCCGATCCACCGGCTGGCCCTGCTTGAACAACACAAGCGTCGGTAGGGCATGAATTTGATGCTTCGACGCCAGTTGGGGGTAGCGGTCAGTATCAATTTTGACGACTTTGAGTTTTCCCTTTAGCTGCGTATTGACCTGCTCCAGAATCGGGGCAATGAGCTGACAGGGACCGCACCACGTTGCGTAAAAATCGACCAGCACAGGCAAATCACTCTGCGCCAGCAACTCATCGAAGCTCTTGAATTGTTGTTTGGTAGCCATGTGAAGCAAGTAGCAATTTACCCCTCTATGCTATGCGCCTACATTGCGATTGTCGGGGGGTGATCCGAATCCTCTAACGGGAGAATGACACGATAGCGTAAGATGGCTTTCTGGGTTTAGGACACGACGAGGAGAAGACACGATGGCAGGGGCAGCGCTCAACGAAAAGGTAGCTATTGTGACTGGAGCATCACGGGGGATTGGCCGTTCGGTAGCGCTAGCACTAGCTGCTGAGGGGGCCCAAGTCGTGGTGAACTATGCCCGTTCTAGTACGGCAGCCGATGAGGTCGTGGCTCAGATTACGGGTGCAGGAGGGAGTGCGATCGCGCTGCAAGCAGACGTATCCGAGGCTGATCAGGTTGAGGCACTCGTCAAAACCACAATGGATAAGTGGGGGCGGGTCGATGTACTGGTCAACAATGCCGGCATTACGCGTGACACGCTGCTGCTGCGGATGAAGCCGGAAGACTGGCAGGCGGTGATCAACCTGAACCTGACGGGCGTGTTTCTCTGTACCCGCACCGTGAGCAAGATTATGCTGAAGCAGCGGGCCGGACGTATCATCAACATCGCTTCGGTGGCGGGGCTAATGGGCAACCCCGGTCAGGCTAACTACAGTGCCGCAAAGGCCGGGGTCATTGGCTTTACGAAAACGGTGGCGAAGGAACTGGCAGCGCGGGGCATTACGGTAAATGCAGTGGCTCCTGGTTTTATCAAAACGGACATGACGGAAGATTTGTCGAATACAGAAGACATTCTCAAGTTCATTCCGCTGGGGCGCTATGGTCAGCCGGAAGAGGTGGCGGGATTAATCCGGTTTCTTGCGGCTGATCCGGCTGCGGGGTATATCACGGGGCAGGTGCTGACGATCGATGGCGGCATGGTGATGTAGGGACGCAATTGATCGCGTCCTTACATCACCATGATTCGGGCTAACGATGCACCAATTTGCAAATGCGATCACCGATGCCCGGGGCCGAAAACTTGCTCGGAATACCTTTGTTAGCACCTTCCAAGGGTGTTTTGAGGCGATCGCGGCAGTTGTATTGCGTCAGCGGCTGAGTCTGTCCATCTACTGCCGTTTTCACCTTGTATTGCCAGTGATACTTGGCGCTACGTTGAATGCGCTCTAGGCAAATCTCATGGCCTTGCGATGAATAGCAGGAGCGGGCTGAGCCGGGGTAGGATGACTGATGAGCATAAGGGCGATTATGGCGAGTACGACTGCAGCCACTGAAAGGACTCGTTTCATCTCAAGTTCGCTCGAAGTTGGCATCATCACCCAAATCAGAAATTAGGCTCAACACTTCAACAAACAACTTTTTAGGAGGTTGTAGCAGTGCGATCACGGTCTACCCATCTTCAATAATACGGTTTAAGGTTCGCGCTCCCATGGTGGCATGTCTGGGATGATCAGCAAGCCCTGTATCCAGCAGCACCGCTCCGAAGAGTAGAGCCCACCCCTTAGCCCGTTGTAGGGTTGCTTCGGAAATGTCTCCATAGGCGGCGATCGCTTGCTGACGCGCGATTTGTTCTGAAAAGAGCATCCAGATTGCAGCTAGGTCGGTAGCAATATCGCCAGATGTAATATCGCCCCAGTCAATGATGCCGGTGATCGCGCCATTCTCAACTAGGACATTGCGAGCGTGGAGGTCACCATGTAGCCATCTCGCCTGCATGTCAACAGGAGCGGCCAAAGCCCGCTTCCAGGTATCCCAGATCTGTAGTGTGATAAGGGTCGTTTTGGGGGCAAGTCGCTGCAGGCGCTCTTCTACCATCGTTGCGCGCTGCTGGAGGGAAACGCCTCTGTATGGGTTGACGGGAGCGTTAGCAGGGGCAGGTGTGTGCAGCGATCGCAAAAACGCTGCCAAGCGGGGTGCCTGATCGGCATCGGGTTCGGCTTGGTCAGCCGCGACGCCCGCTAGCCATGGCAGTACGCTCCAGTGCCAAGGATATTCGCAAGTAGGTTTGCCGAGCCTATGGGGTGTGGGAACGGGCATCGATAAATGAGGCGCTAGCTGAGGCAGCCAGGTTTGTTCATTTTCTATCAGTGCGGCAGCCATTTGTCTGCGAGGCAGTCTAACGCACCATTGATCGCCTAACCGAAACAGAGCATTGTCCCAACCCGCATCCACGCGATAAATTGGCAGATGTGATAGCTCTGGGTGCTGTCGTTCTAGCAAGCTTTGAACGACAGCCACATCGATTTCGACTTCGGATTCTGGCGTCCCAATTGGGCCTGGTTTTTCTTCCGATTTCACCCTTGCCTCCTTCGCTCAAATCAGCTTTCTCATAGCAAGGTGAAGCAAATAGTACCGCTATGTCTCTGAAATCGCCAATAGAGATCAGATTACTCATCAGCCTGGAAGGTGTATATCACCTTAAAAGTTGATGAGCTATTCTAAGATGGCATCAAGCTCATCCAGAATTCTAACATCTTGATCGATATCGAATTTTCGAGCGAAGTGAGCTGGCGATGCAAGAATTTTAGTTAGGTCTTCAAACCCTAGTATTTTAGGATGCGCTCTTTGGGCTGACCAATCAATATAGCGCCAGTGATTCTTAGAAACTTTGAGATGTGCAGCATTACAAAATATCGTATGGTAATACGACTCCTCTGGCACAATCGTGAAAGCATCCAAGCGACGATAGTGGGCAGCCAAAGCAGGCTTTTTCCTGTGAAATTCGAGCAGATATTCGGCTGCTCTGCGATTAGCACAAAACCAATGTTCGCCAGAAAAACAACGAAATGTTTCTGAAAAGGGAACAAAAGGTTTCGTTAGTAATGGATGCCGTAGAGTGACTTTTCTCTTGGTTGGACGGAATCTACGATTGAGAAATGGAATTCTAAATTTCACAACGCAATAGCGCTCATATGAAATCTTTTGCCAGACTGTTTCATGGTCATTAAAACTGACTTTTTCATGGCGAATATGGACGTCATACGGGCTCGAAGCCAGATCATCCAATATTTGATTTGCAGGTTTTATGGGATAGTCAGCTCCACTCAGTAAGACGAACCAATCGGGTGCAGCTGGAGCTTCGTACAGTATCTGCAGTGCAGTTAGCATTGCCTCTACAACGGAAAACTTACTCCAGCCTGTTTTTAAGTGAGGCTGCACAAACGCAATATTGTTTGCTAGATCATCTATAAAAAGTCGGCTTTTTGAAAAATCATGATGACAGGCTATCGGCGGATAATCAAATATGCGATTAAGTGTAGAAATCAGCCTAATAACCTGATTGGGTTTATTATGGGTAAGTAAAACGAAGCCAATTGTTGGCATCAGAATAGCCCACTAAATGATTATCTAAAATTGATTCAAATCGTACAAATCAAAATCGTACAAATCAAAACAATACAAGAGCTCAAAAAGAACTTATCTTATCCGATGTGGGATATTTTCATAGTCCATACTCTAAAGCGATGCGCAAATATACTTACTACGACCTTCGAGTAATATCCGGATAGTTTTAAGCTTAACCTTAGGAATTTGTTGGGTAGATGTGCATAGCGTAAATTTGAAAAGAAGCGTTGTTTATGATGCTACTAATATGACAAATCTACATGAGCGGCATCGCTTCAAATTCAAGTTTCGCTGTTATCCTTCTTTGGTGACTATTGACGGAGAAAAGAGGGATGATTGTTCCATCAGTAGTCACTATATTTGATGCTGACTAGCAGAGTGATTTTCTACTTGCAGAAGAATTATATGCTGAGGGGTTTATTCACTTTACTCATTCAATCTGCTGGAAATTTAGGCAGTAATCATACTGGCATGACCCGCTACGATTTGCAGCGAACCTGCAGGGGACATAGCCCAGACGCGGGTGAAGCGGATGTGCTGATCGATCGCGTCCCCATTGTAGCTACCTAGTAGGTGCATCTGCACTGACACAATCGAAAAGCCTTCGTAAAGCTGAATCCGCTGGTCGGAAGGCGTAAGCTCTGTCAGTTTTAGAATCCCAGAGCGGTGCATGTCCAAATCCTGTTGCTTACTGACAAGCTGCCCCTGATAGTTGGTGAAGAGCAGTTCAGGAGCAATGAGAGCATCTAGCTCAGCGACATCGGATGTCAACATCCCCTGTCGCAGACGTTCCTCTATCTCAATAATTTGTGATTCAGAATATTTGCTCATAGAGATAGCCTTTTATAAAAAATGTAAATTTACTTGGACTTGCATTCGTTCTCTATCCATGGTCTGGTTGAAACCATTTCCTTGAAGTACAAGCGTTTTGCCTTGCCGCTTTCGTACAGTATTTATTGTGGCATTCAGTAAAACCTTTTTACGACCTATAACAAAATTGTGCTTTGAAAGCTATGTAAGAGCAATCTAGAAGTGACAGCAAGCTATTTCTATCACGCTTATTGACATATATCTTAGGGCTTGAAGTTCATGAGAAGGGGATTGTGACCCATAAGAGCGTCAGCCAATTTGGGAGGCGATTTCGTCCCACCTTAAGGTATATACGCGCGCTTGCCTACAGACGAGGCTATTCCTATGACAGAAGCTCATAAGTCAGACAAACCCGATGTGGCTGTTCATCATCTTCAGCAAGAGATTGAGGCATTGAGGCACAAGAATAAGAACCTCATCAATAGACTTGAGGCTTTAGAAGGGGCTGCTGTTGCCGCTTTTGAAGATAAAGTCACCCACTTAGAACAGGGTGATGGTGCAGAAGTTATGAAGCAGTATCATGACTTTTTAGAGAGAAAATTTACCAAATCGGTCATTACTGAACTGTTTGAATCTAATACCTTTGCAGAAAATATTGGTCAATATCTCAAAAGATACTTTCTAACCATTCGAGGAATCTTTACAATTTTGGGGATTGGGGTTTTAAGTACCTTTGGTTTAAACACAATTATTGAGAGGACGGCAGAATCAGTATTTCAAGATCGGATTGAAGCAGAATATCCAGAACTAGTAGAACGTCTAGAGCGTGATCGCGAAACCATCATGCTCTTGACCCTTGATATCAGTGCGCAGGACCAAAATGACTTCTCAATTCCAGGAAGTTCTGTTCTCGATATTGATCCCATCAGGGAAGCATATTTAGAAAATAACTCGGATTATGAAAAGATCATCGTAGAATTTTTGAAGGCTGAGAATGAATCTCCTTTGCAAGAAAAGATTTTAAGAAAAGATGGTCAAAACAAAGCCATTCTTCGGCATTACGCACTGAAATATATTTTAAGAGTAGATTCTAATAGAGCTATTAATAAAGGTCTTTGGTCAGTACTCAGGGATACTAATATTCCGCAGCCATGGAATATGACTAGTCTAGATTCTTCAGGTGAATCAATCGATAAGATTGATGCTCACAATCAAATTCTTGCTATTCGAGCTTTGAGACGAGATAGGAATTTTCTGCCAAGACTGGCAAAAAATATTCTAATGGACGATGACTATAATTACCTCTACCGAAACAATATTTTCTGGCGAGGCTTCTTTAATGAGCTACTGTTTATTCCTCTTAAAAGAAACTCTGATATAGATTCCATTCAGCAAAGTTTAGAGTCTCCTTGGATAGGCGCAGAAGAGAACCGCAAACCACTTGCCAATACTCTACTTCTGCTCTTTACGCTCTATCCTAAGCTTTGTGGAGGAACCTGTGCGAGCCAGCTTTCACCTTTGATTGAGACGCTTAATCCTAAATATGCGAATGGATATTCTGAGTCTGTAGCTCAATCAACAGCACAACAAGTGCAACCGGCAATAGACGAATGCGACAAATACTTGAATAAACCGAATGTAGAGCTTTTATTGAAATACCGAACTGAAGAAACAAGCCTCACTACGATAGATGAATTCAGTAAAGCATCAAGAGCGCTTCATTGCATATTAGTTGAATACTATGAAGAAAGTAGTAACTTTTCGTTTTACCAGGAGCCTTTATTTCACAGCGAATATGAATCTGGAGTATCTTTTCTGCACAAAACCTACATAGATTTGACTTGGGAATGGTTTATCAACTCGGACTATCGAGAGCCTCTAAAAGAAGGCGATCAAGCAAGTTCGGACAATTTTTTCCCAGAGCCTTATCGTGATGAATCAGGTTCATCACCTCTCAATCGTTTAATAGAGGCGATGTACTTTTATCCCAGATCAACATACCAGCAAACCCAGCCTCAGGGCTCTTTCGACCCTTACGCTTATGGTATTGCACCCAATAATCCTCAAGCTATTTACGAACAGACTATTTACGAAACATGGGTCGTAGCGGAAATCTCTAAACGCATTCGTGAGGATGAGCGAACCGAACAAGCCTTCACTCAGATTGTCGAAGGTAGCGAGCAGCCGATGGATATCTGGAGCTTGCAAAACTTTTTAGAAAATCTCAGATGGAACCAAGCCATTGAACAGTACCAGAACAAGTATGAGTATTCGGCGTCAAGGCTGGTAGAAGGTGAAGGAATAGAGGACTATCTGAATGTTATGTCATCAGGTTATTACCCAAGGGCCTTCTGGGCAGAGAAAATTTATCCTTTATTTGAAGAGCGTTGGACTGGAGTTATTGCCTGGGACAGACAACAAAATACCAACTATTTTGATGGCAATGAGGGGCCGGCTTCAAAACCAACGGGTCTTGAAGCCGAACAAGATGCTCTCTGGCAATGGGTTACATACCATTATTATGAAAGTAACGGTTTGTTCTTCGATGCTAATAAGAAACAGTGGCAACCACAGCAACGCTCGACATCGGAGTCATAGAGAGGGTTCTGAATCAATATCCCTCAATTCAAGCGTCTGACTGCTGATGTTCAGCAACTTCAATTACCGCATCAAACACGCGCATCAAATTGCCGCCCCAAATCTTGCGAATATCGTCGGGGGTATAGCCTCGATCCAGTAATTTTTGGGTAATGTTGAGCATTTGTGAGACATCTTCAAGATCTGCTAGGCCACCGCCGCCATCAAAGTCGGACCCAATTCCTACATGATCAATCCCCATGACGGTTACCATGTGATCGATATGGTCCATCGCATCCGCCAGTGTTGGTTTGACTTCAGGATATTGGGCATTGATAGCCCGATATTGTGATAGCAGATCAGCCACCTCTGCATCATTCAAGTCGCCTCGGAGCCAGGCAGCCTGTTCATCCGCTAAAGCCGCCAAAGCCTGCTCCCGCTCAGGACTCTGAGCGATCGCCTCAATGTAGTCCCCCAACAAGCATAGTTGCACTACACCGCCATTTTCTTTAATCGCTCTCAGCATGGTGTCATCCAGATTACGGGGCACATCGCGTAGGGTCCGCGCACTGGAATGGGAGGCAAGAATGGGGGCTTTGGTCAAACGCATGACGTCCCAAAACGTGTCGTCATGGACATGGGAGACATCTACCATGATCCCCAAGCGATTCATTTCGTGCACAACAGCTTCGCCAAAGGGGCTCAGTCCTTGCCATACCTGCGGCTCATCCGTGGACGAATCGCCCAGTTGATTATTCTTGGCGTGGGTCAAGGTAATGTAGCGAATCCCTTGGTCGTAGAAAGCTTGCACGGCTTCAATATCGGTTCCTAACGGATACCCATTTTCCATGCCTAGAAACAGGGCTCGTTTGCCCGTCTGCTCTAACCGATAGGCATCTGCTGGCGTCAGAGCGATCGCGGCTTTATCAGCATAGTCGGAGTCAAGTTGATAGGTCCACTCAATCATTTGATTAGAAAGAGTTGCGGCCTCGGCGTAGCCTTCCTCTGTGAGATCTCGTTGGGGGGTAAAGATGGAGATAAAGGCCGCATCTAATCCACCATCCTTCATACGCACTAAATCCCATTGGCCGCTGCCCGGTGATCCCGCCGCGTGCCTGACACCAGCATCAAATTCTGGATTGACGGACTGGCGAATCGGCCAATCGATATGACTATCGATGGTTAATGCAGCCCGGTGGATAATCCTAGCTCGTTCCTGAGTCAAGCTTGGTGGGGTATCAGCGTGAGCGGCGGCTTGCTGATGGGGAGTCCGTATCGCCCATCCCACGGTTGCCATCAATACCAGAATGAAAGGAAGGACTCGTTTGAGCAAAGAAGTCGTCATAGGCTGGAAGCGATCGCTTGAACGCCGTAGATGCGGTAGGCCGATTGTATCTGGTCATGCTCAGGGGTTTCAGGATATAGCTGATAGCTCGGTGCGATGATGGGGCTAACCTTCGAGGCAATGACACTGAAAACACTGCAGATAGGAAATTTGTCACCGGCCATTTCGTAGAGGGGGGGATGTCGCTCTTTAAAGCCGGCTTGATCGGGCAAAAAGATGGTTGCGTTGCCTTTGATTATGTCACGGGGCTACATCAATTCCCTGTTTCGCGTCGATTCTCTTTTAGGAGTCATGAAAAAATAACCTGAACAATTTCACTTCTACACAGTAGACTGAAGACGTCAAGAGTTTGGCAGCATAAGGGAAGCCCAGTGAGGCAACAGAAGCCATCATTCAACAGAAATATGAACACCTGCGACCCTATTTGAATGAGGCTAGTTTACGGGCATGGGCCGCAACGGAGGCGCTCAGTTGGGGACATGGCGGCATTAGCAGTGTTGCCCGAGC
>JBHJHM010000121.1:0-19687 GCA_050330865.1 Leptolyngbyaceae cyanobacterium
GACTGTCTCTTAGCCTTCCACCTCGGTAACCTCAAAAGTCCCTTCGTCTACCTGTTCTATCGCTGGTTCTGACATGTCGCTCATCTCAGTCATCATCCCTGCCTACAATGCTGAACGGACGCTGGGGGAGGCGATCGCCTCCGTCATGCAGCAAACTCATCCAAATTGGGAGCTGATTGTTGTTGATGATGGCTCTACGGATAATTCCCGGCAGGTCGTTCACGGCTTTCAAGATGACCGGATACGTTTGCTGACGGGGGCTAATAGGGGGGTGGCGATCGCCCGCAATCGCGGTATTGAGCAGGCTCAAGGGGACTACCTTGCTTTTCTCGATGCGGATGATATCTGGATGCCGGATAAGTTGGCGGCTCAGCTCGCAGCGCTGCAGACGCAGCCAGAGGCAGCCTTAGCTTATAGCTGGTGCGACTACATCGACAACGCTGGACGCTGGCTGTGTCCAGGAAAACGGAGCATCGTTCAAGACGACGCCTATGAGCAGTTGCTGATAGCCAATTTTCTGGAGAACGCCTCCACCCCGCTGATTCGACGTTCGGCACTGGCGGCAGTGGGTGGCTTTGACCCCACCCTTCGGTGCAGTCAGGACCGTGATCTTTATCTACGGCTTGCCGCACGCTATCCATTCGTCACCGTGCCCCAGGTCCAGGTCCATTACCGCATGTCAGAGGGGGCGATGAGTTCGCGCCTGCGCGAGCAGGAAGCCGATCGCCTCAAGGTGATTGAGCGAGGGTTTGCAGCTGCTCCGTTGGAGCTGCAACCACTCCGGCGCCAGAGCTTAGCCCACCTGTATCGATATCTGATGCTGCGCGGGGTGGAAGAACCTTTGACCCCGCAACGGAGTAAGGAGGTGGCAAAGTGTTTATGGCTAGCAATACGATACGAGCCGTTACTTCTGATTAAGCAATCGCGACTGTTGTTGACTGTGTGCATCAAGATTGGGGCTGGCTGGCTACCATCGCCAACTGCCAATTGGATCTTGGCCTTCAGCCGCCGCTATCGGGCTAGCCAGTAGGCACCATGGTGAACAAATTGCGATGTAGGTCTTGATTGGTGGTAGTGGGTGAGGTGTTTGCCCGCCCCACGATTAGGGATTCACCAACCATGCTTTGATTGCGGGATTCTCCCGGCTGGCTGTGACAAACCGCGTTTCAGACAGCATGATGAGCTGATCTACCGGCATGTTAAACCCGGTATAGACCGCCCGCAGTTCGCCCGTCGTGACATCCCAGACCCGTACTGTTTCATCGGCGCTGCCACTGCTGACGGTTTGTCCGTCGCGGCTCAGCGTCAACGCATTGATGTAGCTCGAATGGCCCGTCAACGTGCTGAGTACTTCACCCGTCTCCAAGTCCCAACGTTTGATAGTTTGATCGGCACTCGCGCTATACACACTGCGGCCATCGGGGCTGACGGCGATCGCATTAATGTAACTGCTATGTCCCTCTAATGTCTGCACCTCTTCGCCCGATTGAATATCCCAAATTCTCAGCTGGCGATCAGTGCCCCCGCTAATCACCCGCTGCCCATCATCCGTCACAACCAGTGTATTAACGGCCCCGCTATGGCCTTCCAGTGTCTGTACAATTTCCTGACTTCGTGTACTCCACAGCCTAATGAGACCATCAGAAGATCCACTGACCAAAAGCCGTCCATCGGGGGTACGGGCTAGGGTATTCACAGCCCCCTCATGCCGCGGAAACTCGCCCAACTTTTCAGCTGTCGCGAAGTCCCAATAATAGATTGAGCCATCGGCACTGCCACTGTACAAAACCGTCTCATCCGGACTCAGGGCGATCGTATTCACAAAGGTTGTATGTTCCTCGTAGGTCTGCAGCATGTTCCCAGTGCTGAGATTCCAGAGGCGAATGGTAGTGTCAGCGCTGGCACTCACAAATCGTTGCTTGTCTGATAGCAACTGCAGCGCATTAACCGAACTTTGATGCTCGGAAAACGTCCGCAGCAATTCGATGGATACCGGCGGCACAACGGCAGACGGATTGGCTGAAGGGGGTAAGCTGATCGGTTGGCGACTCCGCTGCCAAACACCGATACCGATGAGGCCGAACGCTGCCAGGGTAGCTCCCCCAATAATTAACCATGTCCAGCCAGTAAATCGAGCCTGTTTGGCCGCAGCTACAGCCTGGTTCGGCTGGCGTAGCGATTGCTGCCCAGATATTGAAGTCGCTGCTAAGAGAGTCTGAGCATCCGCATCCAGCATCCAGTTCTGTTGCGAGAGTTGCCGCAGTCGCTCTTGAATTTCCAATGCGGTTTTAGGCCGATCCACTACCCGAGGTGAAATCAAGCTCTCCAGCAAATTGGCAAATTCATCTGACACATGAGGGGCCTGCGATCGCCAATTAAAGGTGTTCATCATGGGGTTGTACAGCGCCGCATCATTCGGCGATCGCCCCGTTAGCAGATACACAATGGTCCGCCCCGTAGCATAAAAGTCAGACTGCGGGACTGCTTGCCCATGCTCCTGCTCCGGCGGCGTATAGCCTGCCGAGCTAACGGTCGTAATCCCTAGATTCCCTATCTGTGCCAGATAGGTCTGGGTCATCTCTCGAACCGCTCCAAAATCCACCAGTACTAGTTGCCCATTGGACCGTAGCATCACGTTGTCAGGCTTAATATCGCGGTGGAAATAATTGTGCTGATGCACCTGGCGAAGAATATCGGCCAGCTGGGTCAGCCACTGAAATGCTTGAGGTTCACCAATGGGATGATTGCCCTGTTGCTGCATCCACTGCTGCAAATTGGGTCCATCAATTTTTTCCATCACGATGCAGTGCAGGTCTGCACCATCGCTGGGTTGATAGGTGAAATAGCCGTCACGCGACACAAAAGGGACACCCGGGTGATGAATCTGACTCAGCACCTCAGCCTCTTTTTGAAAAAGATATACGACCTTAGGATCCTCGCTGCGATCGCGCTTCAAAACCTTGAGAATCTTCGGCACATCTTGCTCATAGGCCTCATATACGGTGCCAAAGCCTGTTTTATTGCTAAGCAACCGCATGACCCGATACCGCCCCTGCAGCAACAGCTCCGAACCACAGGCCTGACACGTCACGCTGTGGGCATTGCTGGGTATAGAAGGCTGAGGACAATCTGGATTAATGCATAAGCTCATCAAACAACTCTTGGTAGTGATGC
Organism: Leptolyngbyaceae cyanobacterium; assembly: GCA_050330865.1. GTDB lineage: Bacteria > Cyanobacteriota > Cyanobacteriia > Phormidesmidales > Phormidesmidaceae > SIO1E4. Next base: position 3,175 of record JBHJHM010000121.1, read on the forward strand.
ATCCCTGTTACTCTTTAGGATGCAACACAGACCCAGATTCGTACCGCTTCTGATAGAAGTTTTTAGACAAAGGTGGGGAATTGGTTGTTAGTTGGCTTAAACCTGTGACGGTAAAGCCATCCTCTCAGGCGCGCGCGCTTTCAGAACGCTTGGGATATCGAGCAGGAAGAGGGTCTGATTGCCACCTCCAGACTGTGGCACGACAGCTGTGTAGCTGATCAGCTCCAGAAAACTGGAAGCGGCCCCAGCGGATGATGGTAGCGATCGCAATACATCGGGTGGCAATTCAACCAAATCGGGCAGCCCGTCAGCCCAGATGCCAAACGGCTCCCATTCAGCACTGCGAGCAACAATCAGGAAAGGCGCAGGGGCAGCATTTTGAGGCGAAAAGGCTGGAGTCAGCCACTGATGCAGATTCAGCACCCGAATGGTGTGGCGACCGATTTGCAGCAATCCTAAAGTATCCAATTCATGATCGTGGTTGTTGGCCTCATGGCGCAAAACGCGCAAAACGCTCCTCAAGGGCAGGGCCAAGGACCGATCCGCCACTGGAAAGGCAATATACTTTTGAGTGTCTGAATCCTGATTGATTGGCGCGAGTGATGTCATAGCTTAATCCCTACCCAGAAACTGAATTCAATACGTCTGCTTTGAGTAACTCCGCCACCATTTCCAGCAGTTTGTGCTCTAAATAGGGCTTGCTAATGTAAGCGATCGCGCCGAGCTGTTCGGCCAAGAGGCGATGCTTGTCGCTACTCCGAGAAGACAACATCATCACCGGAACCTCAGCCAAAGCTGGGTCATGCTGACAGTGCTGCAGAAATTCGAAGCCGTTCATGCGCGGCATCTCAACATCACAAATCACCAGCTGTACATTGGGATGCTGTAGGAGTTGGTCTACGGCTTCGCGTCCATCCTGAGCCTGAACCACTTGATAGCCGGCTTTCTGTAAGGTGAGGGTAAGCGTCTGGCGCGTCGTGATCGAATCATCTACCACCAAGAGCTTCTGGCCAGACTGGGCAGTTGTCTCTAAACCGACTGTTCCAGATAACTGCTGCGAGGATGACAAATCGGTCTGTGGTTCAGCGGGGATCTCGGCATCATAGGCAGGCGTTGGGTCTGTCTGCTGTTCTGAGGCGGTTCTGGCAAGGGTCGCCCCGTCTAACACCAACGTCAGCTGTCCATCGGCCAGAATACTGGCTCCATAGATATAAGCATGGGTGCCTAAAAGGGAGTTGAGAGGACGAATCACCAACTCCTGCTCACCCAACATTTGATCAACTTCTACCCCCAACAGCACGCCCTGGTAGCGAATTAGGAGGACATAGGACATCCCCGTCGAAGCAACTGCCGGAGCCGCTGACCGCGCTATGAGTTGCTGAGCCTGTTCGGGATAGCTCAGTAACTCCGACAGTGTATAAATAGGAATCAAGCGCGTTTCATCACCCTCACCCCACCACAGCGCTTTGCAGTGCTCACGCTGTTGAATTTTCTCAGGTCGAGGAATCAGAATTTGCTCGATCGCATCCGGCAAAAGCGCATAGGTGCGATCGCCCGCTTGGCATAGCAGGAGCTTGGCAATGGTCAAGCTGAGGGGAATGTGGAGGGTAAAGGTTGTTCCCTGTTGCGCCACAGAGGTTACCGTAACCCGACCCTGCAGCGCTTGGATCTGGTTGCGTACCACATCCAATCCGACCCCCCGTCCTGAGAGGCTGCTGATTTGGGACGCTGTGGAGAAACCAGGCTCGAATAGGAAGTCGGTGAGTTGGGTTTTGCTAAGACGATGAGCCTGCTCAGGGGCCACCAGCTGACGCTCGATCGATCGATCGCTGGCGAATACGCTCAAAATCTAGTCCTTGGCCATCATCGCGAACTTCGATCACCAAATGTTTGCCCTGGTGGTGGGCAGCGATTACTAACTGTCCTGCTTCCGGCTTGTCTAGGGCTTGCCGTACCGCTACTGACTCGATCCCGTGATCAAACGCATTTCGCACGAGATGCAAAATCGGATCATACAGCCGCTCACCAATCGCCTTGTCCACCAGTACATCAGTGCCCTGGAGAGTGAGTTCGACGGGCTTGTGGTGCAAGGTTTCTAACTGCTGCAACACACGAGGAAACCGATCAAACAGCTGCCCCAGAGGAAACATCCGACCTTCAATCAGGGCATCACGAGTTTTCAGCAATAGCCGTCCTTGCTTCTCCTGCGTCTGACGCGATTGTCGAGTGTATAGTTCAACCGCATCGACGGCTTCAGTCAGCTGGACCGTATCATCCAAAAGTGCTTGGATGACGAGCTGTGGTTGGCTGTATTGCTCAAGTTCGAGCGTGTCAAATCCAATGGATAAAGAATCTAAAGAGTCGATTGCTGGATCAGACGTGGGTGATGCTGCTTGTTGAAACAGAGACGCGATCGCAGGGGATGCTGGCACCGATGAGCCTTGGCGAGAACCATTGCCGTTCTGAGCCTGATTCAGCTGGAGAGGTGAATCAATCCAGTCTTGCAGCTGGTTCAGAAGATTCTGGTGCTGCCGCAAGCGCGTATAGAGACGGCGCATTGCGGCTTGAATCTGCTCTGCCTGAAGCGATTGCTGATTATGGTTTGTAAGGAGTTCGCCGACAGCATAGTTGAGCTGATCAAGATGCTCAATCTGAATTCGTACCGTGGGAACTGCAGGCATTACGCCTTTTTGCGGCAGCGGCGTGGGCTGTTGTACAGAAGTCTGGGGCCGGTGTGGATTGGGAACATCCTTTAATTTGAGAACCTCAGGATCGGCATCTGGCTGAGACGGAAATTTAGGCGTAACGGCGGCAGAGGCCAGGGAAAGAGAAGCAGACGTTGACGATTTCGTCTGGGCATCGCCAGCGGTTCCTTGTGCAGTCGTGATGCCGCCCCAGATGTTTTCCAAAAGCGCATCCGCATCGTCATCGTAAGATTGCGATGAAAAAAGTACCTCGTGTTCGTCCCCTTCGTCTGGGTCAACGTCATCCGGGTCAACGTCATCCGAGTCAACTGCCGCTAAGCTTTGTGCGTCCCCTTCAGGAACTACCTCAGTGATGTTTTCTGACGAGGACACTGAGACGATATCGACTGGAGAAAAGTTAGGATCATCCGCAAACAGGCTATCCAGCGTCATACCTTGGTCATCCGCACCGTCTGATGGCCGCTGGTCAAGCTCCAATTCAGAATTCGTCGCGCTTGGAGACGGGTCAGTCGCAGTCGTCGCTGGTGTCCCCTCTGTTTGCCCAGAGGATAGCTGTACAGACTTACGGACCCATTGAAAAAGCCTCTGAATGCTGGGAACGGCGAGTTCCCCGATCGCGACTTTAGCCCCTACTGAGCCTGTCTCAGTTAAAGCATCGGTATCAGTCTCTGTCTGAGTTCCGGTCTCTGTCTCGGCTTCGGTCTCTTCTATGTTGATACCGGGGGTCGCCGCTGCATCAGTTTTTGCCTCAGGGCTAATCACAGTATCGGTGTCAACGCCGGAGTCTGTGGCCGCGGCTGTACTGGTGGGAAGATCAAACGCTTCGGTAGCAACGCTTTCTGCCCCATGAGCCGCAGCCTGATTCGCTTCAGGGTCAGTGCTTGCCTCAATCAAAGGAGCCGTCTCCATCAGAAAATCAGCAGTGACTGAGTCATCTTCCCAAGTGGGCAGGATGGCTTCTTCTACAGTTACCGGATTTAAGATGATATCGACTGCAATAGGGTCGCTGGCAGGGGTTTGGGCCAGGGCTTGGAGCGTTTCGGAAGGTTGGCCCCCTTGCCGGCGATCGCCGGCAAGGACGGCAGCTTGCCCAACCTGAAAATCCTGAAGCGCCAGCTGGCCGATCGCGATCGCCTGTTCGGGATGCTGATCGAGAGCCGCAATCACAGCTTGGGCGATCGCCCCAAACCCAGGTAAATTCAGGGACTCCCCCAGCCCCAGAAAAACCTCAGATTGGGTTTGTAACGCCGTGGTAATATCCCCGGGCTGCTCAGTTTCTAAGACTGCTGCCAGCTGCTCTAGCCGCTGTGTAACACCCACCTCAAAGATGGATTGAGTCACATCAAAACCCAGTTCCATGGAAGTGGGTAGAGGTGTGTCTTGGTCAAAGCAGTCCCCCAAGTAATCCTGCAGCCGAGCAAAAATAGCTGCGGTTCGATTCAGAATTTCGTCTTCGTTGACGGCTGTTTCGGTGAGTTCGGCTCGCACAGCGGACCGGAGACATTCAAATCCCTCAAACAGCAGCGCATCCACTTCAGCATCGACAAACACGTCCGGGCGGCAGAGCGCTCGGAATACATCTTCGAGGGAATGGGCAACTTTAGCGATCGTGTCGAGTTCGAGACTAGCGGCTGCCCCTTTGATCGTATGGGTAGCCCGCATCAAGGTATTGACCTTGTTGATGCTACTGTCTTCCTGCAAGGTGAGTAGCCCCTGCTCTAGAACCTGCAGTAGTTCCGGAGCCTCCTGCAAAAAGTATTGGTAGCCTTGCGCTCGAATCGTCTGGGCGGTCGTCATGGTTTGTTTGTGGGATGGGGAGGGGTGGACGGGTGGTAGGGAGCAGGCTTCGACGTAAGATCAGCTAAACGGGAGTGATGGGGTGAAGGTCGAAAGGGAAAGGGGGAAAGGGGGAAAGGGGGAAAGGGGGAAAGGGGAAAAGGGGGCTAAGTTTTGCGATCTGCCCCCAATGCCTTTGCCTCCCCGCGTCTAGTACCCTTCTCGGACTGGAAAATTCCGAACTCCAAATTCCGAACTCCAAATTCCGAATTCCGAATTCTCCAAGCTGAATGCTCTAACTCACACGGAATCGTCGGCTGGTAGTTTGCAGATCCTGAGCAGTCGTGAGCAGGGTTTGGAAGGCAGTGGAGATATTTGTTGATTCTTCCGAAGTTTGGTTCGCGATCGCCGCCACATCCTGTACCGTTTGGGTCACCGACTGACACTGCTCGGTCTGGGTCTGGGTGGCCTGAGTGATGCCCGAAACCAGTTGGCTGATCTGGCTAGTGGCATCCACAATGTCATTCAAGCTTTGGCGGGCTTCGCTTACCACCGTGGTTCCTGAGGCCACTCGTTGGATCCCCTCTTCCATCGCAGTAGCCACTGCCGAGGTACTGGCTTGAATCTCCTGCACGAGTTGCTCAATATCCGTAGCTGCTTCTGCCGATTGACGGGCCAGCGATCGCACCTCATCAGCCACGACTGCAAAGCCACGACCATACTCACCCGCGCGAGTCGCCTCAATCGAGGCATTCAAAGCCAGCAACTGGGTCTGAGTCGTAAAGTTACCAATCAAATTCACGACCTTAGAAATCTTCTGAGAAGATTCACCCAGGCGCTTAAGACGCTTATTGGTCTCTGCCACTGTGCCCCGGATTTTCTGCATTTCATCCACAGTGCGATCAATAGCCGCATCGCCCGTGAGGACAGTTTGGTTCGCTTGCTGGACAGCATTCTCTACTTGTTGAGCGTTAACCTCCACCGCTTGTGTCGTCTGCGCCATCACCTGAATCTCTTCCAGCGCAGTTGCCAGCGCCTTGAACTGCTCCTGGGCCTGTTCCGTCAGTACCGAAACGGCTGACACACTATCTTGGGACGTCTGGGCGACTTGCCCCGAGGCATTCTGCATCTGAACAACCAGCTGCTGGAGACTACTGAGGGTGTTGTTGTAAACATCGGCGACGGTACCCACTTCGCTCTCTGTCACGGGAGCTCGAACCGTCAGGTCGCCATCTAATGCTGGCCGCACCGCCGACAATAATTGAATAACCTGATGCTGCAGCTGTTCTTTAGCGGCTTTGTCACGTTCAGAGGCCTCAGCTAACTGGGCTGACTGATGCCGCAGCTGATCTACATACTCACCTTGCTGGATCGCAATATCTAGCTGGGCAGCAATTCGCTTAGCGAAGTCAATTTCACCAGCCTGCCATGTGCGGGGGTGTTCACACTGATGAATGCAGAACAGACCCCATAGGTCATCACCTCGCATCAGAGGAACCACTAGATTCGCCTGCACCTGAAACTGGGCCAGCACATCGATATAACATTGCTGAATGCCAGAGTTATATATATCGTTAACGGTAGAGACATGTCCGCTCCGGTATTTCTCGGCAAATCCGCGGCTGAAGCAATGGTCAATAACTTCTACTTCGAGGGCCGAAACATAGCCTGGTCGCACGTCTTCGGCAATGGTTTTGCCTTGGCTGTAGCCTGAACCCTCAATAAATCGAAAGATAGCGACTCGATCAGCTTTGAGGTAATTGCGGATTTCGCGGGTGGTCGTGTTGAAAGCCTTCTGCAGATCCAAGGGTTGGCTAATGCGATCCACAATTTGGGTAATCAGTCGCTCTTGTTCAGCCGCTTCGATTAGCTGTTCTGACTGACGTTGAAGCTTCTCAATATACTCACCCTTCTGAATTGCGGTATTGAGCTGAGCGGCAATTCGTTGGATGAACTCAATGTTGTCTTCTTTCCACTCACGCGGCCCGTGGCACTGATGGTTATAAAACAAGCCCCATAACTTATCGCCCTTCATCAGGGGAACAACAAGGCTCGCTTTGGCCTGGAAATTAGCGAGAATCTCCACGAAACAGTCCTCCAGACCATCTTGCTGAATGTCTGAGACACACCAGACTCGGCCTTTTTCATATTCTTCAACAAAGCTTTCAGCAAAACAGTGGTCCTGAATGGAAACCGACAGTGTAGAGGCAAACCCGGGCTCAACATCTTCAGCAACCGTTATGCCGTCCGTGTAGTCAGCTTCAACATCGAACTTGAAAATGGCGGTGCGGTCTGTCTTCAAGAAACGACGGATTTCGCGGCAGGTTGTCGTGAAGGTACGCTTCAAGTCGGTGGATCGTTGAATGCGCTCCACAATTCTATCGATAAGACGCTTTTGTTCCGCGTTACGAGCCATCTGCTCGGACGTGATCTTTAGATAATCCACTTGCTTCATTGCCACCCCAACCTGAGTCGCAATTTGCTTCAAAGCAGTGATTTCAGCAGAGGCCCAAGAACGGGGCTCATCGTTTTGATAAGCACCCAGCAGTCCCCATAGTTTGTTCTCCTTAAAGATGGGGGCTAGGATAAAGGCCTGCACTTCAAAGTCGGTCAATTCTTCAACTTGCTCAGCCGCAAACCCCGCTGCATGAATGTTATTCACCGTCAGGCTTTCCCCTTTACGATAGGGACCTCCCTGACTGGCCTGGAGATTCACCTTGGGCCAAATGGCGCCCACTTTGGCATCTTCCAGCATGTCGACACCTTTCTTACTGTGTGAAGCCGCAAGCTCGACGCTCCAATCAGGCTGGAACTGATAGATGGCAACGCGATCGCACTTCAACAAACGGCGAACAGATTGCTTGGTGATTTGAAAAACAGTTTCTAAATCTTGCGATTGACGAATTTCAGGAATAATTTCAGCCACCGAGTGACTGACCCGAGCGACCTGAGCCATCTGAACCGACTGCTCCTGCAGTTGGGTCATGTAGGACGCATCTTGAAGCGTTGCGCCCAATTTCCGACCAACTTCTGCCAGTAGCGTGACTTCGCGGCCTAGCCAATGGCGTGGCCCACTATGCTGGAAGGCACTCAGTAGACCCCACAGTTTTTCACCTTGCTTAATCGCAACAACGGCGAAAGATTTGATGCCAAAGTAGTCCAAAATATCGACATGGCAATCGCTGAGGCCAGCTAAGGAAATATCATCAGCAATATACGGTTCATCGCGTTGAAATCTGCCGCCATTGTTCGCTTGCATGTAGGTATCTTCCCAGGCACTGCCCACCAAGGACGGCCAGCCCCCCGATTCTGATTCGTACACGAAATCACCGAAATAATCGGGGCGGAACTTGTAGATTGCCACGCGCTCTACATTAAGAAGCTCACGGACTTCTTGGACAGCCGTTTGAAAGGCATTCTCAAGATAAGCGGCATCGCCGATTTTGTTGATGATACTGGGCAAGGCACGCTCATACTGCTCTGCCTTGAGTTTCTCTTGACGTAACGCGAGCGATTGCAGACCCAGGCGAAGTTCGGTCACGACTTTGTAAAGCAGGGTCAGCTCGCTGTCACGCCAATGCTGGGCATGTGCGCATTGCTGCACCACGATTAATCCCCATGCCTTTTCCAACAAAATCGGCACGCTTAGGCTGGCTTTGGTTTGAAACTGCTCTAGAAGCTGCTGCTGTCGGGGACTTAAAGAAGCTTGAGCCACATCAATGAGCGACACCACCTGCTGTTGAACTTCCTCAGGTGATGTGGCACCAAAGGCGATCGCCGGCAAATTCGCATTCAGACTTGGGGTATAGCCAGTTGTCAGTGACTCGGCGACAACGGTTCCTTCGGTTTCGGTTGTGAATTGGTAGATGAGGACTCGATCAACATGGAAGTGCTGACGCACTTCTGTTGCTACAGCCCTTAGCAAAGCCTCAAGAGTTTCAGCCTGATGCAGGCGTTGTGAAAAATTGAACAACCACTGTAAATCTACATTCCCTAACAGAGTTTCGGCAGCATCACTGCCATTTTGATTCGACTTCGCCCCTACTTTGCTCTGCGCAGAGGCATTGGAGGCAGGTGACGATGGGAAGGTAAGGAAAGATTGCTCAGACTTCTTGAGTTTTTGCATGGTCATCTTATGGGTTTCTGGGGTGTAGGTGTGCTCAGCGGCAGGAAATTCACCCTGATGAGGATTTTGCGATAGGGGCGCTGAGTCCGAGGGGATGACGTCTTCGGAGACAGAAAGAAGGTCTGCTGGCTCAGATGAAGCGGGGTGCGGGGCAGCCTCTGGTGACTCACTAACGGTTTCAGCAGCGTCTGCATTGCCGGCAATCACCTGTTTCATCCATTGGACGGTAGGAGAATCACCTAGCTTGAAAAAACTCATCGGAATGCCTCCCGCGACTTTTGCCAAAGAGGGCACCCCACGATGGCAGCCCCATCCAAAACAGCACCCTGATCACCCGGAAGAACGCCAGCGATAAAGGGATACATCTTGGCTGGAAATAATCCAGGCGCGACCGACTGGAGGTGATCAAGGTCATGAAGTTCAATATCATCGAATCGTGGGATCCCCAGGCCGATGGTGCCATCCTGAGTTTGGATGACTAAAACAGTTACCGGGGACAGCCCTGGCAAATAACTGAGCAGTGGAGAATAGCCAATCAAGGTATTGAAATCAATCAGCCAGAGCATGGCACCACGCCAGTTGCAGATGCCCAGTGTCGCTTCTGGGACGCCAGGAACTGGCAGAATGTCCGTTACTGCCACCTGGAATACCTCGGCAATATCTTCTAGTAGTAGCAGCCCACTGTCTTGAGTACTTAAAGGAAACCGTAGCAACCGCTGCCGAGTATCAGGTGCAGGCAGCTCAAAGTCCAAAGAGTCCAGCGTTAGAAGTGTCGATTGAGTTGTGGCGATCGCAGAGTCTGAGACGGTCATAGAACTTTAAGACGGGGAATGCACTAGACAACGGTTTCAAGGCGGCTATTTTGCTATTTGAAGATGGGCGTTGTGCTAAGGGACGATGTTAGTGCCAACGGATGTTAACCGTAAGATGGTGTTCATCAACTCCTTTTGATCCACTGGCTTGGGCAAATAAGCATCGGCCCCCAGCATTGTGCCCCAGAGCCGATCAGCTTCGGTGCCCTTGGTCGAGCAAATTACGACCGGAATGTTCTCGCTCCCAGTGCTGGTTTTGAGTTCACGACAAAACTCAAAACCGCTCTTTCCAGGAAGAATCACGTCTAATAACACCAGATCCGGCTTCTGAGACTGAAGTTTCAGTCGCGCTTCATCGCAGTCTGTGGCACTTACAACCGCTAAACCTGCCTGTCTCAGGTATTGCGTCAATAACTCAGCCTCAGTCAAACTGTCTTCAACTAACAAAACAGTAGTCATACAGAATTCCTTTTCGATATCAAGCGCTCTAAATGAAGTTTCTACGCCAAGCCAGAGTTTCCGGGGATAAATTGGAATTTCTAGGCTGCGAACGCGAAGTAGGCGTGAAAGTGGGGTCGGATGGGGGAACAGAAGAGGGGGGTGATGACACCGGTAGATGTTTCTGCAAAGCGGTCAAAACCTTGTCGGAGGTAATGGGTTTAGCCAGAAAATCGGAAGAGCCTACTAGTTTTGCCCGAACCCGATCAACAATGCCGTCACTGCTGGTGACAATGATTACGGGAGTTTTCTTGAATAGTGAAATCTGGCGAATCTGGGCACACACCTCGTAACCATTGAGAACGGGCATCAGCACGTCTAAGAAAATCAGCTCAGGCTTATGCTCCAACAGCATCGGTAGAGCTTGAATCGGCTCCCGAATACCCACAAATTGATACCCCGCATCTTCGAGGATTTTGCCCATCGCCATACTGTCAAACCGGCTGTCCTCTAAGTAAGCGATACAGGGCCCTGTCGGTTGAGGTCTTGCGGGCTGGGGAACTAGCTCCAGACGGGGCGCATAGACCAAATCAGGCACTGTTTGCAACCCAATAATGTCTTGGGCTACGTAGGGCATCAGCGATCGCGTTAGTAGGACTAAATGCTGCTTCAGGGCGATCGCCAAATCGCGCAGCGTCAAATGACCATTAAGGTACTGCGTCAGATTGTTGTAGGCTGCTGTAGGCGTTTGCTGTCGCAGCGCTTCGGAGTCTTTGATCACCGGCACAAGATTGGGAGAGCACTTGCCTAGTCCAGCTTGGCTCCAAGCGTTCCAGGACTGTATGGCTTGGCGTAAAACCTGACTCGGCGCGAGCAAAACAGGTGGCGTCAGCGTGACCTTTTCGCAAAAGTCCTCATAAGACAGTTGGATCCCTAGGGTGGGGTCACTCGACTGATAGGTTTGAATTAGATCAAACAGGATTTCATCCAGATTGCCTCTGACAATCCCAATCATCTGGCTACGGGCAAGTTGGCCTTGTTCCACGCGTTTTGCGATAGCAGGATAGTCCCAAAATTGGGAAGCATCTAGCGGCTGGTTCGGAAGGTGTGGACCGAGCTGTGAGCACTGGCGGGCCGTTTGTCGATACCAACGGCGGATGGCATGCGGTTTGCTCGTACCGCCTACTAACAAGCCACTTAGAAAATATAAGCTCCATGCCTTATTCGGCAGTTTCAACGTGAGACGCCCAGAAAACTGGTTGCGATTACAAGACAAAAACCGTTCCAGCAACTCGTCAATGCTGCTGGCAACTTCACGGGCAATCGGTTGGCACTCAACATTATTGAGTAGTGTAGGAAGAAACATCTGAGGATCCAAGTCTCCTGGAACGGTCATTTGGACTTTGACGAACCATAGGTTCCTTGCTACTTCTGAATAGATTCCCCTGAATGGATGAGCGTCTTAAAAGACGGCTGGATTTCAACTTCAGCGATTCAGAGCTAACTCTACCTACAGCTGCTTAGCAAGCTTGCAACATCCTAAAATGGAGCTTTGCACCCTTTCATGAAAGTCTCATAGAACTTTCATCTTGATGCTAGTTGAGGCTACAGCTTGCTTAAATATGAATATGAAGTATTCATGCTGCTTTCTCTTATCTTTGAAGAATTAGTGAAGTGAAGTCTAGCTTTCCTGACGAAATATTTTCAGAGAGCGCCGATTCTGTGTCCTCTGCAACACTTTAAGTTATGAGCATAAGCACTTTTCAAAAGAAGATAATCTACCGCCAGAGACTTTAAGCTCAATCAAAATGATTGAAAAATTAAATAGTAATTAACTCGAATTAAGACCTCATAAACAAGGCTTTTCATAGGCTTGATAGCTGTATGCGTCGCATATCGACTAGACAACTGCTCGTTGGCAATTTTACTTGGAGGCGGTTGGCGCGATCGCTGCTTTTGATCTACGCCATTTTTGCCCTGTATATCTTTTTTCAGGCCGACAGCATGATTTTCCTGCCTCAGCCCGCTAGCTATCAAGACACCACCACGGATAACCTTCTCAAACTGCCAGTTACGGAAACTGAGCAGATATCCGCCGTTTACTTACCAAACTCTCAAGCTACGCACACACTTCTCTACATTCACGGCAATGCTGAAGACCTAGGGGACATTCGCCCTTTTCTGGAGCAGCTGCTCGATTGGGGATTCAGCGTGTTTGCTTACGACTATCGAGGCTATGGCACTAGCGACGGCAAGCCTAGCGAACGCAATGCCTACCAAGATGCCACCACCGCCTATCGCCATCTCACCGAACAGCTACGCATTCCGCCTGAGCAGATGATCGTTTACGGTCGCTCCGTAGGCGGTGGCTCGGCTACCGAGCTTGCTAGCCAATATCCGATTGGCGGCTTAATTCTCGAAAGCACCTTCACGTCCGTTTTTCGCGTTGTTGTGCCCTTTCCACTCTTGCCCTTCGACAAATTTCCTAACCTTACCAAGCTCCGCACCGTTCAATGCCCTGTCCTGATCATGCACGGTGAAGCCGACCAGACGATTCCTTGGCATCATGGTCAAGCACTGTACGCAGCTGCCCCAGAACCCAAAGCCTTTCTTTGGATTGAAAATGCGGGCCATAATGACTTTGCCCTAGTTGCCGGCGATCGTCTCCGCGAGGCTCTGCGATCGTTTCAGCAGATGGTTGCAAAGGAGAGCGGAAGTGACTAGGGGAACAGAGAAAGACCTCAAAACTCATCTATCCTGTCAGTTATCAAGCTGCTTTCTGAATGCCGCATTCCGGAGGGTTACTCTATCCTTCGGGAACGCTTTCAGCGCACGCGAAGCTGCTTCGCGTCTAGTGCCCTTTGCGGAGGGATTCCGAATTTCAGATTTCCCATGCGCTATTCCCGTCGCCAACTCTTGAAATTCTTTCTGTCTAGCAGTACGGCAGCGGGTACTTTGGCATTGAAGCCACGACCAGCACAGGCCATGAATAGCGGGCATGTCATTGTGGTGGGGGCCGGATTAGCGGGGCTAGTAGCTGCTTATGAGCTGCAAAAAGGGGGGTGGCGAGTCACAGTTTTGGAGGCGCGCGATCGCGTGGGTGGTCGGGTAACGACGGTGCGATCGCCCTTTACGGACCACCAACATGCTGAAGCCGGAGGAGAATACATCGATAGTCTGCGGGTGCATCGTCAGATGCATCGCTATGTTCGGGAGTTTGGCTTACGCCTAGAGCCGGTGAACCGCACACCCGCAACAGAAGGCATGTATTACCTCAAGGGTCTGCGGTTTCCCTTGAGCGATCGCGGTATTGAGGAGACGCTGGGAGCCCGCATTTGGAAAGATGAGAGTCGCTTTTGGGAACGGCTTGAAGCTCTAGCCCAGTCGGTTACTGATTTAGATCATCCTGAACAAGCCCACAATGCGGCTGAGCTAGACCAAATCGTACTCTCTCGCTGGATTGAGCAACTGTCACAAGCTCCTACAGCACAGGTTTTAACAAAGCAGTATTTACGGGGTGAGTATGATGACCCCGAATGGCTATCGCTCTTTTTCTTAGTCCAGCAGGCAGCCTTATATGATCAGGTTCCCGATCATCGTCTCGAGATGTATCGAATCGGGGGAGGCAATTCACAACTGCCGCAGGCGATCGCGCGATCACTCGTGACCCCTGTCATTTTGAATGCTCCAGTCACCGAAATTGAACAGACCGCTCTGGGGGTACAGGTGAAACATGAGAAGGGTAAAGTCGCTGGCGATTTTGTCGTCCTAGCAACGCCCTTACCGCCACTCCGAACGGTTCGCTTCAATCCAGCCTTGAGTCCAGAATTACAGCGCGCGATCGCTGAACTCAACTATGGGTCTCATGTCAAGGTGATGAGTCAGTTTCGCGATCGTTTCTGGCAAACGACACCCGACGCCGCGATTCCTGCAATTACCGACTTACCGTTGGGATTTGTCAGCGAAGCCACTACGAGCCAACAAGGACGTCCGGGTATTTTGACAGCTTACGTCTCTGGCAAATATGGTCGGCAACTGGGAGCGATGGACGAGCGCGATCGGCTGGCTACGGCACTCACTCAGTTGGAAGAGCTCTGCCCGGGTACACAGCAGCATCTCCAAACGGCGATGTCTTACGTGTGGGCGCATGATCCTTGGGTAGGTGGATCCTATTCAGCTTATGGACCGGGTCAGCTCACAACGCTGTGGCCGGCCCTACGCCGGCCCTATGGTCGCATCCTGTTTGCAGGAGAACACACCGACGCTTACATTGGCTACATGGAAGGAGCGGTTCGCAGTGGCCAGCGAGCAGCTTCGATCTTGAATGTAGTCCCCCTTCAAAAGCTGGGCACTCTGACAATGCCTAGCTAGCCCTTAAATTCATGACTCACTCCCAGCAGACCTTCCGCAGCCAAATTCGACTCTGGAAAAACTATTGGGTGAAGCAATATCTGCACTTCCGGGTGTATCAAAACTCCGATCCTTACAAAATTGCCCTTCGTAAGCGTCCGGTTCAAATTTTATGGATGCTCAGCCACATGCGCTCAGGCTCTTCGCTGCTGACACATATTCTGAATGCGAATCCTGAAATCATGGGCTATGGCGAAACTCATATTCGCTATGAGTCACCTGAGGATTTTAAGCGGCTGATGTGTAAGGTTTACTGGGAAGGACAAGAATATCGAACCTTGAGCGATTGGCAAAAGCTCACCTTTCAAGAAACCTATGTTTTGGATAAGCTCTTACATAACAATAAGCTCCTCAATGCGGATCTATTGCTATCGCAAAACATACAGATTCTCTTTCTAGTTAGAGAACCGCAGCGCAGCCTTAATAGCATTCGCGACCTCAAACCGACCTGGACCGAAGAAGAAACGCTCTCCCACTATTGCAATCGATTGAAAGGTCTAGTCACCTACGCCGAAAAAATTAATAATCCTGCCAGAAGTCTGCTCATCCGCCACGATCAGCTCATCAATGAAAGTCCTCAGGTTTTTATAGCTCTTCAAAAGTTCTTAGGGACCCAGGCCGCGTTCACGGAAAAGTACCAACTCCTTAAAACAACCGGAGCCAAGCACGTAGGCGACCATCGTGGCAAAATCATGGCTGGTCAAATTGTGAGAACCCAGCGAGAGCTCCAAGAAACTGTCTCACAAGCCTCCGTTGAGCAAGCCCAAGCCGTTTATCAAGACTGCCTTCAACGCCTAGCCCAACTCTCCACTCTAATAGACACCCCCCCCTAGGGTTAGGCATTTTTATCTCATACCAGTTCTCTAAATCACAGCTACACACAGGAAATCAATATAGCTTCGTAACAGGTCACGGAGCTAACGGATCTGTAGCATTTACAGCGAGAATCGGGATAAGGGAATTTCTCGAAATGAATATACCGCCGTAGGTTGGCGTCGAGGCAGGAGACCCAACACCTCCAGCCTTGCTATCCTGCTGGGTTTTACTTCTTTCAACCCAGCCTACACAGGCAACTTTTCGGGTGATTTCTTGCTTGGAAATCTCCTAAGTAGGCGCTGTACGTTATCAAGCATTCAATGCCCCCAATCCTGGCTTTGATGGGTCAATCTGGCTGGCAGTTAGGGCAATAATAATATCGACGACCGCCTGTGCTCTCCTTAATAATTGGGGTGCCGCAGACGTAGCAGCCCTGCCCCTCGCGCCCAAACACCCAATGACGATACTGTCGGCGCGGGCCCCCCTTAGCTTTTAGGTCGGCAGCAATCACCAAGTCATTCGTAATGCCGTTATGGTGATAGGACTGGCGCGGAATGGCTAATGCAGCGTCGGCAAATCGAGCGAGTTGGTTGCGATCGCAATCCATAGGCCGATGGGTCGGATGAATGCGACTAACGAACAAAATTTCGCTCCGCAAATAGTTACCAATCCCGCAGAGAAACTTCTGCTCCAGTAGCAGCCCTGTAAAGCGCCGACGATAGAACGCTTTACCCTGCACCCACGCTAAAATCTGCTCCGGCGTGACGGCCTGATCCAGCACATCGGGTCCCAAGCGGCGAATGAACGGGTGCTCGGCAACCTCATCTGCTTGTAACACCTCAATATCGGAGGCACTGTACAACAACGCCGATTTTTGCTTTGTATGGATCGCAAACCGGAGCTGTCGATTAGTCTTTGGGTAACTGTGGGCTTTACGCACCATCCACTTGCCGTATAGCTGATTGTGGCTGTACACACATAAGTCATTCTCGAAGCGCGTGACCAAAGCTTTGCCGTAGGTGGAGATTTGAGCAACTCTCTGCCCTGTCAGCTTCGCTTCGTAGGGCTTTAGGTGCTCAAAGGCAAAAAAAACTTCTGTGGTGGGTTGGTGGGCGATCGCCTTCTCAATTTTGTCCGCCGCTTTACGAATCTCTGGCCCTTCTGGCATCCCACTTCAATGTCGCAACATTCGACACTGTAACGCTAATTCTCAAACTGAACCGTAGCTGGGATTTTTCTACTAAGTTTCGCGGCAAGGAAATATTTTTGCCTTGTTCGTCTCATACAGACTTCGTAACCGTCCCTAGCGTTGCTGTTGTGGGAGCAAAGAAGGGGGCTCTTTTCCAGTTCGTGCTGCCAAGCAGGCATGAGTCAGGAAATCGAGGATGTTTTTGCCTTGAGCCTTGAGCGAGGTAGTGACGGTGAGTAGT
>JBHJHM010000122.1:0-14525 GCA_050330865.1 Leptolyngbyaceae cyanobacterium
ATCCCACAGGTATTCAAGTGAGTCAGGAGCAGTTTAATTCCATCCTGATTGAGCGTGACTCTTTTCATGGGGAGTGGAACTATCAGATATTGCCTTCTCAACAATCGGAATAGTTCAAGTTATTTTTGCGCAGATCCTAAGTCGACCTCACCGGCCAATCCCCAAAACGCCACAAAGAAATTAACCCCCTATCTGATGATGGTGTTACAACCAACCTCCAATGATGGTCAGCTCCTCATGAATGCCTGGCTCATTGCCGATGGGGCTGAATCAGCTTCCCTAGAGCAATTCCAGCCGTTAGATCTAGAAGAGGCTCAGAAAGGAGCGACCTGTAATCTGGCTGAAGTACCCTGCATCGTTGACCAGTTCCTGAAAAAGAGCCGCCAACATCTACGCGGGAAGCGTTGCCATCCCATCACACTCGAAGTCTTCTTACCCTTGGAATATCTCTGCAGCGAGGTTGAGCAATGGGAAATATCGGTCAGGCGCAAACGCCTATTGCCCATGGGCACTCAACACCCCGTCATTGTGCGTTCCTACGAGAGATTAGACTTTGAATATCTCGATTACTGTTGGACAGAGTGGTGCGATAACTGGGAACAACTTAAAGCTCATTTGAGTGCCCCTCCTTCCCATGAACTGTTTGAAAAGCTCGAAGCAGTGGATGACTGTGACTGGGAAGAGGTTCTTTACGACTATCAAGAAAACGCTGAAAAAATTGGCTTCATTATTCCTTGTTTGCCCAGTGAAGAAAAACAGGAAGCCCTCTTTGATGCGATGATTGAGGCCTCAGTGCCGATCGCTCTCTGGATTCGACGGGCTATTCCCGAGTTTGACCACATCACCGAGTTCACTGAACTTCTCAAGACTGGTCCACTCAAAGACCTGCCTGAGTGTATCCGTAAGCTACGCAAGAGAGCCCATGTTCAAAAGAAAGCGATCGATACAGACTATGCTCACCACCTCTCCATCCTGTGGGAAGATCCGCATCGATTACCGCCAGATGTCATGATTCAGTTGCAGTCACCGGGATAACGCGCAAGGCAAAGTCAGCTATGAGCACTTGGAAGATTTTTCTGGGGAACCAGGAACAGCCCCACGACAGACTTGATATTCCTCCTGCGCCTCCAGAGTGGCGGCAGTTTGGGCGTGCCTTAGATGAATCCAAATTTGACTTTGTGAGCTTGCCAGAGGCCGACACCGAAAAGACCGAGCAGCGGGGGCAATCGTTTCGCATTCCCGCCTCGCAGCCGGAAATCGTCGATATTGTGAATGCTGCTATCTATCTACGCCGACCGCTGATGATTACGGGCAGGCCGGGCACCGGAAAAACGTCCTTGGCCTACGCGATCGCCTATGAGCTTCAATTGGGTCCCGTCCTCCTATGGCCGATTACCGCTCGCTCAACGCTGCAAGAGGGCCTTTATCGCTACGATGCCATTTCCCGTTTACAAGATGCTCAGGTTCCTACCCCTGCTGATGGCAAGCCTGCATCACCCCAGCCTGTTCAAGGCGTGGGACAGTACGTTCAGTTGGGACCGCTGGGAACTGCCCTGTTACCCATGAAACGTCCCCGCGTGCTGCTGATTGATGAGATTGACAAGAGTGACATCAACCTGCCCAACGATCTGCTGAACCTGTTTGAAGAAGGAGAATACGAGATTCCTGAGTTGGCCCGTCTGAAACGGGATGAGGATGCCGACCAAAAAATTCCGGTGCGCACCTACGACCGGGGCGGACGCGCCACCATCACCAATGGATTTGTCTGCTGTTATGAGTTTCCGTTGATTCTGCTGACCAGCAACGGCGAACGGGATTTTCCCCCCGCCTTTCTACGCCGCTGCCTCCGCTTAAGAATCAAAGACCCCGATGAAACCGCGTTGACCGAAATCGTCAAAGCCCACTTCCAGAATCGCCCCGACGTTCTCGAAAAGGCGCTCCCGATCATTCAGGACTTTGTCAAACGACGCCAGAAGGGAAGCATTGCCCCGGATCAACTCCTCAATGCGGTCTACCTGGTCACGGGGCAGCAAAGTCCTAGCGAGGAGGAACAGAAAACCCTGGTCAATCTCCTGTTGAAATACCTCTCCAGCGCTGAGGACCAGCAATGATAGAGGGACTGGTAACCGCCTTAGGTATCAAGTTCGATTTAACCGGCGAAGAAATTGCCGATGTTATTTGGCTAATTGCCCATATCCAAGCACCCGATCAGGTTATTGAAGAGACTGACAAGCCTACTGAGGCAAAGCAACCCTCGCCTGATAGACCTGAGGCTGCAACAAGTGGAGCGGACATTCCCCGAGAGGAAACCGAGGCTACCTCACAAGAGACTCCTGATTCATCCACAGACGGAGAGCTTTACCCTGAAGAAGAGGGGCCAAGATCTAACGATTTGTCTTTTCAAGTACCCGATGCTCGGTCTCTACGGGAACCCTTAGAGCTAGCCAGAGCTTTGAAGCCCCTGTTGCGTCGAGTCCCTTCCGCGATGCAACCGCAGGTCTTAGATGAAGCCGCCACGGTTCAGCGGATTGCCGATGAACGGATTTGGGCACCAGTATTGCAACCTGCCTTAGAACCCTGGCTGGATTTGGTCTTGGTGGTGGATGAAAGCCCTTCGATGCTGATTTGGCAGCGGACTGTTTTAGAGTTCAAGCGGATTCTGGAACGGTACGGTGTGTTCCGGAACGTCAGCACCTGGAGCTTAACCCTCGAAGGCGAAAATAACCTCAAACTCTGTCCTGGCCTGGGCAAAATTGCGCGCAATCAGCGTCCCCATAGTGCTAGCGAACTCCTAGACCCGAATGGTCGTCGTTTAATCGTCGTTGCCAGCGACTGTGTATCAGCGATTTGGCAACAAAGAACGGTATTACCGCTCCTACAGCTTTGGGCTGAGAATGGCCCCATGGTTGTTGCCCAGATGCTGCCTCAATGGCTATGGAACCGTACAGCCCTGGGCCTCGCTGCCAGTGCTGAATTTTCAGGTCTTGAACCGGGCTTACCCAATCAGCGATTGATGGCTAAACCGTTATCCCGACGCAACAAAGTTAATCTTCAGGAAGGGATCAAAATACCCTTTGTTACCTTGCAGTCTGAGGAATTCAGCACTTGGGCTGGGATGCTAGTTGGTAGAGGAAGTACCTGGGCGAGAGGCTGTGTCTACTCCCCCAACACGCAGGAAAGGCCTGCCATGAGCCCGCTAAGAGAAGTCCCTGCAAATTTAACTGCCGAAGAAAGGGTACAGCGATTTCGCATCACCGCTTCGCCAATGGCCCGAAAACTGGCTAGTCTGCTGGCCTCTACTCCGGTTATCAATTTACCGATCGTTAGAATCATCCAAGATAGTCTTCTGAAGGATTCTAGACAGGTTCATGTTGCCGAAGTCTTTTTGGGTGGGCTTTTGGAAAAAGTGACTGAGATTGGTCCAGATACCAAATCCTACAATATTCAATTTGATTTCTTTAAAGGTGTCAGAGAAATTCTTTTAGAGTCTGTACCTAAAGCCGAAATCATAGATGTTATTAATGAAGTCTCAGCTTTTGTTGCCGAGAATATTGGTTTATCCCTCGACGAATTTGCTGCTGTTTTACGAAGTCCTGGAGAGATTGAAAACAAGACATTAGCTAATCAGGCTGGTCCCTTTGCCAGGATTACAGCACAAATTCTCAAGCGACTGGGAGGAGCTTATAGAATATTTGCTGGACAACTTGAGTCTTCTGTTAAGCAGACACCTATTAGCGATGAAGAGTTTTCATCTGAAGTCGATGATCTTCTAAATAATTTAGTAGAGGTTGAGATTGCCGAAACCCAGGAGAATCCTCAGCAGCTTAGAATTAGCCTTAATGCATTACTGGAGGAGCAGCGCTGGGATGAAGCTATTGTAGTGCTCCAAAGAGCTGTGGAGATTGCCAAAACTCAGGAGAATCCTCAGCAGCTTAGAATTAGCCTTAATGCTTTGGGAGGTGTACTGCAGCAGCAGCAGCGTTGGGATGATGCTATTTCAGTTCTCCAACGTGCTATAGAAATTGGCGAAAACTTTGGGGATTCTCAGAGTCTTGTTATTAGCTTAAATGCTTTGGGAAAAGTATTACAGAAGCAGCGGCGCTGGGATGAAGCTATTGCAGTGCTGAAAAGGGCTGTGAAGTTGGCAGAGGAGCAAAATGATAATCAATCTTTAGCCATCGCTTTAAGCCTGCAAGGCAGAGCGTTAATGCTAAAGCGACAGCCTCAGGATGCAATATCTATCTTATTAAGAGGGTTAGATATCTTAGAGGACTCAAAAGATTCCCGCAGCTTAAGCATCATATTGAATACCCTTGGCAGGGTGTACCAAGCTTTACAGCAATGGGAAAACTCTGAACGCTGCTTTAGGCGCTGTTTTGACATTGCACACAAAGAAAAGAAGACTATGGATAAAGCTATTGCCTTGAAGGAGTTAGGCAAAGCCTTAGAAAAACAAGGCGGTGAGAAATTTGAGATTGCTATGGCTGCATTCCGAGAAAGCATAAAACTTGGTGAGCAGGAAAATAGATTGTCTCATCTAACTAAAGTACACACGGCAATGGGGCAAGCGCTGTTCGAAAGGAGGCGAATGGAAGAATCAATTATACATTTGAAAAAGAGTTTTGAAATTGACGCCGCTAACCGTAATCAACGCAGAGTCTTACTGAACATAGACTCTCTTGCTCGTGCGCTGATTTTACAGAAAAGATGGGATGAGGCTATCCAATACACTCGAAGGGCTTTGGAAATCGCTCCCTCCCATAAAGAACTGCACAGTCTCCATGACTATTTATTGCGGATTAGCACAAATGACAATGTGCTTCATAGTGGCACAGGAGACGATCGTTTTGTCATTAGTCCAAGTTTCGATACCAATGGCGTTACTGACTTTGAAGACTAAGTCCTGCTTCAAGGTAATTCAGAAATTTCTAATTTAGAGAGCGCAATATCCAACTTGCAACCATTGAAGTTCGAACAGTTGGTTTTTGCCGCCAATTCTCCTAAAGGTTGGATTTCTTCCTTTTGTGCCCCTATAGAAGAGCGGATATGATTGGTATTAGAGTGGGCCGAAAGTCCTAGCAATTGTGGTCTAGAAGTTCAACTAAATTAGCACTACAAAAAACTGCATTTGAAGCACCTGTCTCAATTCAAAGACGCTGGAACTTATTCGAATTACTCGTAAACTTACCATCTCCACAATTCGAACAGTTAGTTTTTGCTCTTGGACCTTCATCAGGGTTAATACCTTCCTTTCGGCATTCTCGATAGCACCGGATAGCGCCACTCCTAGAATGGGCTGAAAGTCCTACTGGTTGTGGTCTAGAAACTATAGAACATTTGCTCATACCACAATCTCATGGCACTACTGTTTCCGAATCAATCCAGCAGCGTTGAAGCTTATTTGAGATAGTTATGAGACTTCTATCGCCACACTTCGAGCAGTTGATTTTTGCCCTCACAATCCCAGAGGAGAATATCCTCTCCTACATGGCTTCCCAAGAGCAGCGAGTGTCAGCATTGCTGGAATGGGTTGAAAGTCCTATCGCTTGTGGCCTAGCAGTCTTGAATGCAGTTCTCAGCGATATTTCTCCTTTGGCCATAGATTCTGTATTGACTCTGCAACCTAACTCATCAACTCGAAAGATTGCTCCTGCTCCTACTTCGCCCACGGTGCCTCCAAGTTCAGCCGCGTTTTCAACAGTGTCCAGCAGCGGTCAGACACAAAGGCGATCAAGGCTGTTTCAATTGCTTGCCAGTTTACCGGAACCACAGTTCTAGCAACTGCTACTTGCTCCTATGCCACCACCGGGCATGATACCTGTCGCATCAGTTTCGCAAGGAACGCGAGTTGCGGCTTTCCTAAATTGGGCTCAAGGCTCTAATGGCCAAGGATTAGAAGTTGTAGAGCATATCTTGGAGGAGATTGTTGCTTAAAGCCCTCAGAAATTTCAACTGATACGGACGATCAATGGCTACTAAATCGCCTGCTGAAATAAAGCTCTCAACTGAGTTAACTGTGGATAATCAGTGGCAATGGTATCGATTGCTTGGATAGCCGTGCTGAGCTTTTCGCGCCTGCGATCATTTTTCCCATTTGCCTCTGCTTTGATGGCAGCCTTCAAGGCCAGATCAACCCCTTGCAAATCATCGACCAAATCATCCAACCCTGCTGCTTCAGCTCGCTCTATCTGATGAATAACCTGTTTGCTGAGACTTTGCAAAGACACAAAATCCTTCTCTGTAGGAGAAATCGGTGCAGTCTTGTACACATCACGCCCCGCATAATCTCCACCGCCAGTATTGATTTCTGTTGAGTTCCCAACCTGTATTTTGACTGGCCCACTGGGACGATTAATGAACCCCTGAGATCCTTCTGCGTTGATATAGTCTCCTCGCTCAAGCACCTGCACATCCTGAATATTGCCCCCAGCCGCAAAATTGACCTTCCCACTCAGTATTTGCTGAAGTGCCTGCTGACTCTCCGTAGCTTCAATTTCACGCACTGCACCACCAAGAGCCGTGGGGCGATCGCGCTCATCCAGGTCTTTTCCAGCAACCTGCCCCCGATGCAGTGCCACCGCCAAAACCCCCACCCCTTTCTGAATCGTCAATTCCGGTTCTTGTGCATACCCCAACATCCCAAATCGCCGCTTTACCTCCTCGCTGACGGCGGTATACACGTACTCATACAAATCAAAAATACTGATATATCCCTGCCGATTCTGAATTGCTCGACCCTGCAACCCATCCGACAATGCCTGGGCAAAAAATGTCAACGCTGCCTTTTTCATAAAAATAGAATGCTGCGTCTCCCGACAGGCCGTAATAATCACCCGTCCCTCACCCGTTCCCAGCAACGCTGCCGCCGTTCGGTCTGGCAAACTCTGCCCAGTGTCCTCAGCCTCGTCCTCCCCACCTAGCGAATCCGGTGATATCTCCCCAGCGTGGCAGGCATTAAAAATCAAAAATACTCGTTTAGCCTTAATCGCCTGTATTTTCTCCAGCAGCGTCTTCTCATGTACACCGCTTCCAGCCACTACCTTCTTGCCCTCATCCATCTGGGTGTCGTGGGTGGTCAGGTAGTAGCCATCTTCTCCGTATTCCCCATGGCCGCTATAAAACAGCAGAAACGTATCAGTCTCCGTCAGGCTTGTAGCCGCCTGGTCTAGCGCTGCTTCAATGTTTTGTCGGGAAGCCTCTGCATCATGCAGCAGCGTCACTTGTTGTTCGGGATAGCCACAGTAGCGGCGATCGCCCAGCACTGCCGCCACCTCTTTAGCATCCTCTACCGTAATCGGCACATTCATCTTGGGCGTGTGCTGATAAGTGCCCACCCCAATCACCAGCGCATGACCTTTCTCAAATGTCATCGTGTGTTCATCTCCTGCTCAAGCCGCTGCGTCAGCATCAGGTGGCTCCGTATACTCGCAAAAGATATTCAGCCCCACCTTCAGAATGTAGAGCACGACAATCGTTGCGATCGCAGGATTAATCGGCAACGTCGTCAACCCCACCAAATACACGATCGCCCCAGTCAAGACCGAGGCACTGCCCGGATTTTTGTTGTAGTCCAGAATCTTCGAACGAAAGCCCTCATCCCCACAGACCTCCTGGCGCAAAACCTTGAGCGTCACCTGCCACAGCGACTTACCACCCGTCTCTGGGGTGCCCAGGTCACCCACCTCTTCCTGCCACAGTTCTTGAAAGCTCGTCTCCAGGTTGCCATTGTGCTTTTCCAGAGCCGCGATCGCCCCCTGCATTCCACTCGTCTGGGGAGCATCGGAAGTCTCTATAAGTTGCTGCGCCTGCTTGATTTCTGCCGGTGTAAGTTGTGCGTCCATAGATCCCTGAAAATCCTTGGGAAACTCCTCGAACTCATTATGGCTGTTCATATTGGCACGAGCCAGTTTTGGACCTCGCTCCCTTTCAACGGTGAACTGGCTTGGCCTCAAATCAAATTGGTTATCGGTTAGCGAGGCAAGATCCGACCTTCTACGGGGGCATCTCCTTGACGGGGCAGACTGAACGGCGATATCTGTCCTGGCCAAAGGGAGAGCTGTAATCCCTCTTCCCAAGGATCCTCAATCGAAAGCTGTCCGTAGAATTCTGCCTTGAGACGTTTCTGCTTGGCTCGAAATCGGCTGTCAAAGCGGAGATGACAAACGGTACACAGGGCTTTCAGATTGCTGCGGTCTTCATTGCCAGGCTATTGATCAAGATGAGCAACGGTTAACAGATATCGCCTGGGTGCTTCAGCAAAAGTTGGTGGAAGAGGCGATAGAAGCTGTCGCCATTCCTGAACTCTTTGGAGGAAATCTGCTAAGGGTTCACTCGGCTGTCGGCAGGGTCTTTGGCAGTGCTCGCAGCACCAGTTTGCTTCATGCTTGACCTGAGCCGCAATGACCTCCCAATTTTCGGGATACCGTTCTCGAATGATAGACATCGCTTCAACTCCATCACCGCATCGCATCGCTACGAACGGGCTCTTTAGGATATCTCAGTTAAGACAAAAAGCCTCTAATCCAATTGATCAGAGGCGGTGTGGCATTGGAAAAATGTGACTTCGCTCAGTGTACCTGGTGGGCAGAGCGAGAGTGCTAGCAGCTAGCCAAGTGCTCATTCAGACCATCGATCGCATTATCAATGCCAGAAACAGCGTTACGGAGATTGGCATCCTGAAGCCCTGCGGCTAGACAGTCCTCTAGGTATCCCAGTTCAATGACAAGGCGCTTTACGACATTCCGGAGACGACGCTGATGTTCGGTGCGGTTGAAGGTAGTGGCAGTAGTAGTCATGGGCAAAATCCTCAGTTCGCAGGCGATCCACTGACGTGATAACACGATATGCATTGTTGCAACAACATGCAGGAATGCAACATTAAAGCGGTTGCAAAATAAAGCAGTGAGCGACAATGCGTGTTGCAATGGTTGAACCGAAGCTGCCATCCGTCAGCGTTGCTGGCTATTGTGGTAGATGTGCAAAATCAGGATGACAGAAGCCTGTATTGAGTACCGGACAATCAAAGCACCACGTCCAAAGCGGACCTGATATTCACGAGTACTGGGATCCCGTACTTTTACTCCAATTTGAGGCATTTTGCTGATGGTGCGAATCGCTTTGTCAATGGCTGCAGCAGCTTCATTGGCGCGAGTCGGATCATCGTAGTAAGCAATCTGTCGCCTGAAATCGTTTAGCGCGGGCACCGACCACTTTACTGGGGGGGTGGGCATGGGAGTTCGTTATCGGTACCAATGCTTTGCAGCCATTGCGAGACGAGTTCATGATCAACACAGTTACCGGCTAGGCACTCGGCAATAGTGGCATCATCTTCTGCAAAGGTGACTGCATCATAGGGATAGTGTCCGGCTTCGCGGCGGGCCTCCAAGTCGTCGAAGCAGATGGGCTGTTCCTGGTGGCTTTCCAATTCGGTTTGGAGCGATGCTAGACCCGTGTCATCAAGTTTGTGGAGCAGACTCAACAGCACTGCCTGAAGCTTGGCAGGATCGAGGGCTGTAATTTGGTCTGCTAACTGCTGAGTGCGATTCTCCATTGGGGAGGCTCCACCAACGCTCATGTTGATATCAAAGTGTCTTGCCATCAGTTTAGCTCAGTCATAAGGGAGCTTCTCAACTTGTGATACTGGGCTGGAATGCATCTATAATTTGCGCTCAGTGTGGTGAACTGCGTATACATTGAGGCTGAAACCTAACATCGTCATTCGCCGCAATCTGTTTCGCAGTTAAATGAATTGTTTTCCGTGTCACTTAAAATATAGAATGAATGTAGGTGACACAGAAAAATGGTAACCATAAACCTGACTGACCTGCGGCAGCGTCAGGCTCAACTCGAAAAGGTGCTCGAAGCGTTATTAGAGTTGCCTGCTTTGGAAGGCTATTGGATCGACAGTGCTACGGATCAAGGATATGGTGTGGTGCGCTATCGGCTATGCCACTTTGCAGGAGGGCGATATACCAATGGCAAGCTTAAGAAACGGCGACAGAGTATCAAGCCCCATGAGTTAGCTAGAATCCGAGCCCAGGTTGAGCGGGGAAATAAACTCAAGTTGGTTAAGGCGGAGTTAGAGCAGGTGATGGGCGCGATCGCGGATATTGAATGCAGGATTAGGGAACTGACCGGCAGCTGAAAACTCACGAGGCTAAGACTCACTCTCTTTCAACGCTTTGATGACGCAACACTTCGGTGTCTATCGATGTCATTTCAAGACCTACTACGAACCCGGCTATGGCAGATGATTATGCATCTACACTCGATCGAAATTAGGGTAGATCCCCTAATCCTGTTAGGGCAGCGTGAACCTACGCCTGCACTGTATACACTTCCGAACAGGCAAGGGTTAGACCTTCGGTGACAGACAAGCTGCCTTTAGCTCAGTAGTTATCGTTTTCAAGGTCGATGGGTTCGCAATCGATCCCTGCAAAGAGTTCAATTCCGATTTCTGGGTTCTCCAACTCTGCCGCATCATCAATGGGAGAGAGAGTTACGTCTTCGACTGTGATGATAGGTCTATCATTGGCCCACTCTGCGTCGATAAAGGCACTTTCGTCGGCTTCGTAATGCCCTTCTTCTCCAGGACCATTAGGATCGCAGCCGCGTGAGCGAGTGACGAGAAAATAGGGCTTCGTGGATTGTCGCCCAAATGCTGCAGCCCTTTTGCGAACCCAGAGAACTTCAACGGTGCCATCTGCCTGAGGCCACGCCTTTAAAGGTTTCGTGTTATGGCGACACCCATTTGCATCAGTGTTACGGGGAGTTGTGCTACGAGGGAAAGTTCCCTCCGGTACACACAGTTTCCATTCGACAGAAACCGGTGTCTCACTGGCGATGACGGCTTCTGCTGCCTCTGTCGTAGGAACTGTCTGAGCTTCGGTGGTGGTTCCAGGCGTTGTTTCGTCAGGAGTAGAGCTATTTGTGCCACTGCAAGCAGCAATCAATGCAGTTAATGCCAGAGTTGGTAGCAGTACTGTGCTTTTCATTTTGCAACGAGTCCATTTTCAAAAGTGAACATTCACGAAGCGATTGTGATTGACACATTTGAGTGACATTTCAGCTTCATCGTAGAAGGGCAAAGCATTTGAAGCGTTCAGGGTGACCACAATGTACCAAGTTTCCAATCCCCTTTCTGCTCCTCATATTGGTTCAGGTGATGTGAAAGAAGTTGAGATTGCCGGAAAATTTTTGCATTTCTTCGTGCTCTCTGAGCCTGTGGGCTGCCCAGATGTTCCCAACCTGTTGCAGTGTGTCTACCTGAAAGTCTCTGAAGTTGTTGAGGGATATCCCTCACAAGCCATTCAGGGGTTTCTGACCCATCTGAGAGCGCTTCATGAAGGTGATGAGGTTAATTTGCCCGAATTTGTGTGGCTGGATCAAAATCAGTGGGAGCATCAAGCCATTACGCCCATCCCGTTGCAAGAGGCGCTGAGCTTCTGGTGTCAGCGTTCCTATTCTGGAGACCACTGGGCAAAGTTGGTGACCAAAGTTGGTGACCAAAGAAGGTGTTCAAGTCGAAGAGGCGATTTTCGGTGCCTTTGGCTGGGGGCATGAAAGTATGGCTGAGCCCAGTTTGGCCTGGAACGCCGATCGCTTTGCTGATGGAGGTCTGAGAGTACCCGGACAGGGTTTCACACCCTCGATGTATCACTACGGTCCCGTGGAGCAAACGTGTGCTGAGGAGGAAGCACACTTAACGCATCTGCAGACCCGTGTCGGGCTTCTTTGATGCTGCAGCCTGCCCTCCAAGGCCGTCTCTGGCAAGACTATCGCTGGAGACGGCTTCTTGCTATCAGGCACTAAGGCTTAAGACGGCCAGAGTCATGATGGTGTAGCGCAGGATGCGTCCCAAAGATAAGGTTCTCCAGGTTTGTTGAGGGAGCCCGAGGGTGATAGCTAGCAAGGCAAAACCTACACCATACCGCCATCCACCTCCGATAACGGCAGCGATCGCTAAAAGGCCACAAAGGATCGCCAAGACATATTCCAGTGGCCGCTCCAGATTAGCCGCCCAATTCATCACCTGATTCAGGTTCTTCATGTTTGCTTTCTTAAGCTTCCCTTCCATTTTGTCGAATCTGGCTTTGGTCGATATGGGTAAAACTCCCCTGATCTCCAGGTTTCCTTAAGGCTAATGACCCAAAAGCAACAATTGGGTAACAATTGGTCGCTAGTCTGAAATCAGTTTCTGAGAGACAAGCGATGCGGACGTCAAAGCAACTGCCTCCGGACTACGAGGCTGCATTTGCAGCGCTCGCACCTTATCTAAAAGACGTGGTGGCTGAAGTCGCTGAAGATGCTGCCGTGATCCGGCAAGAACTGGCAGCCTCGGAGCCCGAAACCTTGCTAACGCAGCTGACGGATGTCACCCAAGAGCTTCTGGAGCTGGTTGAAATCCTGGCTTCTCGACCCCTGACGTGGGGACAGCTACAGACACTGGAAAAGCTGGAAGTGACGGCCAACAATGCTGTATTTCAGGCTAAAGATTTTTGCGAAAGCTTTGAAACGTAAGAGGCTTGTGATGTGCTTCAGTAAACGCTACAACACCTTCACCCGCGAAAACCTCCGCGATACCCTTAGCATTGGCGCGATCGGCATTGGGGTTTTCATCGTGTTACGGTGGTTAACGCCTATCAGTCATGTGCCGTCGGTATCGATGGAGCCGACGATCGCCGAAGATAGCAAAGTTTTAGTCAACAACACCCGATTTTGGTTCGATACGCCTCAACGGGGCGATGTTGTGGTGTTTGACTCCGGCTATCGTGCGGGGTTGCTGGAGCGTGAAAAAGTTCGATTGACCAAACGGGTTGTTGGGCTACCGGGTGAACGGATTGAGGTCACCCCTGAAGGGCAGGTCTATATTGATGGTCAACGGCTACAAGAGGCGTATGTGTTATCGGCTATCCAGGCATACCCACAAACCGCAATTCCTGAGGGGCATTATTTCGTTCTGGGAGACAACCGTAATAATTCGCACGATTCCCGCGTGCTGGGGGCGATCGCAGCCGACCGAATTGAAGGAAAAGTCGTTGCTGTGGTCTGGCCGCTAGGAGCATTCTCGCTTGGACTATAGCGTTATCCCTGGCCATCCCAGGAGTAGGCACAGTCCTGAATATTGAAGGGAAATGGACGAGTGTTGTCTGGACAGACTTTGAATCCGCCTTGTCTGACGGGTTGCAGTGATGAATTGGCTGCCCTCAGATCTTTACCAAGTTGTAGGCAATCGAGAAAATAGTATCCACTGCCATATTCAGTCTGAATAAATGGATACTTACATAAAGGATTGATTTGCCAGCTGCCTTTTGGCAGTTTTTGGAGCTGCTCTCTGAGTCTTTCCCGTAAACGATTGATGGAGGTGTCAACGGCGCGATTGTCAAACTTACTAATTGTGTTGTTTATGGCTGCTTCAAACTGATCTCTATACCAGATCCGACGGGGATACTGAACAAGTCGTTGAATGATATCAAACTGCATGGGGGTCGCTTTGAAAAAGCCAAGAAGCTCACCATTACTCGTCTTCAAAAAACAATCGCGAGTGTGTCGGTCCAGCATCAAGTGTTGGCTTTGAGTAATGTGTTTGCCGATCCCGATCCTTCGGATAAGAGCCTTGATACGAGCCATCAAGAAATCTATGTCTACAGGAGGTTCTACAACTAGCTCGAAGCCAATATTGTAATACTTGATGTGTTGTTCTTTGCTCGTCTCATGGGGAATGAACCCGATCAGAATAGGACAATAACTTCCCTGATCGGGCCTGATTATTTGCTGGAGCCGGAGAAAGAAGGAAGGAATTGAAATAAACGGCTCCAGGTTAATGACGGCAATGTCAGGATGATTGATCGCCATTTTTGTCAGCGCTTCATCAAATGAGCAACCAGATATCTCATAATTCGTTTGATCGAACAAGAAAGAGGTTTCTTCAAGAAAAGTATTTCCACCCACGAGTAAGCAACGCATAAGTCAAACCCGGTAGAAAGAGTCTTTATCTTTTGGTTAATCTTTAGCGTAAAAGTATGATGAGTCAAGAGCGCTTTATGGTTCTTAAAACGGATTTGCGTTGTTAACTCTTGTTCATCTTTTTTTACGTGTAACTTAATCTATTCTTCTGTTTTACTGAGCGAAAGACACATTTGAGTGACATTCGTTTCTCATCATTGGGGGTGAGAGAAAACCTCTCGACCGATTGAACTCGTTAGGGATTCCTTATGCTAGCGATTGAACGTAATCCTAATTCTGGAGAGGCGGCAGTCGCGTCTCTCTCCACTCCCGCCCTCTCCTTAGAGGATCGGGCTCGACTGCAAGATATGCTCTTAGAGCGGTTGCGCGGTCAGCGACTCGCCTTTACGTGCCCGCTCTGGTTGAAGAAGGTTCAGGACCCTTAAAGGGTGACAACCTAGCTACAGCTCTTGCTGCATGAGGGATAGAGCATTGAAACCGCGCTGAAAATAGAGACGTTTATGGGGCTTGAGGGCAAGCAAGGGACCGACAAAATCCGTCCATAAAGCCATCGAAAAGAG
>JBHJHM010000123.1:0-21548 GCA_050330865.1 Leptolyngbyaceae cyanobacterium
TTCTTTATCTGTGTTGTTTTTGTTCTGTTTTGTGTAGAGTTCTTTGTTGTCTTTTTTTTTTATTTCTTTTTTTCTCTGCCGTTTTTTTGTTATTTGTTTTTTGGTAATGGGTAATTGGTAATGGGTAATTGGGAATGGGTAATGGGGTTCAATTCAAAATTCAAAATTCTGCTTCCTTCTCGCCCCTTTCCCCCCCATCTACCCATCCACCGTTCGGCTGAGGGCTCACGCCGAAGCCGTTCGGCTGAGGGCTCACGCCGAAGCCGTTCGGCTGAGGGCTCACGCCGAAGCCCTTCTACTCTGCTGCCACTGATCGCCTTCCACCAGTGTATGGACCTGCCAAGCAGTGTCCGTTTCAGGGAAGTCTTCGCGATAATGGCCGCCGCGACTTTCTTGGCGAAAGTAGGCACTTTTGAGGATGAGCTGAGCCAGATCTAGCAAGTTTCGGACTTCGGTCCATAAGCGTAGGGTATCGGTTTCAATGGCTAGGGTGTAGCGATGAGGATGGGACAGTAACCGATGCAAGGCTGAGGTAAGGGGAAGTGCTTCGAAGTGCGATCGCTGATGGTTGATCTGAGCGATCGCAGCGGCAATGCCTTCAGCGTGACGACTGATCCCTGCACCCTGCCAAACTAATTCTGGTAGTTGAGCTCGAATATGAGCAAGGGGCTGTGTAGCCTGCGAAGACAGCGTTGATAAGTCGGGGCTTACGGCATCGGTAAAGGTCGGTAGATCAGTTGCGGGATGGGTTACCTGCAGATGTTGCAGCTGATGGCCATAGACCAGGCATTCCAATAGCGAATTACTGGCTAAACGATTAGCCCCATGGACACCGGTACTTGCGGTTTCTCCCACCGCATACAGCTGAGGCAAGGTTGTTTGACTCGCCAGGTTCGTTACGATGCCCCCCATCCAATAATGGGCAGCAGGGGATACCGGGATCGGCTGTTGGAAGGGATTGATACCCCAGCGCTGACAGACGGCTACGATGTTAGGAAATCGCTGCTGAATTTTTTCACGGGGAATGGGTCTGAGATCAAGCCAAACCCAGTCAGGGGCGTCTAGTTCTTGCGATTGCAGATAGCGATAGATGGCTCGGCTGACCACATCACGGGGAGCTAGCTCGCCTTTAGGGTGGTAATCAAACGCAAATCGTCGTCCCGTTGCATCAATTAGATGAGCGCCCTCTCCACGCACTGCCTCGCTAATCAAAAAGCGCGGTGCCCCGGCGACTTTTAAGGCCGTAGGGTGAAACTGAAAAAACTCTAGATCCCGGAGTTGAGCACCTGCTCGCCATGCCATCGCGACCCCATCCCCCGTACTAGCAGGGGGATTTGTCGTCTGCGAAAAGATTTGACCGCCGCCCCCAGTAGCCAGAACGACTGCTCCTGCAGGCCACCATTCCAAGGTTTGCTCCTTAACTGCAATGATGCCCTGACAGCGCCCGTCTTGTAGCCACAGGTCCAGAATGAGCGTATGTTCAAAGACTGTAATATTAGGACGACGTTGAACGGCTTTGGCAAGTGTACTAACGACTGCCCGCCCGGTGGCATCGGCAGCATGAAGAACCCGCCTCTGGGAGTGAGCTGCCTCCAGTGTGAGGGCAAGTTGCCCGTGCCTCTGGTCAAAGGGGACACCTAAGGAAACCAGGGCTTTGATGCAGGGATCAGCCTGCTTGACGAGTTGGTCGACGGCAGCGGGATCACAGAGTCCGGCCCCGGCTTGTAAAGTATCTTCCCGGTGAAGTGAAGGAGAATCTTCAGGTGCGATCGCCGCAGCGATTCCACCTTGAGCCCAGTCACTAGCTGACTGACTCAGCACATCCTTAGTAATGAGACCAATTCGATACTCCGATGAAATGCAGAGGGCCGCATACAGCCCTGCAGCTCCACTGCCGACCAACAAAACATCAAAAGGCGGAATGGGCAATCTATACTCCTCAATGCTCCTGAGACTAAAAGCCGACAGGAAGTACACTCCCTGCCGACTATTCACGCTATTAATGCGAAACGAGCAGCGATACGCCCCTTTAGCTCCTCTACTCAAGGAACAATTTCAGCTCTATTCAGGGGACAGTATCGACACAGATGCTGTTTCGACTAACGGTAAACACCATTGTTATAGCGATCCGCTCCTTCAACAAAGGCAGGATCTGGGGGTGTGACAGTGAAGCTATCCATGTTGGCTTCAATAATGTCACGCTCACGATCGCTCAGGCCTGGTATTTCCAGAATATCCTCAACGACGTCGAAGGGAGCATTTTTTAAAATCTTGCGCGCGATTGTGGGATACAGCCCTCGATATTTGACAAAGGCTTGCACGTTAGCGTTGTTGAGATCAAGCTTAGAACCGTATTCGGTACTTAGTTTGTCATCAACTGCATTTCGCAGATCCTCTGCAAGGATTGGAGTATTCCAGGAAGGACCTGTCAGAGATGCCGCTACCGCAGGACTGACTGTCCCACCCAACCAGCTACTCACTAACAGTCCTAGCATTACCACCAGGCACAACAACAGACGTTTCATTGACTCAGTCCTCTCGTTAAATTCGGAAGAATTCACACAGCATTTATTAGAGACTATCATCCCTGCAGCTGAATGAAGCGCTCAAGGTCGGAGAAGGTGGTCGCGTAGGTAACAATAGGAGTCTCATAACCTTTCATGTTGACCGCGTAGCGTTTGAAAAGCGCGTCTGCAGTTTCCATCTGGGCCAAATACTGATAAGTCGTGTCGCCAATAGCCATGTCCAGACCTAGTTGCTTAGTTGAAGATTCGAAGCGGAAGGCAGCATTCACGGTGTCGCCAATGGCTGTATAGTCGGGGCGATCGCCGCTGCCAGTATTGCCCACCATGGCATATCCAGTATTGAGCCCTGCCCCGATTCGTAGCGGAAAAGGCAGCGGAAACTGTTTATGCAGCTCACTAGTCATCCTAGCCAGCCCATTAACAGCCTGCACAATCTGCAGCATCTCCTTGGACTCCATGCTCTCAGAACCATGGATCCATACAGCCATGACAGCATCACCAATGTATTTATCGACCCAGCTACCATGTTCGCCAATAATGTCGCCCGCTCGTCGAAACCAGGTACCGATAGATTCTGACAGAACTTTTTCATCAATTTGCCGGGTCATAACCGTGAAGTCGCGAATATCTACCACGACAACCGATATCAAACGACGTAAATGAAGCGTTGCAGTCGCCACCGCATCATTGGCATCGTCTGTCTTCCGACTAGTCGGCACAGAATTTCGGTGAACTGGGCTGTAGAACCGCAGCTCTGTCTGACCAAACGTTAAGCGATCACCATCACGCAAGGTGACGGGAACACTGACCCTCCGGCCATTTACGAAAGACCCATTCCGGCTACCCAGGTCAATCAGGTAAAACTCACCAGAATCCATAATTTGAATCATGGCATGGTTGCGGGAGATCCACCGATCCGGCAACACCAGATTGTTGTCATCGCTACGGCCTACTGTCCAGCAATTACTACCCGCCAAAGATAGCTGACGACTGCCAGATTCTGTGTGAAGCACCACATAAGGCCCTTTTTGTTCAGTCACTGTGTTTTGAGCTGCAAAAACCAAGTGTAGAAGCTCACAAAACGATACATCGCAGGCACTGTGAGCTAGGAAAAAACATAGCGCACAAATTATGAAGCGGCTCATCCTTACTCTGGCCATTATGCCAAATAAGCTTTGCCCGTGCTTCTATTTAATTTTTTTATGAACTGCTGGAACAATCACTCTCATCCATCACACCAAGAGGATGCTAGTTAAAAATAATACATCGACAATTAGAGTGCTCAAAACCGCACCGCTAAAGGCCCACCAACAGGGCTGCTTAGATTTCAGCGGTATGGTGCCAATAATCAGCAACCCAGAGGCCAATGCGAGAGCCTTCATAAAGGCAACTGGGTTCTGTAACGCTGTGGCTGCTTGCCTGAGAAGAACGGGAACCCACTCAGGATCAACCTGCATTACCTGTCGCCAAAGCGGCAAAAGGTCGGTCCAGTAGATGTACAGGTCTGTTACCGCCGTCCCCAACAGAGAGCCTAAGTAAAAGTAGCTACCTACACGCCCCCGGCCCCGAATCAACAAAACCAGCACCACGGGAATACCCAGGGCTTCGATAGGTAGATGAATATAAGGCTGCCAACGGAACCACCCCCAATAGATAGAGCCCGCTAGCCAAGTCCAGGTAAACCCAACCAGTAAGTCACCCCATAAACGACTGTTACTGCGCGACACGAGGCTAACGCCCGCCATCAGCCAAGTGCCTGTGAGTGTTAGGCTGAGCCACGGCAGCGATCGCACCAGCGGCGCTTGAAAAAATACAGGCACAACAACTAAAAAAATAGATGCCACCAAGATTTTCAGAGGTTGCCTGACAGCAGAGGATGGTAGAGAAGACTTTTCTAGCGAGGGGTCAAACCCGCCGACATAGTCAGGATAAGGACTAAAAGAGGACAACTGTTTTCTCAGCTTCTTAATTGTTCTTAACATAGCACGGGATCCCTTAACAGGGAATCCCATTTCAGGGTGCGATGGCACGTGCCACACTGTGGATGCTGTCTTTCTTTTATGTTGTTTGTTTCTATTTGGAGAACTTGACTGTGGATGCATTCATCACACCGCTGATGCTGAGTGTTGAATCGACTGAGTCGATATCACTGGTGGAGGCCATTGTAATTGGCATTGTTCAGGGGCTAACAGAATTTTTGCCCATCAGTAGTACAGCCCACGTCAAGATAGTGCCCGTCGTTTTGGGATGGGGAGACCCCGGCGTGACCTTCACTGCCGTCGTTCAGTTAGGAAGTATCGTCGCGATTGTAGGGTACTTTTGGCAGGATATACAGCAGCTTCTAGTCGGGATGTGGCGAGCGATAGTCCAGCGCGATTACAATGCGCCTGACTTCCGCTTGGGGATGGGAATTTTCATCGGAACCATACCTATTGTTATTTTTGGATTAATTGTTAAGTTTGGTTTACGCGAGGCCTATGACACGTTCGCTCGCAGCTCACTCGTCATTGGTATTACCTCCATCGGCCTGGCTATTTTTTTGGGTTTGGCAGAGGTGATCGGCACCCGCAAGCGGGGCTATGACGTGGTCGGTCTTTGGGACGGCATCGGTATGGGGTTAGCGCAGGCATTGGCGTTGATCCCGGGTGTGTCGCGCTCGGGTTCAACGATTACAGCGGGACTGTTCATGGGTTTAAATCGTGAAACGGCTGCCCGGTTTTCTTTGCTCATGGGCATCCCAGCGATTCTAATTTCGGGGCTGGCCGAGATTAATGAACTGTTTGAACCGCAGTCTCCTGTAAGCCTAGTGGCAATTGTGGCAGGTGTACTAGCGTCGATCATTTCCTCCTATCTGGCGATTTATTGGCTCATTCGGTTCCTGAAGCGTCATACGACCTGGGTGTTTGTGTTTTATCGCATCGGGCTAGGAATTGCGCTGCTGTGGGCGATCTTATCGGGGCGCATGCCGAATATCTGAGGCATAAGGCATGATGGAATGGGGAGGCGTGACCAATCGCATCTCCACACGCTTTGGGATGAGGAGACATCATGGGGAAGTCATCTATCCAGCCTGCTGTGGTGACTCGGGTCATGCCTGAGTCGATCGCGGCAGAACTTGGGTTTGAGCCTGGTGATCGCCTCGTCAGTATTAACGGTCAAGCGCCCCGTGATTTGATTGACTACCAGTTTCTCTGTGCCAACGAGGATCTGACCTTAGAGGTGCTCGACACTAAAGGAGTAACGCATGTCGTCGAGCTTGAGAAAGAGTATGACGACGAGCTGGGTCTAGAGTTTGAGACGGCTTTGTTTGACGGACTGATGCAGTGCAACAATCGCTGTCCGTTTTGCTTTATCGATCAACAGCCCCCTGGTAAGCGCGAGACCCTCTATCTCAAAGATGATGACTATCGTCTGAGCTTCTTATACGGCAGCTATCTGACCCTGACGAATCTTACCCAGCCAGAATGGGATCGCATTGCCCAGTTGCGCTTGTCCCCGCTGTTTGTATCCGTCCATGCGACAGAGCCTGAGGTGCGATCGCGGCTGCTCAAAAATTCCCGAGCGGGTGACCTTCTGCAGCAGCTGGCTTGGTTTCAAGACCATCGACTCCAAATTCACGCCCAGGTTGTGGTGTGTCCCGGCATCAACGATGGTCCTCACCTTACTCAAACGCTGCGGGATTTGGCTCAGTTTCATCAGGGTGATACGCCGGCAGTGATTTCAGCCGCCGTGGTTCCAGTTGGACTAACCCGGTTTCGTCCCGAACAGGACGAGTTGATTCCCGTCACCCCAGCCAAAGCCCAAGAAGTAATTGATCAAGTTATATCCCTACAGGCAGAACTTCGCCCCCAATTGAGCACTACATTTGCCTGGCTGGCGGATGAATGGTTTTTAATTGCCCGACGTCCCTTGCCGCCAGCAGAAGCGTATGAAGACTATCCTCAACTCGGTAATGGAGTCGGCTCCATTCGACAATTTTTGACCGCGTTTGAGGAAGCGGCTCAGGCGTTGCCAGCCGCTTTGCCTCAGCCTCGGCGAGTTACCTGGATAGTCGGTAATGCTGTTGAGTACGCATTTGAGCCTATTTCAAAGCGGCTCAACCAGATTGAAAATCTGACCGTCGCGATGGTTGCCATCAACAGCGACTATTGGGGCCAAGCGATTACAGTCACAGGGCTGCTTACAGGGCACGATTTGCAGCTTCATTTACGCGATCGCCCTTTGGGTGAGGCTGTTTTAGTCCCGACAATCATGCTCAAGCCGACAGACCCTGGTAACCCACAGAAATGGCTATTTTTAGACGATGTCAGTGTTGAAAAGGTCAGCACCATTCTGGCAACGCCTATGCGGCCAGTTGACGGTATCGAGGGGTTGATACAAGCTTGCTTAGAACCAGCCTCACCTTGAATTTCCCCTGTTGACCTATCTACTCAGCAGAACATCACCACACTTCGGGCGAACGCATCTTCGACAGCAGGGTGCTTGTTGTATATTTCATTCAAGCGCTCCTAAAGTTCATTCAAGTGCTGCCAAACCCCGCAAATCTCATGCACAAATACAAGCCTT
Organism: Leptolyngbyaceae cyanobacterium; assembly: GCA_050330865.1. GTDB lineage: Bacteria > Cyanobacteriota > Cyanobacteriia > Phormidesmidales > Phormidesmidaceae > SIO1E4. Next base: position 7,092 of record JBHJHM010000123.1, read on the forward strand.
ACACTGGGTTGACTCACTTTGGACAGGGTATGGTGATTGCTATACCCTGCATACTCCTATGGGGATGGACCCTCACGGCTCAAGCCAATGAGGTTCATCAGCACACCTCAAACTCAAAGCCACTTCTTAGGGCTAATGATGATGAGACCTCACAAGTGACGTCACCCAGCAGGGCAACAGGCCCAGTCATCGACTTGCCGACTGCAGCTGCTCCGACACCAACACCAACAGCTATGGAGCCCAATCAGTTGCGCGCCCACAACCCAGCTTCAAATCCGCTGATTATGCAAACGCAGCCTGAAGAAGTGGCTATTGTGACGGCCTCAACGCTGACCCTGAGGGAAGCCATTGAGCAAGCCTACCGCAATAATCCTGAACTCCAAATCGCTCGCTTAGAGTTAGAACGAAGCCAAGCTGCACTGCAAGCAGCCCAGGTGACTCAATTTCCTACCGTGACAATGACAGGATTTGTACAGGAGCAACTCATACAGTCCAGCGAATAGCCCTTAAGAAATAGGCTCTCATGATGAACTTCGTGGCTGCTAAAGCACTCCGTTGACGATTCAGCAAAGTCCTTCGTTCAACCTATCCTGAAATAGCCTGATCAGATTGAAGAATTGACTGTTGAGATGGCATCTCTAAACAGCATTTACAGGGAAAGGCCACTATGGTCGCCGGATTCCTCACGAGGCAAGATTTACAGCTGAAGCTGTGCGATCGCCCTCGAGGAAATGATGTCCCGGTGCCTACGGTCATGCTCAAATCGACAGATCCAGGCAATCTCTAAAAATAGCTGCTCTTGGACGATATCAGCGTAGAATCAGTCAGTGCTGCTCTGGAAGAGCCTACTATGTCCGTTAAAGGCATCGAAGGTTTCCTTCAAACCTGCTTGCGGCCTATTTCGTTCTGAAACTTCGCGCCTATCAGTACTCACTAAACGGGTCGGTAAAGTATTCTAGGTACGGAGTTACTAAAACTGACCCTGACTCACTTGTTATTAAGCTTCAGGGGACTTTATGGGGAAAAGTATGCCACACCCTTGGTTGATTCGCTTCAAATTTAGTGCAGCGATCGCTCTACCATCCATGAGTTTGCTTTGGTTGGCGCTCCCGACTAGAGCGGTTGAAAGCCCTCATCAGCACCTACCCGAAACCACACAGCTTGCCCAGTCTGATGCGCCGGCTCAGCCCGGTTACATAGCATCGGAAGCTAGCACACCAGACCGTACGGTTGCATCTTCGGAAGAACAGGACGCTGCAGGCAATCAAAACTCAGTCTCAGGGCCTGGGGTAGGGCACACAAGTAGCACTATTCATCCTCTGACACCTGTCGTGGATGTCGCTCCTCCCTTCTTGGAAACGTCTCCCCCCAACCCAGTGACGCTCGTTGAGGGTCAGCCCCTAAGTCCCTCTAGGGATGTCGTCAGCCCAGCATTGGGCATCGAGCCACCCCAAACAGAGGTCCTGTTCAGCGACGAGAACCCGGTCCCCTGGGGCTCAACTTTGACTGTAGCCAGCGAAGAGGAAGGTCCAACGGCAGCGCCGATCAAGGCTGCACCGGCCATTCCACCCGCAGCAGAATCACTCCCCATCAGTCTCCTTGGGGCTCCTATTGTTGCCACCACAACCAATCTAGCACCGGCATCATCCGCAGCGACTCAAGATGCGATCGCCAACGCCCCAGCTTCCCTCAGCGCATCGCCACAGCAGGTAGAAACGACTTCGCCTGAGGTGCTTTTCAGCCAGGTAGACCCGACCGAGCCAGAAGACTCAGCGGCACCCTCTGAAGACGACGAAACCTTTAGTCCACTGCCGGATCCGGATCCCGAACCAGCAGAAGATCCGAACGATCCCACGGTGCCAGAAGTTGATGCACCCTCTCTTGAAACGCCTGCCGATGAAGCAGATCAAGATATTGAGGATGAAATCGAGGACGACATCGAAGACGAAATTGAAGATGTAGAGGACGTCACCCCGGCTGAGGATTTCGACCCGCCTCTCGATGTTCCTGCGGATGAGGCCGTCCCGATTCCGGTCGATCGGGTGGCAGATGAGTTGCAATACCTTGATCCGGATCCCAATCCTCTCCTGATTCAGACTGAACCGGAAGAGGTCGAAATCATTGGCCAACAGCCCATCACCCTAGAGCAAGCTGTTGAGTTGGCCTACCGGAATAATCCTGACTTGCAAGTTGCGTTGCTGGAACTTGAGCAAAGTCAAGCTGTCTTGCGCGAGACCCAAGCCGCTCTATTACCTACGGTGTCGGTGAACGGCACGCTGCAGGGACAGAACGTGACTGAAACGGATACCAGTACTCAGACAATTGATGTCTTAACTCCGACAGGTACCGTTCAGCTTCCTATACCAGGCGCAACCTCGACTTCTGAAGAACTAGGAGCCTCTGTCTCAGCCCAAGTAAACGTCAACTACGAACTATTTTCGTCGGGGCAGCGAGCGGCCTCTATCCGAGCGGCGGAAGAGCAAGTCCGCTTTGATGAACTAGATGTAGAACTGATTCAGGAAGATCTTCGCCTTACCACAGCTACCAACTACTACAACCTGCAGATTGCCATTGAATCGATTCGGATCAACGAAGCGTTTTTAGAAGAGGCCGAACGGAACCTGCGAGACACCATTCTCCGGGAAGATGTGGGTGTCGGAACGCGCTTCGATGTTCTACGGGCCGAAGTCCAAGCGGCGGATGCGCGTCAAGATTTGGTGAATGCCCAACGCGATCGCCAGGTTGCCGAAAGAACGCTAGCCAGCACCCTGAACTTGCCGCCGTCACTGACAATTGATACGGTTCCAGTTGAGGTAGCTGGCGAATGGCCGCTGACCCTGGAAGAAAGTATCGTACAGGCCTATCAGAATCGAGCTGAGCTAGAGCAACAGTTGGTTTTGCGGGATCTGAATGAGCAGCAGCGGCGCTTCGAATTGGGTGCACTGGGTCCTCAAGTTGACCTATTTGCCACCTACTCAACCAGCGACATTATCACTCAAGATGGTGGATTCGACGATAACTACTCGTTCGGAGCCCAGGTTTCCTGGCTGTTATTTGATGGAGGAGCCGCTCGTGCCCGCGCTCGCCAAAACGAACTGGATATCGAAATTGCTGAGCGTACCTTTGAAGATGCCCGGGCTATCATTCGTTTGTCAGTTGAAGATGCCTACTTCAATCTGCAGTCCAACCTGACTAACATTGAAACAGCACGGCTCTCGGTTGAGCAGGCTGGCGAAGCCCTAAGGTTAGCCAATCTGCGATTTGATGCAGGGGTCGGTACGCAGCTGGAAATTCTGGATGCTCAATCCGATTTGACGGATGCCGAAGTGAATTTGGTGCAGGCGATCGTGGGCTACAACCAATCACTGGCAGACATTGAGCGGGCCATTAGCAACATCCCTGAACCCTTCTATCTGAGACTGCCCTATTAAGTAGATAGCCACAATTTTTGTAGGGTGTGTTCATCGCGCAGCGTGACGCACCCGCCTCTCACGTAACGGTGCGTTGGGCTAGCACCGCAACACACCCTACAGCGTTCTTTATTTCGGGCCACCCACTTAGGCAGAATTTGCAGTCCTGCAGACGAGCAAATTTAGAGGTTGAATTTAGTACTTTGTAAGCTGCTCACGAATGACGGCAAGAAGTTTCTCGGGCTTTGGTGGCTTCGTTAAAAATTCGTTGGCGCCTGCCAAACGGGCTCTTGCGCGATCAACAGATGAGTTTTGACCGGTCAGAATAACAATCGGTGTCTTTTCAAAAACGGAGGTATCTCGCAAAAACTTACAAATACTATATCCGTCAGCATTCGGCAGCATCAGATCTAATAGAATCAGGTCGGGCTTATGTTTAATAAGCTCAGAAAAACCTTGCATCGGCTCTTGGATCAGCAGCGTATGGTATCCTGCGGTAACCAAAATCTCCTTGAGGCGATGAGCCAATATCGGGCTGTCTTCAATACAGGCAATAGTGGGCATTTCATTGGCTAACTTCACCGACCGAGGCTTTGAAGCCGGGGGGCTCATCAGGGTAGTCCGCTGAATTTGAGGTGAAGTGATGGTTCGCGGTAATGCGGTCGGCAATGCCAGATCAGGAATAGCCTGAAATGCCAAGATGCCGTCTTGGGCTAACGGCAAGAGGGACCGCCCTATCCCGATGAGAGACTGATCAAGCTGTCCTGCAATATCCCAGAGGGTATAGTGGCCGCTGAGGTATTGATGGGCGATCGGCAACCGTCGGGCGGCTACAGCTTCCTTCAAAATGGGAGACTCGGTTGGGTTGACCGGTGACAGCCCAGCCTGTTGCCATTCCTGCAACATCGCTCCAACTTTGCTCCAAGTCATTCTCATTTCCCATCGGGAAAGCCCAACACTGCGGCAAGTCATAGAAATCGTAAACGAATTGGGTTTCCAATGATGCTCTAAATGGGGACAGCGACTTAGTTCAAATAAACATTCCTGGGTAACTGTGCGAATTGCTAACTTAGCTCGAATGAGGCTTATTTGCTTTTGGTTAATACCTTGATCAAGCAAGTGAATCTGCCAAGACTCATGAGCTGTGGGCTGGGTGATATGAGATTGCCAATCCCACTTAGGGAAATACTGTTGAAGCAACCTGAACCAGCGACGCGCAGTATGGCTCTCATCCATGGCATAAAATAGCTGACCTTGGATAAAGGTAAGAACCCACCTTATTTTGGAATTATCAAGAACCAGATATCCATCAAAACTTCTGCTCGGACATTGCAACAATCCAGCTAGTTCTTGAGTATTCATTTTAGGGCAATCAAAAGACTACTGGGCATATCACATTGCAGCTTTAAACCTATGGGGGTAAAACTCATCTAGACTGAAAAGCACTAGAGGATATCGTACTTTTACTAATCTAAACTATACGCGAAGAAAGCGTGCCCTGCATATTTATACAGATGTCTTCAGCAGAATCAGGAAATATTTTGTTTGACCGTCTCAATTACGGTATCAAGTTCAGCAATATTCCTGATTACACTTCTTAAGTACTTCACTATCTTAGATTTTCTAATATCTGATAAGACGAATTTTAGATATAGAGTTTCCACAGCAGCGTTCAAGAAAAGAACTCCAAGAGCAATTAATCAGATTTTTCTAAATAATCAGCAGGCGTTTCTAAGTTTGAGATGATAGAGATATGTCATTCAGCAGGTTTTCGGTGCAAGGGGATCATCAATCGCAGGATAAAAGGAACCGTTAGCAGCCTTAAGCAATCTAAAGCAAGACCACAACTCCTGAATGAAGCAGCGGTAGACCTAAAGAATATGATTCTAGACTTTGATTCTAATGACTAATAGTTCAAATGGTGGTTTGAGGCTGAGATTTTAGCCTCCTCAACTTGGCCCAAGATGTTCTTGAATCATCTGCAAGAGTTGTTCAGGCTGCGGCGGTTTTGTCAGAAATTCACTAGCTCCGGCTAAACGAGCTCGAGCTCGATCAATAGATGAATTTTGTCCAGTCAGGATAATGATGGGCGTATCCTTAAATACTGGAGTTTCACGCAAAAACTTACAAACGCTGTAGCCATCGGCGTTCGGCAACTGCAGATCGAGCAAGATGAGGCTAGGCTTGTGCTCAATGAGCTCAGAAAATCCCCGCATGGGCTCCTGGATGATTAGCACACGATAGCCAGCTGCCACCAGGATTTTCTTAAGACTGTGTGCCAAGACAGGGCTGTCATCGATGCAAGCAATGACCGGCTGCTCGGAAGTGGATGTCCCTTGTTCAGGCTTGGCTAATGAAGCCGACTTAAGCTGCGTGGGTGAAGTGAATGAAGGCCGAACGGGTAGTGTAAATTGACTTTTATGCAGAGGTGGGGGAGACGACTTAGCGAGGGGTGATTTTCTGGATGTAGGCCTCACGCTTAGCGGCACGTTTTGGGGTAATTTCGCCGGTAATGCCGTGTCGGAAATGGCACGCAGTTCCAAGATGCCATTCTCAACGAACGGCAGTAGAGACTGGGCTATTTCTACCGGGGATTTATCAAGCTGTCCTGCAATATCCCAGAGCGTATGATCCCCAATGAGATACTGATGCGAAATCGGCAGAAACTGTGACTTGACACTTTTCTTGATCATCGGTGACAGTCTTGGACTGAGCAGTTCTAATCCTGCCTGATGCCACTGCTGTCGCATGGTTTCGACCTTGTTCAAAGTCATCCTAATTTCCCAGCCAGACAGAGCTAGATTGCGGCAGGTTGGCGAAAGTGAAAACGAGACGGGTTTCCAACTGCTATTCAGATTTGAGAGATAGCTCAGCTCAAACAGGCATTCCTTGGCGATCGCCCGGACTACGAGCTTGGCTCGAATCAGACTGAGTTGCTTCTGCTCAATGCTTTTGTTCAGCAAACTAAGCTGCCAAGGTTGTTTATCTGTGGTGGGGATATTATCAGTCTGCCAATTCCAGTTGGGAAAATGCTGCTTGACAAGCCTTTCCCATCTTCGGACTGCGTGCAATTCATCCACCGCATACAACAGCTGACCCTGCACAAAGCTTAATGTCCAAGTTTTCTTAGACTCACCAATAATAAGATGTCCATCAAAGCTCTTACTGGGGGGATCTAATAGTGCAGCTAGCTCTATAAGTTTCATTCGCAGATGTTAGGGTTCGATGTTCTGTGGAAGTCAAAATAACTAGGCTGGAATGAGGGCATCAAATTGTCTGGTTCAAACTGTCAGGTGATGAGCGTTATGAATATGGACATTGTCTGAAGAGTTTGCTAATGCTAGTTTGGACAGAAAATGCTGGGTATTTCAACCAAACACACCTTTTTCAGGCTGCGAGCTTTCGTACAGCAAGTCCTGAATACAATACTTCAGAGCACTGTCTCAGACATCAGGATGACCATCGATTAAGTTCACGATTTTGATGTGAGTCCTATTCAGAGACAAGTGTTGAGCGGATAGGTACCCATAGCTGAGGAACATGAGCTCCATAGACTATTGCTGTCATCGCAAGCCTACCAAGTCATAGCAATATGGGTCGAATAAGCTATGTGGGGCGCGCCGCCGAGACCATTTGTTAAGTTATGATCAAATTCCTACGTAAATCGCTTAGTTCGCTTTCTACCACATACTATCTTTCATATAGCCCGTTATGTAATTGGTACCGTGCACTTTTGTGTTGTGAAATTCTGGCCCTGTAAGGGAGGCGCTTAGTTTCCTCAAGGCATGTATCGTTAGCGAGCTTCACTTCCATCATCTACCCAAGAAGTGATTCATTCAGGCCAAAAGCTCTAGCTGGCATCTACTCGGTCGACTTGGTCAAAGGCGTTGCAAGGGCCTGCATTTACCTAGCTGCTCATAGCAAAGAGCGATCCTCAAGAAATTGGTTGAATTGCTCAGATTCACTTCATCGGCTCTCATGATTGCTGCGATCGCATAGGCTTTGAGGTTTTCATAGGCAAGAGAACGTCTCATCTATTGATTAGATTTATGTGCTGCTGTCATGACTCTGGCAGTGCTTGTCCGTATATCAACAGCCCTGAGGCTAAACCAAGTTCACCTATCTGAACTTGACTTCAGTGTTTTGCCGTCATGACTTTTACCCAAGTCTCCCGGCTTTCATCAGAGATTATTGAATAGTTTATGGAGAGAGCGTGAAGTGCTCTTCCGAGCGTAATGGGTGCCTTATCTCAACTCGTCTGTATAGGTCAACAACTGTGCATACAAGCTTTTCGACTTGATACTGATGTCTCAAGATTTTGCTTATAGATTGCATCGCCGCTGAATTTTAGGTTTAGGGCGCAAAAGTTGCCTATGTTCTAGGTTCTGAACCTATTTTCTAGGAGGAAAATCTAGGTTCTGAGTAGATTTTTGGTCACTGGAGATGTTCAGCATGTTCAAGAAAATTATGAGAAATCCATCAAAAAGTATTGTTGGACAGTTACGACTGATTGTCGCGGTATTATTTGTCTTCGCCGCTTTCAACTTGGTGAACCTTTATCGCCAAACGACCGGTGCAAGCGGCGATAGCAGAGTTATTAACTATACCGGTATCGTCAGGGGGAAGACTCAGCGGCTGATTAAGCTCGTCTTTTTACAGGGGCAGCCTAATGGAGTTGAGGTTGAGGTTTCAGCCGATGCTGAAGAAAATTCCGTGCCCATATCCCCCCCAGCAGAGACTGATTCTGAGCCCATTGGGGAGGCTGTTGAAGACACTCTACCAAGGGCCGAAATTCAGCAAAATATTGATGCGATTATTCCAGAGCTAGACCAAATTATCGCCGGACTGGCCAACGGCGATTCAGAATTAGAGCTGGCTAAAATTAATGACTCAGATTTCCAAGCTAATATGGTGGACCTCCGCCAAGCCTGGGAACAGCTCAAAACTGATGTAGAGAGCTTTCTCGAGGAGCCAAGCCCCCAACGCAGGGCCGATCTGTTAGCCGCTAGTGAAGCCTATTGGGACCTGACGAACAAAACCACGTTTTCGGCAGAGGCACATGCAGCCAGCAATGTACAGAACTCAACACGCTTAGCCGTTGTTCTTAACGTCGGTATCCTCATTATCATCCTCATCATCTCGGAAACGCTCAGAATGCGTCTGAAGACGACGGTAGCGGGTCTGACGACCTCGTCAACGCAGATTGCTACGACGATCGCTCAGCAAGAGCGGATTGCCAGCCAACAGGCCAGCTCGGTGAATGAAACCACAACGACGATGGATGAGCTGGAAGCCTCATCACGCCATGCCGCAGAACAGGCGATCGCGGCGGTAGAGGATGCCAAACAAGCCTTTGCAGCTTCCGAAGCTGGGCAAAAAGCCGTCAGCCAGGGCTTGGAGGGAATGTTTGCTCTTGAACAGAAGGTCGAAGCGATCGCGGAACAAATCGTTACGCTAAGCGGCCAAGCCAGCCAAATCAGTAACATCTCGCAGTTGGTGATTGATTTCGCTAATCAGACCAACATGCTAGCCCTCAATTCATCAGTCGAGGCGGTCCGCGCTGGCGAGCATGGTAAAGGATTTGCCGTGGTTGCCAACGAAATTCGCAAACTGGCGGACCAAAGCCAACAGTCAGCTGACAAAATTAACGCGCTGGTATCCGAAATCCAAAAGGCTATCAATGAAACAGTGATGGTAGCAGAGGAAGGCACCAAGACCGTAAAGTCTGGAGTGCAAATCGCTAGACGAGCGGAAGAAGCGTTTGGCGAGGTCAAGGAAGCAGTTAATCAAGTTGTCCTGAATAACCAGCAAGTTTCTCTCAACCTGAAGCAGCAAGTGAACGCAATTCAGCAGGTTGTTGACGCGATGGAAGCGATCAACCAAGGTGCGAAAGAAACAGCAGGTGGCTTAGGGCAAACAAAAGAGGGTACAGAGTATCTGAACGAAGCGGCCATTGGCCTTCAGAAAATGGTGTAGCTGCATCGTAATCCTGGCCTTATTGACCCAAGCACATGATGATCCAAGACGAAGAACTCCGGACCCTTTATCAAACGACAGGAACCGAGCGGTTACAAAAGATCCAAGCAGGGCTACTGCAACTGGAACAAGCATCCAATCCTCCTTCTCTCTTAGAGGAGCTACGGCGCGAGCTGCACAGCTTGAAAGGTGATTCGCGAAGTGTGGGTCTAGATAGCATTGCGACGCTAGCTCAACAGATTGAGGACATTGTCAAAGCTCTGCAAAAACAAGAGCTTGAATTCACGTTGGACCTGAGCGATCGCCTTTACCAAGGACTCAACACCGTCAGTCAGTTAATCCAGGAAGCCACCACAGATAATCCCCAAGAGGTGGATTCTCAGCAAACTTCATATCTTTTAGGAACAGTGCTAGCATCAGCGCTGCCTGCAACCGCAGCTGTTGAGTCGATCGCGGTACAGAAGACTCACCTCTATATCGAAGATGACGAACTGCGCGAAATCTACTTCTCGACAAGTGAAGGGCGCTTGCATGTTATTGAGTCACATCTTAAGCAGCTAGAGGAAGAGGCAACAAATACAAGCACATTAGAGATACTGCGGCGTGAGATCCACAGTCTCAAAGGAGATTCCAAAGCGGTTGGGTTGGAAGAAATCGCGGGACTCGCCCAGGCAATTGAAGACATCATTAAAGATATTCAACGGGAGTTTTTGTCCTTTACCGCACAAATAGGGACTGGACTCCACGAAAGCATCAGAGCGATTCGCCAGCTAGTATATGACGCGACGTTGGGCGAGCCCAGCGCAGTCGATATCGAACAAGTATTTGATAGTTTGATGGAGGTGGCCACAAGCGCCCCTTCAGCCCCTGCTCTTATGCCTACAGTCGCACCACCGACTGTTGCCACAACCACAGAGACTGCGATTCCAGCCCTCGACTCAACCGTCACGACAATTGTGGATGAAGAGTTAAGGGAGATCTATCACACCACTAGTGAAGAACGGCTGCAGCGACTAGAAGCTAGCTTGCTGCATCTGGAAAAACATCCCGGTGACCACAACATTCTGGCCATCCTCATGCGTGAGGCCCACAGCCTTAAGGGCGATTCTCGTAGCGCCGGAGTAGAGTCTGTTGAGGTATTGGCCCATGCTGTCGAGGACGTTCTCAGCAGTATCCAGCAGCAGCACCTGGATCTGAACTCAACTGTGAGCGATCGCCTCTATCAGGGACTGGATGCCATGAGGCAGCTGGTCTGGAGCACCGTCACGGGGGAATCGGTCAACGTTAATCCAGGCGAAATTGCCCAAGCCCTGCGTGAAATTGTTCCATTTATTCCTGCTATCGAAGAGACTCTACCGGCACAGCCTGCGGACGCACGCCTAGCAAGCAAGGCCTCCACTTTGACTCTGGCCGGGACAGTGACGCCTCAAATTGAGACAGTCCGTGTCCACACACGAGAGCTGGATAGCCTTATAGCGCAGGCAGAAGACTTAGCAGTCACACGCATTCAAATGGTCCAAACATCGGTACAAGCCGATCAACTGCTGTTGCTATGGGAGGAGTGGAAAACGCAGCAGCAATCAAAGCTTGACGCATCGGAGCCTTCTTACGAAGACCGTCTGGAAAGCTTGATCTTGGAGCTGCGGTCTACCGTCCAAGGCAACAACAGTAAACTAGAGCGGGTCGCTGAGGAGCTGAGAACCCGTGTTCGTAAGTTGCAGCTGCAGCCATTGGCAACGCTGTTTCAACCATTACCCCGTGCCGTACGCGATTTAGCTAAGCAACAGTCGAAGACGGTCGATCTGATTTTGGAGGGTAAAGAAACCACCGCCGACAAACGCCTGCTTGAAGGGATTCAAGACTCTTTGATGCATCTCGTACGCAATGCGATCGATCATGGCATCGAGCTCCCCGAAGAACGGGTCGCTATTGGCAAACCGCCTGCTGCGACGCTACGGGTTAAGGCTTACCAAACCGCGCTCAGCCTGATTATTGAAATTGCCGATGATGGTCGAGGTCTAGATGTTGAGCAAATTAAGCGCACTGCCGTCAAACGAGGACTGCACAGCCCTGAAGAGCTAGCAGCGATGTCTACCAGCCAGATTCAGCGACTGATCTTAGCACCTGGCTTTTCTACCCGCACCTTCATCACCGAAATTTCAGGCCGGGGAGTGGGATTAGACGTTCTTCGTACACAAGTCGAACAGCTAAAAGGCAGCGTCCAAATTGAGTCTATACCGGGCGAGGGCTGCACATTTCGCCTACAGCTAAGCACCGCGTTGAACACTGATAACGTGGTCGTCGTTGAGGCTCAGGGTCTCATGTTCGCAGTCCCGATTGAATTTCTCCAAGTGACACTCCTGGCATCCCCAGACCAACTCGTCACTTCGGAAGGTCGCGACATGCTGCTCTTGGATGATGCCAAGATCCCGGTTACAACCCTTGCCGATGTCTTGGAGCTAACCAATTCGCCAGTATACAGCTGGGTCGCTCCAACCCGTAGGATGCAGAGCGATCGCCGGGCCTGTGTAGTGCTCAAGGTTGGCAAAGAACAAGCTGGCTTTCTAGTTGATCGGCTCGTTGCCCAGCAAGAGGTCGTTAGCAAACCCTTGAATCCTCTCCTCCAGCGAGTTCGCAATGTGGCTGCAGCCACCACACTAGGAACTGGTGACATCTGCATGATTCTCAACCCTCCTGATATGCTCAAATCTTTGCAGCAAAACCGCATTGGGGCCTCAGTCCCTATCCGATTACCCAAACAACACAAACCCGTTATTCTTTTGATTGAGGACTCACCGCCAGTTCGCATTCAGGAAAAGCGCTTATTTGAAGGTGCCGGCTACGAAGTCATAACTGCAACCAACGGACTTGAAGGCTATAACAAACTCAAGACGCGTGATTTTGATGCCGTTGTATCAGATATCGAAATGCCCTATCTAGATGGGTTTTCGTTAGTGTCTAAAATTCGCCAGGATCCAGATCGAGATGACTTACCCATTGTTCTAGTAACGACCCTGGATTCCGATGAAGATCGCCAACGAGGTGCCGATATTGGAGCCGATGCCTACATTCTTAAAGGTAAATTCAATCAAGAAGCGCTGTTAGGGACACTGAAGAGTCTGATTCAGCGAACCGCTTTTGCTGTAGCGTCGCCGTAATACTCGTCTGTTGTTGGAGAATTTTGACTGCTATCAGTTAGCTGATTAAATTTTGCCCAAGTTCCTAAATAGGATCTTTTGAAAAGTCGAACGAGAAACGTCTGCCGATAAAGCCATTGCTTAACAAACCATAGCCTTAGCACCACAATACTCAGCAAGTTCGAATTCATCTAACAGCCCCATTGTTGGGAATTGCCAGAACCCCTAAAAAAGCCGCTCAATTCTCAACCCAATAGCCTATAAATCATTGATTTAGACACCTATGTCAATTCGCGTTTTACTGGTTGAAGATTCACCCATTGCACTCAATATTCTCAAGCGGATGTTAGAGTCATCGCCCGAAATTGAGATTGTAGGAACTGCGACTACTGGCGTTGAAGCTCTGGCACTGTTGGCAACGATTCGTCCAGACGTTATATGCACCGATTTTTTCATGCCTCATATGGACGGCTTGGAACTTACCTCACAAGTGATGACTAGCAACCCTCTACCCATATTGGTCATCAGCGGTTCGGTACAGGAAGATGACAGTCAGCGCATCTTTCAACTCCTGGAAGCTGGAGCGGTCGATGTCTGTCCTAAGCCAATTTTCGGATTGAGTGCTCAAAATTCTGTATTTACGCAGTCTCTTATTAATAAGGTCAAGGTACTATCTGGGGTCAAAGTCTTTCGGAAAAAGCGATCGCCTTTCCTCAAGCGTCAACGCTCCCATCATACAGCGCAGGAAACTCCTGCAGGACCTACCTACCGTCCCAAAGTTATTGCTATCGGAGCCTCAACTGGAGGTCCCATGGCTCTTCAGGAGCTGTTAGGGTCATTGCCCCGAACATTTCCTTTACCGATCCTATGTGTTCAGCATATTAGTTCAGGCTTTCTGGAAGGGTTGATTAGCTGGCTCGCAATGACATGTCAGTTACGCATCCAAATTGCACCCATGGGTGAAAGACCTAAACCTGGCACGATTTACTTCCCTCCAGAGCGACAGCATTTGCTGATTGATAATCAGGGGCAGTTTGTCCATTCTCAGGATCCTCCGGTAGATGGTCACTGCCCGTCGGTAACCAAAACCTTTACGTCGCTTGCTGAGTTTTATGGCCGCAGAACGTTGGGGATTTTGCTAACGGGTATGGGGCGCGATGGCGCCGATGGTATGAAGGCAATTGTTGAAGCCGGCGGACTGACCATTGCCCAAGATGAAGCCACCTCTGTGGTATTTGGAATGCCTAAAGAAGCGATCTCGCTAGGAGCAGCCCGGCATATATTGCCTATTCAAAAAATTGCACCTACCCTGCTCAAGATTGTCCAGCCTTGTGTACCCAACTCTATCAAATGATCCAGACCTGTCATCATAACTTTAGTAATCGAAGTGTCCCAAATAAACGTCCTTCCCCCTCATCTCAAGCAGGCTTTCATCCAGCTAATAGCCACTCGGACTGGTCTAAAAATCAGAACGCATGATCAGGAAATACTTCAAGAAGCTGTGTTTAGAAGGATTCAAAAAAACAAAGTTTCTTTTCTTGAAGAATACTATCATTTCTTAAAGGCTGAAACTGCTGAGAGTCATGAAGAATGGCGGATTTTAATTTCTCAACTTACGAATACAGAAAGCTTTTTCTTCCGCGATGCCGGTCAGATCAAACTACTGAAACATGTTCTGCTTCCTAAGCTGATACAGCAGAAATCTGCCACTAAGGTGCTTCGTATCTGCAGTGCAGGCTGTTCTACAGGGGAAGAGCCCTATTCTCTTGCCATCCTACTGCGAGACTTGTTGCCGTAACCGTCCCAGAAATCTAAAAGAAATCTTAGGGAATCGAGAAGTCGAGTTCCTCTAAGTTGAGAGCATGAGCGAAGACATCGAAATTGTTGGCATTAAGGTACCGAAGGCAGACTGGGAGGCAACGCCGCCGAGTATC
>JBHJHM010000124.1:0-14470 GCA_050330865.1 Leptolyngbyaceae cyanobacterium
AAAATTGAGAAGTCTTGATTTTCTCTAATTAATTGAAAACAGCATCAAGAATTATCAACCGATGCAAAAGATCCTAAACGCCACTGTCGCCCAGAATACAAGGTGCTAGGGTGAAAGCATACGGTAATGTCATACGGAGGCCACTGTATGAAGCTCGTTATTCAAGGTAAGAACATCGAGATCACTGAAGCCATCCATGGTTATGTCCATCAGAAAATCTCTAAGGCAGTTAGTCATTTCAAGCATTTAACCAACGAAGTAGACGTCAATTTGTCCGTTGCTAAAAATGCGCGTATTACGCCTAAGCAGTCGGCAGAAGTCACGCTTTACATCAATGGAGCCGTTGTTCGAGCCGAAGAAAGTAGCGAAAATCTCTATGCCAGCATTGACATGGTGGCGAATAAAATTACGCGTCAGCTGCGGAAGTATAAAGAAAGGCGTCAGGATCGAAACGGGGCTTCCTTAAAGCCTAATGACGCACTGCTCTCCGTCGATGACCCCATTACCGATGTCTCTACATTGCTAGAAACTAGGTCCCCGCAGCTTCCTGAAGAGGTTGTCAGGACCAAATACTTCGCCATGCCTCCCATGAACATCCGAGAGGCTTTAGAGCATCTTGAGCTCATTGACCACGACTTCTACATGTTCAGGAATGTCGAGACTGGAGAAATCAACGTGGTTTACGAGCGGAATCATGGCGGATACGGCCTCCTGCAGCCTCGGCAGGCGAAACAAGTATCGATGAATGGCCACGCCCATAAAGTCTCGGTTGCGTAGGCTTTAGAGCCTATCCGAATACCTTTGAATTATGGCGGGTGGGCAATGCCCACCCTATCGAATGTGAACGGTTTCAGCGATTCACAAACTGTACATTATGGGTTTCCGGATAGGTTCTTAGCCTTAACCTTGCACTGCAGACTCCTAGCATATCGATAAAGCGCCCGAAGTCCCCATTGCGATCAACACTGCTGGGTATTGCAGGATGCTTTTGATTGTAGGAGTCTGCGAATTT
The DNA here is from genome assembly GCA_050330865.1 of Leptolyngbyaceae cyanobacterium. GTDB lineage: Bacteria > Cyanobacteriota > Cyanobacteriia > Phormidesmidales > Phormidesmidaceae > SIO1E4. The sequence goes on from JBHJHM010000124.1 coordinate 1,013, forward strand.
ATCAAGAGCTTGATGAATCAAACTGCGCTCATGTCTAGTAGCGCATCGAGACGGCCTTGATGCTCTAATTCAGTGAGGTCGTCGCAGCCGCCAATATGCTGATCGTTGATAAAGATTTGAGGCAACGAGCGTCGTCCGTTTGCCCGATCGCTCATGGTTGCCCGAGCTTCTTCATCGCCATCAATGCAGTATTCTGTGTAGTCGACATCTTTTTGATCTAATAAAGCCTTAGCCCTTATACAAAAAGGACAACGGCTCCAAGTGTAGATTTCTACTTTAGAAGATGCCATGGACTAAAACCTCGTCAAAACTTATAAGAGTCTCCTGCTTTATCCTAACGCTTTGCAAAGCTTTCAGGTTCCCTGCAGAGACTCGCCCATATCAATGCTAAATCCTGTTTTTAGACCCTTATTATGCAGCGTGTTTACCGGTGAGTACTCTATCGTGAAGTCGTATGGTCGTATAGTCGTGTTCAATCAGGCATGAGCTACATAGTTCATATGTGGCTTCCATGTGTATGTGGCTTCCATGTGATTTTCATATAGAGTTCAATAAATCTGAGTGGGATACTTGCTTAACGCCTCCTCTGAGTATGTAAACTGTGAGTACAAAATTTTCAGGAAAATCGTCTGCCATTGTGTTTGCATCAGTTATAAGACTCTAGTAGGTTGTAGCCCAAGTGCTTTTAGCAGGGTTAACTGCTAGTTCACGTTGTAGCAACCAAACTGATGTCACGTATGCAAGAGATAATGCTAACAGTAGGGTACTTTAGGCTAGCCCAAGCCATTGAGATGAGGGACAATGTTTGATCCCAAAGTTTCGAGCGAATACGCGCTCTCAAATATGGAGTCATCGAATGAAGACATTCAGCACAGTTTGAATTTATTTCAGACGTTCAAACGGCTATACGAACAAAATCCAGCACTGCTGAATGAACTTTTAAGCTTGGCGACTGTAGACAAGCAGATGCCAATTCGTTCTGGCAATTTCTCCTACATCTTGGGACTTGTCACAGACAGGCAAGCGCTGCTAATCACAAACTTATCAGAGGCGCGATCGCAGATTTTTCTTCAACCCTATCTTCAGGACCAGATTTGGACCATTGGCCGTGACCCCAATCAGGCTTCTCTGTCGGTTCGCGATCGCCGGTTGTCTCGCTGCCATGCCGCCATTCGCCATGACGAGCGCTGCGGATTTATCCTTTATGATCTCGACAGTACCAACGGAACCTATGTGAATGGGGTTCGTATTCGTGAGAGTCACCCCCTCAAAGATGGCGATCTGGTTCGTTTAGGTAGCTTAAACTTTGGATTCTTTACGGGATCAGAATTCCGTCGAGTCGGTCCCCCATCACAAGACACCATTCATCAACTAAACGAAGTATCCGTTGGGCCAACGACCCCTATGGAAGCGAATGCTGGCTTAGACACAGTTGACCCGTGGAACGACAGCATGGCTCCCGTCCATCTCGATCAAACTCTGTATTTCATGAAGCCAGTTCAGAAGAACACTGACGCATAAGAAATAGTGCAGTAGTTCTGCGAGAATCAGCTGGCTTAATCCTCTGCTTCATCCTCAAGCCCACCGTCTTCAGCATGACCGTTGGCTTCAAAATCACGACCAATTTCCAGCTTCTGTCTTACTTGAGTTTCAATTTCTGTCGCCAGCTCAGACTTTTCTTCCATAAGCTTAATGGCATTGTCGCGTCCCTGACTGATATTTTCACCCTTGTAGCTATACCAAGCCCCCTTGCGCACCACAATACCGTTCTGCTCCGCCAAATCTAGAACACAGCCTAAACTAGAGATTCCACGACCAAAGATGACGTCAAACTCAGCAATCCGAAAAGGCGGCGCAACCTTATTCTTAGCCACTTTGACCTTAGCTCGGATACCGTATTCTTCGTTGCCTTTCTTCAGTGTTTGAATCCGACGGATATCCAACCGAACGGATGCGTAGAACTTGAGGGCCTGTCCACCCGTTGTAGTTTCAGGACTGCCATAGACGACGCCAATCTTTTGTCGTAGCTGATTGAGAAAAATCACCGTACAACCTGATTTGCCGATGTTGCCAGTAATCTTGCGCAGCGCTTGGCTCATCAAACGAGCCTGCAGACCCACGTGAGAATCGCCCATTTCGCCTTCAATTTCAGCCCGAGGCACGAGAGCAGCTACCGAGTCAACAACCACGACGTCAATGGCTGACGATCGCACGAGCTGGTCAACGATTTCCAAGCCAGCTTCGCCAGTGTCCGGCTGCGATATTAGGAGCTCTTCAATATCCACGCCTAAAGCCTGCGAATATTCAGGATCGAGGGCGTGCTCTGCATCCACAAAGGCAGCTGTGCCTCCCTGTTTTTGCACTTCGGCCAGAGCATGCAAGGCTAGCGTCGTTTTACCTGAGCTTTCGGGTCCGTAAATTTCGATAACCCTTCCCTTCGGTAAGCCACCGCCAAGTGCTAAATCTAAAGTCAGTGCTCCCGTTGGGATGGTTTCTACCTTCATGCGGCTCGCATCCCCGAGGCGCATAATGGAGCCTTTACCAAAGTTACGCTCAATCTGGTTGAGCACCATGCTCAAGGCTTTATCTTTCTCGGTGTTGCCGGTGGTGGTTTTAGGCATACTGTCCCCAATAAGTAGTCAAACGAACGCGATCGCTCACGACGGGAGCCAGAGCAAAGTTAAAGTTTAGTCTAGCGATAAACCCGACGCTTTTGACCTTTTAATTATAAATACACTTGTACTAAAATTCTACAAGCTAAAGCTTCTCGCAAGATTGTCCTTATCTGAGCCTTTGTATGGTGTCTCTTGTTCAGTCAACGCCTCCGGAAATACCGCATGAGCCCGTCAGTGTCGCTGGTGTCACTCAGTATATTCAGCTGCTATTGGAGGAAGATCCGCACCTGCATCAGCTGTGGGTGACCGGTGAAGTTTCGAGTGCCAATGAGCGCAATGGCCATATTTTCTTTACGTTACAAGAACCCGATGGCAGTGCTTCGATTCAAGCGGTGGTCTGGCGATCGCAGCGGCGGCAGTTAGCCACCTTACCCGTTGCAGGTGAGCAAGTATTTTTGCTGGGGCACATGCGGGTGTATCCCCAACGGGGGCAGTATCAGCTCAACGCAGTGCAAGTACTCCCAGCTGGTGCGGGATTGCAGGCTTTAAGACGACGGCAGCTGCAACAGCGTCTCGCCGCCGAAGGGCTATTCGACCCAGAATTAAAGCGTCCCTTACCCACTTACCCTAACCAGATTGCCGTTATTACATCGCCTCAGGCTGCTGCGTGGGGTGACATTCAACGGACGCTGCAGTCGCGTCAGCCTGGATTGCCTGTATTGCTCTCGCCCGCCGTAGTTCAAGGCGCACAAGCTCCCGGCGCGATCGCGGCTGCGATTGATCGCGTCATTGTAGATGGCCGTGCCGATCTCATCATTTTGGCGCGGGGTGGAGGGGCCCGGGAAGATTTGGACTGCTTTGACAGCGATCTTGTGGTGCGAGCGATCGCTCACTGCCCCATTCCTTTAATTACCGGCATTGGCCACGAGCGTGACGAAACCTTGGCTGACCTAGCTGCCGATGTCTGGGCTCACACGCCAACCGCAGCCGCTGAGCAGGCAGTTCCTCACATTCAGGATTTATGGACAGAGCATTACACCCGTAGCCATCACGTCAAGGTCGCGCTACGGTTAGCTGTCCAACAACAGTCTGAACGAGTCACTAACCTGCGTCGTCGTCTCGATCAACTCCGTCTCGATCAAATACTGCAACAGGAAATACAGCGTCTCAATTGGCTCCAGCAACACCTTAAACAAACCGCCTACCATCGTCTACACATAGCCCAGCAGCAGTGTCAGCATCTTCATCAAACACTGCAAACCCTTAACCCAGAGTCGGTCCTCAAACGCGGTTATGCTGTCGTACGCAACGATCGCGATCGTATCCTTACAACGACTGAAAACGTGACTATCGACGATACCCTCCGCATCCAACTGTCTGAGGGCGCGATCGTAGCACGGGTGATGGCGGTGGAAGAGTAGAAGGGAAGCCGGGAAAAGGAGCAGGGGGAGTAGGGGAGAAAGTTAAGTAAAAGGGGGTGTTATGAGTTCTCAGTTTTGATTTTTGAATTGAACTCAGAACTCAGGACTTAAAACTCAGGCCTATAACTATCAACGAAAAACAGAGAACGAACAACCAATAACCAATAACCAATAACCAATAACCAATAACCAATAACCAACAACTATGCCCAACCAATCAACTGAATCCTGGTCCTACGAACAAACTGTGGCTGAAATTGAAGCCATCGTCCTGCGGCTTGAGCAGGGTGAGCTACCGTTAGCAGATGTTTTCGATCAGTTTGAACAGGCCGTCCATCAGCTGCGACAGTGCGAAGACTTTCTCCAGGCTCGTCAAGCGCAAGCGGATTTATTGATTGAGACTCTAGAGGACTCGTGATTGAGACTTTATAGGAGCCTATTCATAGCGAACGGTCAGCGAACCGCTATTGTAGTTAGTAGAAGCTGGTGACCTGGGAGCGTCATGGATACCAAAGCGTTTAAGCGATCGCTGCACCAATCGGACAAGTATTTCCGCAAGAGTCTTGGTCACGGCGAAGAAGTTGCTGACCAAATGCAGACCGAGTATCAGAGTGGTCTCATTCAGAAAATCCGTGACAATCAGTATATTCTGACTCAGGGGCAGGTCACGATTAAGCTGGCTCAGGCGTTTGGCTTTTGTTGGGGCGTCGAACGGGCGGTCGCCATGGCCTACGAAACCCGTCAACACTTTCCGACAGAGCGCATTTGGATCACCAACGAGATCATTCACAATCCTGGTGTTAATCAGCGGTTGCGTGAGATGAATGTCCACTTTGTCGAAGTTATTGATGGGGCCAAGGATTTCACTGTCGTTGGGGCCGGTGATGTGGTGATTTTGCCGGCCTTTGGTGCGAGTGTTCAGGAAATGCGACTGTTGAATGACAAAGGCTGCACCATTGTGGACACAACGTGCCCCTGGGTATCTAAAGTCTGGAATTCAGTCGAAAAACATAAAAAGAAAGACTTTACCTCCATCATCCACGGTAAGTACAAGCATGAAGAAACAGTTGCGACAAGTTCCTTTGCGGGAACGTACCTCGTTGTGCTGAATCTGGAAGAGGCCAGATACGTGGCCAATTACATCTTGCACGGGGGCGATCGCGATGCCTTTATGACCAAGTTCAAGAATGCACATTCGGATGGATTTGACCCGGAGCGTGACTTGGAGCGTATCGGAATCGCTAATCAAACCACAATGCTTAAGGGCGAAACAGAAGCGATCGGTAAGCTGTTTGAGCGCACAATGCTACAAAAGTACGGGCCTCAAGCGGTGAACGACCACTTTATGGCGTTCAACACCATCTGCGATGCCACCCAAGAACGCCAGGATGCCATGTTTGAGTTGGTGGATGAAGATGTTGACTTGATGCTGGTCATTGGCGGGTATAACTCTTCGAATACAACCCACTTGCAAGAAATTGCGATCGAGCGCAGCATCCCTTCTTACCACATTGATGGCCCTGAAAGGATTGGTCCTGGCAATCGCATCGAGCACAAGCAGCTGCACGGTGACCTAGCTGTGACTGAAAACTGGCTACCTGCCGGACCAATTACCGTTGGCGTCACATCGGGCGCCTCAACACCTGATCGCGCAGTAGAAGCATCCATCGAACGGATTTTTCAGCTCAAAGAACAGCAAGCGCTCGTCACTGCCGAGTAACCCGATAACAACTCGTACATCACGGCAGCAGTATGCTCACCAGTCAGAATGCTGGGAAGGCTTATCTGCCTTAGGTTTGAATTTTGAATTCCGCGTAGCGGTACTAGTTCTCAGATCGGCTTTCATGCTGGTTCCACAGAACTGTCTGCAGGTTCCTCAACTTCTAGCAAGGACTCTAGCAGGGGTGAGATTTCATCTTTGAGATAGCCAGCCCGAATAAACTCAGCATAGGTATCTGCCTCGATCGCAACTAAGCTTTCGTTGACTTGATTGATCAGCAAAGTCTCCAGTTCAGGATGATCGCGTTGCTGAACTCTAACCTCTTCCTGAATCTCCTTAAGCTGACCTTCGACCAGAGCAATTTGATAGTCACAATACTCTTCGTCGAGGGTGTTGCGGTTTCTGAGATCACGCAGTTCTTCTAAGACACGGTTAAGCGCAACCCGCCGAGCAATTTTCTGAATGAAACTTTGCCGCAGAGGCTGATCCCCCAATAAATTTAGGGCTTCCAGTAAAGGCTTTGTCGTAAGTCCCTGAACAATCAGCGTGAACAACATGACACCAAAGATGATGGAAATAATCGTTTCCCGCTGGGGCAGGCTTTCTGGCACACTCAGTGCCAATGCGACAGAAACCGATCCCCGCAGGCCTCCCCACCACAACACAATCTGACTGGGATAGCTGATGTTTGATCGGCCCCACCAGTTACTGAGGGCACTAAGGGCAAAGATACTGACGGCTCGGGCTAGACTCATCACTAAAATAGCAATGAGAATTGTATCGATATTGTCAATCAAACCATCGAAAATAACCTGATCGCCAATCAACAGAAATACAATCGAGTTCACAAAGAACGCGACAAATTCCCAGAACTCAGAGACAGACAGTCGCGTTCGGGGACTCATGCCAATCCGCGATCCTAAATTGCCGAGAATGAGACCGGTTGTGACCACGGCGATAACTCCCGAACCTCCCAATTCCTCGGCTACAAGATAAGTGCCGTAGGCAGAAACAAGGGTTAGCGACTGTTCTACCAACGGCAAATCAAAGCGTTGGGTCAAGAAGGAAATGCCAAAACCAATGAGGCCACCGATGCTAACACCAATGCCCACAAATACCAGAAAGCGGGAAATCGTCACCGGCACGGAAAACTGTTCCATGCCCAACGCCAGCCCTAGCAGCAGGTTGTAGGCCACGACAGCCACACCATCGTTGAACAGGCTTTCCCCTTCCATCAATGTCGTTAATCGTTTATCTACCCCCAGTTCTCTAAACAAGGCCACGACAGAAACAGGATCTGTTGCCGAGAGGCCGGCCCCGACGAGTAAGGCTGTTGCTAAGGATGCTCCCGCAAACTGCTGCAGGCCGACCAGCAGGCTACCCACACAGATAATGACGCCGACGATCGCAAACAAGCCGATCGGTAGCCAGTCTCGCTTGAGATTAGACCACTTGATATTCCAGGCAGCCTCAAACAAAAGCGGCGGCAGAAAGATGAACAGAATCAGCTCTGGAGAAAGGTTGATTAGACGGACATCCAATGTCGCCAGCCCCAGACCGACCAGCAAGAGCAGCAAGGTATAAGGGATATTGCGCAACCAGCTTAAGGCTCGCGATAGCGTCGCAACCCCTAAAGAAACTGAGAGAACGAGCAGGAATTTGCGGAGACCTTCTTCGATGAACGGATCTTCTAGCGCGGCCTCAGTTAGCAGAAATGGGAAATGCATAGAATCCAGATTAAGGAAGGGAATGCCAATCAAAACATTAACTTACAGACCCCTATTCTGAGCTATCGATGGATGCAATTGCTTTCCTGTTGGTGCTTCATCGCCCTTCCACACTGCCCTGATCGATAGCAGATCAGCATCCCTGAATAGTGCTCAAATCCCCTCTGGGTCAATCCCGAGTTCTCGCAGACGTTCCGCTAATCGCTCCGCTCGCAGACGTTCCTGCTCAGCCTGTTGCTGGGCTTGTTCCGCACGTTCATTAGCCGTCGGAATCCAGGTGCCGTCACTTGTTTGCCAGCGTAGCCAAAGTCCTTCCGCATCCTGGTAGGTGCCCTGCCAAACAGCCAATCCCAACTCTAGCTCTTCAAACCAGTAACGTTGTTCGGGTAGCGTCAGTGCTTGATAGCGGGTCCCTACTAGCTGAAACAGACGAAACTGATTTTCATAGCGGTCAAAGGTGGCATAGTAGGGAATCCGCAGGATCTGTTCATACATCTGCCATTTGGTTGGCGGTTGGTTCACTTCACGCAGGGTATTGCCTAAATCCTCATCCTCGGTTCCTGGAGAAAGTAACTCAACAACTAAAAATGGATCGACTCCCTCTTGCCAAATCACGTAGCTCCATCGCAAATCGGCCTGTTGACGCGCTCGCTCTACGCCCAAGACGAGAAACCAGTCTGGACACTTATGCCACCCTGGGTGGTGCACGTCGTAATACACATTGAGGTCAGTACCGATAAAAACCTGTTCCAGTGGGTACGTCGTAGGCTGGCAGGTTTCCCGCAACAGTTGAGGCTGAAAATCATGAAACTCGTCAGGCAACCCAGACTCCTCAGGATATTCACTGGGGAGATCGTACATGGTAGGGAGGGTTTCTTTGGGCGGTAAAGGCTGCTGAGGATACATGGCCGAACTCGTAGACTATGCTTTAGCCATTTGAGCGCTTTAGCCATTTAAGCTAAGGCACCTCGTATCTTCGGCTGCTCACGCACGATGCAATGGCTCACAGTCTTGTGCTCTTGGAGCTTGATGGCTATAGGTTAGAAGATAGCATTTTCCTCAGGGGCGTTGTAGCCTTCATCAATTATGAGCAAGTGCAGGCCGATGGCTCGACACCTTGGGCCTGAGGGTCACACTACAACCATGCCCTCAGCGGTAAACGCCTCTTGCCGCCAGGCTTCATCCTTCAGCTGATCTACACAGCCTTCAGCTGGTGTATGAGTCGGTCCAACGGGTGCCCCCACCGAGATCCTGGTAGGTTCGCACTTAGACATCCCGCGTATACTTGCTCCTTTGGGCGAAAGGGGAGTATTCTTTGGCGACGTCGTGAGTCGCTTACCTGCCTCAACCTTCCAACGCCCACGCACCTACGCAACAGGTCGCGCTGGCGACGTTTATGTTTGTCATCCATTTTTGGTTCATCACGCAACGTGACCGCATCTTGGCTGTAAACCACGCATCATCGCCCAACCCGAGATTGCCCAACCCGAGCAATTCTTGCTGCAGGACGGGAATGCAAGCTGCGAGGTTGAGCGGGCCATCCTTTATGGCCTTCGCGGCTACCCCTTCTAGAACCCTGCCTTGCTGAGTTCTTGCTTGAGAGCTGGTAGGTTACTGTGTTGCGATCGCAACTCCTGCAAGTACTGTCGACAGGTATCCTCTTGCTGCAATTGTTCGTAAAGGCGCTGTACATTTTGGAGATACTGAGCGGCCTTGCGATAGTTGTCACGCCCGCGTTGGTCGATGAGAGCTTCAATCATTTCACGGTAGAGCGCGATCGCTGTTTCTGGCTGATCCGCTTGAACCTTGGCAGCTACCTTTTCTTGATAGGCGGCTCGATGCCAGCGGCTGACCTGCTGGAGATGGCGTAACGCTGCTTCCCAGTCCTGTTCCAGCAGTGCGATATCAATCACGCAATCGTACCGCTTGTTTTTTGCGAGTGTTGAAATTAGTATCTGGCGTAGCGACTGCCAATTTTCCAAGGACTCTGCCTGAGTTCGTAACTCTTGATAGCCCTCCGGTGTAAACCGGGTTTTGAGCAGTTCAACCTGGGCGACTAGGAATTGTTCGGTTTGACCATACTCCCGATAGAACTGAGCCAGCCATTCTTGGTAGCCATAGCGTTCGCCATCGGCACAGTCCTGGACAAACCTTAATGCCAAATCCGGGGCATCTGCTGCTAGCAAGCCATCGGCAAATTTTGTTACCAATCCTGGCCAAGACTTGAAGTGGGAACGCGCGATCGCCACCGCTTCCTCCAAATTGCGATTTTCTAGGTGAAAGAAGGCTTGCTGTTGGGGGGTGCCTAATTCGAGAATAACCGCCTCTGCCGTCTGGTCATTTCCCTGTTGCGCAGCCCGTTCAGTCAGCAAGCCGACCAAACGCTGACGTCCCCAATCACTGCAGGCATTCTGGCCAGTAGTCTGGATTTGCTCACGGATCCGAGGCTCTAGCCAGGTCCAATCGGCGTCAGTGGTGTGCTGCGCAATGGTATCGCTGGCGGGGTACGCATAATCCATCCCGCCCAGTTCAATATCTTTAAGAACGGCCTCGAATAGGGTTTCGACCCAGCGATGACGCTGATCTCCATCCAGGCTCTCAGCCTGCTCAAGGCAGACACTCAACCCTTCAGCAATGTTCTGGATAACACATGCCACTTCACCGTTGTAGTCAATATCCAGAACAGAGTAGTCGTATTGCTCGTTGGCCGTTTCCAGCAGCAGTTGGTAGATTTCCCCGGCACGAATCCAGTCTTTTTGCTGACGTAAGCGATCGCCATGCGACGTTAGCGATTCCAGCCCTGATGCCATGGTATGCATCTCCTCCGCCTGGAAAGCCCGCTCTACCTGGCGCTGATAGTTCGCGAGATCGAGCAACTGGCCTGTAGTGGGCATGGAAGGTGCATCCACAATATCGATTAAGTCGGGATAGCGCTGGATCATCTGCTCAATCAGGTGCAGTAGATCATCGCGACTACGCTCGGCTAGCAATTCGGCCAAAGGTTGAATGACCTGAAAGCGCTCAGGTTCATGGATATAAGTCAGCAGCAGCGCTACTTCATGCTTACAGATGCCGCCCCAATCATACGGACAGGTGCAGCTCGATGATTCGATGCCTTGAGCGCTGAGCGTAGCGCTAACCCGATAAAGATACGTTCCACTGCATTCGGCCCGAAGCGTATTGCCTTGCCGTACGGGATGCGCGATCGCCCTGTTCCGAAAATATCGCTCACCCTTCTGAAAACTTTGCTTGGCAGCTAGGGCAGATACTTGCGCAGATTTGAGTCGCGGGAGTGAATCAGCCATAAGACCGAACCCATTAATCGCTACTCTAAGTACATTAGAACATTGGGTTTCCGATGGGTAAAAAGAAGAATCAAAAGAAAAAACAATTCGGCCACTTACCGCCGCAACATGACTTTTTCCTCAATCCATATGAGGATGCTCGTTTCACCCGCTGCCCGAAGTGTGACGGCAAAACAAGGTTACGGAAAAAGCCACTGTTGATTTTTATCGAGCCTGCCCAGCCGGTGAGCCTTAACAAAACATGCCGCTACTGCCCTGGCTGCGATCTGCTCATTGCTCACAAGAATGAACTGGACGACCTTCTCCAGAGGATGTGCTCGCAATATTATCCCCATCTAGTCAACCATGAGTATTTCGTCGTCGGCACTATAGACCGCAAATCTTGGCACGAGGGACGCCAAACGATTTCATCGATTGATGACCTCTTCAAGACACTGCACGACTTTAAGCAGCACCTTGAGTTTGAACCGGCTCGCTATGTCTGGGTTAAAGAAGATTAGCTGCTTATCGCCATGGCTTCACGCTATGCAGAACGTGCTGTAGAAAAAGGCGATCGCGTCGCAACTGCCATCAGTAACACTCAGCAAGATGTACCTTGACTATATTTATTAAAGCCCGGTAAATCGTTGGCTTGTAAACACGATGCTTTTTCGAAAGCCAGATTCTCTGGCTAAGATCGAGGCACCGATTAACAGTACACATTTTCTGATGACTGCTACCTTTATCAAACCCTCAACTATCCTCCCTGAAGGCTTACAGATTCAACGGGTTAACAACCTCACACTCTTTAAATTCACAGATAAGCTAGGTGAGCGGATGCAGGAGCTACTCGATAAGAAAAAGGCCGATGCACTCACTCCCGATGAAATCGTTGAATTAGAAACCATCGGTGAATTAGACAATATCTTTAGCTATATCAACGCCGTCATGGTTGCACAATCCCATGGCCATTCCTAAATCCGTACACGATCAAGTACGGAAACAGGCCCAGTTTCGCTGCGAATACTGTCACTATCTTGAGCTTTTGAGTTCAGCTCCTTTGTCAATTGACCATCTTCTACCACAGTCTCTTGGAGGTGGCGATCGCATCGAGAACCTTGCACTTGCCGGTCGGCGCTGTAATGAAAGACGCTATAACTTCACTGCAGGCATCGATCCTGAAACGGGTTTCGAGACAGCCTTATTCAATCCTCGCCAACAATATTGGTCAGAACACTTCACTTGGTCAGCAGATGGTACATGCATTCTTGGTATAACACCTACTGGACGAGCAACCTGTAACCGCCTTGACTTGAATGATGAGCGTCGCTCTGACCGTTTTATCCAGAAGTGCCGCAATCAGTGGAACAAAAGTAATCTGCATCCTCCTAATGACGATCCGCAACAAGCATCATAATTCTGGACGTTCCCATATCTACGTCCTGGCGAATATGGATATAAGCCTACACTTCCTGAGCATTCCAAATTTTCTGTTTAAGATGAGCGATCGCTTCAGGTGTTAGTTCTGATTCAGGTTGAACCACTTCGCGTTCGGCCAGAATAGAGAATAGCGTCAGTTTCCTCTAGTGAGGCTTCTCCTAGACTTTGCAGCAAACTTTCAAAAGCCTGCTGCTGTTGATTCACCTCTTCTTGAGGCACCTTGAAAACGGAGTAAGTCTGCGCTACCTGTCGAGTCAATGCATAGACGATGAACTGATCTAAAGAAACGCCCTCACCTTTAGCTAAGTGAGTCAATTGTTTATGTAGAGTGTCTGGAAGTTGAAGCATTAGTTGATTCATAATTAGCTTCTTAACGAGGTTGTTTCTAACCGCTGACTGAACCTCTAAGCCGAACTATAATGCTTCGATTCTAACGATGCCACTCTCGATTGCGTCTATCTGTAATCGATACCCGTAGAGGAGAGCCATTCCAATCAAAGGCTCAGTTTCCGATTCAGCAACATCGACCTCACGATACTGCCCGTCCCAAATGATGGTTGCAGCGTATAAATCGAAAACCGTTTCACTACCGTCACCTAGTGTGACGACATCAGATGCACCCCAAGACAAACCCAATTTACTGATAATTGTTGATGGTAAGCTCAGAAAACCGTTAAATCCTGTATCTAGCACTGTATTGATAACTTGTCTCTGACCCTCTGTATTGCCGACGACTATGGGTAGTGTTGCTTCGCAGCGTGAATTAACTACCCCTTGAATCATGGTCTCTTCGCCAGACTTCGTGCTCCAAAGTGATAAACAGCACGATGCCCAATCCGAATCACCCAAGGCTGAGCATCAGGATTGCGCTCGAACAGTCGGTTAGTTGCAGGCAAAACCGTGTTGGCCACCTCAAAATTGCCAGTTTCGATGTCAATCGCAACGATTTTCCCTTCGTTGCCAACTTCAACTTGCTGTTGAATACCGGACTCATATAGCTCTTGCCCACGTCGAGCCAGCTCTTCTTTGGGATATCGCCTTTGCCTGACCGTCATAGCCCTACTTCTCCATCTTACGGATACTCTTACCTTAGCTTGAAGGATGTACTCGATCAGGGTATCAACGTAAGGCGGGAAACCAAGATATTAGAGGGGGTGTATCGATAAGCATCCAGCTAAGAAGAGATAAAAGGCTCTGCGGCAGAGCCGAGAGCCCGGTATCGTTACCGGTACGAATTCAAAACGGGAACGA
>JBHJHM010000125.1:0-7820 GCA_050330865.1 Leptolyngbyaceae cyanobacterium
CTCGTTTATGTTTTATTGTGTTTTTTTTTTTGGTTAATTGTGATTGTTTTTCTGTTTATTGGTAATTGTTAATGGGGAATGGGTAATGGGTTTGATGCAGCTGCAGATGGCTCAACAGGCCAAATCTTTAGCGAGACTAGAGCGTTTTCAGATATTCCAATAACGCTGCTTTCGACTCATCGGATAACGCCGTTCCGTAGAGGTGGCCAGCATTACCATTACCGGGTTCATGGGTGTCGTATTTAAAGAATGTCTTGCCGTTTTCTGCGGCTACGGTGGAGACATAGCCCACGTTTTCCGCATCGAAAACGTCATAGCCGCGATAAAAAGTGGTGGGCCGTTCTTCTGGTTTATTCAGGAGATCGCGGAGGGTGGGGACGGAGCCGTTGTGCAAATAGGGCGATCGCAACCAGATGCCATCTAGCAGGCTATTGGTGTACCCGTTGGTCTTTTTGAAGTGAGAAAACCGTTGGTCAATGCCTTTGTAAGTAATCCCGGCAAAGGTCAAATTCTGGTTTGATGCCAGTTCATAGGTGTAAGAATCGACGCGCCCGCGATCGGTGCCAATTTCCTCAATCGGCACGATGGTGCCCAGCCGATAGCCACCCTTGTCCTTAGGCGCATGGCAACTGGCACAGTTATTGGCGTAGAGGGATCTTCCCTTTTCAGCAAGAGTTTGATCAATTGCATAGGGATACTTGGGAGGCTGCAAATCCATTAACCAGCCTCGCACCCGCTCCATGGAGTCGAAGTTGATGGTTGTGGGGGCTACCAATGCTAGGGCTGCCGTGCGATTCCGCTCGCTGCCGTCATTGTTGTTGCCATCCCAATGCAGGCGCAGATTTTGCCGGGGACGCTGATTCCAAATGCTGGGGTAATCGGCAATGCCATTCAGTTCCACCGGAGCTAACCCTTCAGCGGGAAATCCATAGCGCCGGGTTTTGTAGGAGGTAAACGTATCCACCCGACCTGGTCCGTACCGAGCTTGATGATCCATAAATGAAAAGTCATGCCCCTGATGCAGCAATTCTTCCCGAGTCTGAGGAATGACAAGAAATCGGTACGCTAGCCGTTCCAGGGGATTGAGATGGGCGATTTCATTGATGTAGGGCATCAAGTGATCCGCCGTGAATCGTTCATCTTGGGCGGTGGCAATCAAAAATTGAATATAGGCTTGCAGGTTAACGGTGATACCCGGCATGGCGGAAATGATTTCCGGTGTGGGCTCATTGGCACTGCCCCGGAGCACGCCCACATGACAGGTGGCACAATTTTGGGTCACGACATCCAGGCCCAACCGATTGGTGGAGCGAGCGAACCCGATGGGAAATTCGTGATCGGGTTCTTGGATAAAACCCAGGGATGTGAATCCTTCTCCAGGTAACTTATCAGCGAATGCCGTAGGCAAAACTTTCACCACCCAGTAGGGAAAGCCATCGGAGTCCTCGCCACCGATGGACCCATACCGGAAATGCTCTTCATCATCGGCGTAATAGACAGGACCGTTGTTGGTAATGAACGGCCACACGAGCCAAAGCGCGATCGCGACAATGACGCCGATGAGGATTAAAAATTTTCGTTTAGAAAGGGAAATAAAAGGTTGCGAACCGTTAGCTGTATCACGCGACATGATCTCTACCCTGCAGACTGGCGATAGGAATAGCTAGAAGCAAACGATAGCAAGTGTTAAGGCGTGCCTCTCCCAAACGAGTTGCCCAAGGATGAAGCCGCAGCTGTTCACACACTAAACTCTCACATCAACTAAACATAGTCATTAAAAGCGTTATTTAAATACACACGGCGATTCGCGAATATTCCGTACAAAACATGTCGGCATCAATATCTTGGCCTCAACCTTGGTTGGCATTATTGGCTTCATCTGTTTCATCAATGAGATTATTGGCATCAACGATCGCGCCAACCTACCGTTCAAGTTACCCATCTTGCCCATCCTGGCAGAAGAAAGTGTTGCCAGGATGGGCAACCGACAGGCTGACAGCTTCCAGGGCATCGTCGATCAATCCATCTGTAAGTGTGTAGCTACCGAGGTATTGATCGGCACCTGAAATCGTCTCGTCTGGCGAAAGATAGAAGTCGACCCGGAAAGACTCAGTAACAGCTATGCCGTGGTTGTCATCGACGTCGGCTAAAACCTGACCAACCCCTCCAGCGAACCCCCTTGAATATCTAACGAGGATGAAGATAAGAGTAATCCTCCTGAAAGACGAGTGATTCCTGCAAATTGTGTGTAGCCTCCAGTGAATGCCCCAGAGCGAATACTACCCGGCATCCCAGTTGGCAGCACCTTGATTCGTCAGTGTTCCTCGGAAAATCTTGTCAGCAGCTCCCGTAACGCTGAGGGTGCCACTGTGAACATCAATTCGGATAGGCCCCATAGACGTTGCGAACGCCTTCCCAGCCAGGAATTTTGCCTGCATTTTGTTGAGCATTCCTGACCGCAGCCGACAGATTAGTTGCCCGAACGTTGACAAAGGTTCGGTTTCCCCATTCAGACACTTCAACGCGATAATACCGATCTTGGCAGGTGTCCTGAGACAGCATAGTTTAAATCACTAGACCTTACATCTTGAAATAGGTCTGGTAGATAGCAACTTATTCACAAGCAAGTGCTCACGATCAAATATTCTGATTTACCCCATCCTGCTTCAAGATCGAATTGCTCTGATCGTCAAGTTGAATCCACCCTGAGTCAGCTGCAGTCTTAGCTTAAAGATCCCAGCCAAACCAAGACCATTCGGGAATTGTCTAGCCAGGTCTATCAGTGGCTGATGGTTCCCTTGAGGTCGATTTAGATACCGATGCTGAGTGGGGTAACAGTGAGGTTAAAAATCCTGGTGTTTGTGCTGGAGGTTCCCTCAGAAACATCCCTTCCATCACCGCATCGCTCACGAGCAGGCTCTTCAGGGTATTTCAATTCATATGAGACAAAACGCCCCTGATCCAAGGGATCAGAGGCAGAATAGCATCGGAAAAGTTTCACTTGCTTAGTTTATCGACAGGTACAGCATGAAACTGTCAACAGCCAGCAAGGTGTTCGTTGACGCAGTCAATGGCCGTATCGATGCCAGCCGCAGCGGTGCGGAGATGGGTATCCTGGATCCCTTCGGCTAGACAATACTCCAAGTAGCCCAACTCAATCACAAGTCGCTTCACAACGGTTCGTAAACGACGCTGGCGATCGCTGCAGTTGGTAATAGAGGTAGTGGTAATCATGGGCAGAGGCCTCGGTTCATGGGCAATCCACCATAGTGATAACGTGGTGTGTATTGTTGCAACAATATGCATGATTGCAACATTAAAGCGATTGCAGAGCCATTCTGTGAGCAACAAGGCGTGTTGCAGTAACCTCTGAGGCGAATACTATCTATAGCTGAACGCTACTTTATTTCCTTTGCATCAGGCCACTGCTTTGGCGGATTCGATTGGGCTTCACGAGCTTAGATGGCAACGCACCAGCAAACGAAAACGCGATCGTAGAGAGGCTCAGTGCCGTCCCCACAAATTCTTGAATCCGCTCAACCCTCCAGCCTTCGAGCGAGGGAGCTTCAGCGCTAACCTCAGGGAGGCATTATGAAAAGCACCTCAGGTGCTTAAGATTTCATTTTCAGGTTTCTACAATTACCCATCAAAAGAGTTGTTCCGTTAGTTGAGAGCCGTCTTGGCTCAGAAGAACGTATCGATAGTTGCGATCAGCGACTTGCCAGTATTGCTCGAGGCGTTCAGCGTCATAGTTTTCTGGCACGTTAATTTCAAAGTAGCCATGTTCTGGGACCCAGGCAATCCACCAACCACCGGACTGTTCATAGCCGACTGAATTCCAAAAGCCCAGCCGAACAGCTTGTTCCGTAGCTGGGTCAATCGGAAAGTTGACCTGTCGCCAATCAGGGTAACCAGCATTGCGTAGCTGGCTTTCAGGGACGTTGCTGGGGATGACACCACGTCCCTGACTAACGTAAACCCAACGGTATCGATCCCATTCGGTCAAGAGTGTGAAGCGGGTACACCCATCATAGACGACAGAAACCGGTCGTCCATCGCTGGCAACAACGCGATGGGGCAATCGGCCAATAGTGGACAGCTGTTCCTCATACGCTTCCGGCGTTAAATAGTCCTGAAGGTTGAGTAGAACATCCAGTGCCTGTCTCTTTTGAGAACCACTGAGTTGCTCAAAATTTTCGGTCAGAATAATCGTGGCTCCGTCTATGTGGTCGTAAATGGGTACATCCCCCCACGGATAACTGCTCTGATTCTGTAGCCACTGAAAATGCTCGGTGAACATAGGCTCATGCCACTCTAGACGACCGACAAAATCATTACAGTTGGCTTGCGCAGGGGGCATTCGCCCTGTCAGTAGGGTGAGGCTGATAATAGACGATACTATTCTTAATAATTTCATTGAATATCTGTCTCGAATTGAGGAAAATTGCTCAAGCGTCTGGCTCTCAGTTTCTGGAAAACACTTAATCTTTAGATCTTGTAATGGCGAAGGAAGAGTGATTTTAAGCAAAGTCTTGTTAGTACTAATTAACTTTGATGTTTCCATATTTTTTGATCAGAATACTGTCCTAATCGAACCACAAATGGGGGATCTTATGGCAAGTGTGTTGCAGAATCTTGGGTTGAAGCGGCAGGCGACGGTAACGGCGCCTGTTGAAGTAGCACAGGCACGTAAGAATCTCAATGCGGCTCTGACTAAAGATATTATCTTAAGTGGTCAATTGCAGCTGACTTGGCGCTATTGGGGAGAATTCAACTATCCCTATCTCACACTGCACGGTCCTAGAGCAAACCGACAATTTTGTTTCCTGACTCAAGGTCAAATCAAACGCGGCGATGATTTTGAACATACCAACCTCGATATCAAAATCACTTTGGGGAATGCTGACGAGGCCTATCTATTGTCGATGTTGCTTGCCCTGCCCATTATGTTAGGAGTTGTGTTGCGGTGGTTTGGTATCTTCTTACTGCCGGTGTTTTTAGCCTTTTTCTACGGCATGACACAGTGGCACTTTAGCTATTATGCGGCTGAAATCAGCAAGCTTTTGCGCGACCTTATGATTGGTAAAGAGGGGGAGACTGGACCATTTACCAGCAATTGGGAGTAAAGTCTTGCGGGATTATTGGAAACAATACACTTCAGGGGGGCCGTGATAATGATCAACTCTTTGGCGCACGCGGCAATGATATTTTGAACGGTGAGGAAGGGAATGACACCCTCATTGGCGGTGGCAGTAATGATATTCTCGATGGCGGTTTAGGTGATGATATCGTCAACGGGGGCCGTCAGAATGACCGTGTATACGGCGGGGAATCGCCCTTTTTTAGTTTGAATAAAACTGCCATTGTCTATAACGGTTTTGGCCAGCTCGCTGATATTAGCAATATCAATGATACGCTCATTGGCGGGACGGGTGCTGATACTTTTGTTTATAAAGAGGGTGACGCTGCTGACCTCATCACTGACTTTGAGGACGGTGTAGATACGCTTGAAATATTGACCTCAAGTTTCAACTATTCACTTCGCCAAGCAACAAATGGAACTTTTGTTGACTTTGGCGAAGGTCAAGGTGTGTTTGTTGCAAACACCTCATTTAGTGAATTATTTGATGATGTCATTGTTATTAGCAACTAAGACACTGACCTGATTGACTGACAAAAACTGCCAACTATTTCTATCCAATGCTTGTCAGATAAAGACTAGAGCGTTTTAAGAAAGAAAGGATGAGAGCTAGCGTTCTAAGATTAGATACCACTCAAAACCATCAGAACGCTGTGAAAAAAACTCCCGCCTCTACCATGCCTTGAACATCTGGCTGGGTCAAGCCTGCCCCTGGGGCCACAAAGCCCATCTGACCACCTGTCTATGGATAGCGGTAGCTCTGATTCATAGCGGGGAGGTGAATCTAACCCGCTGGCTGAGCTACCTGCTGTGTCGAGGACGCTACGCCCAGAGTAAACAAAGGCGGGTGCGCCGTTGGTTGAACAATTCACGTATCAATGTACATCGCTTGTATAAACCTCTGATACAAGCTGCTTTGGCCGACTGGACGGAAGATTGCCTCTATCTGAGTTTAGATACCTCGTTGTTCTGGGAGGAGTATTGCCTGATTCGCTTGGCCGTGGTTTATCGAGGACGCGCCTTGCCAGTCGCCTGGCGGGTGCTGGAGCATTCCAGTGCGTCGGTTTCATGGGTGGACTACCAAGCCGTGCTGCAACAAGCTTCCGCGTGTCTACCCCAGGGGGTGAAGGTGGTGTTGCTGGCCGACCGGGGGTTTGTCCACACCGACCTGATGCGAGCACTCAGCCAACAATGGCATTGGCATTATCGCATTCGCCTCAAAAAGGACACCTGGGTGTGGCGCAAAGGCAAAGGCTGGACTCAGCTCAAAGCCTTCCATTTTCAGCGTGGCGAAGCGCTTTGCTTTCATAACGTCTATTTGCACAAGGAGCATTGGTATGGTCCGGTTCACATCGCCTTTGGTCGCAACAATGTCAATGGGGAATTCTGGGCCATTGTCAGTGATGAGCCCACCCCTCTCCAGACCTTCTTTGAATACGGGTTGAGGTTCGATATCGAGATAAGCCAGCCTCAATACCCCCATAGTCATCTGAGTTTTCAGGCTGAAGCTGCCTAGCTAGCTGTGTGTGTTTAGACATGCTGATTCTCCATAGTCCAAATTTATGACTGAGAAGGCGACGGAGCCGTTGGGGCGATGGCAATGGCTGGAACCTCCCGATTCCAACGTTGCCGCAGAATCTGGCCAACCGGTTGCTGACGATGCTGCCTCAAGCGGTTCACCTCAACCTCATCCGCCCAAATAATCCAATGATGCGGATATTGAGATTCCTGTCTGGCCCTGACCCAACCGCGCCGTACCCAGTCATACAAAGTCACTGACGGCATTGCCAGGGTAGCGGCCAGGTCGCGCAACCACCACTCATGTTGAGCTAAGGTCTCCTGACTTCTAGGCGTGCGAGGAGGCAATAATCCCAAACGTTGCATCAAGCCCCGAGTTCCTTCTGAATTAAAAGTCTGGCGACGCTTGGGTGGATAAAAGCCTTCCTGATTCAAGCGTTGAGTAATTTCATCAACACTCAAACCTGCCGAGGCAAGCTGCTTTAAGCGCTCACAAAGTTGGGGATAGTTGCTCAACTGAGTCCATTTGGAAACAGGACGTCTAATCTGTGCTCGACAAGTTGAACCCCCAACCCACTCAAGCATAACATCCACTTTTTCACTCTTCCCTTGAACCGTCACTGAAATTTTTTGAATAACTTGCCGAATAATCTCTTTTCGCTGAGACTGAGTAGTTGTTTCTGCTGACCATAGGCTTGGAAGACTTTCTGCAAGTCCTCGAATAGCGCGTAACTCCTCCTCTGATAAGTTCTTGGGTTGCTCATGAATGAGACGCTGATAGTCTTCTTGTAGTTGTTGCTGCCCTTTTAGTTTGGCTTCCCACTCTTGGGCAAGTTGTCTAGCAACAAGCCGATTTTCAGGTTCTACTAAGCGATAGTGTCGGCCCGCTCGCTCAGCTTCAAAGGCAGCTCGCTCCAGGCGCTTTTGCCATAGCTGGTCTAACTCCGCTCGGTCCTGCTCTAGATGTCGAGCGGCTTCCAGTGACAGCTCTAGGGCAGCCGGTTCTAGCGCGCTCAAGACCTAGACATCTCCAACAAACAAATTATGCGGCAAACTCAATAGAGAAGCATCTTTTCTCTTGAGCTATGACCAGTCCCTTTGAGTACATAAACGCACATCCAAAAGAAACCAAACGCATGCTTGGGGTAAGCTATGAAGACTT